>NZ_JBIRKB010000025.1:0-103253 GCF_044329855.1 Streptomyces sp. NPDC017520
CGGGCGGGGGGGGGGGGGTGGTGGGGGGGGGGGGGGGGGGGGCGGGGGGGGGGGGGGGGGGGGGGGGGGGGGGGGGGGGGGGGGGGGGGGGGGGGGGGGGGGGGGGGGGGGGGGGGGGGGGGGGGGGGGGGGCCCCCCCCCCCCCCGGGCGCGGGACCGGCGCGGGCCGGTCCGGTGTCAGGTCAGCCGATGGCCTTGTCGATCGTCCGCACGGCCGCGTCCCAGGCGTCGTCGGGGCTGGTGCCGCGCTGCTCCATGTTGTTGATCTGGGTGGAGATGGAGTCCTTGATCACGCCGTCCTTCGGGCCGAGGACCGCCTCGGGGATGGACTTCGCGCCGTCGGCGTAGATCTGGCCGATGGGGGCGTTGTTGAAGTACGGCAGGGTCGCGTTCTTCACGTCGGGCAGCTCGTAGGCGCCCTGGTTGGACGGGAAGACGCCGATCGCCTTGAAGACGGCGGCCTGCTGCTCGGGGGCGGTCAGCCACTTGACGAGCTTGGTGGCCTCGGCGACGTTCTTCCCGGACTTCGGGACGGCGAGGAAGGAGCCGCCCCAGTTGGCTGAGGTGTTGCCCGGGGCGCTGGTGATGTCCCACTTGCCCTTGTTGGCGTCACCGGCGTAGGTGGAGATCTGGCCGGCCATCCAGGCGGGGCAGACGACGGTGGCGACGGTGCTCTTGCGCAGGGCCGCCTGCCACTGGTCCTCGAACTGGGCCAGCCCCTGCGTCAGCTTCTTGGACGCGGCCTCGGCGGCGAGCTTCCAGCCCTTCTCGACGCTGGCGCTCTTGTCGTAGATCGGCTTGCCGCTCGCGTCGTAGTACTGCTCGGGGCTGGAGCTGACCACGGCGTTGAACATGGCGCTCGCGGAGTCCATGAAGTACGTGCCCTTGGGGGCCTTCTTCTTGTACTGCTCACCCAGGGCGAGGAAGTCCTCCCAGCCGCCCTCGGTCAGCTTCGCGACCTCGGTCCGGTCGGTGGGCAGTCCGGCCTTCTCGAACAGCTCACGGTTGTAGCAGAGGGACATGGGGCCGATGTCGGTGCCGGCGCCGATGACCGCGCCGCTGGGGGCGGTGGCCTGCTTCGCCTTCCACGACACCCACTCGTCCACGCTGATCGCCTTGGAGAGGTCGGCGAACGAGTCCGCCTTGGTGTCGACGATCTCCTTGATCCGGCCGACCTCGATGCCCTGGACGTCGGCGAGGCCGCTGCCGGAGTTCAGCTGCTGGAGGAGCTTGGGGTAGTAGTTCTTCTCCTCGGCGGTGGTGTCCTCCTTGACCGTGATCTTCGGGTTCAGCTCGTGATACTTCTCGAAGAGCCCGGCCTCCTTGTAGCCGAACTGCCCGAAGTCGGCCAGGGTCAGGGTGATGTTCCCGTCCGCGTCGGCTCCCTTGTCCGAATCGGACGAGCCGCCGCATCCGGTGAGGAGGAGGGCGGTGACCGTGAGGCCCGTGGTGGCCACGAAGGCGGTTCTCCTGCGTCGACCGGCAACGCTGCGGGTGATGCGCATTCCACTGCTCCTTGTTCCGGGAAGGGGAAGCGCGCGAGACCTTCCCCCAGAGTGGGAGCGCTCCCATGCGCCGTTGCCGGAAGGTTGCTGCCTGAAGGGGGTGGGTGTCAAGAGTTGAAGACGATTCCGTTGCCGAGGGATGTCCAGCGGGCGATCAAGGGGGTGTTGAGCCGCCCTCCCGTCGGAAGATGAACGGGGGCGGACCGGGCCGGGCGCGCTGCCGGACCACCCCGCCCCTGTTAATTTCTCCTTTATGTACCTTTTGATCACCCTGGTCGCCGACACCAGCTCCGGTGAGTGAGGCGGGATGGGCGTACTGCGTGACCATCCCGAACTGGCCCTCTTCTTCTGCCTCGCGGCCGGCTACCTCGTCGGCAAACTACGCGTCGGCCCGATCACGCTCGGCGGCATCTGCGGCACCCTGATCGTGTCGCTGCTGCTCGGCACGCGGCACGTCAGCGTCGACGACGACGTCAAGACCGTCTTCTTCGCGCTGTTCATCTTCTCCCTCGGCTACATGGCCGGACCGCAGTTCTTCGCCAACCTCAACCGCAAGAGCCTGCGCTTCTTCGCGCTCTGCCTGATCGAGGTGGTCTGCGTCCTGGGCATCGCCTACGGGCTCGCCAAGGCCTTCGACCTGGACGTGGGCACGGCATCCGGAATCCTCGCCGGGGCGGCCACCGAGTCCGCCGTCGTGGGGACGGCGACCGAGGCCATCGGCAAGCTGGAGGACCTGACCTCCGAGCAGATCAGCCAGTATCAGGGGCACGTGGCCACCGCGTACACGGTCTGCTACCTGTTCGGCCTGATCACCATCGTGCTCTACACCAGCCAGATCATGCCGATGCTGATGCGCATCAACCTGGCGGACGCCTCGCGCGAGCTGTGGGAGAAGATGCGCGGCGGCCAGGCCGGGCTGGAGTCCGACGAGCGCGAGGCGCTGCCCGGCATGGTCGGCCGCACCTATCTGGTGACGCTGGCGGACGGGCGGACCGTCGGCGGTCTGGAGAGCGCCCTGGGCGGGCGGATCACCGTCGAGGGCGTCAAGCGCGGCAGCAGGCTGCTGACGCCCTCTCCGGGCCTTGAGCTGACGCTCAGCGACCTGATCCAGGTGGTCGGGGAGCGGGCGGCCATCATCGAGGCGGGCCGGGAGATCGGCCCGGAGACCCCGGCCGTGCCGGGGCTCGACGCCCCGCTGGCCACCAGTCAGGTCGCGGTCACCGAGAAGGAGACGATCGGCGCCACGATCGACCGGCTGGAGAAGCGCCATCCGGAGTTCCGCAAGGACGGCGTCTACGTCACCGACGTACTGCGCAACGACCAGCACCTGCCCGCCAGCGGGGAGACGGTCCTCGCGCGGGGTGACGTGCTCACCCTGGTCGGCGCCCGGGGCGGGCTCAACCGGCTCGTCGCGAAGCTCGGCGCGGTGGTGAAGAACGACGCCACCGACTTCATCTACCTCGGTTTCGGCATCGTGGCGGGCTCCCTGCTCGGCCAGATCGTCGTGAAGCTCGGGGACATCCCGATGTCGCTCGGCACCGGCGGCGGCTGTCTGATCTCCGGCCTGGTCTTCGGCTGGTTCCGCTCCCGCAGCCAGACCTTCGGGGCGTTTCCGCCGCAGGCCGCGAGCACGCTCAAGGACATGGGGCTGGCCGTCTTCATCGCCTGCACGGGGCTGGCGGCGGGACCCCAGGCCTGGCCGCTGCTGAAGGAGTACGGGGCGCTGCTGCCGTTCGCGGGCATCGCCATGGTGCTGGTCCCGGCGACGATCTCCCTGGTCGTCGGGCGCAAGCTGCTGAAGATCGAGAAACCGCTGCTGATCGGCGCGATCGCCGGACAGCAGTGCTCGACCCCGGCGATCACCTCCATCACCCAGGTGGCCCAGAGCTCCGTACCGCTTCTCGGCTACACGATCACGTACACGCTCTCCAACTTCCTGCTGCCCCTGACCGGGCCCCTCCTCGTCGGCGTACTGGGGGCGTGACGTGATCGACTTCCTGAACCGGAACATCTTCCAGCCCCACCCCGAGCTGCTCGTCTTCCTCGTCGTCGCGTTCGGCTTCCTGCTCGGGAAGGTCCGCTACCGGACGATCGCGCTGGGCGCGGTGACGGGCTGTCTGGTGGCCGGGCTGCTGCTCGGGGCCCAGTTCGAGGTCCAGATCGACGACACGGTGAAGAACCTGTTCTTCATCATGTTCCTGTTCGCCCTTGGATACCGGGTCGGCCCGCAGTTCTTCAGGGGGCTGCGCAAGGACGGGTTGCCGCAGGTCGTCAACGCGGTGGTCGTCTGTGTGACCGGGCTGCTGGTGTCGTGGCTCTTCGCGAACCTGCTCGGTTACGGTCCCGGGCTCGGCGCCGGACTGATGAGCGGGGCGCTGACCCAGTCTGCCGCGATCGGTGTCGCCCAGGACGCGATCGGCACCCTGCCGGGCCTCTCCCCCGCCGAGGTGAAGACCCAGGAGAACCTGGTCGCCGTCGGGTACGCGGTGACGTATCCGCTCGGCACCATCCTGTGCGCGATGCTCCTGGCCAACGTCCTGCCGCGGCTCTACCGCCGCGACCTGGCGAAGGAGAGCGCGGAGCTGGCGGCGGAGCTGGACGCGCCGGACGAGAGCCCGGACGAGGGCGAGGGGTACTACGAGGTGGTGCTGCGCGCGTACAGCGTCGAGCGGCCCGATCTGGTGGGCCGCTCGGTGGCGGACTTCGAGGAGCAGCAGAAGGCGCTGGGCCGCCGGGTCTACCTCACCGGGATCCGCCGCGACGGCACGGTCCTGGAGCACGACCAGTCCCGCACACTGCGTCTCGGCGACACCGTCGCTGTCAGCGCCGTCCGGGGCGACCTGGTGGAGTTCGACGCCCGCACGCACATCGGGTCCGAGGCCGACGACGTGACGCTGCTGGGCTACCGCACCGAGACGCTGCACGTCGTCGTCTCGGAGAAGGCGCAGCTGGGCCGGACCGTGGAGGAGGTGCGGCGGGAGCCGTTCATGGTCGGCGTGTACATCGACAAGCTGTACCGGGCGGGGGCCCTCTTCCCCTACCGGCTGTCCACGAAGCTGGAGCGCGGTGACACGCTCGTCCTCACCGGCCCGGCACGCCTGGTCGGCCCGGCGGGCAAGGCGCTGGGCAAGCCCGTCCCGACGAGCTTCGCGACGGACATGGTCTGGGTCGGCCTCGGCATCTTCCTCGGCGGCTGCGTCGGCATCCCGGCGCTGACGGCGGGCGGGGTGCCGATCTCCCTGTCGACCTCGGGCGGCGGCCTGATCATGGGGCTCGTCTTCGGCTGGATCCGCGGCAAGTACCCGACGTACGGGAATGTGCCGCCCGGCGCGCAGTGGTTCATGGACACGCTCGGGCTCTGCCTGTTCGTGGCCGTCGTCGGCATCAACGCCGGGCCCGGATTCACCAGCGGGCTTTCCTCGGCCGGCTGGGGGCTGCTGCTCCTGGGCGCGGTCGCCACCGTCGTGCCGCTGATCGTCGGGTTCCTGGTCGGGCACTACGTGCAGAAGATCCGCTTCCCGATCCTGATGGGCGTCCTGGCGGGCGGCCAGACCACCACGGCGGCGATCGGCGCCGTCAACGAGACCTCGAAGTCCCAGATCCCCACCCTCGGCTACACCATCCCGTACGCGGTCGGCAACGTGCTGCTGACGGTGTGGGGCGCCGTGATCGTCCTGCTGAACCACTGACCCGCTACGGAGTGGACACCACCATGCCCAAGACCAGCATCAGCCGTGAAGAGATCCGGTCGTTCGCCCAGCTCTCCCCGTTCGAGCTGAAGGACAAGTTCATCCAGATCGCGACGGCCGCGCAGAGCGATCAGCCGGGTCAGAAGGGGAAGTCGACCCGGACGATGCTCAACGCGGGCCGAGGCAACCCGAACTGGGTGGCCACGGGGCCCCGCGAGGCGTACCACGCGCTCGGCTACTTCGCGCTGTCGGAGTCCCGCCGGGTGTGGACGGCCGACAACCTGGGCGGCATGCCGGAGGAGCCGGGGTGCGCGGAGCGCTTCGAGCACTTCGTCCGTACGCACCCGGAGCTGCCGGGCATCGAGCTGCTGAAGGCGAGCGTGGACCTGGCGGTGAAGCGGTTCGGTTTTGACCGGGACGCGTTCGTGCACGAGCTGGCGGACTCCTCGATCGGCGACAACTATCCCGTACCGGACCGGATCCTGCACCACACCGAGCAGATCGTGCGCGGCTACATCGCGGACGAGATGTTCGACCACCGGCCGCCGGAGGGACAGACGTTGAGCCTCTTCGCGACCGAGGGCGGCACGGCGGCGATGTGCTACGTCTTCGACTCGCTGATGAAGAACGGAATCCTGGAGAAGGGCGACCGGATCGCCCTGATGGTTCCGGTGTTCACCCCGTACCTGGAGATCCCGGAGCTGGACACGTACGACTTCGACGTGGTGCGGGTGGAGGCGAGCCTGTTCACGGAGACCGGGGTGCGGCAGTGGCGCTACCCGGAGGAGGAGATCGACAAGCTGGCGGACCCGTCGGTGAAGCTGGTCTGCTGTGTGAACCCGAGCAACCCGCCCTCCCTCGCGCTCTCCACCCGGGTCTCCGAGAGAATCGTGTCCGTCGTCGGCGAGCGGAACCCGAACCTGATCATCGTGACCGACGACGTGTACGGGACCTTCGTGGAGGGCTTCCGCTCGCTCGCGGCCGATCTGCCGCGCAACACGCTGCTCGTCTACTCCTACTCCAAGCACTACGGGGCGACGGGGTGGCGGCTCGGAGTGATCGCACTGCACGACGACAACGTGATCGACGCGATGCTGGCGGAACAGGACCGGGAACAGAAGAACCGGCTCGACAAGCGTTACGGCACCCTGTCGTTGGAGCCGGAGAAGATCCGGTTCATCGACCGGCTGGTGGCGGACTCCCGGCAGGTGGCGCTGAACCACACGGCGGGTCTGTCGCTGCCGCAGCAGATGATGATGGTGCTGTTCTCGCTGTTCGACATGTTGGACGAGGGCCAGGCCTACAAGCACCGGATCCGGTCGATCGTCCGGCAGCGGCTCGAACTCCTTCTGGAGGGCGCGCACATGAAGGTCTCGGAGGACCCGAAGCGGGCGGCGTACTACATCGAGCTGGATCTGCTGGCCGAGGCGGAGCGCGTGCACGGGAAGCCGTTCGCCGACTTCCTGGAGAAGAACTACGAGCCGGTCGACCCGCTGTTCCGGCTGGCCGAGCAGACGTCGGTGGTGCTGCTCAACGGCGGCGGCTTCGACGGCCCTCAGTGGTCGGTGCGGGTGTCGCTGGCCAACCTGGACGATCTGGACTACCTGAAGATCGGCCACCACCTGCGGGCGATCTTCGACGCGTACGCACAGGAGTGGCGGGCCCAGGCCGGGTGAGGTGCACGCCCCGGCCGGAGGTGGGGTGGGGTCCGGCCGGGGCGCGCGGTGGGGGGCCATGGTGCGGCTCGGGGCCCGAGGGGGACGTGCGGGCTGCTGGCCGCCGGTTTCCCCACCGCCACCGGGGCGACCGGTGGCAGCGGGGGCCGGCGTGGGGGGGGCTGTACCGCCGACGAGGAGGTACGACGAACACGCTAGCGGCAACGGAACGGGCAAAGAGGGTGTTACGGACCGCCGTTGAGGTTCTTAGGGCGGGCTTAAGGAACCCATCGGCGCGGGTTAATGCTGGGGCCCGGGGACGGTCGTGGCCCGGGGTTCCTTGCGCCGCTGCCAGCCGGCCCGGCGGCCGACCCGGCGGCCGTGACCGCGCCGGCCGCGCTCGGGGCGGCTGCCGTACAGGCCGATCCAGATCCGGACCTCCGTGCCGCCGAGGACGGACCGGCCGATGCGCAGGTCGCCGCCGGTGGACTCGGCGACCCGGCGCACGATGTCGAGGCCGAGGCCGGTGGAGCCGACGGACCCGCTCGCTCCGTCGCGCCCGCTGGCGCCCCGGGCGAGGGCGGCCTCCGGGTCGGAGATCCCGGGGCCGGCGTCGGAGACGAGCACGATGACCGCGTCGCCGCTGTGGTGGACGTCGACGGAGAAGGCGGTGCCCTCGGGGGTGTGGCGGAAGACGTTGCCGAGCAACGCGTCCAGGGCGGCGGCCAGTTCGGGGCGGGCCACGGGGATGCGCACCGTACGGTCGACTCCCGCGAGGCGCACCTCGCGGCCCTCGTCCTCCGCGAGCGCCGACCAGAAGCCCATGCGTTCACGGATCACCTCGGAGGCGTCGCAGCCCGCCCCCGCCTGCCCGCCCGGGGACTGCGGGCGCTGCTCGCGGGCGGTCCGGATGACCGTGTCGACCTCGCGCTCCAACTGCTGGACCGCCGCCCGGGTCTGTTCGGCCGCCGGGCCCTCGCCGAGGGACGCGGCGTTCAGCCGGAGCACGGTGAGCGGGGTGCGCAGCCGGTGCGAGAGGTCGGCGGCCAGCTCGCGCTCGTTGGCCAGGAGCTGGACGACCTGGTCGGCCATGGAGTTGAACGCGACGGCGGCGGACCGTAGTTCGGTGGGGCCGTCCTCGGGTACCCGGGTGCCGAGGCGGCCCTCCCCCAGGTCCTGGGCGGCGCCCGCGAGGCGCTGGGCGGGCTGCACCATCCGTACGCCGAGCCGGTCGGCGACCGCGACCGAGCCGACGATCAGCGCGACGCCGACGCCCGCCAGCGTCAGCCAGGCGGTGGCGACGCCGTGGGAGACCTCACCCTCGGGGACGAACACCTCGACGACGGCGATGTCCCCGGTGCCCAGCGCGGTCGGCTGGAGGAGCGCGAAGCCGCCGGTGACCTCGGTGATGGAGGCGCGCCCGGCCTTGCGCACGGTCGCCACGTCCTTGGGGGTGGCGCGCCGGGTGCCGATGTCCAGAGCCCCGCCCTCGGCGGGGACATGGACGGCGAGGCGTCCCCGGTCGCCCGGTTCGGTGGACAGGACGGCCCGGGTCAGCTCCTCGCGGTCGGTGGTGATGGAGAGCGTCGGGGCGATCATCGCGGCTTGGCGTTCGGCGTCGGAGAACGCCCGGTCGCTGGCCATCTCCCGGATGACGAGTCCGAGCGGCACGGCGAAGGCGATGACGACCATGGCGGTGACCGCGAGGCAGACCTTGACCAGGGCCCATCTCATGCGGGCGGCTCCGAGAGCGGCGTATCGAACGGTCTACCGGCCTGGGCGTCGGTCCTGGCGCCGGCCTGGGCGTCGGCCCTGGCACCGGCCTGGGCGTCGGTCCTGGCACCGGCCGGGGCATCGGCCGGCGGCTGGAGCTTCACGCCGACGCCGCGCAGCGTGTGCAGATAGCGCGGCCGGGCGGCGGTCTCGCCGAGCTTGCGGCGCAGCCAGGACAGATGGACGTCGATGGTCTGGTCGTCGCCGTAGGCCTGCTGCCAGACCTCGGCCAGCAGCTCCTTGCGGGCGACGACCACACCGGGCCGTCCGGCCAGGAAGGTGAGCAGGTCGAATTCGCGGCGGGTCAGGTCGAGTTCGGCCCCGTCGAGCTCGGCGGTGCGGCGCAGCGGGTCGATGGAGAGCCCGCCGACGCGGATGACCCTGGGCGGCGGCGCCTCACCGCCGGCGGCGCGCGAGCGGCGCAGCACGGCGGCCATCCGGGCGGAGAGGTGCTCGACGGAGAACGGCTTCGTCAGGTAGTCGTCGGCGCCGTCGTTGAGCAGCCGGACGATCTCGCTCTCGTCGTCCCGGGCGGTGGCGATGATCACGGGCACATCGGTGATGGACCGCAGCATCTTCAGCGCCTCGGCGCCGTCCAGGTCGGGCAGCCCGAGGTCGAGGATGACCACGTCGAAGCGGAAGTGCGCTACCTCGCGCAGCGCTTCGAGCGCGGTGCCCACGCTCCGTACCGTGTGGGAGGCCTCACTGAGGTGCCGGATGAGGGCGGAACGTACGAACTGGTCGTCCTCGACCACGAGCACACTTGCCATGGGCGGCACCGTACGCCATGCCGACGGGCCCGGTCGCGGTCCCGCCGGAAACCTCCGTAAAGGCCGGAGAAGGCCGGTTGTTCACGGCCTCCGGGGCCGGCGGGGCGAGCGGGGCGGGCCGGGTAGTGCAGGATGTGCCGATGCAACGAGGACTCGTACACGCGCTGGCGTGGACGCTCGCCACCGGCGCGGCGGTCACGCTCTGCTGGTGGGGCGTGCACACGGTCATGACGGGGACGGCCTACGACCCGCCCCGGGCCGTGCCGGTCTCGCTGGGTTCGGGGCCGCCTCAGCGCATCGGGCAGAGCACCGGGGAGCCGCTCGTCTCTTCGACGCACCGGACCTCCCCCTCCCCCTCCCCGTCCGTCTCCCCCTCCGCCTCGTCGCGCACCGGCGGGGCGAGCCCGTCGCCGTCCGCCCCGCGCCCCTCCCGTACGCCGTCGGCCACCCCGGCGAAGCCGCCCGCGCCGGCGACCTCGGGCAAGGTGAAGAACTATCGCACCGACGGCGGCCGGGTGGTGTTCGAGCTCGGCAGGCGCTCGGCGAAGCTCGTCTCGGCGACTCCGGAGCCGGGCTGGTCGATGCAGGTGTGGACGAACGACGCGTGGATCCGGGTGGACTTCAGCGACGGGGGCGGGAAGAACGGGAAGACGTACTCGGTGTTCTGCACCTGGAACGGGACTCCGCCGACGGTGCAGGTCGTCGAACCGTGATCAGGGTCGCCCCAGGGCGTCACGGGTTCTCGAAGACGGAGGGCGGCGGTGCGGGCGAGGGTCTGGCCGCCGCGTCGGTGACGACGGCCGCTCCGCCGGTGAAGTCGGTGAGCGCGCGGCCGTGTTCGACGCGGCCGGGGTGCGGGTCGCTCGCCACCCGCCGGGTGAACTCCGCGACCGGGAGCGCCACGGCCGAGGCGAGCAGGACCGCGTTGCCGAAGCGGCGGCCCCGCCACACCACCGGGTCGGCGGCCAGCGCCAGTTCGGGGAAGACGGCGGCGGCGGTGGCGACCTGGCCGCGCAGGTGGGCGAGCGGGGGGCCGTCGGCGAGGTTGGCGGCGTACCGCCCTTCGGGCTTCAGGACCCGGCGCACCTCGGCGAGGAATTCGGCGGAGGTCAGGTGGGCGGGGGTACGGGCGCCGCTGAACACGTCCGCGATGATCAGGTCGGCCCAGCCGTCCGGGAACCTGCCGAGCCCCTCGCGGGCGTCGGCGGCCCGGACCCGGACCCGGGCCTGGGGGTCCAGCGGGAGGTGGTCGCGGACGAGCTGGACGAGGGGCGCGTCGAGCTCGACGATCTGCTGGGTGGAGCGGGGGCGGGTCGCGGCGGTGTACCGGGCGAGGGTGAAGGCGCCGCCGCCCAGATGCAGGACGTGCAGCGGCTGGGGCGGGGGTGCGGCGAGGTCGATGACGTGGCCGAGGCGGCGCTGGTAGGCGAACGAGAGGTGCCCGGGGTCGTCGAGGTCCACGTGGGACTGCGGGGCGCCGTCGATCAGGAGCGTCCAGGCGCCCGGGCGTTCCCGGTCGGGTAGGAGCTCGGCGAGTCCGCCGCCGACCTGCTGGGAGACCGGCTCCCGCTCGGCCCGGCCTGATCCCCGGCCGCCGCGTGGACGCCCCTTCGCGCCGTCGGCTCCGCCCTTGCCCGCGGCCTTGTTCCGGCCGGCTGCCTTGCCCTTGCCCGCGGCCTTGTCCTTGCCTTGGGCCGGCGCTCCTCGACGTGCCACGTTCGCTGGTCCTTGCTGGTGGGGGCCCGGGTCGCCGGCCGCGCGGAGGTGTTCCGCCCGTCCGGCCATTATGGGCTCAGCAGCAGTTGTCGGCCGCCTCGATCAGCCGGGCGGCCTGGTCGAGGGCGGCGCGGAGCACGGCGGGATCGGTGACCGGGGCGTCCTCGGCGGGCGGGAGCAGCCAGCCGGAGCCGGAGCCGGGCGGCTCGGCGGGGATGCGCAGCCCACGGCCGTCGGTCCGCGTACAGGCGCTGCCCGGTACGTCCCAGGCGTCGGCGGTGCCCGGCGGAACGAGGAATCCGAGGGTGTCGCAGGCTCCGTCGTGCAGGACCGGGCCGACGGGCTCCTGGTCCCGTCCGCGGCGGAGGATGTCGACGGCCTCCAGCCCCTGCCGGGCGGGGACCGTGACGAGGTCGCAGGACTGGTCGCCCTGCGCCGGGGCCATCGGTTTCGTCGAGGTCGTCCGTGAGCCGGTCTCCCTGCCGAGATGCAACAAGGGAACCCCTCCTCTCATCGCCGAACGGAGCCACGCTCCGTCTCCACATGGACCAACGGCCCCGGTGCGTCAAGGGCTACGGGCCCACACCGCCGCAAAGGGTGGCAGTTCATGGCAGATCGGGGGCGGTACATCCCTTTCCTTCCGAAATGCTGCGTGTGCGCTCTGTCACAGCGGGTACGTTCTTGCTCCGCCGGGGCACCGGGATCCACGGGCCCCGGCCGCACCAGAGAGGGGCCGGCCATGGTGGCGACAGCGGCAGTTCCCAACCTCGCCTTCCGTCAGCTGCGCGGGCAGCGTTCCGCCGGGGAGTTCGCGGCGGCCGTCCGCAGAGCGGCGCGGGAGATCGGGGAGCAGGTCGCGTGCGACGCCCGCTACATCGGACGCGTGGAGTCCGGGGAGATCCGCTGCCCCAACTACGCCTATGAACGCGTGTTCCTGCACATGTTCCCGGGGGCGTCCCTGGCCGACCTGGGGTTCTCGGCCCGCGAGAGCGTACGGGGGCGGGGCGCCCGGGTCGTGTCCGAACCGCCGCCCGCGACGGCTCCACCCAAGTTCACCCCTACCCCCACCCCTTCCCCTTCCCCTCCTTCTTCCCCGACCCCTTCCCGCCCCGCCCCTCTCCACCGCGATACCGAAACCGACGACATCCCCGAGGAGAGCGACGTGCTGCGTCGCGTGTTCATGACGAGCGGCACCACCACGGTGGCGGCCGCTTCCCTGGGTCTCGGCGCGGCGCCCGCCTCCGCCGCCCGGGTCTCTCTGCCCGCGCAGCGCAGAGTCGGCGAGGCGGAGGTGACCGCCGTCGAGAAGGCCGTACGGCAGATCCGGCTGCTGGACGACCGGCACGGCGCCGACGGGCTCTACCGGCAGGCCGCCCAGCCGCTGCGCGCGGCGTACGAGCTGCTGGACGCCGGGACCACCGCACGGCGCGCCACCTCGGACCGGCTGCACGCGGGCGCGGGCGAGCTGGCCATCTCGGTGGGCTGGCTGGCCCACGACTCGGGCCGCTTCGACGACGCCCGCTCGCACTACGCGGAGGCACTGGCCACGGCGCGGCTGGCCGGGGACGCGGGACTTGAGGCGCACGCGTTCTGCAACACGTCGTTCCTGGCCCGGGACGCGGGGCGGCCCCGGGAGGCGGTACGGGCGGCAGAGGCCGGCCAGCGGGCCGCGCGCACGCTGGGGTCGCCCCGGCTGCTGGCCCTGCTCGCGCTGCGGGAGGCGGGGGGCCGGGCGGGGCTCGGGGACCGGACGGGGTGCGACCGGGCGATCGGGCGGGCCCGGGCGGCGTTCGACCGGGGCAGGGCGGCGGGTGATCCGGAGTGGATGAGCTTCTTCCGGGAGGCGGAACTGGAGCTGCTGGAGGCACAGTGCTGGTCGGCGCTGGGCGACTGGTCCCGGGCCGCGCGGCACGGACGGCGGGCGACGGCGCTCCAGGACGCGCACTTCACCCGGAACCTGGCGCTGTACCGGGCCCAGCTCACGGGTGACCTGGCCCGGGCGGGGCGGGTGGACGAGGCGGCGGCGACGGGGCACCAGGTGCTGGACCTGCTGACCCGGGTCCAGTCCTCGCGGATCCGGGGGATGTTGGCGGGGGCGGCGCGGGTACTGGAGCCGCGGGCCGGGGCGGGCCCGGTGGCCGCCTTCCTGACCCGCCACCAGGAGTCGGCCCCGGGCCCGGCGGGCGCCCCGTCGGTCCCGAGCGACCACCCCGGCCGGTAGGACGACTGCCCGGCCCGCCGGGGGCCATCCCAGCCGGTCCGGCGCTGGAGAACGAAAGCAGCCAGCACATTCTGGGGGCGCTACCCCAGCCCGTCCGGCGCTTGAGGACGGAACCGACCAGCGGATTCCGGGGAGCTGATCAGGGCCTCCCGCGCCACGGGACCCGTGAAGATCCCGCCCACCGGACGAAGGGTTCCGTCCTCAAACGCCGGACGGGCTTGGGGAGGACGGGGGGGAGGACGGGCTTGGGGGGTGAGCCCTCAGCGGTCCAGGTGGCCCGTGTCGTTCCAGCGTTCCATGGCCGGCAGGCCGTACGCCCAGCCCAGGACCGACAGCGACGTCGGGTCCAGGCGGATGCGGGCGCCGAAGGACAGGTCCTCGCCCAGCCATCGCGCGCCCAGCGCCCGCAGGATGTGGCCGTGGGCGAAGACCAGGACGTCCCGGTCCGCCGAGCGGGCCCAGGCGACGATCTCGTCCGCGCGGGCCGTGACGTCGGCGACGGACTCCCCGTCCGGGACCCCGTCGCGCCAGATCAGCCAGTCGGGCCGGTCCGCCTTGATCTGGGCCGGGGTCAGACCCTCGTACGCCCCGTAGTCCCATTCCATCAGCGCGTCCCACGGCACGGCCCGCTCCCCGAACCCGGCGAGTTGGCAGGTCTCGGCGGCCCGGACGAGCGGGCTGGTGCGGACCTCGACGCCGGGCAGCCCCGCCCACGGCGCCCGGTGCAGCCGCTCGCCGAGGAGCTTCGCGCCCTCGCGCCCGTCGTCCAGGAGCGGGATGTCCGTCCTGCCGGTGTGGTTGCCCCGGACCGACCACTGGGTCTGGCCGTGCCGGGCGAGCAGGATGCGCGATGCCATGAAGGCTCTCCCTGGAACGTTGGTGCTGCTGGGCCCTTCCATCATCCCGTACCGGCCCGGCAGGCAACCTCCCGGGCCGTGCGGGCGTCCCCACCTGAGCAGCGCCCCGGCCGGGAATTCGGACCAGGGCTGGGGACCGCTGCGTACGGGATGTCCGGAAGGGGACCCCCGGGGGACCGGCGGCACGGCGCCGCCGTACGGTTGAACGTTCGTCGTCGGCCGCATGAACATGGGGAGAGCTACCGGATGCCGCACGCCACCGCGCCGCCCGCGACCGGTCATCGGCCCCGCTGGTGGACGGAGCTGCCACTGATCGCGGTGGTGTACGCGCTGTATTCGGTGGGCCGGCTCCTGGTGCGCGGCGATGTGTCGACGGCGGTCGACCACGGCCTGGCGATCCTGCGGCTGGAACAGGCGCTGTACCTCAACGCCGAGCACCCGCTGAACCGTCTCTTCACCAGCACCCCGTCGCTCGGGATACCCGCCGACTTCGCTTATGCGTCCCTGCACTACCTGGTCACCCCGGCCGTCCTCATCTGGATGTTCCGGCGCAGGTCGGCCGCGTACCGGGCGGCCCGGGTCTGGCTGATGAACTCCACGCTGCTGGGGCTGGTCGGCTTCACGCTGATGCCGACCTGCCCGCCCCGGCTGCTCGACGCGAGCCACGGCTTCGTCGACACGATGGCGCAGTACAGCGCGTACGGCTGGTGGGGCGCGGGGGCGAGCGCCCCGCGCGGGCTGAGCGGGATGACCAACCAGTACGCGGCGATGCCCAGCCTGCACGTCGGGTGGTCCCTCTGGTGCGGGATCCTGCTGTGGCGGCACGGCCGCCACCCCCTCGTACGGGCGGCGGGCGTCGCCTATCCGCTGATCACCACGGTCATCGTGATGGGCACCGCCAACCACTACTTCCTGGACGCCGTCGCGGGCGCCGCGGTGATGGGCGTCGGAGCCCTGCTGGTCAGGCCCGTCATACGGGTCGCCGACCGGTTCAAGGCGTGGGGCGCGGCTCGGTTCACCGGGCCGGCCGCCGTCCTGTTCGCGGGGAGCGGCGGGGGCGGCCGGGCCGCTGTCGCCGGGTCCGTATCCGCGGGCGTGCCCCCGAATGTCAGTACCGGATGCAAGACTTCCCCGGGTGAGCGAATCCCCGGCCAGCGGACCACCTCCGCAGATCCCCCCGGCCCGGCAGTCAGCGGCACAACAGCCGGCGACGACGCCGCCGCCGCCGCGAGCGACGACGCTCCGGCAGCGGCTCGCTGAGCTGCGCGGCCCGTCCGTCCAACCGCACCCGCTCGACGCGAGAGCCCTGGCCGCCCTCGCCGCCAATCCCGGCTGCAAGCGGCGGGCCCTGCTCGACGGCGCCGGGGTGGACAAGGGCGTGCTGGCCACCGCGCTCGGCTCCCCCGCCCCCTTCGGGCAGTCCCAGTTCGCCTTCATGCGGGGCAACGCGTTCGAGGCGAAGGTCAAGGCCGACGGCGGGGCGGAGCTGCTGCGTCTGCTGTACGAGCGGCTCGGCGGCGGGGCCGACGCCCCGGCGGGGGACGCCGCCACGCCGGATCTGAGCGCCGCCGGTCCCGAGGGCCGCGCCGCGCGCACCGCGCTCGCGCTGCGGGAGGCCACGGCGGCGGGCGGCTGGGCGCTGCTGGACCACCCGATGCTGGCCCTGGAGGTGGCGGGCTCCCCCGCCTATCTGGAGCCCGACGCGGTCGTGGTGCACCCCGACGGCCGGTGGACGGTGGTCGAGATCAAGTCGTTTCCCATGATCGACGCGTCGGCCGACCCGTCGAAGGTCGGCGCAGCCGCCCGGCAGGCCGCGGTGTACGTGCTGGCGCTGGAGCGGGTCGCGGCGGTCACCGAGGGTGCGGAGGTCGGGCACCGGGTGCTGCTGGTCTGCCCCAAGGACTTCTCGAACCTGCCGACCGCCTCCGTCGTCGACGTACGCAAGCAGCGCGCCGTGACCCGCCGGCAGCTGACCCGGCTGACGCGCGTCGAGGACATCGCGGCGGCGCTGCCGGAGGGCACGACGTTCGATCCGGCGTGCCCGCCCGAGGAGCTGGACGCCGCCGTGGCGGCGGTGCCCCCGGCGTACGCCCCGGAGTGCCTGGCCGCCTGCGAGCTGGCCTTCCACTGCCGGGCGAGGTCCCGGGCCGAGGGGGCCGTGGAGACGCTGGGCCGCAGTGTGCGCGGTGAGCTGGGCGGGCTGACCACGGTGGCCGGGGTGCTGGCCGCCGCGGCGGGCAAGGAGGGCGATCCCGCCGATCCGACGGTCGCCGCGCTGCGCCGGGCCGCCGCCCTGCGTGCCGAGGCGCTGGAGAGCGCGTCCGCCGCACGCGCCGGGGTGGACGTGCCGGAGGGTGCGCCCACATGTCGCTGATCACCACCCTGGCCCGGCTGGAGGCCGTCGACACCGGCCGCGCCCAGCCGCTGGCGACCGTCCGGCACCGTCATCTCACCGACCGGCCGCTCGTGCTGGTGCCGCTGACCACCGCCGGTGAGGCCGGGGCCCCGCTCGGGGCGCTGGTCGGCACGGACCGGGAGGCGCCCCGGCTGCTGGCCGTCGCCCAGCCCCGCGACCGGGATCTGCGGTTCGCGTTCCTGGCCGAGCTGGCGGAGGCCGTCCTCCCGCACATCGAGGCGTACGCGGACGTCGTCGAGCCCGCCGAGCGGAATGAGACGGACCCGGCGACGGGCAAGAAGACCAAGGTCGAGGTCGAGCTGTGCACGGACGCCGCCCAGCTGATCGTGCCGAGCCGGGCGGGCGTCGAGTTCGTCCGGCTGCTGGGCCGCTCCATGCGTTTCCGCCGTACCGCCGAGGACGATCCGGACACCCCGTATCCGGCCCCGGCGCGGGTGCCGCTGCTCGGCCGCTGGCTGACGCACTACGGGGAGCGGGCCCGGGTGCCCGGATCCTCGCTGCTGCCCGCCGTCACGGATCTGCTGAACCGGCACTGGGCGACCGGGCAGAGCAGCCTGGAGGATCAGCACCTGGGCGCGCTGCTGGCCTGGATCGATCCACCGGCCGGCTCCTCGGGGGCCGAGGCCGCGCTCCGGGCCGAGCTGGCCCGGGACCGGGAGGGCCAGTTGCTGTGCCCGCCGGCGGGTCCGGCCACCGACCCGGACTTCGACAACCGCCTCCTCGCCCCGGCGATCGAGCGGTACGACCGGGCGCGCACGGCGCTCGCGTCCGCCGAGGACGGGCTCGCCGCCGATGCCCGCCTCGGTGAGCTGAGCGCCGCCGAGCGGGAGATCCGGTCGCTGCTGGCGCGGGTCATGCTGCCGACCTGGGACGCCGTCTGGCGGGGTCTCGACCTGCTGCGGGAGCTGCCCGAGGGGGCCCGGGCCGAGGACCGCTGGACCCGGGACCGGTGGTCGTTCACCGGGCACCGGGACCGGGTGCGTTCGGGCGAGCCGCCGCAGCCGCGCCGCGACGACGCGGTGACGGCGGCCCAGAAGCTGGCCTCCCGGGAGACCGCCCAGGCCCAGCTGGAGGCGCAGGAGGCGCTGGATGATCCGCTGGTGCTCGCGGGGCGGCGGCTGGCGGGCGAGGCGTTCCTCGCCACGGTGTCCGAGGTGGAGATGGCGTACACCGAGTCCAAGCGGCCCTCCCCGCGCCCGCTGGTCACCGTCCGCACGGACGAGCGTCCGCACCTGGCCGAGCGGACGAAGGTCTACCGCTCGCTGGAGGGCAAGCCGCAGACGGCGGAGTTCGTGCGGTACGCGGACGGGCCCCCGGCCGACGACGGCGAGGCCCCGCTGGTGCTGCGGATCCTGGACCGGATGGGCCGGAGCAAGGAGCCCGCGCCCGGTTCGGTTCCGGAGCCCGGCGAGCGGATCGCCTGGACCCTGTTCGAGCACGACCAGCGCGGCGGCCCGAAGCTTCCGGACCCGGAGGAGACGCCGTGGACCCACGGCGGCCCGCCGGGCGCGGACGCCGCCGTGCGTGCGGAGCGACCCGACCCCGTGACCCCGGAGGACCTGCTGTGAAGACCGTCGTCTGTGAGGGCCTGCTGTGATGAGGACCGTCTTCGACCCGGGTGCGGAGGCGGCGCGCGCGACCGGCGCGATCCTCGACGACACCCTCCGGGGCAGCGCCCGGGGCATCGTCGTGGACTCGCCCCCCGGAGCCGGGAAGTCGACGCTGGTGGTCCGGGCGGCCCTGGAGCTGGCCGCCGCCGGGCATCCGCTGATGGTGATCGCGCAGACCAACGCCCAGGTCGACGACCTGGTGGTGCGGCTCGCGGAGAAGGAGCCGGAGCTGCCGGTGGGCCGGCTCCACAGCAGCGACTCCGACCCGTACGACAAGGTCCTGGACGGGCTGGCGAACGTCAGGAAGTCGGCGAAGGCGGCGGATCTGGCCGGGCTCGACGTGGTGATCTCGACGGCCGCCAAGTGGGCGCACGTGAAGAACGTGGAGCCGTGGGGGCACGCGATCGTCGACGAGGCGTACCAGATGCGCTCCGACGCGCTGCTGGCCGTGGCCGGGCTGTTCGAGCGGGCGCTGTTCGTCGGGGACCCGGGCCAGCTGGACCCGTTCTCGATCGTCGGCGCGGACCAGTGGGCGGGGCTGAGCTACGACCCGTCCGCGAGCGCCGTGTCCACGCTGCTCGCGCACAATCCGGAGCTGCCGCAGCACCGGCTGCCGGTGTCGTGGCGGCTCCCGGCGTCGGCGGCCCCGCTGGTGTCGGACGCGTTCTACCCGTACACACCGTTCCGCAGCGGTACGGACCACGGGGACCGGAAGCTCTCCTTCGGGGTGGCGTCGGACGGTTCCGGCCCCGACCGGGTGCTGGACGAGGCGGCGGAGTCCGGGTGGGGGCTGCTGGAGCTGCCCGCCCGGCACACCCCGCGCACCGACCCCGAGGCGGTACGGGCGGTGGCGCTGGTGGTCCGGCGGCTGCTGGACCGGGGCGGGGTCGCGACGAGCGAGCGGGCCGAGGAGCCGGTGCCGGTGACGGCGGACCGGGTGGCGGTCGGCACGGCCCACCGGGACCAGGCGGCGGCGGTGCGGGCGGCCCTCGCGGAGCTGGGCGTCACGGGGGTGGCGGTGGACACGGCCAACCGCCTCCAGGGCCGCGAGTTCGACGTCACGGTGGTGCTGCACCCGCTGTCGGGACGGCCCGACGCGACCGCGTTCCACCTGGAGACGGGCCGCCTGTGCGTGCTGGCCTCGCGGCACCGGCACGCCTGCGTCGTGGTGTGCCGGGAGGGGGTGGCGGACCTGTTGGACGAGCACCCGTCCACGGAGCCGGTCCAGCTGGGCGTCACCGTGAAGTTCCCCGACGGCTGGGAGGCGAACCACGCGGTGCTGGCCCACCTCTCGGAACGCCGGGTCCGGTGGCGGCCCTGAGCCGGGGACGCGTGCCACCCCGCGTGGGAGGCGCTTCCCCGCGCCCCCGCCGTACGCCCCGGCCCCCTTGCGCGGGGTTGGACAATGGAGGGTGGCCGTCCGGATCCTCCGGTCATCAGGTCGTCCCAGGGAGGAACACCACATGACACAGTCCGAGCGGAACGAACGGCAGCGGCTGCGCCCCGCGCCGCTGCTTTTCGAGCCGTCTCAGGCCACGGCGGATCCGGAGCACTTCTTCGACCTGGAGTCGGTGGAGGACCCCCGTGAGCTGCTGGCCCGTGCGACCGAGCTGACGCAGGCCTTCCGGGCGGCCACGGACCGGTCGGTGGAGTTCCAGGCGATGGCGGCGGCCCAGCTCGCCGACCCGCGCCGGTTCGACCGGCTTACCGCGGCGGACGTGGCGGAGCGCGCGGAGTGGACCGAGGACTACGCGAAGAAGATGATCGAGTTCGGCCGCTCCCTGCTGGACGCGCCCAGAACCTGACCCACGTGGCCGAAGGGCGGTGGCGGGTGGCCGGGGGCCGGTGAGCGGGGGCACGCTCCGCCCGGTGGCCCGTGGGGCAGACAGGGCCGGTGGAGGGCAGATGTCCGGGACGCCAGACCAGGGGTCAGGTCCCGTGGCATATTCCGGCGGGCAAGATACCCCTTCCCCTCCCGGCCTGTCCCGGTTTCCAGCAACCCTGGGAATCCTTCCCGTCACTCCCGGTAGACCTTGTTCCATGAGCGCATGGCTGAAAGACGAAACGACCCTGCAAGCCGGTGCCGCCCCGCACCGCGGCGTCGACATCTTCGCCCTGCTGCGGGACGAGGCCGGCACGCAGGCCGCACAGGTCACGGCGGCCGGCGCCGCCTGGCTGGCGGGGGCCGCCCCCTATCCGCGCAGCACGCTCGCCCACTGGGAGGAGCGCCCCACGGCCCCCGGTGTGCTCCCCTGCGGTTCCGCTTTCGACGTGGTGAACGTGCCGGCGCTGTTCGGGCGACGGATGCTGGAGCGGCTCTGGGCCGAGGGGCCCGGCTCCGGTCCGGTCGCCACGCACCGGGGCCGGATGCTGCTGTTCGCCGCCCCCGGAACGGCCCAGCGGCTGCCCTCGCTGCTCGCCTGGGAGGAGTGGGGAACCAGTGGTTCCGGGGGCGCCGGAGACTCCGGGAAGCAGCGCGGCACGGTGCCGCCCCTGCTCTGTCACGGCACCGGCGACGCCGTGACCGTACCCCCGCTGACCTGCGCGTCGTCCGAGGGCGGGCCGCGTTGGGTGGTCGCCCCCGACACCCGCAATCCCTGGCTCCCGGGCCCCGATGTGCTGCTCTGGGCGTGTGTGCGGGTGAGCCGGTCCGCGTCGTCCCCGAGCGCCGGGCATTCGATTTTTCCTCGGGCGGATCAGGGTGCTAATGTCTACGACGTCACCAGGCGCCGTTAGCTCAGTTGGTTAGAGCAGCTGACTCTTAATCAGCGGGTCCGGGGTTCGAGTCCCTGACGGCGCACAGACAGAAGAAGCCCCCCGCGGAAGCGGGGGGCTTCTTCGTTCACCCGTGTGCGGCGAAGTCCTCCCCGGGGCTCTCCGCAGGGCCGTTCCGGACGCCGGTGGTGATCCGGACGGTCCAGGAGCCGGACGGGGTGCGGTCGGCGACCTCGACGCGGGTGTCGTCGCCCGGCACGGTGAAGGTCTCCCCGACGGCGAGCGGGGCGTCGGCCAGCGGCGGGTAGACCGAGCGGTCCCAGCAGGCCCCGGTGTCCGGGTGGGCGTCGACCACCTCGACGGGCCCCCCGCCGGAGGCCGTCTCGCTGCGGACACGGTAGATCAGGACGCCCTCGGCGCAGGTGTCCCGGTCGTTCCCGGTGGCGCTGCGGGCCTCGACGGCCAGGACGCTGTCGGCACCGGTGCGGACGACCGCGAGCCGGGTCCCGATCGACCCGCCGGGGACCGGGGCGGCGGCGACCGGTTCGAGGGTGAGGTCGGCCGAGCCCCGGACGCAGACGACCTGGCGTCCGCCGAGCCAGCCGAGCTTCCACTTGTGCCAGCCGAACAGGTCCGGGGCGAGGCCGAACTGGCTGCCCATGACGTCCCAGTCGCCGACGTGGGTGTCCCAGTCGCCCTTGCCGTCGGTGGGCCGGTGGTAGAGGTCGGCGAGGTCGAAGACGTGCCCGGTCTCGTGGGCGAGGACGTTGCGGTCGGGCGGGTGCTGTTCGAAGACGGTCACGACGCGCCGGATGTCACTGCCGTCGGCGCGCAGCGGCCGGTCGAAGTTGACGACCTTGGTGGCGTCGGAGTCGACGCCGGGGGCGTCGGGGTCGGCCACCAGGTAGACGACGTCGTACCGGGAGAAGTCCACGTCCGGGTCGGCTGCGTCGATGGCGTCCCGCAGGTAGGCGGTCCGCCGCTCGGCGTTCCAGTCACGCTCTATGCCGTACCAGGTGGAGTCGCGCGGCATCTGCGTCCAGGTCCGCCGCGGATGAGGGCGCAGGGTGAACCGGCCATAACTGGCACGCTCGAAGAAGCGGGTCGTGGCGGGGAAGTGGTCGGCGGTGAGCGCCTCGGGCGTGAGGGTGGGTTCGGAGTCCGGGAAGGACAGGAAGATCATGACCGCGTCCAGCCCCCGGTCGGGGCGCGGGTACGCCGTGTTCCAGGTGTCCAGGCCGAGCGAGTGGTGCGCCGCCGTCCGGGGCAGGGCGCAGGGCGTGGCGTCCTCCATGGCGGCCGCGGCGGGGCCCGCGACGAGGGACGTGGCGGCGAGCGCCAGGAGGGAGGTGGCGGCGGCGGCCAGACTGCGCAGCGGCGGCCGTTCCGCTCCCCCGGGTCCGCGACGGCACGGCACATCGACCTCCGGGTGGGGAAACACGGTCCATCCCGTCCACCCTGTGCCGCTTCACCACGCCACGCCCTGTTGTGCTGCCCCACACGGGTTCAGCGGAACAGAATCGCCACCCACACCTTCACGGAACGTCACCATCGACCATTCGCGCCACTCGATGAAACAGATCCGCACAGAAATGATCAGGATCGGGCAAAGCGGAACGTCTGCTCCCGTCACCTGACGGACCCGCACGGTGGCCCGGACCGGATGGTGAGCTGGAAGGGCCGACGCGGCACCCTCTATGCTTCACCACGCTTTCCCGCGTGGAACGGGCCCGTTCACGGGACCGCCACTCGGTGGCCAGTCCGACCCCACCAGTTCACGACGACCTTCACAGCGGGAGCGAGCGGTGAGCGGAACCTCCGAAGGGCCGAGCGCCCCGGCAGGCACGGCCTCCGGCGTGCCCCCCGCGCCGGTCACGGAGCGTCATACGACGGCGATGGGCCCAACGGCCACAGACCCAACGGACATGGGCCCGCCGGTCACGGACCGAACGCCCTGGGACCCCAGCGCCGGGACCCCACCCCCCGCCGACGGCGATCCCACCGCCTCCGAACTGCGCGACTACCGGGCCGCCTTCAACGCCGCCACGCTCCCCATGGGCGTCATCGACGGCCGGGGCCACGTCGTACGGGCCAATGAGGCGCTCGGCGGGCTCCTGGGCACCGCGGCGGCGGTCCTCGCCGGGCGGCAGGCGAGCGAGCTGCTCGACCTCGCGTCCGACGACCGCACCTGGCACGCCTACCGCGAGGTCCTGCTGGGCCGCCGCTCCCGGTTCCGCTGCACCCGCCGCCTCAAGCACCCCGACGGGCGCTCCCTGTGGGCCGAGATCACCGTCGTGCCGATGACCGGGGCGTCGGCGGCGGAGCCGGCCCGGGTCCTGCTGACGGTCGCGGACGTCAGCGACCGGCGCGAGCTCCAGGAGCGGCTGCGTCACCTCCAGATGCACGACCCGGTGACCCGGCTGCCCAACCGGACGCTGTTCTTCGAGCGCCTCGCCTCGGCCCTGGAGACCCCGCCGTACCAGGACGACTCCCTGCCGCCTCGGCAGCACGCCCGGATCGGGCTCTGCTACCTGGATCTGGACGGCTTCAAGGCGATCAACGACACCCTGGGGCACCGGACCGGGGACCGGCTGCTGGCCGCGGTCGCCGCGCGGCTCACCGACTGCGCCGAGAACGACGCCTCACGCAGTGCCGGCGGCAGCCGGCTGGTGGCGCGCCTGGGCGGCGACGAGTTCGCGATCCTGGTCGAGGACTCGGCGGGCACGGAGGAACTCGCCGAGCTGGCCCGCTCGGTCCTCGCCGCGCTCCAGCAGCCGTTCGACCTCGCCGGACAGCGACTTTCGGTCTCCGCGTCGATCGGGGTGGTCGAACGGACCGCGGCGGGCACCTCGCCCACGGGTCTGATGCAGGCCGCCGACACCACGCTGTACTGGGCGAAGGCGGACGGCAAGGCCCGCTGGACCCTGTTCGACCCCGAGCGCAACGCCCACCGCATGACCCGGCAGTCCCTCTCCTCCACGCTCCGGCCCGCCGTGGAGCGCGGCGAGTTCACGCTGGAGTACCAGCCGCTGGTCGGGATGGCGGACGGGGTGCTGCGGGGCGTCGAGGCGCTGGTGCGCTGGAACCATCCGCAGTTCGGTGTGCTGCCGCCGAATCGGTTCGTCCAGATCGCCGAGGAGGACGGGTCGATCGTCCAGCTCGGCCGGTGGGTGCTGCGCACCGCGTGCCGGCAGGCGCGGCGCTGGCAGCTCGACCACCCGGACGAGCCGCCGCTGTTCATCAGCGTCAACGTCGCCGTACGGCAGGTGTGGGACTCCGACCTGGTGGCCGATGTGGCACAGATCCTGGCCGAGACCGGACTCGCGCCCGGGCTGCTCCAGCTGGAGCTGACCGAGTCGGCGGTGATGGGTTCGGGCGGCCGTCCGCTGCGGGCGCTCCAGGCGCTGAGCGACATGGGCGTACGGATCGCCATCGACGACTTCGGGACCGGCTATTCGAACCTCGCCTACCTCAGCCGGCTGCCCGTCTCCGTGCTGAAGCTGGACGGGGCGTTCGTGAAGGGCTTCCGGTACGAGGACGGTACGCATCCGAGCCCCGCCGACGAGACGATCGTGGAGGCCATGGTGCAGCTGGCGCACCGCCTGGGCCTGACCGTCACCGCTGAGTGCGTGGAGACGGCCGGGCAGGCGGAGCGGCTGCGGCGGATCGGCTGCGACACCGGGCAGGGGTGGCTGTACTCACGGGCCGTGGCGCCGGAGCAGATCGCCGGGCTGATCGGGTCCCGGCCGCTGGAGGGCTGAGCATGACCGGTCGGGTCCCGGCCACTTGACGGCTGGCCGAGCGTGATCGGTCGGGTCCCGGCCGCTGGAGGGCTGACCGGGACCCGACCACGGCAGGCGGCAGCCCTACGGAGCGGCCGGCAGGCCGTACGCGTCCGCGATCAGGTCGTAGCTGCGCAGCCGGGCCTCGCCGCCGTGCGCGTTGGCGGTGATCATCAGCTCGTCGGCGCCGGTCCGCTTGGCCAGGTCGTCGAGGCCACCGCGGACCTCGTCGGCGGTGCCGTGGATCACGTTGGCGAGCCAGCCGTCGACGAACTCCCGCTCCATCGGGGAGAAGTCGTACGCCGCCGCATCCTCGGGGCTGGGGATCAGCCCCGGCCGGCCGGTGCGCAGCCGGACCATGGACAGGGCGCCGGTCAGCACCTGACGGCGGGCCTCGCGCTCGTCGTCGGCGGCCAGCGCCGAGACCCCGATCACGGCGTACGGGGCGTCCAGCGCGGCGGAGGGCCGGAAGGACTCGCGGTACAGGTCCAGTGCGGGAATGGTGTTCTGCGCCGAGAAGTGGTGCGCGAAGGCGAACGGCAGCCCCAGCGTGCCGGCCAGCCGCGCGCTGAAGCCGGAGGAGCCCAGCAGCCAGACCGGCGGCCGGTGGGCGGACTGCACCCCGCCGGGGGCGGTCGCCTGGACCGGGCCCGGCACAGCGTGGATCCGGGCGTAGGGGTGCCCGTCGGGGAAGTCGTCGTCCAGGAACCGGATCAGCTCCATGAGCTGCTGCGGGAAGTCATCAGCGCCCTCGTTGAGCCGGTCGCTGCGGCGCAGGGCCGCCGCCGTCGCGCCGTCGGTGCCGGGAGCCCGGCCGAGGCCGAGGTCGACCCGGCCCGGGGCCATCGCCTCCAGGGTGCCGAACTGCTCGGCGATCACCAGCGGCGCGTGGTTGGGCAGCATCACCCCGCCGGAGCCGAGCCGGATGCGCTCGGTGTGGGCGGCGATGTGCGCCAGGATCACGGCCGGGGAGGACGAGGCGACCCCGGGCATGGAGTGGTGTTCGGCGACCCAGAAGCGGTGGAAGCCGCGGCTCTCGGTGAGCTTCGCGATGTCCACGCTGGTGCGCAGGGCCTGGGTCGCGGTGCGGCCCTGCCCGACGGTGACCAGATCGAGCACGGACAGCGGAACGGCGGCCGTTCCGGCTGCGGCGCCCCGGATCCCGTCGGCATCGGCCGGGCCGCCGCTCGCACCCCCGGCCGCGTCACCACTCGTGTCGCTGCGGGTCTCGTCGCCTCGGATCTCGTCCACGTGTCGGCCTCTCCCGGTACTGCTGTCGTGCGGCTGCGTATCGGAGGGCTACAACAGGAGGATGGCTCCGCTTATTCCCGCGCATCATCCGGTGCCGAGTCCCGACGGCCCGGACGACCGGATGACCGGGACGACCGGACGACCGAGCGACCGGGACGACCGGACGACCGGACGCCGGGGCTACTCCCGTACCTCGATGCCCTTCGGCTCCAGCGACCTCAGCACCGGCTCACGGGTGGCGAACAAGGTGCCGAGCAAGGGGGCCCACGTCCGGCGGTCGGTGAGGCGCAACCCCTCCCACACCGTGACCTGGTTCGCCGTGAGCACCGGCTTGCCGAGCAGCTCCTCCAGCTCGGGGAGGTACGCGGAGGTGTGCAGGGAGGTGTCCGGGATCAGCACCACCTCGGCGTCCGGGTGGTCGGCCTCCCGCGCCAGCCCCTTCACCCGCTCCGGGGCCCAGGATCCGGCCTCGGCCGAGGACGCTGCCCCGCCGGACGCGGCGGCCACCACCTCGACGCCCGCCGACGCCAGGAACTCCGCGAAGAGCCCGGTGACGTCCTCGGGGTAGGGGGCGGCGACGGCGACCCGGCCGGCGCCCAGCTCCCGCACCGCGTGGACGAAGCCGATCGAGGTGCTGGAGGCGGGCAGACCCGCGCTCCGGGCGAGGGTGGCGACCTGCTCGTGGGCGCCCTCCCAGCCCGGCGCGAAGCTGCCGGCACTGGAGGCCCACAGCAGCGCCTCGGCCCCGGCGAGACGCAGTTCCTCGACGCCCTCGGCGATCCGGCCGGGGGCGCCCTGCTCACGCAGCGCGTCGGGACGGTAGGCGTCCTCCCCCGTCCCGGTGGAGAACAGGGGCAGCCGGATGTCGGTGTCGAGCAGGATCTCGGTCCGTGGGTAGTCGTCCTCGGCGGCGTGGCCCGGGTAGAGAAGTCCTACGGTCGTCATGTCCACCCTTCCCGTACGTCGACGGCTCGCCGCACTGCGCGGCGGCCCCGCCAGGGGGTCGCTGCGGGCCGCTCCGGACGCTCCGGCGGCCGCGACCGCGCGACCGGTCACTCTTGCCCCGACGTGTTCCCAGTATTCCCCCGCGCGAGCACCGGGGCGCGCGGCCGGGCCTCGTTGACGGCGGGGGAGCCTGCTGCGAGCGTGGGCGGATCCCGTACGTCCGTTCCGCCACGGAGGGCCGACCAGCGATGCCGGATCCCGTCCTGCTCGTCCTCGACGCCGCGCCCTCCCCGCGGCTCGGCCGGCTGACCGGCCGGGTGGACGTGCGGCACGCGGACGCCTCCTCGCTCGCCGGGCTGCTCCCGGCCGCCGACGTCCTGCTCGTGTGGGACCTCGCGTCCGACGCGGTGCGGCGGGCCTGGCCCGGACCGGGGGCCCGGCCGCGCTGGGTGCACACGGCGAGCGCGGGCGTGGACCGGGTGCTCTGCCCGGAGCTGGTCGCGTCCGACACCGTCCTCACCAACGCGCGGGGCGTCTTCGAGCGGCCGGTCGCGGAGTGCGTGGCCGGTCTGGTGCTGGCCTTCGCCACGGATCTCCCCGGCGTCCTGGAGTGCCGGCGGCAGCGGCGCCCGCACGAGCGGGAGGGGCAGCGGGTCGCCGGTTCGCGGGCGCTGGTCGTGGGCGCGGGACCGGTCGGCCGGGAGGTCACCCGGCTGCTGTACGGCCTGGGGCTCACGGTGGCGCTGGTGGGACGGACGGCCCGGCGCACGATCCACGGGGTGGCGGATCTGGACCGGCTGGCCGCGCGGGCGGACTGGGTGATCGCGGCGGTCCCGCTCACGGAGTCGACGCGCGGGATGTTCGACAGCCGGTTCTTCGGGCTGCTCCAGCCGTCGGCGCGGTTCATCGGCGCGGGGCGCGCGGCGACGGTGGTCGAGGCCGACCTGGTGGACGCGCTGAACCGCCGCTGGCTCGCGGGGGCGGCGCTCAGCACCTTCCAGGAGGAGACACCGGCCCCCGGGAGCCCGTTGTGGGACGTCCCGGGGCTCGTCCTGACACCGGCCCTGGGCGGGAACACCGCGGGCTGGCGGGACCGGCTGGGCGAGCAGTTCGTGGCGATGTACGAACAGTGGTCGCGCGGCCTGCCGTTGCCGAACACGGTCGACAAGGCCCTCGGTCACGCACCGTCCACGGACCTGCCCGACGGCGCGGGCCCGGGTGTCAACGGGTCAGCGGCGCCGCCCGGGTGATGAACTCCTCGATCGCCTGCCTCGCCCCGGCGTCCAACGCGTCGTGCTCGGCCTGGTCCTGTGCGGTCGACACGTCCCGTACGCACCGGTAGGCCTGTTCGGCGGCGAGGACCGCTTCTCGGTCGTCGGTGAGCAGTTTGACCCGGTAGAGCACGTGCCGGGTGGCGGTGCGAAGGCGGTGGGCCTCGTCGCGCGCCTCGATGAAGGCGTCTTCCGTACGCCCCTCCCTCATGCGGTACCAGCGGCCCGCCTGGCCGTGGCGGTAGTCCTCCACCGCCGCGGCGAACGACGCGTAGGCGGCCGTGCGCTCCTGCCGGAGCGCCTCCGACCGCGCGAACCGCTCGGCGCGCGAGGCCGCGAGGCGCTGGAAGAGGTGCGTGACCACTGCGCCCATGAGCGTGCCCCCGACCGCTACGACGCTTGTCCATATGGCAACCATGGCGCCACCAGATCACAGAAGTGGCTGATGCGGAGTCATGAGCCCCACGTGACGGGGGAACACGCCCCGCACTCCCCCGGTAGCGCTCCGCTCTCCTCCGGGCACGGGAAGGTCACCTTCCGGCCACTGTTGGGTTACATGACCCCTGCCTCCTGCATAGACGTACGGGATCGGGCAGGGGGTCACTCTGTCCGGACTGTTCGACCTCCAGGAGATTGCGAACCATGGCTGAATTCCCGAACCTGTCCCGCCGGGGTTTCCTCAACGGATCGGCGGCCGTGGGCGGCCTCCTCGTCGTTCCCGGCCTCCTCACCGCGTGCAGCAAGACCGACTCCGGCTCCGCGACCGGCGAGGGCGCCCTGGAGAAGCTCCGCAAGCAGGGCTTCGTACGGGTGGCCTACGCCAACGAGGCCCCGTACGGATACCTGGAGGGCGAGGAGCTCAAGGGCGAGGCCCCCACACTGCACCGGGAGATCTTCAAGGCGCTCGGGGTGGACGAGCTGAAGCCGACGCTCTCCGAGTGGGACGGCCTGATCCCCGGACTCCAGGCCGGGAAGTACGACGTGGTCAGCGCGGGCATGGCCATCACCCCGGAGCGCTGCGGCAACGCGATCTTCTCCGAGCCGGAGTTCATCTCGCCGACCGCTCTGATGGTGAAGAAGGGCAACCCGAAGAAGATCACCGATCTGGCCTCCGCGAAGGAGGCGGGGATCACCGTCGGCGTGATGTCGGGTGCGGTCGAGGGCAGTTACGCCAAGGGCGCGGGCATCGCCGAGGACAAGATCAAGACGTTGCAGAAGCCGCAGGACGGGGCCGACGCCGTCAAGGGCGGCCGGGTCGACGCCTTCCTGCTCACCGGCATCTCGCTCCGCTGGCTGGCGAAGACCAACCCGGACACCGAGGTCACCGAGGCGTTCGTGCCGCAGCTGGACGGCAAGGAGCAGTTCTCCCCCGGCGGCGCGGTGTTCCGCAAGGGCAACGAGGACCTGCGGGACTCCTTCAACCGCGAGCTGAAGAAGATCGTGTCGGACCGCTCCCGCTATGTGCAGCTGCTGGAGCCGTACGGGTTCGGGGAGACGGAGATCCCGCCCGCCGACCTGAAGACCGCGGATCTGTGCAAGGGCTGACGGGGCGGACGCGCACGCATGAGTGACTTCTTCTCCCTCCTCGTCGAGGAGCTCCCCCGGGTCCGCTCGGGCCTGTGGGTGACGCTCCAGGCCACGGTCCTGGGCGCGCTGCTGGCCGGGGTGCTGGCCTTCGCGCTGGGCCTGATGGCGGGCAGCCGGCTGCTCCTGGCCCGGGGGCTCTCCCGGGTGGTCGTGGAGTTCTTCCGGGGCACCTCCCTCTACATCCAGCTGTTCTGGCTCTACTACGCGATGCCGCTGCTGACCGGGTACGAACTGACCCCGGTCGTCTGCGGCGTGGTCGCGTTCGGCCTCAACTACGGTGCGTACGGCGCCGAAGTGGTGCGCGGTGCGATCAACTCCGTTCCGCGCGGCCAGTACGAGGCGGCGATCGCGCTCAACCTGAGCCCGTCCCGGCGGCTGTGGAAGGTGATCCTGCCGCAGGCCTGGGTCCAGATGATCCCGAGCTTCACCAATCTGCTGATCCAGCTGCTGAAGTGCACCCCGCTGCTGTGGCTGATCTCCGCCGCCGATCTGATGACGGTGATCCAGCAGCTGCGCGACCGTACCGGTGAGACCCTCACCGCCTATCTGACCCTGCTGGCCGCCTACTTCGTCCTGGCGTACGCGCTGACGATGCTGATGAATCTGCTGGAGCGGAGCGCCAAGCGGCGGCTCGGCCTGGACACCGGCGCGAAGAGCCTGTTCAGGAGCCGCAGCGCGGCCACGACCGCCGTGGGAGGTACCCGGTGAACGGCTTCGACTGGAACGCCGTCGGGGAGTCCCTGCCCCTCCTCCTGGAGGGGTTCAAGGTCACCCTGCTCGCCACGGTGCTCGGCACCCTGGTGGCCGCGGTGCTGGGACTGGCCGTCGCGATGGCCGGGCGTGCGCCCAGCAGGTTCGTGACGGTCCCGGTGCGGCTTGTCACGGAGTTCGTCCGCTCCACCCCGCTGCTGGTCCAACTGGTGGGTGCGGCGGCCCTGTTCAACTCGGTGGAGCCGCTGTACATCGGCATCGCCGTGCTGGGCGTCCACTACGCCGCGTACACCTCCGAGGTCTACCGGGCCGGGATCGACGGCGTGCCGAAGGGCCAGTGGGAGGCGTGCCGCGCGCTGTCGCTGTCGCCCCGGCGCACCTGGCAGGCCGTGATCCTGCCGCAGGCGGTGCGCAACGTGCTGCCCGCGCTCGGGAACTACGCGATCTCGATGTTCAAGGAGACGCCGTTCCTCGCCGTGATCACGGTGCAGGAGATGGTCTTCGAGGCCCGGAAGTACGGGGCCGAACAGTTCGCGTACACCGAGGTGTTCACCCTCGCCGGCCTGATCTTCCTGGTCGCGAGCTACCCCACGTCGCTGTTGATGAGAAAGCTGGAGAAGCGCCTTGGCCACTGAACCCCTCCCCCTGAAGAAGACGGAGTCGCCGGGGCCGGCCGCAGCTCCCGAGGACGCCGCCCCGGCCACCGCGCGCACGGGTCAGCCGCTGGTGCGGTTCGACAAGGTGGTGAAGCGCTACGGCGACCATGTGGTCCTGGACGAGCTGGACTTCACCGTGGACCGCGGCGAGCACGTCACGTTGATCGGGCCCAGCGGCTCGGGCAAGACCACGATCCTGCGGCTGCTGATGACGCTGGAGAAGATCAGCGACGGGGTGATCTGGGTCGACGGCTCCCCGCTGACCCACGTCCGCGCCCCGGACGGTTCGCTGAAGCCCGCGGGCGAGAAGCAGCTGCGCGAGTCCCGGAAGAAGATCGGGATGGTCTTCCAGCAGTTCAATCTCTTCCCGAACATGAAGGTGATCGAGAACATCACCGAGGCCCCGGTCAGCGTGCTCGGCAAGAGCCGCGAGGAGGCCGAGACGCGGGCCCGGGAGCTGTTGGACCTGGTCGGCCTCTCCGCCAAGGTCGACGCCCATCCCTCGCAGCTCTCCGGCGGGCAGCAGCAGCGGGTCGCCATCGCCCGCGCGCTGGCCATGGAGCCGGAGATCCTGCTCCTGGACGAGGTGACGTCGGCGCTCGACCCGGAGCTGGTGGCGGGCGTGCTGGAGCTGCTGGGGGACATCGCCCGGAACACCGACATCACCATGCTCTGCGTGACCCACGAGATGAATTTCGCCCGGGACGTCTCGGAGAAGGTGCTGATGTTCGACGCGGGGCGGGTCGTGGAGGCCGGATCCCCGGAAAAAATCTTCTCCGATCCGTCACACGAACGTACGCGCGAGTTCCTCAACGCGGTGCTGTGACCTCGCGGTTGAGACTCCGCCCATGACGGTGGCATATGCCAGGCGGGTGCGCCCCAGTTGACAGCTCCGGGGCGCGCCCACCGGCTCGTCGACTGACGCCCCGTACGGGGGTTTCGGCGGCTATCGTGAGGCGAAAGCTTGCGGTCACAACCTGGTAGGGGGGCACCGTGGCGTTGAAGCCCGAGCCGACCGCGCCGTTCCACTCGGTGCAGTACGCCCTGCGCGTGCTCGAAACGGTTTCCCAGCACGGCAACGGCGTGACCGATGCCCAGATCTCCCGCGATACGGGGCTGCCCACCGGCCACCTCGCCTCCCTGCTCCTCACCCTGCGCCGCGAGGGTTACGTGGAGCAGATCAGCGACGGGGCCTACGTCATCGGCGCCTCGCTGCTGCTGCTCGGCTCCGGGGCGGCCCGTCGCCAGGCCCTGGAGGACCGCCTCCAGCACATCCTGACCGAGCTGCGCGACTCCGTCGGCGCCGCGGTCTATCTCAGCCGGTATGTCGACGGCGAGGTCAGCGTGGAGCAGGTCGCGGACGGGCCGCTGACGCCGGCGGTCAACGAGTGGGTGGACTTCCGCTCCTCCGCGCACGCCAGCGCGGTCGGCAAGTGCCTGCTGTCCCAGCTCGACCACGACGGGCGGCGCGACCACCTCTCCCGGCACCGGACGGCCCGGCTCACCTCCCGGACGATCACCAGCGAGAAGATCCTCTTCTCGCAGCTGGACGCCCAGTCCGCCACGGTCCCGGTGCTGGATCTCCAGGAGTACGCGGTGGGCACCGTCTGCGCGGCCGTGCCGCTGACAGCCGGCTCCGCTGCGGGCTGCCTCGCCCTGTCACTGCCGATCGAGGACGCGCACCGGCTGCGGGCGGCGGCCGACCTCCTCAGCCGCCGGGCGGCGCCGGTTCTGCTGTCACTGGCGCTGTAGCGGCCGGACCGGATCCGCGCGGGGCGGCGGCGTCCCCCCGGGCCCGGGGGGCGGGGCGACGAGGGGTGTCATCAGCACTCATTCGGACCAGGTATTATTTTCGAGTCAGCAGGCGCCGTTAGCTCAGTTGGTTAGAGCAGCTGACTCTTAATCAGCGGGTCCGGGGTTCGAGTCCCTGACGGCGCACGACACACAGTGGGCGGTCTCCTTCACGGAGGCCGCCCACTGTGCTTTCTCCCTGGTCAGAGTGGTCTGCCGTGCTCGGCGCAGCGGGCGAGCAGGGCCTGGAGGCCCTCGGCGTCCAGCGGCGCGTACGAGCCGTCGCCGGCCGGGTCGAAGGCCGCGCCCGCCCGGAGGGCCAGGGCGGCCGTCACCTGGTCGCCGGTGACCGGGTCCGGGACCGCGTGGACGGCGGTGGCGGCCGCCTCCTCCCAGCGGGCCAGGAATTGCTCGATCATCGCGGCGGCCAGGTTCTCGGCCTTGGGCGCGCCGGTGGAGCCGGAGGTGAAGTAGAGGAGCATGCGGCTGTCGGCGCCGACCGGGGCGACGACCGCGTCGCCGGGCCGGGCGCCCGCGTAGGGGGCAAGGAGGGCGGCGTACGCCTCGGTGCCGGTGACCAGGACCCGTACACCCGGCAGCTCCAGGCCGTCGAGGAGCGGCAGGTGGGCGCGCTCGGTGATCAGGACCGGGGCTTCGGTGTGCAGGATGTCGCGGGCCGGTTCGGGGCCGCGCCGGGTCGGGTTGATCCCCGCGACGGCGGCCCCGGCCAGGGCCGCCGCGCTGAGCCACAGCGGGAACTCGGGGGTGTTGTCCAGCAGTATGCCGAGGTGCGGCACACCGCCTCGCGGAAGAAGGTCCGCGAGGAGCGCCGCCCGTGCGGCGGCGCCCTCGACCACCTGGTGATGACTGAGCACGGTGGGGCCGTGCTTCAGGGCGGGCCGGTGGTCACCCCATTGACGTCGTACGAGCTCCGCGACGGTGCCGGTACCTCTCATGGCGCCGCACGATAACTGAAGGAGCGTCAGAACTTAACGTCGGAGCAGGCGTAGAACGCGTTCTGGGTGTCCGCGACGTTCCACACCGCGAGGATGACGTGCTTGCCGTTCTTCTGCGTGGGAATCGTGCCCTGGTGGGTCAGCGTGGCCGGAGGCTGCTTGTTGCCGTAGGGCACGGTCATGAAGGGCTGCGATTCGAGCGCGGCCCGGGTGAGCGGCTTGGTGGAGTCCCAGCCGTCCTTGGTGATGTAGTAGCGGAAGTCGCTGGTGGAGTGGCGGGCGGTGAACTGCCAGCGGAAGCTGTAGCCCTGTCCGCCGGTGACCTGGGTGGCGGGCCAGTTGCCGCCACGCGGGTCGTCGAGCTGGGCGAACTGCCCGTTGCCGCCGGAGCAGATCTTGCCGTCCGCCGGTCCTGCCGCCGGGAAGCCCTTGAGCCCCTCGACGCTCTGCGGCTCCCACTGGATGTTGCCGCAGCCGGTCACCGTGCCGTTGGCACAGAGTTTCTGACGGCTGATCGGGGAGTCCGTGTAGCCGTGGCTGCTGGCGCTCGTGGTCGCGAGCACCGAGACGCCCGCTATCGCCAGACCGATCACGGCCGCGCTTGCCTTTTTCCGCATGGGCTGTCGCTCCTCTAGAACGTGGGGGAGGTTCCATGAGCATTGCTCGACTGCTGCGCGCTTGGTACGTGGTACTTGGTGCGTGGTGCTGTGCATGCGAGGTGCTGCGGTCTAGACCAAGTCTTAGATTATTGACGGGACGTGAACATGTCCAGACCAATGAGGGGTCATATTCCAGCGGCCGGCCGACTGCCCCGGGCCGCCCCCACACCCCTCCCCCACCTCGCCCGGCGCCCGCCGAGCACCTCAGGCCCCGTCTCCTCCCCCGCTGCGACCGGTGTAGAAGGCGACCGTCAAGTCCTTGACGAGTGCCTTGCGTTCGTAGTCGTCGAGTTCGACGATGCCGCGTGTGGTGAGCCGGTTGACGGTGTCGTCGACCGCGTCCACGACGGAAGTGAGCACGCTGTCCCGGTGCTTCGAGTCGATCGCGGCGATCCGCCGCCGCTGCATCGCCGCCGCGACCTCGGGGGCGTACTCGATGCCGGTCGGCTGCGCCGAGTACACCTCGACGCCCACGGGTTCGCAGTCCGCCTTCAGCATCCGGGTCAGGGCGTCGCCGACCGCCTCCGCGTCGCGCAGGCTCGGGGCGTCCTCGTGGAACGCGTCGGCGGGCAGCTGCGAGAGGACCCGGGCCATCGCGGCCTCGACCTGTGCGCTCAGATACGCCTCGTGGTCCTCGATGCCGAGGACGGCCCGGACCGTGTCCTCGATCCGCCACACCACGAGGACGACCACGCGCAACGCGGTGCCGTTCGCGTCGACGGCGGGCAGCGGCTCGCTGCGCCAGTGCCGCAGCCGTACGTCGACGCGGCGGCGCAGCAGCAGGGGCGAGACCCAGACGAGGCCGGTGCGCCGGACGCTGCCCCGGTAGTCGCCGAAGAGCGTCAGCACCCACGCGTACCCGACCCGGCCCCGCCCGAGGCCGCCGAGCGCGAGGAGCACCACGGTGGCGAGGAGGGCGAGCAGGGCCCAGGCGCCGAAGCCGATCCCGAGGTCGGCCCGGGGGGCGAGGCCGACGGCCGTCTGCCAGGCGGCGGGCAGTGCGCCGCGCCACCACAGGACGGCCAGTCCGCCGGCGATTGCGGCCGCGCCGACGAGGAGGGCGGCGGAGCCGGGCAGGGCGGGGCCGGGCCGTTCGGCGAGGCGGGGGTCGGCGACCGGCGCGGGCCGGGTCGACGGCTGGACGCGGGTCTGCGGCGAACGCGGCACGGGGGGCCGCCGGGTGGCGGGCGAGCGGTCGTCGGTGGCGGGGCGGCGGTCGTCGGTGGCGGGGCGGCGGACGACGGCCGCGGGCAGCGCCGCCGCGGCGCCAGGATCGCGCGACTCGGCCGGCTTGGCCGGCTCGGCCGGCTCCTGGTCGTCTCGGAAGAGGAGGTGTACGGGGATGGAGGCGGTGGTCTCGTTGGCGATGACGGAGTGGCGGCGGCCGGGGTACGAGGGCGTCGTCGCGGCCGGAGCGGGTGTCGCGGCGGCGGTCGGGGACGCGGGTACCGGTACTGGTACCGGTACGGAGAACGTGGCGGAGGCGGGCCTGCCGCCGGGGGCCAGGTCCAGGACGAGGTCCAGTTCGGTGTCGGGCCCGGGGTCGCCGTCCTGGGGCCCGTGTCCGGGCGGGGCCTGCCGGGCAGGGCCCTGGCCGGCGCCCGGCTCGGCCCCGTACGACGGATGCGGGGTCCACTCCGCCGAGCGTTCCGTCCTCAAACGCCGGACGGGCTTGAGATGGAGGTTCCCGTCGAGCGGCACAGGGCCGCCGGGGCTGGGGCGGCCGTCGGCGGCGACAGCCGGGGCCGGCCCGCCCGTCCGGCGGCCCGGGGTGGCACGGTCGGAGGCGGGACGCTCACCGACGGAGGCATCGTCGGCGCGACCAGCGGCAGCGGCGGCGGGGATCGGGCCCGGCCCGCCCGTCCGGCGGCCCGGGGTGGGGCCGAGGCGCAGGCTCGCGTTCGGGGACTCCGGGGCTCCGGTCCCAGGAGTCGCGGACCGGGCCTTGCCGGCGTCGGATGCGGCGGAGTCCCGGCCCGCGCGGCCGAGCAGCGTCGGTCCAGGCGCGTCGTCCGGCGGAGGGGAAGGCGGAAGCTCACCGTCCGGCGGCGGGGTCCCGTCGGCGGCCGAACCGAAGAGCGGGGGCGGGGAGCCCTTGCCCGCGCGGCCGAACAGCGGCGGCGGAAGCTCGGCCTCCGGCCCGGACCCGGCCTCCGGCCCGAACCCGGCCTCCGGCACCGGCCCTGGCGCGGGCTTCGCGTCCTGCGGAGGTGCGGAGTCGGCGCCCGGTCGGGGCGGAAGCCCACGCTCCGGCGGCGGGGTCCTGTCGGCGGCCGAACCGAAGAGCGGGGGCGGGCTTCCCTCGCCCGGCGGGGCGAAGAGGGACGGCGGGAGCTGGTCGTCCAGGGAGTTGGGGGTGGGGGTGGTCCGGGGGGTCTGGTCGTCGTTGGGGGTCACCGGGTACCGCTTCCTTTCCGTCACGTCCGTCACGTCCGTCACGCGAAGAGCCGGCGCCAGGTCTCCGGCCCCGGATAGCCGTCGGCCGCTCCGCCGCGCCAGCCCTGGGCCCGCTGGAACGCCTCGACGTTGCGGCGGTCGGCCTCGGTCCAGCGCGGGTCGGGGCCCGACACGTAGTGCTTGCCGTATCCCTTCTTCACCAACTGTTCGCCGAGCCGGTCGACATGGCTGTTGGACTGACCCGGCTTGAAATAGCCGCGTCCGGGGAACGCGACGGCTGTATTCGGGCTGCCGCCCGCACCGGCGGCCGGAATGTTCCGTCCGTCGCCGGTGGCCAGCAGGTGCCAGGTGTGCGGGCCCGGGAGGCCGTCCGCCTCCTCGCCCTGCCAGCCCTGCGCCCGCTGGAACGCCTGGGTCGCCCTCTGGTCGGCCGCGGTCCACACGGGCCCGGGGCCGACCGCGTAGAAACGTTCGCCGCCCCGCTGGACCAGCATCCGGCCGAGCTGGGTGACGTGATCGCTTTTGGTGCCGGGGCCGAACTGCTCGGCCCCGGGGAAGGCGGTGGAGGATCCGGAGCCGGGCGATCCACCCGTGACCCCCTTGTACCGGTACGCCACGTAACGGTCGGAGTTGTTCCAGTACGCCAGGGGCGTCGACTGCTTCCGCGTCCGCGGGCGCGCCTGCTCGTAGGCGACGTAACGGGTGCGCGTCGAGTCGGTCCAGCCGCCGAAGATCGTGACGTGCGAGCCCTCGGAGGGGTCGGCCGGGTTGTGGAAGAGGAGGATGTCGCCGGGCTGGAGGTCGGCGCGGGCGATCCGGGTCCCGTAAGCGGCGAGGCTGCCGGTCCACTCGTTGCTGCCGAGGTTCCAGGCCATCGAGACATAGCCCGAGCAGTCCTGGCGGTAGCCGTCCGACCAGTACTTCTCCATGCTGTACGGGACCTTCGCGCTCACCCACCGCTTGGCCCGGTCGATGATCTCGGCCCGGGTCGTCTTCGGCGCGGCCGATCCGGCGGACGGCGGGCCCGATGCGCCGGCGCCCCGCAGCGGCCCCTTCTCCCCCTGCGGGGTCGCCGGTTCCGGATCGGCTCCCCCGTCGGCGCGCGGGGCCAGAGGGACATACCCCGCGGCCGCGGACGCACCCGCGGCTCCGCAGGAGAGGACCACCCCGGCGGCCGTGGCCAGCACCAGGGCGCGGCGTGCGCCGTGCGCGGCGGGGTGGCCGCCGCGCCCCACCGGCAGAGCCCTCGCGGCGGAGCGGCGCCGCACGGCGCACCCCGCACATCCGCAGTCGATGGCGGGTTCGTACTCCTCGAAGACCGGCACAGTCATGCGATTCCCCTCCGCACTCGTCATTCGTCAAGATCTTTGGGCGCAGCCGTAACGGGCGTCAGTCTCTTAACTCTCCTGACATATCGCATTTTGACGGAACAAAGGAAAAAAACGACTATCTGACAGGGCGTGGCGTCCGGTAAATGGTTCGGAGCACCCCTGGGAGTCGGGTAGAGTTCTCCAGGTCAGCAGGCGCCGTTAGCTCAGTTGGTTAGAGCAGCTGACTCTTAATCAGCGGGTCCGGGGTTCGAGTCCCTGACGGCGCACGCACAGTCAAAGCCCCCTCACGTTCAGTGAGGGGGCTTTGATCGTTCCCTGCCCCCATCGGGCGACCCCCGCAGCGACGTGCGCCTACGAGGGTCCGGTCCCGCAACTCCGCGACGCGATCGGGCCGCCGGCAGGCAGGCCGGTGCGGCAGGGCGGGCCGCCCACGCCTCGCGCCTCGCACCCCCTCGCCGCCGGAGTAGATACACCCGATCGGCCGACCAGGTGCGGTGAACCCGCAAAGATCCCTGATGGCGAAGATCACTTGTCGAAGACGGGAAAAGGGGGTGGCCCGGGGCAGCGATGAGGTGCCATTGTTCGACTCGCGTTATCGAACAGATGCACGATTACTGGGGGGGTTCATCGATGCGAAGATCCATACGCCTGTCCGTGGCTGAGTCCGCACGAAGAGGCGGGGGCGCACGACGGCTGAGGGCACTGGCCGTGCCGCTGTCCGTGCTGCTGCTGGCCGAGGTCGGTGTGACGGTCGGCACCGCGGTCGCCGACGGCACGCAGGGCAGGAAGGTGGCCGACGCCGCTCAGGCGCCCGCGCGCGACAAGGCCGCCGAGGCCCCGGACGAAGTGTCGGCCCGTGTCGCCGCCGCTGCCCAGGAGCGTCAGATCGAGGTTCTCGGCGCACGGACCGAGAACACCACACTCTGGGCCAACCCCGACGGCACCATGACGCAGGAGACCCACGCCGGACCGGTCCGGTTCCGCGAGGGCACGACCTGGTCCGCCATCGACGTCGACCTGGAGAAGGCCGAGGACGGTTCGGTGCGGGCCAAGAGCCACCCCCGCGGCCTTGAGCTCGCCGGGCGCACCGGCGCCGCCGGCGGCGACCTGGTCACGCTCGGCGGCGGAGCGCACCAGGTCAGCCTGGGCTGGGAGGGCGCGCTGCCCGACCCCGTCCTCAAGGGCAACAAGGCCACCTATGTGAACGTCCGGCCCGCCACCGACCTGGTGGTCGAGGCGACGCGGACCGGGTTCGAGCAGTATCTGGTGGTCAAGGACCGATCGGCGGCCGACGCGGCGGCCCGTATCACTCTCCCGCTCTCGGCGGAGGGACTGAACACCACGCAGAACGCGGACAGCTCCGTCACGTTCACCGACACCAGGACCAAGAAGACCGTGGGCAGGCTCCCTGCCCCGGTGATGTGGGACGCCTCCCGCAACAAGCAGGGGCTCGCGGCGACCAACCGCGCCCCTGTGGGCCTGAAGGTCGCGGGGCAGGGCGAGGACCTGGAGCTGCGGCTGACCCCTGACCGGGAGTTCCTCGCGGACAAGGACACGCAGTTCCCGGTCACCATCGACCCTGCCGTCTTCTTCGGCACCAACTTCGACACCGCCGTACGCGACGGCGTGACCGAGGATCTCTCCGCCTCCATCGACCTGCCCGTCGGCCGTGAGTACGGCAAGCAGGCGGCACGCTCCTTCGTGCACTTCCCGAGGAACTTCGTCGTCTCGGGCAAGGAGATCCTCAACGCGGAGCTGAACCTCTACGCGGTCTGGTCCGACTCCTGCGAGCCGAGGTCATGGGAGCTCTGGGACACCGGGCTCACCTCCGCCTCCACCCGCTGGAGCAACCAGCCCGCCTGGCGCTCGAAGGCCGCGACCTCCACAGAGACCCTCGGCCACTCCCCGGCCTGCGGCTCCCAGTGGATCCAGACCGATGTCACCGGCCTGGTGAAGGAATGGGCCGTGGCGGACCGTGCGGAGAACGCCATCGGCATCCGCGCCACCGACGAGGCCGACACCAAGGCGTACAAGATCTTCGCCTCCGGCGACGCGCCGAGCAACGGACCGTCGATGCTGGTCACCTACGAGGTCCCGGCCGACCCCGTCCAGGACCACGTCACCTACTGGAACGACGTGCTGCAGGCGACCTACCGTCAGATCGGCGGCGCTCCGGGGCCGCTGGCCCGGGCCGGCGCGATGATGCACGGCGCGATCTACGACGCCGCGAACTCCGCGCAGTGCGCCCAGGGCTCCACGAAGTGCCTGGGGGACGCCTACCTCGTCAAGGTCGCCTCGTCCGGTGAACTGCCGGACATCAACAGCGCCATCGACCACGCGGCGTTCGACGTGCTGCGGTCGGTGTACCCGCAGCGCAACTTCGACGAGGATCTCGCGAAGGCTCGCGCCACCATCCCGGCCGGGGTCACCGGCGCCCAGCGTGCGGCCGGCACCTCCGTCGGCCAGCAGGCCGCGGCGGCCATGATCCAGGACCGGCAGAGCGACGGTGCCACCAGTAACACCTCGTACACGCCCAGCACGGCCCCCGGCCAGTGGCGGCCCACGGGAAGCGGCAACGCCGAGACCCCGGGCTGGGGCCTGCTCAAGCCGTTCGGCATGGCATCCGGTTCCCAGTTCCGTCCGAAGAGCCTCGCCACGCTCGCCGGCAGCTCCGAGGTACTGCGGAGCGCGGAGTACGCCAAGCAGGTCAACCAGGTGAAGTCCCTCGGCAAATCCGACTCGACCCAGCGCACGGCCGACCAGACGCAGGCGGCTCTCTTCTGGGCCAACGACCTGGACGGCACCTACAAGCCCCCGGGCCAGCTCTTCGAGTTCACCCAGACCGTGTCGCGGGACCGCGGGCTGTCCGTCACCGCGAACGCCAAGCTGTTCGCACTGACCGCCTTCGCCATGGCGGATGCGAGCATCGTCGCCTGGGACGCCAAGTACCGGACCGACCTGGACCTGTGGCGTCCGGAGTCCGCGATCCGGCTCGACGGGGACGGCAACGCGGCCACCACGGTCGATCCCAACTGGCAGCCGCTGTCGCAGAACCACCAGGGCAATCACTTCTCCCCGGCCTTCCCCGCCTACGTCTCGGGGCACGCCACCTTCGGCGGCGCGTGGGCGAAGGCGATGGAGCAGTGGTTCGCCACCGACGACATCACCTTCACCGGTACCACCAATGACCCGCACGCCACCGGTGTGACGCGCACCTTCAGCAGCTTCTCGGCGGCGGCGAACGAGAACGCCGTCGCCCGTGTGTGGCTGGGTGTGCACTACGACTGGGACGGCACCGAGGGTGTCACCTCCGGCGCCGACGCCGCCGCCTACGTCGCGGCGAACGAGATGAAGAACAACACGTCAGCCACCTGGGTCGCCTACGAGACGCTGAAGAACCTCGGCGGTTGTGACGCGCTGGGCAAGAAACTGGTCGCCGAGCACCGCTGGTCCACCTACCGGTGCGAGCGGGTCACCACGGCGAACACCGACCACGCGCTCTCCGTCAAGTAGCCCGCCCACCTCCAGGAAGAGACAGAAGCGATGCGTCTGTTGAACAAGAACTCCGGTACGTGGTCACGGGCCGCGATCGCCCTGACGGCCGCCCTGGTCGTCGGAGCGGTGGCCGCTCCCTTCTCCATGGCCGACCCCAAGCCGGAGAGCACCCGGGCAGCGCCCGCCGGCGACCCCGACCTGCTCCTCGCGACCCCCGGGGTGCCGCGGATCTCGGACAACGCCTACTCGGGCTTCCAGTTCTGCGGCATCCCGGACAACCCGCCGCGGGTCACTACCGACAGTCCGAGTCTGGCCGCCACCCTCGAATCGGTGACGCCCCCCGGATCCGTCGATAGGCCCGACGCGGACCGGCCGGGCCGGAAGGTCGTGTTCGAGGTGACCGGGACGGACGGCAGTCCGGTGCTCACCAAGAAGGCCACCACCAAGGCCAGTCACACCGCTGTCTACCAGTTCCCCCAGGGCAGGCTCGGCAACGGCGACTACCGCTGGAGGGTGCGGGTCCAGGACGGCCCCGCCACTTCGCAGTGGACCGCGTGGTGTGACTTCTCCGTGCGACTGACGGACTAGCACCAGCGCTCAGCACCATGGACGCCTGACATCCGCAGGGCCCCGGGAGACTTCCCGGGGCCCTGCGCATATCGGGCCCACGCGCGCCGTGACCGCGTGTGCGCGGGCGGAGAACGGGCTGAGGACACGTCAGCGTCACTGCCACCCGCTCTTGTTCGTCGCCCTTTGATTGACAACCCCGCGGTCTACGGCAAATATGCCTCGTGAGCCCGACCCCCAGGGTGTTCCGGGTGTTTCCCCTCCCCGGTGGCACGTCGTGCGATGCCACACGTGCGTCCTGGAGCCGATCTTTCAGCCGGGCTCGCCCCCTGCGACACACCGGAAAATAAGGAAACCCATGCTGCACAGCTTCACCCGGCGCGTGCCGGTGTCCATAGCCCTGGCTCTCGGGGCGGCGGTCGCGGCTACCGGCACCGCCGCTGCCACCGACGGCGGCAGCGGATGGCGTGACAAGGACGCCTCCGGCTACACCCAGCCCCGGACGCTGCCGGGCGGTGTCGACCCGGCCGAGACCAAGTGCGCCTTTCTGTCGGACGGCAAGCCGTGGACGGCCCAGCAGGGTCTGGCCGCCATCACGCCCGCGGCCGACGGCACCATCAGCCTCCAGGTGCGGGGGGACGGCGGGGGCTGCACCGTCTCACTGGCCTCCTACCTCGCGCACGGCCCGACGTTCGCGAAGTCGGGGCAGCAGGTGCTCGTCGGCTTCGACACCGTCAGCGTCGCGGACGGAGCATCCGACACGCTCACCATCCCCGTCCCCGACGCGGGCTGCTTCGCCCAGATCGACCTGTACAAGGGCAGCACCCGTTACGACGGCCAGGAGGGCGAAGGCCACGGCCCGGCTCCCAAGGGGCCGGACGGCGCGGTCATCGGTGACAAGCTGATCGCCGCGTGGAACGGGCCCGAGGGCGGCAAGGACTGCGTCACGGAGCCGTCTCCGGACCCGGTTTCGCCGTCCCCCAGCCAGAGCACGTCCACGCCGCCGTCCCCCGGGACGACGCCGTCCGACACCCCCTCCGACACCCCCTCGGACACCCCCTCGGGCACGCCGTCCGACACGCCTTCGAGCACACCGTCCGCGTCGGACGAGCCCGCCCCCACGCCGACGGCCTCCGAGTCGCAGCCCGCGACCGCGGGTGGTTCCGGCGACCTCGCCGAGACCGGCAGCAGCAACAACACCGTCGCCATCGCGGGCGGCGCTGTCGCCCTGCTCCTGGCCGGTGGCGGCGTGCTGTTCGCCATGCGCCGCCGCAGCGCCCACCGCAACGGCTGACGCGGTCCGCTCCCCCTGGTTCCTCTGCCTCGATGAACGGCTCCGGCCGCCCGTCGAGGCAGAGGGCCGTCAGACCTGGCTGTTCCGCTCCGCCGTGGCCTGCGCACCGGTGAGGTAGGCGGAGACGACCACGTTCGCCGTGTAGGAGCGGGTTTCGTGGTCGTACGTTCCGCCGCAGGTGATCAGCCGCAGCTCGGCCCGGCCGTCCTCGCGGGGTCCGTACGCCTTCTGCGCGTCGAAGCGTGTCCGGGTGACGAGCTGGACGTCGTCCACGGTGAACTCCGCGACGCTGCCGTCGGCCCGGGTGACCTCGATCCGGGCGCCCGGCTTCACCGCGCTGAGCCCGTAGAAGACCGCCGGCTTGGTGTCGGTGTCGACGTGGCCGACGAACAGGGCCGCGCCCTTCGCGCCGGGCTGGGTGCCGTCGCCGTACCAGCCGGCGGTCTTCGGCATGCCGTACGGGGGCGGGTCGATGGCCCCGTCCCGGTCGAGGCCGCGGGTGATGACGGGGGCCGAGATCCCCACGGAGGGGACCTCGACGCGTTCGGGGGCCGCCCCGTCGAGCGGGTCGTGGGCCGGGGGCAGCTCCGCCCCGAGGGGGCGGCCGACCGCGGCCACATCGCCGGTGGTGGGCCCCGACAGGCCGCCGAGCCCGCCGCCGGCCTCCCGGCCCCAGATCCACAGGCCTAGCAGCAGCACGGCCCAGGTCACTCCGGTGAGCAGTCGCCCGTTGCCTGCCGGGCGGTCCGGGGCTCCCATGTCAGCTGCCGGCCGGGTCACGGCGCCGGCGCGAGGTGCGCAGGGCGACGGCGACGGCCGCGACGGCGGCGAGCACCAGACCGATCACCGCGTGCCGGGTGCCGGGGCCCTCGGCCTCGGTGGACCGTTCGGCGAGGGTGACGGCGCCTCCGCCGCCCGCCTTGACGGGTGCGGCGGGCGAGGGGCGGTGGTGGTGGACGACGGTGAGGGTGCCGGTCGCCTTCCCCCGGCCGTCCTTGCACGTCACCCGGACGTCGTAGGAGCGGGGTTCGGCGTCGTCCCGGATCCGGGCCTCGGCGAAGAGGCCCTGGTCGTCGGCGGGGCGGAAGCGGGCCTCCGAGGAGAAGGCGTCGGAGTTGCCGGTCGCCTCGCGGCCCTTGCCGCAGACATCGACCCACAGCTCCACCTTCCCGCCGGGGGCGATGGTGGACGGGGTGACCGAGACGGTGCCGGTGCGCCGGTCGTCGTCACCGGCCGGGGCGGCCGGGGATGCCAGGGCGGCGGGTGCGGGCACGGCTATGAGCGCGGCCGCCGCTGCGGCACAGAACGTGAGGGGCAGTGAACGCATCGTGAACCTCCTACGGGAAGGTTCACGCCCGCGGCGGCGGCCCGCATCCGCAGTCCTCCATTCGGGCGACGTCAGGGCGACGGTGCCGACGACGGTGCGGAGGACGGTTCGGACGATCGCGGATGCGGCCCGCGCAGGTCAGCGCCGGTCCGGCTACGCGGCCCCGTCCGCCTTGCCCGCCTGCTGCTTCCCCTGGTCCACCTGGTCCGGCAGGTCGATGAGGTCCACCAGGTCGGCGATGGACTCGACGACGTGCGAGGGGCCGTACGGGTAGCGGTCGATGTCCGCGACGGACGTCAGCCCGGTGAGGACGAGGAAGGTCTGCATGCCCGCTTCCAGGCCCGCGAGGACGTCGGTGTCCATCCGGTCGCCGATCATGGCGCTGGTCTCGGAGTGCGCGCCGATGGCGTTGAGGCCGGTCCGCATCATCAGGGGGTTCGGCTTGCCCGCGAAGTACGGGTCCTTGCCGGTGGCCTTGGTGATGAGGGCGGCGACCGAGCCGGTGGCGGGCAGCGGGCCCTCGGCGGACGGTCCGGTCTCGTCGGGGTTGGTGCAGATGAAGCGGGCGCCCGCGTTGATCAGCCGGATCGCCTTGGTGAGCGCCTCGAAGCTGTACGTCCGGGTCTCGCCGAGCACCACGTAGTCCGGGTCGTGGTCGGTGAGGACGTACCCGATGTCGTGCAGGGCGGTGGTGAGACCGGCCTCGCCGATGACGTACGCCGTGCCGCCGGGGCGCTGGTCGTCGAGGAACTGGGCGGTGGCGAGCGCGGAGGTCCAGATGTTCTCCACGGGCACGTCCAGGCCCATGCGCTTCAGCCGGGCGTGCAGATCGCGCGCGGTGTAGATGGAGTTGTTGGTGAGGACGAGGAAGGGCAGCCCGGAATCCCGCAGCCGCTTGATGAAGGCATCGGCACCGGGGATGGGGGTGCCCTCGTGGATGAGGACGCCGTCCATGTCGGTGAGCCAGGATGAGATGGGCTTGCGCTCTGCCATGTGTCGGGACTCCTGCCGTACGCACTGCGTGCTGGGGGTGCCCGGACCACGCCGTCCCGGCACCCCCAGCATAATTAGCCGGTGGTGACCTTGACCCCGTCGATCACCCAGTACCAGTTGTTGCTGCCGGTGTAGTGGAACCGGAAGCTCACGTTGGCGGCCCCGGACGGGACGTCCAGGGTGAGCGACTGGGGCTGGGAGATCACGTCGGACGTGTAGCGCTTCACCTCGACGGGCGTGCCGCCGTTCCAGGAGGCGAGGACGCGGGCGCTCTGGCCGCCCTCCTGCCGGTAGAGGGTGGTGAGGCCGAGGGTGACGGTGGACTTGCCGCCGACCGCGTACGCCGGGGTGACGAGCGTGGAGTCGAACGGGCCCGACGAGGCCTTGTCGGCCCACTCGTCGGAGTCGGCGACCGCGAAGATCCCGCGCGAGCGGACGTTCAGCTCGCGCGACTGGTCGCGCTGGCCGCGGCTCCAGAACTCGTCGGTGGCGAAGGACCAGCCGCGCCACTCGGCCACTCCTCCGGTGCCCATCGCGGAGTTCACGACGGACCAGCCGCTGGGCGCGGTGTGGGTCCAGCCGAGGACGCCGGCCGGGATGCCGGTCTCGTCGACGCGGGCGGAGAGGGCCGGGTACAGGGCCTCGAACGGGTCGGTGGAGCGCTGCTGGACCGGCTTGCCGTCCAGGCCCCAGGCGGGGTCGGGTGTGATGCCGAGCTGGTGGAAGACGGTGGCGGCGACGTCGACGAGGCGGGTGTCGGCGGGGCGGGCGCCGGCCGCGATGCCGGGGCCCTGGGCGAGGACGAAGGTGCGTCGCTCCTCGATCGCGCTGCCGCCGTGGCCGCCGGAGTCGGTGTGGCCGTGGTCGGTGGTGACGATGACGGTCCACCGCTCGGTGGCGTAGGAGGGGCGGGCCCTGATCGCGGTCAGGAGGCGGCCGAGGTAGCCGTCCTGGACGTCGATCGCGGCGCGGTACGCGGCGCTGGCGGCACCGGAGTTGTGGCCGGCGATGTCGGTCTGGCCGAAGTAGACGAAGAGGACGTCCGGGTTCTGGTTCCGGAGGATCGACTCGGTCTCGGCGGCGATGGTGGCGTCGTGGCCGGTGTAGCCGTCACGGTCGCCGTCGAGGACGAGCTTGGCGTCGGCGCCCGGGGTGACCGTGCCCTGGGCGTCCAGGGGCTTCCAGTCGACGGCGGCGTAGGTGGAGAGCTGGGGGCGGACCTGGGCGAGGCGGGCGAGGAAGCCGGGGTACTTCCCGTAGTTCTTCCCGGCGAAGGAGTTGTCCTTGACGCCGTGCTTGTCGGGCCAGACGCCGGTGGAGATGGTCGACCAGCCGGGGCCGGAGGAGGTGGCGGCCATCGGGTCGGCGTACAGCAGCGAGGTGCCGTACGTCCCGTTCGCCATCATCGACTTGAGGTGCGGGGCCTTGGCGGCGGCGATGACGTCGTGGCGCAGCCCGTCCATGCCGACGACGAGCACCTTGTCCTTGCTGGTGCCCTCGGGGAGGGTCGGAGCGGCATGCGCGGGAGTGGCGGTGGCGAGGGAGCCGCCGACGGCGGCGGTCGTGGCCGCGGCTGCGGTGGTGGCGAGCACGGAGCGGCGGGACAGGCAAAGGGACCGGGACACGTGATCCTCCAGGGAGAGGGCGGGTCGAACGGGGGACGCAGTACGCGAACTGCCTTCTGGACCAGACCCGTTACTTTCGCGAGACAATCGGGCCGGGTCCAGACCTTCGCAGGAATCCGTGGCGGAGAGGTGACCGGTCAGCTTCCGGTGGCCGACTTCCAGGCGTCGATGTACGTGTCCAGGTTGGCGCCGATGTCCGCCCAGTCGGGCTCGAAGATCTCCACGCCCTCCATCAGCCGGGCCAGTTCGACGGCGTTGGCGTCGGTGGCCTCGATGTCCTTGCGGGCGGCGAAGCCCCCGCCGACCGCGCTGACGTCGCGCTGGGCCTGCTCGGAGAGCATGAAGTCGAGCAGCTTCTTGCCGTTCTCGCTGTGCGGGCCCTTCGCGACGAGACCCGCCGCGTACGGCAGGGCGAAGCTGGTGGGCTTCCCGTCGCCCTTGGCGGGGAACCAGATGCCGAGGTTGGGCATGTCCTTGGACTGGGCGAAGTTCATCTGGACGTCCCCGTTGGCGGCGAGGAGTTCCCCCTTGTCGACCTTGGGGGCGAGCTTGCCGGTGGAGGCGGACGGGCCGACGTTGTTGGTCTGGAGCTTCTTCAGGTACGCCATGGCCGGCTCCTGCCCGCCGAAGTCGTGCATCGCCTTGATGAGGACGGCGGTGCCGTCGCCCGCGACGCCGGGGGTGGAGTACTGGACCTTCTCCTTGTACGACGGGTCGAGCAGGTCCTCCCAGGTCCGGGGCGGGCTCTTCAGCTCCTTCTTGTTGTGGATGAACCCGAAGTAGTTGTTGACGACGGAGGTCCACTTCCCGTCGGCCGCCCGGTCGGCGCCGTCGACCTGGTCGGCGCCCTTGGGCTCGTATGCCGTGAGGAGGCCCTTGGCGTCGGCCTGCTGGATGAAGGGCGGCAGGGTGACGAGCACGTCGGCCTGGGTGTTGGACTTCTCGCGGACGGCGCGCTGCACCATCTCGCCGGAGCCGCCCTCCACGTACTTCACCTCGATGCCGGTCTTCTTCTCGAAGTCCTTGAAGACCTTGTCGTACCAGCCGTCGCCGTTCTCGCCCTTGAGGCCGTCGGCGCTGTAGACGGTGACGGACTTCTCGTCGGAGGCGGCGGAGGAGCCGCCGCAGGCGGTGAGGGTGACGGCGGCGAGGCCGGCCAGGGGGAGGGCGAGGGCGCGGGCACGGTTGCGGCTGCGGTTGCGCATGGGGATTCTCCAGGGGTACGGGGCGGGGATCAGCGGTAGGAGGCGCGGGTCCGGATGCGGGAGACGGCGGCCAGAACGAGGAGCGTCGTCGTCATCAGGACCACGGCGAGGGCGGCGCCGGTGAAGAGCGAGCCCCGGTCGGTGGCGGCGAAGATCTGCACCGGCAGCGGGGTCCAGTCCGGCGGGTAGAGCATCATCGTGGCGCTCAACTCGCCCATGGACAGGGCGAAGCAGAGCCCGGCGGCCGAGGTGAGCGAGGGCAGCAGGAGAGGCAGCCGGATCCGCCACAGGACCCGGGCGGGGCTCGCCCCGAGGCCGGCGGCGGCCTGTTCGTGCATCGGGTCCAGACGGCGCACGGCGGCGGAGACCGACTGGTACGCGAACGCGGTGACGAGGACGGTGTGGGCGAGGATCACGATCCAGCGCGTCCCGTTGAGCAGCACGGGCGGCTGACTGTAGGCCACCAGCACCGCGAGTCCGACGACCACCGATGGCACGGCGACCGGCAGGATGAACAGGGCGTCCAGGAGCCGCTTTCCGCGCTTGCGGAGAGAGGCGGCGGCGAGAGCGGCCCAGCCGCCGAGGGTGAGCGCCAGCACGCTCGCGGCCACGGCCGTGACCAGGCTGGTGGTCAGCGCCTGGAGGGAGTCGCCGCTCGTCGCGGCGGAGTAGCGCTCGACGGTGGGTCCGGAGGGGAAGGCGCCGGACCAGTTCGTGGCGAGGGACGCGGCGAGGATGACGAGCAGGGGGACCGCGAACAGCGGGACGAAGAGGAGGAGGAAGACGGCCCAGGTGGCCCACTTCCCGGCCCGGCTATGCACCAGCACGACGGCTCACCACCCGGTAGAGGCTGTAGAGGCCCACGGAGATCGCGATGTTGACGACGGCGACGACGCAGGCGGCCGGGTAGTCCGACTCCAGGATCGCCTTGCTGTAGACGAGCATCGGCAGCGTCGTGACGTCCTTCGCCCCGGTGAACAGGACGATCCCGAACTCGTTGAGGCACATCACCAGGACGAGGCTGCCGCCCGCGGCGAGGGCCGGGAGCGCCTCGGGCAGGATGACCTGCCGGATGATCCGGACGGGCCCGGCGCCGAGCGAGGAGGCGACCTCCAGCTGTCCGGTGTCGAGCTGGGAGAACGCGGCGAGCAGCGGGCGCATGACGAACGGTGTGAAGTAGGTGATCTCGGCGAGCAGGACGCCCCAGGGGGTGGTCAGGAAGTGGAAGGGCCCCTCGGACGCCCCGGTGACGTCGGTCCAGAGCCCGTTGGCCATCCCGACGGATCCGTAGATGAACAGCAGGGCCAGGGTGATGAGGAAGGACGGGAAGGAGAGGAACACGTCGATGAACCGGGCGACCGCCTTCCCGCCGGGGAACGGGACGAACGCGATGATCAGCGCGAGGACGAACCCGAGGACGAGGCAGCCCACGGTCGAGCCGACGGCGAGCCACACGGTGGTGGTGAGCGCGTCGCGGAAGACCTCGGAGGCGAAGACGTCGGCGTACGGGTCGAGCGAGACGCCGCCCTCGTCGGGGGTGACGGACTGCTGGACGATGAGGGCCAGCGGGTAGAGGAACGCGAGCGCGAGGACGGCGACGGGCGGCAGCGCCCAGACCCAGGTGGGGACGGAGCGGGACCGTGCGGGGGCGGGGCCGGGCGCGGCGGGGGTGGCCGGTCCGGCGGGGGTGCGGGGCACGGCGGCGGTGGCAGTGCCGGTGGCGGCGACAGTGCCGGTCATGGGCCGACCCCCGCCGGGTCGGCCGCCCCCGCCTGGTCGCCCGCCCCCGCCTGGTCGCCCGCCCCCGCTGGGAGCAGCACCGCGTCCTCGGCCGCGAAGTGCAGGGTGACCGGGTCGCCGATGGCCGGGGGCTCGCGCAGTTCGCGGAGGTCGGCCATGAGGCGGTGGCCGTCGACGTCGGCGTGGACACGGTGGGTGGAGCCGCGCCACTGGACCTCGGTGACGCTGCCGGTGAGCGCGTTGGGCCCGTCTCCGAGGCCGACCAGGTGCGGCCGGACGCAGAGGGTCGCGGTGGCTCCGGGGGCGGCGGGGCCGGTGGGGGCGGCGAGCCCGTGTCCGCCGAATGCGACGGCTCCTTCACCGGTGACGGTGACCGGGAGAAGGTTGGCGTTGCCGACGAACGAGGCGGTGAACTCGGTGCGCGGGCGGCGGTACAGCTCCTGGGGGGTGCCGCAGTCCTGGAGCCGGGCCCGGTCCATGACGGCGATCCGGTCGGCGAGGGTGAGGGCCTCGACCTGGTCGTGGGTGACGTACAGGATCGATACGTCCGGCAACTCCCGGTGCAGCCGCGCGAGTTCGGCGAGCATGCCGGAGCGGAGCCGGGCGTCGAGGGCGGAGAGCGGTTCGTCGAGGAGCAGGACGCCGGGGCGGATGGCGAGCGCGCGGGCGATGGCGACGCGCTGCTGCTGGCCGCCGGAGAGCTCGCGCGGATGGCGCTCGGCGTACGCGGCCATGCCGACGAGTTCGAGCGCCTCGGTGACCCGGCCGGGGATGTCGGCCTTCGGGGTGCGGTGGGCCTTGAGCCCGAAGGCCACGTTGTCCTTGACCTTGAGGTGCGGGAAGAGGGCGTACTGCTGGACGACCATGCCGATGCCGCGCCGGTGCGGGGGCAGGGCGGTGACGTCCCGGCCGCCGAGGAACACCCGCCCGGAGGCGGGGCGGACGAACCCGGCGACGGCCCGCAGGGCGGTGGTCTTGCCCGAGCCGGACGGCCCGAGGAGGGCCATCACCTCGCCGGGTCCGACGGTGAGGTCGAGCCGGTCGAGGACGACGTTCCCGCCGTAGGCGACGGTGACGCCCTCGAAGCGGATGCCGCCGGGGGCGGCGGGGGCGGCCCGACCGGGGCCGCGCCCACCGGCGGCGGGGGCCTGGGCGGGGGCGCTCATGCCCCGGCCCGGGCAGCGGCGGCGGGCAGCCCGGCCGCCTCGGCGCGCGCGACGAGGTCGGGCAGCTCGGCGACGGACCCGAGCACGTGGGTCGCGCCGTGCCGGGCCAGCTGGTCCTTGTCGTGGGCGCCGGTGAGGACCCCGGCGACGATCCCGGCGCCGGAGCGTACGCCGCTGAGCATGTCGTACGAGGTGTCGCCGGCCACCACGGTCCGCCGGACGTCCTCCACGGCTCCGGTGCGCAGGAAGGCGGCCAGCACCATGTCCGGGAACGGCCGGCCCCGGCCGCCCGCGTCGGCGGGGCAGAGGGTGAGCGGGACGAGGTCCTGCCAGCCGAGGGCGGCGAGGATGGCGTCCTGGGTGGTGCGGGCGAACCCGGTGGTCAGGACGACGGTGCGGCCCTCGGACGCGAGCCGCTCGACGGCCTCGCGGGCGCCGGGGAGCGGGGCGATGCGGCCGCCGTCGACGAGTTCGCCGTACGCCTCCTCGAAGGCGATGTTGGCCTGCTGAGCCCTGTCCTCGCCGCCGTCGCCGTCCTCGTCCTCGCCCTCGGCGGCGAAGAGGTGCCGGAAGACGGTGATCTTGGATTCGCCCATGGTGGCGCGTACGTAGGCGAGTTGGCGGGCGTGTTCGTCGGATCCGGGGCGCACGCCGAGGCGTTGGGCGGCTGCGGAGAAGGCCTGCTCGACGAGGCCGTCGTCGGCGACGGTGGTGCCGGCCATGTCGAGGACGACGAGGCGGTAGGGGTCGCGTGTGCTGTCGGTCGGGGAAGTCATGTGTTTCACCAGCCCAGTTGGTCGGCGGTCGTTTCGGCGATGGCGGGCGAGCACGTCATGCCGCGCCCGCCGGGCCCGGTGACGAGCCAGACCCCGTCGGACACCTGCTGCCGGTGGACGACGCGTGAGGTGTCGGTGCACTGGGCGTAGACGCCCGCCCAGCGGTGGCGGACGCGCGGCAGGGGGCGGCCGAGGAAGGCCTCGACGACCCGGGTGAGGTGCTCGTAGGGCTCCTCGACGGTGTCGAAGGCGAAGGGGTGCCCGTACTCGTGGGTGTCGCCGATGGTCAGCCCGCCGTCGCGGCGCTGCACCATGAGGAGCTGCATGCGGTGCTCGGCGGCGACCGGGTCCTGGGCCTGTCCGGCGTTGAGGGCGTCGAGCGCCTCGCCCCGGTAGGCGGGGTAGTAGCGGAAGCTGTCGGCGTCGGCGACGGAGGTGGTGAGCGGTTCGCCGAGCGGGTCGGTCTGCATCATCTGGAGGCGGACGCGGCGCACGGGCAGCTCGGGCCCGGCGAGCTCCCGGACCAGCCCGCCGAGCCAGGCGCCGGTCGCGAGGATCACGGCGTCACCGGTGTGGACGTCGCCGTGGTCGTCGCGCACGGAGGCGGTCCCCACGACGTCACGCACCTCACGGCCGGCGAGGTAGGTGTACCGGCCGGAGGCCAGCAGGTTTTCCTTCAAGGCGAGTTGGGCGGTGCGCGGTTCGACCGCCGCGTCCCGCTCGCACCACAGGGCGGCGGTGAACGCTCCGCGCAGCGCCGGGTTGATCGCCCGGGCCTCGTCGGCGGTGAGCAGCTTGTAGCCGCGCGCCGCCGCGTCGGGCCGGGCGACGGCCGCCTCGGCGACGGCGATCTCGCGTCCGGTGCGCAGCGGGGTGAGCGAACCGCAGGCCCGGAAGCCGACTCCGGGCACCCGCTCCCCGACGGCCTCCCACAGCTCGCGGGCGCGCAGGGCGGTCTCCAGCTCCTCGCCGCCGGCCCGGCCGCTGACCCATATCTGTCCGAAATTGCGGAGCGATGCCCCGCGCGCCTCGCTCTCGCGCTCGATCTGTACGACCTCGTGGCCGCGGCTGACTGCGTGCCAGGCGTGCATGGCTCCCACCACGCCGGCTCCTACGACGATGACTCTCACGACGGCCACGCTCCTCGGGACGGGTGTCCCGCACGCGTCCGTTCACCGACGGGACGGTGAACGACCCCGCAAGTTTGGACCAGACCCATTATCTTTCCGTGACGTGAATGGGTCTCGGCCCGTGTGGTGAAGCAGGCGACGGTCCCTCTCAGCTCCGCTCCTCGCCTCGCAGACGGGTGGAGAAGGAGAAGCGGTCGCCCCGGAACAGGGTCCGCACGCGCTCCAGCGGCCGGCCGTCGGCGTCCCGGGAGAGCCGGTGGATCAGGAGCATCGGCAGGGCGGGCGGGGTCCCGATGAGCAGGGCCTCGCGGGGGGTGGCGAGCACGGTCTCGATCCGCTCGTCGGCGTCGCCGAAGGCGATTCCGAGGCGGTCGCGCAGGTAGGCGTAGAAGGAGGAGTCCGGGTCGAACTCCGTGTCCAGGTCCGGGACGCGGGCGACACCGACGTACGTGCTCTCCAGGCCGACGCGCTCGTCGTCGGCGAGCAGCACCCGCTCCAGGTGCCAGACCGGCTCGCCCCGCTCGACCGCGATCTCGGCGGCGAGCGCCTCGGGGCAGGGGAAACGGTCCAGGCCGATCAGGTGACGGCCGGGCCGACGGCCCTGGCGGCGGACGCCCTCGGTGTAGCTGGCCAGCGAGAGCGGCTGCTCCAGCTTGGGTCCGGCGACGACCGTGCCGCGCCCCTGCCGCCGCAGCCGCCCTTCGAGGAGGAGTTCGCGCAGGGCCTGGCGGACGGTCTCGCGCGCGACCTCGTGCCGCTGGGCGAGTTCCCGCTCGGTGGGCAGGAGCCCGCCCTCGCCCAACTCGTCCAGCAGCACCGCGATACGGGCCTTGACCGCGTAGTACTTCGGGATACGGCCGTGCTCGGGGATGCCGGAGCGGATCGGTGCGCCAGGTGCCTGGTCGTTCGGGTAGTCCACGGCCCGATGGTTGCAGACGCGGGTGAACGGGCGGCGCTACGGGCTCCGTTCCGGCCCCCGCCGGGGCGGCCCCGCACCACGGAACGTACGGCGACAGCCGGTCAGTCCGTGGCGCGGCGGGCCCGGCGGGCATGCCGCAGCAGGGCGGCCCCGCCGAGCAGGAGCACCCCGGCGGCGACCCCGGCCCAGGCCGGTGACTCCGGTCCGGTGCGTGCGAGTTCGGGGAGCGGGCGGCCGAGGCCGTCGCGGGGCGGGCGCCCGGGGTGGTCCTCGTCGGCGCCCCTGCCCTCCTCCCCGGCTCCGGGGCGGGTCGGCGGCCGGGGGCCGGGGTCGCGGTCCGGGGACGGGTCCCGACCGGTGCCGGGGCCCGTGCGGGTGCCGTCACCCGCCTCGGTACGGGGGCCGTCGCCCGGGTCCGTGCGGGCGTCGTCGCCCGGGTCGGCGCGGGTGCCGTCGCCCGGGTCGGCGCGCTCCGGGTCGGCGGGTTCCGGAGAGGGACGTTCCAGGCCGGGGCGCTCCGAGCGCGGGCTCTCCGGCTGCGGGCTCTCCGGCCGCGGGCGCTCGGGCCGGGGCTGTTCCGGTTCGCGGATGCCGCCCGTGGCGCCGTCGACGATCACGAAGGGGTAGTCCTCCAACTCCCCCACCCATTCGCCGTCCTCGCGCCCGCCGCCCTTGGCCTTGTCCTGGTGGCGGCGCTGGACGACGGCGGCGTGGGCGGTGACCGGGCCGGGGGCGGTGTCGGAGGTGAAGGCCATCCGGACGCGGACGGAGACGGTCGCGCCGGCGGGAACGGTGAACCCGCGGAAAGCGTCACCGGAGCCATCGGCATCAGCATCGGAGCCGGTGCCCGTGCCCGCGTCCGTGTCTTCCGTGCCCGTGCCCGCGTCCGTGTCTTCCGTGTCCGTGTCTTCCGTGTCCGTGTCTTCCGTGTCCGTGTCTTCCGTGTCCGTGTCTTCCGTGTCCGTGTCTTCCGTGTCCGTGCGACTGGATGTCCCCGCCCCGCCCCCTTCCCCGCCCTCCGCCTTCTCGCGCCGATCGTCCGGCTCGCCGCCGAAGACGCCGATCTGCTCGTCGCGGTCGGTGCTCTCCCAGGTGACCCGGTGTTCGATCCCGGGGCGGCCGGGCTCGGAGAACTCCAGCTGGATCTGGTCCGACGTCAGCCTGCGGTCGCGGTCGGCGAGGACGAGGACCGGGTGCAGGGCCCGGCAGGGCGTGTCGGTGGTGTTGGTGAGGTCGAGGAACCAGGTGCCATAGCCGCCGCCGGAGGCGTATCTGTCCGGGGCGTCCTGGATCCGGGTCTCGATGGGGAAGTCCTTGGCCTCCGGGTCGCCGCAGACGGGCTGCTGGTCGGCGGCCAGGGAGGCCGGGGCGGGCGCGGCCGTCAGGGCGGCGGCCTGCGGACCGCCCAGGAGCGCGGCGGGCACGGTGATCCCGGCGGCCAGCCCGAGGGCGGCGAGCGCACGGGCATCGCGCAGCCGTGCGCAGGAGGTGGGGGGCATGGGGGTCACCCTTCGCTGCTCGCGGACGACCGGGGCGGGGGCCTCGGTGGTGGCCTCCGACGCCACCACGCGCGCGCGGACTCAGAGAGTCGACATGCCGACTTGATTCATAGGATCACCCGACTGCACCTCCGTCTCGTTCCTTTCCTTGCTCCCCCGCCTCGTCACCCCACTCGACTCCCCCGCCCTGCTCCCCCGCCTCGCCCCCCTCACCCGACCCCCCTGCCGCTCCCCCGCCTCGTCCCGTCACCCGACTCCCCTGCCCGGCTCCCCGGCCCGCTGCCGGACTCCGTGCCCGACCCGCGCCCCACCCGTCCGAACACCGGCGCGAGCACCAGCTGCGCCGCGCCCTCCGCGACCGGCCGGTCACCGCCCCGGGCGACCGTGACGGTCACGCCCGCGCCCGCCCCGCCCCGCGCCGCCCGCTCCTCGATCACGGCCCGGACGCCCCGTACGTACGCGTCCTCGTCGGCCGCCACCGTTCTGCCGCCCAGGACCACCCGGTCGACGCCGAGCAGGCCGACCAGGTTCGCCGCGCCCGTGCCCAGGACCCGGGCGGCCTCCCCCCGGTCGCCGCGCGCCTCGGCGGCCAGGCACAGCGCCTCGATGCAGCCGCGCCCGCCGCAGCCGCAGAGCGGGCCGTCCAACTGGAGGGTCTGGTGGCCAAATTCGCCCGCCTCCGTCCGCGCGCCCCGGTGCACCTCGCCGCCGAGGACCAGGCCCGCGCCGAGCCCCGTACCGAGGTGGAGGTAGGCGAAGTCGCCGCCCGGCTCGTCGAGCGACAGGGCCAGGGCGAGGGCGGCGGCGTTGGTGTCCTTGTCCAGCACCACCGGCAGCCCGGTCCGTTCGGCCAGGGCGGTGCGCAGCGGATACCCGTCCCACTGCGGGAATCCGGTGACCCGGCGCAGCACCCCGTCCCGGTGGTCCAGCGGGCCGGGCACGGCGACGCCGACGCCGAGCACCGGTTTGCGCGGTTCGGCCGCGCACAGGTCCCGTACCGCGTCCGCCGCGTCCGCGAGGACCCGGTCCGCCGGAGCCCCGAGGTCGAGCGGCGCGCGGGTGACCGCGACCGGCCGGCCCGCGAGGTCGACCAGGACGGCGGTGAGCCCGTCGCGGTCCAGGTGCAGCCCGACGGCGAACTGCGCGTCGGGGACGAGCCGCAGCACGGTGCGCGGCTTGCCGCCGGTGGAGGGGCGCAGGCCCGCGCCGGCGGCGAGCCCGTCGTCCCGCAGCCGGGTGGTGATCTTGCTGACGGCCTGCGGGGTGAGGCCGGTGCCTTCGGCCAGCTCCAGCCTGCTGATCCCCTCCGCCCCGGCGGCCCGCAGCAGGTCCAGCACCAGCGCGGCGTTGTGGTGGCGCAGGGCCGGCAGGTTCACCCCGGCCTGGGCCTTCGTGCGGGTCCCGTTCACGGTTCGATCCTCTTCACCGCCCCATTGTGCCGGTCGCTTGCACTTTGGCAACAGCGTTGCTTAAGTGGATCGCATGACCACCCCCACCGCCTCCGACGCCCCGCTCCGCGTCGCCCTCGTCGGCTACGGCCTGGCCGGCTCCGTCTTCCACGCCCCGCTGGTCTCCGCGACCGACGGGCTGGTCCTCGACACGGTCGTCACGTCGAACGAGGAGCGCCGGGCCGAGGCTCTCGCCGCGTTCCCCGACGTCCGCCTCGCCGCCTCGCCGGACGAGCTGTGGGAGCGCGCCGACGAGCTGGACCTCGTCGTGATCGCCACCCCGAACCGGACGCACGTCCCGCTGGCGACGGCCGCGCTGAAGGCCGGGCTGCCGGTGGTCGTGGACAAGCCGGTCGCCGGGACGGCCGCCGAGGCGCGCGAGCTCGCGGCGCTCGCCGAGGCGCGCGGGCTGCTGCTCTCGGTCTTCCAGAACCGCCGCTGGGACAACGACTTCCGCACCCTCGCCGGGCTGATCGCCGACGGCGAGCTGGGCGAGGTGCAGCGCTTCGAGTCCCGCTTCGAGCGCTGGCGGCCGCAGCCGAAGGGCGGCTGGCGCGAGTCGGGCGACCCGGAGGAGATCGGCGGTCTGCTGTACGACCTGGGCAGCCATGTCGTCGACCAGGCGCTGGTGCTGTTCGGCCCGGCGGTCCAGGTGTACGCCGAGTCCGACGTACGGCGTCCGGGCGCGGCGGCGGACGACGACACCTTCATCGCGATCACCCACGCGGGCGGGGTCCGCTCGCATCTGTACGTCAGTGCCACCACGGCCCAGCTCGGCCCGCGCTTCCGGGTGCTGGGCTCGAAGGCGGGCTATGTGAAGTACGGCCTGGACCCGCAGGAGGCGGCCCTGCGCGAGGGCCTGCGCCCGGTGGCCGGTGAGCCGTGGGGCGAGGAGGCGGAGGAGCTGTGGGGGCGCCTCGGCTCCGGCGAGTCCCCGCTGACGGGCGGCGGCGCCCCGGTCCGCACGCTGCCCGGCGACTACCCCGCGTACTACGCGGCCGTCGCCGCCGCCGTACGCGGCACCGGCCCGAACCCGGTCACCGCGCTCCAGGCCGCCGCCGCGCTGGACGTCCTGGAGGCCGCGCGCCGTTCGGCCCGCGAGGGTGTCTCCGTCACCCTCCTCCCCCACCACGACGAGGACCGGCAGACGAAGGAGCAGCAGGCATGAGCGCCATCTCCCCCACCGTCTCCGAGCTGATCGCCCAGGAACGGCGGCTCGTCCTCCCGCGCTTCTCCCACGACGACGCGTTCGCGCTCGGCAGCCTGCTGGTCGCGCTGGCCAGGGAGCGGCAGGCACCGGTCGCGATCGACATCCGGCGCGGCGCGCAGCAGCTCTTCCACGCGGCGCTGCCCGGCTCCAGCGCGGACAACGACGCGTGGATCGACCGCAAGCGCAAGGTCGTCGAGCGGTACGGCGAGAGCTCGTACCTGGTGGGCACCCGGTTCCGGGCGAAGGGCACCACGTTCGAGGAGTCCTCGCGCCTGGACCCGGACACGTACGCGGCGCACGGCGGTTCGTTCCCGATCGCGGTGGAGGGCGCGGGCGTGATCGGCACGGTCACGGTGTCCGGGCTGCCGCAGGCCGAGGACCACGCGATGGTGGTCGAGGCGCTGGAGCGGTTCGCGGCGACGCCGGGGGTCTGAGGAGCGTACGTACGGGGCCGGGGCGCACTCCCGTACGTACGGGGCCGGGACACGCTCCCGTACGCACGGGGCCGGGCGCGCTCCCGTACGCACGGGGCCAGGACACGCTCCCGTACGTACGGGGCCGGGGCGCGGTCACAGCGCTCCCGGCCCGCTCGGTCCTTCATACGTCGGCGGCGGGGGGGCTACGCCCCCTTCAGCTCCTGCCGCTGCCGGCCGAGCCCCTCCACCTCCAGCTCCACCACATCGCCCGCCCTCAGGTACGGCTTCGGTTCGGGCTGCCCCATCGCGACCCCGGCGGGCGTACCGGTGTTGATCACGTCGCCCGGGTAGAGCGTCATGAAGTGGCTGAGGTAGCGGACGACCTCGCCGACCGGGAAGATCTGCTCGGCCGTGGTGCCGTTCTGCTTCAGCTCGCCGTTGACCCAGAGCCGCAGCGGCAGGGCCTGCGGGTCGGGCACCTCGTCGGCGGTGACCAGCCAGGGCCCCAGCGGGTTGAACGTCTCGCAGTTCTTGCCCTTGTCCCACGTGCCGCCGCGCTCGATCTGGAACTCGCGCTCCGAGACGTCGTGCGCCGTCGCGTAACCGGCGACGTGCGCGAGGCCCTGCTCGGCCGTCTCCAGGTAGCGGGCGGTGCGCCCGATCACGACGGCGAGCTCGACCTCCCAGTCGGTCTTGCGGCTGCCGCGCGGCACCAGGACCGTGTCGTCGGGCCCGACGACGGTGTCGGGGGCCTTGAAGAAGAGGATCGGCTCCGCCGGGATCTCCGCACCCGTCTCGGCGGCGTGGTCGTGGTAGTTCAGCCCGATGCACACGATCTTGCCGATACGCCCGAGCGGCGGGCCGATCCGCAGCCCCGTCGCGTCCAGGGCGGGCAGCACACCGGGCGCCCCGGCGGCCGCCCGTACCCGGGCGAGCGCGGAGGCGTCGGCGAGCAGCTCGCCGTCGATGTCGGGGACGATCCCCGACAGATCACGCAGCGTCCCGTCGCGGTCGAGAAGTGCGGGGCGCTCGGCGCCCGCCGTACCGACTCGAAGCAGCTTCAACGGTCCAACTCCTCTTGGTCGAGGTGGTGGCCCTCCGGCGGGTTGCGGCCGGCGGAGGACTTGGCCGATCGTCCAAGAGATGCGATCACTCCGCAAGACCTCGTTCACACACTGGACCGGCGCACCGGCCGCCCCGATTACGCCGCCGTGGCCATGGCGCCGCCGCCGACCGGCAGGTCGCGGTACAGCCAGGCCCGCTCGACAGCGGTCCAGGTGGTCGTGGTGACGACGTACAGGGCGGCGGCCAGCGGCACGACGGCCACGGTGATCAGCGTGAAGAACGACATCAGCGGCATCACCTTCGTCATCGCGCCCATGCCGGGCACGGCCTGTCCGTCCGGGCCCGCGGCGGGCGTCATCGGGTTGGCGGCCAGCTGCCGCTTGGTGCGTCCGTAGTTGAACGTGGCGACGGCGGTGACGATCGCGAAGAGGCCCAGGTAGACCCAGCCCTGGCCGCCGAACACGCCGCCGTGCGCGAGCGCGTCGTGCCAGCGCCCGCCGAGCGGTGCGCCGAGCAGGTCGTGGCTGAGCAGCGCGTTGGGCTCGCCGCCGATGGAGCCGCTGGAGAACAGGTGGTAGAGCAGGAAGAACGCGGGCATCTGGAGCAGGCTCGGCAGGCAGCCGGAGAGCGGCGACACCTTCTCGGCGGCATGCAGCTCCATGATCGCCTTCTGCATCCGCTCCGGGTTCTTCCCGTGCTTCCTGCGGAGTTCGGCGATCTGCGGCTGGAGCCGGCTGCGGGCCTTCTGCCCGCGTGCGGCTGCCCGCGACAGGGGGTGGACGGCCAGCCGGACGAGCGCGGTGAACAGGACGATCGCGGCGGCGGTGGACGCGGTCTGGAAGAACGGCTGGAGCAGGTCGGCGAGGGAGCCGACCAGGCTCGCGAAAGCGGACATGAAGGCGGACATGGGTGAGCCCTCCGGGGGTCTCGTCGTGCCGGGAGGTACCTGCGATGAGGTACGGGGTGATCACTCGGCATGACGACCGGCGCGGGGGCACCGCACGCCGCACAGGTAAGAGGTGCGGGTTGCGGCTGCGCTACGCGGCGGCCGTCAGGAGGGCGTGCCCGGGTGCCCGGGGCCGCGTTCGGCCCCGGGCGTCGGGGTCTCGTTGTGGGAGGAACGCGGTGCGCTTCTCCCGGTCCCTGATGGCCGTACGGACCCGGGTGCGGGGCACCGGGGACGCGCAGCGGGCGCTGATGACGGAGCAGGCGAGGAGCGCGGATCCGGCGGCGGCGGTGGCGGCGAGCGCGACGGCCGCGGAGAGGCTGCCGCCCTCGGCGAGGAGGACCTCGGTGAGGAAGAGGACGAGGAGCCCGGCGGGCCGGAGCAGCCGGGCGAAGGCGCGGCGCAGGGCGTTGGCATCCCGCACGGCACACCTCCTGCCCTTCGTGAGACTCATTTCGTGAGGCTCATTCCCGCCGTACGAGGACGCGTACGGCACTCCGTTCGTTATACACGATGATCGGATGTGCTCCGGGCGGCCCGGGTGGCCCGGGCGGCGGCGAGGGGCTCGTCGTCCTCCCCCACTGGATCATGGGCCAGCACTTCGGTGTCGGGCCGCGGATCCGCGTCGCGGGACCCGGCGAAGGTGACGGCGAGCGCGACGGCCAGATTGGCGGCGAGGGCGACGAGCCCGGCGTTCACGCCCCCCACCGGATCGTTCCCGCTGAAGACGAGCGCACAGACCACCGCGACGCCGACGATCAGCCCGCTGAACGCGCCCCGGAAGGTGAGCCGCCGCCAGACGAGGGCGAGCAGCACCATCGGCAGGAGCTGCGCCATCCCCTCGTACGAGATGAGGGAGAGGCGTACGAGGGTGTTGGGGGCGGTGTACGTGAGCAGCAGCGCGAGGCCTCCCGCGACGACCACGACGACCTGGGCGGCGGACTTCTGCCGCTCGGCGAGACGCGGCACGAGCGACAGCACACTGCGCCCCCACATCGTCCCGATGACCAGCATGAAGACGGCCATGGGCACGATGGAGGAGAGCGCCGCGGCGACCCCGACGACGCCGACGGCCCAGGCGGGCAGCGCATCGACGACCAGCTTGAAGAGCGCGAGGTTCGACTCCGCCCCGGCCAGCCCCGGCACCACGAACAGGGCGGCGAGGCCGAGCAGCATCGGGACGAAGAGCAGGACGTTGTACGCGGGCAGGTACATGGCGTTGCGGCGCAGCGCGTCGGCGTTCCGGGCCCCGAGGTATCCGGCGACGGTGGTCGGGAAGATGACGACGGTCAGCGAGTTCAGGAACGTGGTGCTGATGAACCACAGCTCCCCGAACCCGCTGCCGCCGCCGTCCCCGCTCCCGCCGCCCCCGCCCCCGTGTCCCGGAAGGGTCAGCCAGTCGCTCTTCTCGGTGACGAGCCGGTCGAGGAAGGGCCCGAACCCGTCGAAGTAGTGCAGCGGGACGTACAGCGCGAGGAACCCGAGGGTGGCGATGACCAGGACGTCCTTCAGTACGGACACCCAGGCGCTGCCGCGCAGCCCGCTGACCACGACGAAGCCGGTGGTGACGGCGAAGGCGACGAAGTAGGCCCAGTTCAGGCTGACGGCCCCGTAGGAGATGACGGAGAGGACCACGCCCATGCCGGTGATCTGGAGCTGGATGTACGGCAGCAGGAACACGGTGGCCAGCACCGCGACCACCGCGCCGAGCCAGGGCCGGCCGAAGCGGTGGGCGACCATGTCGGTGATCCCGACGAGGCCGTGCCGGCGGGCGTACGCCCAGAGCATCGGCCCGACGACGTACCCGATCGCGTAACCGCACGACATGTACGCGACGACGTACAGCACGGGCGCCCCGTAGTTGTAGCCCCAGCCCGCGGCCCCCAGATAGCTGAAGCTCGTGTAGCCCTCGCCCGCCATCAGCACCCAGATGAAGACGGGACCCAGACTCCGCCCGCCCACGGACCACTCGGCGAGCCCGCCGCCCTTGCCGCGCCCGCGCAGGGCGAGGAGACCGAGGGCGACGGTGGCGACCATGAAGACGGCGAAGACGGAGGTGGCGACGGCGGCGTTCACCGGCGGTCCCCTCTCCGCGCGAGCCATACGGCGACGGGGGTGAGGAGGGTCGCCCCGAGGAGCCACACGAAGAGGAAGGGCACGCCGAACACGAGGGGCGTGACCCGGTTCGCCAGCGGCAGCAGACCGAGATACAGAACATAAGGGACGAGCAGCCACAGCAACTGGGGGCGTCGTCTGATCACTCCGAACACCCAGGGACCCTACGCCCCCTGATCCCCGGGGTCTCCCTCACCGCGGGCGCATCGAGGTGAGCTTCCCCCAGACGATGAGCCGGTAGCGGGAGCTGAACTCGGGGGTGCAGGTGGTCAGCGTGAGGTAGTAGCCGGGCGCGCTGTAGCCGACGGAGGTCGTGATGTTGCTGCGCGGCACGGGTGCGATGACCCCGCTGTCCGAAGGGGCGGTCCGCGCGAGGCGTTTACCGACGGTGTACGTGTAGACGGCGTCCCGGGTCTCGACGGTGATCCGGTCGCCGCTCCGCAGCCGGTCGATGCGCCGGAAGGGTTCGCCGTGGGTGTTGCGGTGCCCTGCGAGCGCGAAGTTCCCGGCCTGCCCGGCCTGCGCGGTGCGGGCGTAGTGCCCCACGTACCCCCGGTCGAGCACCCCGCCCTTGCTGGTGCCCTCGGCGACGGGGGCGGTGAGCCCGATCCGGGGGATGCGGAGCACGGCGTACGCCTGGTCCCAGCGGGGGGCTGACCGGGGACGGACGGGGGCGTTCTCCCGCGCCGCCGGGGCGTCGGCTCCCGCCGGGGCGTCGGACACCGCAGGGGCGGCCGGCGCGGCATCGGCCCCGCGGCCGGAGGCCGGAGGACGGGGGCTCCGCTTCCCCACCTCCCCGTCGGCGACGACCGGCTCGTCCCACTCCCGCTGGAGGCTCCGCACGGTGCTCCCGGCCTCGGCGCGGGCCTCGCGGTTGGTCCACCACAGCTGGTGGGCGACGAGGAGCAGCAGCACGACACCGAGGGTCACGCCGAGCTCGGCCGACACCCACAGCCCCCGGGCGAAGAGCCGCGACGCACCCCCGGCACGGCTTCGCACGACCGGCAGCGCCCGGACCCCCCGTACAGGTGGAAGTCCACGCCCACGCCGATGCCCCCGCCCCGGGCCCCGCCACCGTCCCCGCCCCCGCCCAGCGCCCCACTCCCGCAGCATCGACGTCACCTCTCCGCTCCACCTCGGCGCGCACGACGCCGTACGGGCACTGGCGCACGGTACGGGCACTGGCGCACGGTAGGGGCAAACCCCACAACTCTCCAGACTTCTCCCCCTTCTCATCCCCCGCCCTCTCCTCCACGCCGCCGCCGTCCGGCAGTACCGTGTGGTCCATGCGCCCCGACACGCCTGCCGACCACACCACCGAAGCCGAGCGTCTGCTCCGCACCGCGGCGCAGTACCCCGAGGACCACGAACCGCTGATCCTCCAGGCCGCCGCCCACCTGGAACTCGCGGGCGACCGCGCCCGCGCGAGCACGCTCTACGACGACCTGCTCGGGGCCCCCGAGGCCACCGTCGACCACCCGCACCTGATCAAGGCCCTGAAGGCGGCCAACCTCTGGGAGTACGGCCACGAGGCCGAGGCCCGGGCGATCATCGACGGCATCCGTACCGCGGGCCCGCTGGACGCGGCGCCGTGGCAGGTGGCCGCGGAGACCCTGGAGGCGCACGACGAGCTGGAGAAGGCGCACGACTTCCTCTCGACCGCGCTGACCCTGCTGCTGGCCCCCGGCGAGGAGGTCCCGTACGCCGTCCAGTCCCTGCTGACCGGCCGCCACCGGGTGCGCAGGCTGATGGGCCTGGACCACGACGCCTGGGACGAGCTGGCCGGCGAGCTGCACACGGCCCCGGTCCCCCTGGACGAGCTCCACGACCCCAAGCGCCTGTGGTCGCTGGGCTCCTCGGACCCGGTCGAGCTGAAGGCCGAGATCACCCGCCTCCGCGCGGAGCTGGGCACCTACCGCACGGCGCTCTCCCGCCCGTTCCCGGTCGCCGTCCTGCACTGGCCCGAGGACGAACTGCGCGAACTGCTCACCGCGTACCCGGCGTTGACCGAGGAGTACGTGGACCGCGCCACGCACCTGGACCGCCTGGAGACCGCGCTCCGGGACCTCCACGCGACGGGCACCCCGAATCTGGGCATCGTCACCGGCACGGTCCCCTCGTACGAGGCGTTCGCCGCCTCCGAAGCCGCGTCCCCGGCCACCCCGGGCCTCCTCCCCCAGTACGCCACCACCCTCGCCGCCCGCGGCCGCGCCGTCCCCTGGCCCCCGTCGCGCACGGCTGCTTGCTGGTGCGGGAGCGGGGAGGCCTATGGGCGGTGCCACGGGGTCTGAGCCCCGTGTCCGACGGCCGCGGCCCGGAACAGCGCACGACGGGTGCGGGGTCCCGGGCCGCGTCGTTCGCGAGGGCCGGCCGACGTCAGGGCCAGGTGATTCACGCGATGATTCCCGGACGCCCGACCTTTCCCATACGATCACATTTCAACAATCAACTCAGGGCCGACGTCCCCACACGGGCCCCGTTCATGTGTGTGAGGAAGTCCCCATGCCGCCCTATCAGCCTTCCGCGGACTGGCAGTACGAGATCCCGACCGCGGGAAGCAAGCGCCTGCCGCCCGCGGCCCGTTACGTCGAGTCGCTGACGCACCAGGGATACGGCTTCGAGGCGGCCGTCGCCGACCTCGTCGACAACTCCATCGACGCGGGCGCCCGTAACGTCGTGATCAGCTTCCTCCGCGACGACCAGCGGCTCGTGGGGCTGCTGGTCGTGGACGACGGCTCCGGCATGAACGACGAGACGCTCGACACCGCCATGACGGTCGGCGGACGCCAGGAGTACGGGGACAGCGCGCTCGGTCACTTCGGCGCCGGCCTCAAGGCAGCCTCGCTCTCGCACGCCGACTCCCTCACCGTGATCAGCCGCACCAGACGCAGTCCGTCGACCGGTCGGCGCTGGCTGACCGCCAGCGCCCGGGCCGACTTCACGTGCGACATCGTGGACCCCCGCTACTGCCAGGCGCTCGTCGACCGCTACGACGGCCTGATCGAGTGGCACGGCACGATCGTCCGCTGGGACCGGGTCCGGGCCTTCGAGACGATCACCGCCGGCCAGGCCGACCGCTTCCTGAACGACGCCATCGAGAAGCTGGAGACCCACCTCGGTCTCCACCTCCACCGCTTCCTGGCCCGCGACGACTTCAACGTCGACATCGTCGTCGAGGACGTGACGACGCGGGAGGAACTCGACCACCGCGGCGTCGAGCCGATCGACCCGTTCGGCTACCGGGTCTCCGGCCGGCCCGGCTACCCGCGCACGTTCACCGCACCGGTGGAGGGCGTCGGCGACGTCCCGCTGACCGCCCACATCTGGCAGCCGAAGTCCCCGCTGGTGAGCTTCCGGGGCATCGGCCCGCTCGCCGAGCGCCAGGGGTTCTACATCTACCGCAACGACCGGCTCGTCCAGGCGGGCGGCTGGAACAGCACGCGCAGCCCGGAGGGCCACCTCGCCCTCGCCCGGATCGCCGTCGACCTGCCGGCCGAGGCGAACGACGTCTTCAGCCTCACGGTCAAGAAGGACGGCGTGACCGTCACCCCGGCCTTCGCCCGCGGCCTGGAGCAGGCCGCGGACAGCGCCGGGAACGACTTCGCGTCCTACGTCAAGGAGGCGGAGGCGACCTACCGGGAAGCGGCCCGGCGCGCCACCGAACCGCAGCGCAAGGCGGTCCTCCCCGCCGGCAAGGGCCTGGACCCGCGGCTGAAGCGCACGCTGCGCGACGAGCTGCCCGAGCTGGAGGGCGAGGACCCGATCACGTTCCGCTGGGACAGCCTGCGCTCCGACGTGTTCTTCGAACTCGACCGCGAGGAAAGGGTGGTGAAGCTCAACAAGGAGTACCGCCAGGTCTTCAACGGCGGGCGCCGGGGCGGTCTCAACGATGCCCCGGTGGTGAAGAGCATGCTCTACCTCATGGTCAACGAGATCTTCCAGAAGGAACGGGTCCGGGCCACCCACATCGACAACATCGCCCTGTGGAACAGCGTCCTCGTGACGGCCGCGCGCTGCGAACTCGCGCGCTGACCCGTCCCGTCGCGACAGCCCCGTTCCCACCGGAGAAGAGATCCGCCACATGACCGACCACCTGCTCCACCTCCATGGCGACGTCCTCGCCGCCATGCGCCGCGGGCCCAGGGACTTCGCCAGGCTCGCCTTCGCCCTCGCCGAGGAGGAAGAGCCCGCCGACACGGAACAGGGCCGGTTCCGGGACCGTGTCGCGGCCTCGGGCCCGGGCGACGAACTGACCACGCTGTGGCATCGGACGCTCACCGCCTGGGATCTCGCGGAGCAGGCGGACTGGTCCGCGGCCCCGCCCCGTACGGACCAGCGGCGTGCGGACGCGTACGAACGCCTCGGCTTCGACGCCGGCCTGCGCAAGGTGCTGGACCACGCGGTCCCGGTGTTCAAGGAGCCCGGCCCCACGATCATCAGCACCACGCCGACCTCGTGGTACTCGCGCGACACGGCCGCGGTCCGGTCCTTCTACTGGACCGCGTACGAGGGACTCCTGCGCCGCAAGGGCTGGTCGGACGCCGCCGTGGCGGGCCTCGACGAGGCGAGCCACGCCGTGGTCGAGCGGCTCGCGGACCCGATGCGCCCCGACGCCTACGGTGCCCGGGGTCTGGTCGTCGGATACGTCCAGTCCGGCAAGACCGCCAACTTCACGGGCGTCACGGCGAAGGCCATCGACGCGGGCTACCGCCTCGTCATCGTCCTCGGCGGCACGCTGAACCTGCTGCGCGGGCAGACCCAGCGCCGCCTGGACATGGAGCTGATCGGCCAGGAGAACATCCTGCGCGGCGCGGACCCCGACGACCCGGAAGCCCTGATCGGCGTCGACTACCAGGACGACGAGGACTGGCCGGAGAAGTTCGTGAGCCACCACGGCCGCCCGTCCACGCTCGGCGCCTTCGACATCGAGCGGCTCACCACCCGGGACGACGACTACCAGAGCCTCGCCACCGGGATCCGCGCCCTCGAATTCGACAAACAGGTCCGCACACAGCCCCTGCACGTGCCGGACAACCTCCACCGCGCCGCCGCCCGCGTGATGGTCGTGAAGAAGAACAAGTCCGTCCTGAGCAAGCTCATCAAGGACCTCAAGAAGATCGGCGGCCCGCTGCTCTCCGAGATCCCGACGCTGATCATCGACGACGAGTCGGACCAGGCGTCCGTCAACACGACGGACCCGAAGAAGTGGGAGGAGGGCAAGGTCACCCGTACGGCCATCAACCGCCAGATCTCCGAACTGCTGGGACTCCTCCCCCGCGCCCAGTACGTCGGCTACACCGCGACGCCGTTCGCCAACGTCTTCGTCGATCCGGGCGACGGTGAGGACATCTTCCCGCGCGACTTCCTGATCTCCCTGCCGCGTCCGACGGGCTACATGGGCGTCCAGGACTTCCACGACCTGGACCGTACCGACGAGTCGGCCGTCGGGAGCGCCGAGCGGGCACACGTACGCGGCATCCACGACGACGCCGACGGAGACCGGCTCGCGGAGGCCCTCGACGCCTTCGTCCTCTCCGGCGCGCTGAAGCTGTACCGGGCGGCCCACGACCCGTCTCTGGAGAGCCACTTCCGGCACCACACGATGCTCGTCCACGAGTCCGTACGCATGGCCGAGCACACCGCCCTGGCCCTGCGGATCAGCTCGATATGGCACCAGGCCGGTTACACGAGCCAGGAAGGCCACGCCCGCCTGGCGGCCCTCTTCGCCTCGGACTTCCAGCCCTTCGCCGACGACGGGCTGCCCACACCCGCCTCGTACGAGGAACTGAGGCCGCACGTCTCCCGTGCCCGTCAGCTGATCAACTCGGGCGGGACGCCTGTGCTCGTCGTCAACGGCGACACCGAACGCGACTACGACCAGCCCGAGCTGGACTTCGACCGGACCCCCAACGTGTGGAAGATCCTCGTCGGCGGTACGAAGCTCTCGCGCGGCTTCACGGTCGAGGGTCTGACGGTGACGTACTACCGCCGCAGGACCCAGCAGGCCGACACCCTGATGCAGATGGGCCGCTGGTTCGGCTTCCGCCCCGGCTACCGCGACCTGGTACGCCTCTACATCGGCCGTGCGGAACCCGCGGGCAGGACCAGGACGGTCGACCTGTACGAGGCCTTCGAGGCGATCTGCCGCGACGAGGAGACGTTCCGCGCCCAGCTCACCCGCTACGCCACCCTGATCGACGGCAAGCCCCAGGTGACCCCGGCCCAGATCCCGCCCCTGGTCTCCCAGCACCTGTCCTGGCTGAAGCCCTCCGCCCGCAACAAGATGTTCAACGCGGAGCTGGTGGAGATCCGCTCCCCGGGCGAGTGGGTCGAACCGACGGCCTACCCGACGGCCTCGGCGGACCTGCGCCACAACGCGGCGGTGTGGCGGCCGGTGCTGGACCTGCTCGGTGCCGGCCCCGTCACCTTGCCGCGTGACATACCCGCCGGCGGCCCCGGCGACGTTTTCGAGGCGCAGATCGGCACTCTCGACCACGAGGCGTTGCTGAAGGTTCTCTGCGAGCTGCGGTGGTCGGTTCCGTCCCAGTTCTCACCCCATCTGGAGTCCCTTCTCTCCGCCGGTGAACGCGCCGACGGGATCGACGACTGGCTGGTGATCCTCCCGCGTCAGACGTCGTCCCGTCGTGTCGAGGCGAGCGTCCTGGGGTCGCGTCCCCTCTCTCTCGCCCACCGTGCTCGACGGCGGGGCGATCTCTTCGGCGCCATCAGCGAACCGAAGCATCGCGAAGCCGCGCTACGGATCGCCCGCGCGAACGACGCTGCAAGCCGGACCGGTGACGGAAGCCCTGAATCGTTGGCGCGTGAGCGGCGGGGCGTGGTCGTCCTCTATCCCGTGGTGGAGGAGAAGCCCCCGGCCGTATCCCCTGCCGGAGCGATAGCCCCGGAGCGCCTCGTCATGGCCTTCGGCCTGGTCGCGCCCCGTTCCTCGACCGTCCCGCAGGGAAACCTGGTGCGCTTCCGGACCGTCGATTCGACCAGGAGGAACTCCGTGATCATCGAACGCGGGGCGGGCGGTTCGTAGGAGACTGGTGATGATGAGCACGGTCGAACCCTCGTCCCCCGGCATCTCCGCCCGGATGAGCCGCCAGGCGAGCCGCGACACCAAGCCCGAGGTCGCGGTGCGGAAGTTGCTGCACGCGGCGGGCTACCGCTTCCGGGTCAACGCCCGGGTGCCGGACATGCCCCGGCGCACGATCGATATCGCCTTCCCCCGGGCCAGGGTCGCCGTCATGATCGACGGCTGCTTCTGGCACGGCTGCCCCGCACACGCCACGCAACCGAAGTCGAACGCTCAGTGGTGGCGGGACAAGCTGGATCGGAACATGGCCAGGGACCGGGAGACGACGGAACACCTGGCTGCGCAAGGATGGACCGTGCTGCGATTCTGGGAGCACGAGGCGCCGGAGGGGGCCGCCGAGTTGGTGGCGGCGGCCGTCGATGGACGGCGTGGAAGGAACGAGGACGGGGGCCCATGAGCAAGCTGAGGTTCGTCGATGTGTGCGCGGGGGCCGGGGGACTGGCCCTGGGGTTCGAGAAGGCGGGTTTTGACCCCGTACTGCTGTTGGACAAGAAGCGGATCGCCTGCGAGACGCTCCGGATGAACCGACCGACGTGGAACGTCCTGGAGGCGGATCTCCTGGACTTCGACCCGGCCGAGCACCGGCAGACCTACGACGTGGATCTCCTGTCGGCCGGACTTCCCCGGGTGAAGTCCAACGCGACGGTTGCGAGGGTCGAGACGGAGGAGGAACAGCGTCTGCTGGAGGCCTCGGTCCTCCTCGCCCATGCCATCCAACCGCGCGCGCTGGTGATCGAGAACGTTCCGGGGTTGGTCGACTCCCCGAAGTTCGAGAGCATCCGCGATTTCATCCGGAAGGAACTGGAGCACCTGGGCTACCGCTTCCGTTGGTTCGTTCTGAACGCCGCCGACTTCGGCGTTCCGCAGGATCGCAAGCAGGGGGTGCTCGTCGCGCTCAAGGACCAGTACTTCGACGCGTTCGAACCGCCGGTCCCGACGGTCACGGAGCATCTGCCGGTGGGTCGAGCGCTTCGCGGATCGGTGGGCGCCCGCGGTTGGCCCGGTGCCGACGCCTGGGCGGCACAGGCCATCAGTGTCGCTCCGACACTGGTGGGCGGCTCGGACAAGCGGGGAGGCGCGGACCTCGGGCCGACGGGTTCGAAGAAGGCATGGGCTCGGATGAGGGTCAACGGCGGAACGGTGGCCGACGAGGTTCCGGGCCCGAACGACGACGTGTCCGGGTTGATCAAGCTCACGGACGCGCAGGCGGCGATTCTGCAGGCGTTTCCGCAGGAGTGGCAGTTCGCGGGAAAGAAGACCGCCCGCTACCGGCAGATCGGTCACGCCTCTCCGCCGCCGGTCGGAACGGCGCTCGGCCGGGCCGTCGCCACCGCCCTGAAGGGCTGATCCGCGCGCCGGGAGCGGTGCCCGCCGGACGCGTCCGGAGTGATCTTGATCGCCGGCTACACTTGCACACCATGACCCACCCCTCTCCCCCTTCACTCCCCTCTGTGGAATTCGGGATCGTCGATCTCTTCGCAGGGCCCGGCGGCCTCGACATCGCCGCCACGATCATGAAGGGCGAGGGCGTCGAGAGCATCGGTGTCGAGTGGGACGACGCCACCCGCGCCACACGTGCGGCGGCCGGGCTCCTGACCACCGACGTGAAGGATGTCGCCGAGCTCGGCCCGTGCGACCCTTCGGTCCGCGAGGCCACTGTGCTCGCCGGCGGGCCGCCCTGTCAGTCGTTCTCGGTGGCAGGCAACCGCGAGGGCCATCAGGCGCTCGAAGACGTGAAGAGGCTGGCCACCCGGTTGATGGGGCACGACGACGAGGCTTCGTTCGACGTGGCCTGGAAAGAGGTCAAGGACGAGACCGACGCGATGTCGGACAACCGGACCGGGTTCGTGCTGCAACCTCTGCGCTGGATCATGGAGGCGGAGCTCAAGCGCAAGCGGCCGTACAAGGTGATCGTGCTGGAGCAAGTACCGACCGTGCTTCCGGTGTGGAAGCACTTCGCGAAACTCCTCCGGGGGGTCGGCTACGCCGCCGAGGCCCACGTGCTGCACACCGAGGATTTCGGAGTTCCGCAGACACGACGCAGGGCGGTCCTGATCGCCCAGCACGACCCGGAGAACGTGCACCGCAAGCCCCTCTTCCCCGAGGCGACGCATCAGAGGTACCGGAAGGGCGCCGTACGGCTTCCGCCCAGAGATGCCGCTCAGAAGGCATCGTTGTTCGACGACGACGTCAAGCCCTGGGTCTCCATGGGAGACGCGCTCGCCGGCACGCGGACGACCGAGTTCGTCATGGTCTCCAATTACGGGTCCGGCGGCGACCCGAAGAAGCGGGGGCGCCGGGAGTCCGGGGAGCCCGCCCCGACGGTCACCGGCAAGGTACGACGCAACCGCCTGTACACCTTGCGGAAGGACGGCGCGGGCGAGATCTTGCTCAGGCCGGAGGACGAACTCGAACGCCTTTCCCCGCGCGAGGCCGGCCTGCTCCAGTCCTTCCCCGCGGAGTACCCCTGGCGCTCCACCGACGTGGCCCAGCAGATCGGGAACGCCATCCCACCGAGGCTGTCCCTCCACATTCTGAGCATGGCGCTGTTCAACGAGCCTCCGCGGAAGGAGTGGTACGAGCAGTTGGAGAAGTGGAGTCCCAAGGACGAAGCGCCCCGGGCGACGCCGGCGGCGTCCGTCCGGTCGGCGTCTCCTCAGGTCTCGGCACCGTCCCGTTCGTCCGCGTCCGGCCGTCCCCTCACCGGCGCTTCTGCGAAGAGCTCCGCGAAGTGATCGACGAGCACGCCCACCGATCGCTCCGGAGTCCTCTCTTCGTACGGCCCGACGGGCAGCTCCCTGCGCGGGACGGCCGGAGCTGACTCCGCCGCCTCGATCCACTCCCGTAGCGGCCTGCCGTCCCGTTCCGCATCGGGCGCGATCACGTCGTACACGAGTGTCGCAGCGGAGGCGTTGATGGCCGCCACGAGTGCGTTCACCTCCCGGCCGGTCCGCACGGTGCCGCGCTCCATCAGGCGAACGGTCGCCTGCGCCGTCGGCCGGTGGTCGATCACGTCGACCCGCAAGGCGGTGTTCAGCATGTCCTGGTTGGAACACACGGTCACCACCGGCCCGTAGTCGGGACCGTCGCGGAACAGCTCGGCGGCCCACCACAATCGCGCGAACGCCTGGGTGTAGGCCGGCCCTCGGAACCGCCGGGAGGCAACCTTTGCCGGAGCATCCTCCGATGTGGCCGGCAGATGGCGCCAGACCACGTAGTCGGGAGCCACCCCCAGGGCCAGGTAGTTCCAGATCCGGCGGTCGGCCGCCTCCCGCCGGGTGAGCCTGAGCGTCGCATGGAGGCGGGGTGCCAACCAGGCGTCGGCGCTGGTCGGTCGGTCGTCCCGGAACTTGTACATCGCGTCGTCGATCAGGTCGCGCACCGGGGCCAGTTCCGCACGGCTCTCGCCGTCGTGGGGCAGGGGTTCGGTGACCTTGTTGAGCGCTATGGCCTGGGCGTCCTCCTTGCCCGAGAGCAGCCCGTCGGTGAGGTACTGCGCCGCGTTGAGGTCCGCGAGCAACGCCAGGCGTTCGGGCAGGAGGTTCGGCTTGTCGGTCATGCGTCGGTCCCCCGGTGGATGCTGTCCAGGCCACGGATGGTGGCGCTCAGGGCCTTGGGCACGTCGCCCCTGCGCGTGGCGGCGTAGTGGATGCGCGGTTGGAGGTCGGTCCAACCGGATGTTCCGGTCCGTCTCCGATGGACCTCCCCCAGCGCGTCCTCGACCGGGAGGTCGGGCACGACGTCGGGCAACATCTCGCGCAGCACCTCGCCTCTCCAGTCGCGAGGGAACAACGGTGTGCCGTCGTCCTCGATCTCCAGGTCGCCGATGGCGGTGTGGAAGACAGCAGTCCACACGTCCGTGCACATTTGGGCGATGAGCAGATCCCGCACCATGTTGTCGACCGAGGTGCCGTTGCCACCGACGAGGTCGGAGACTCCCTCGAAATCCTTGTTGATGTGGACTACGGGAAGGTCGCCGGACGTGTCCACGGCCCAAGGCACCTCCTGGAAGCGACGCAGCCACTGCGGGCCCTCGCGGAATCCGACCTCGACGACCTCGAGTTCCCTTTCACGCAACGGGGCTTCGGCCTTCAGGTCGATGATCCAGTCCTTGGCCGAGGCGGCGATCTCGCGTCCCGGCACCCCGTCCACCGTGGCGACGACGTGGACGGACATCGTCGCCCGGTCCAGATGGTCCGCACGCCACAGATCGAGCTGCCCCTCCCACTTCCGCCCGTTCTCCGCACCGGGGGCGAGGGCCGTGGAGACCCGCGTGTTGGTGGCCCCTTCGCTCAGCACGACGATGACCGCCAGGTCGGTCCACGGGCTGTCGGGAGCGGTCGCCCGGCCCGGCACGGTGGCCGACACCTTCATACGGAGCCACTCCCAGTCGTCCCGTCCCGTGGAGCCGGGCGCGACGACCTGCTCGACGGCGGAGAAGGCGCTGGTGTCGAGGGGATCCCTGATGTCGTCCGGGCCCCGCAGTTCGACGGAGGTGACCCGGAGCGACACGACACCGGGCAGTCGCTGATACGGGTATGCCCTCATGCCTGGGCCCCCTTGTCGGTGCGGAGTTCCACGACGAGGCCGCTGAACTGGGCGCGTACGGGATGGGTGGTTACGTCGGTGGTTCCCCGGAAAGTCGCGGTGCGCGCGCCGGGGGCGAAGCGGATCGTGCCGTCGACGACTTCGCAGTTGTGCACGGCGACCAGCTCCGACCAGGCCAGAACCGGTCGAGGCCCGGAGCGCACGTCGAGCTTGGCCACCGGCGCGGGGCGCCAGGAATCGCCGCCGGCGGGGATCTTCATCTCGGCCGTGACGCACCACGCACCGCTGTCGTCGATCCGGGCGTCGAGCTCCACCAGCGTCGGCGGGCCGGCCGGGGGCGTGGGTCGAGCCGTCTTGCGCCCTCCCACGGACAGACGCTTGCGCAGTCGTTCCGGGCCGCCCTTGCGACTCTTCCTGGGCAGGGCGACCAACTCGCGCACGGCCTTGTTCGCCTGGTTCGTAAGTGCGCCGATCCGTCGGTACGCGGAGGGCGAATACAGCATGCGCAGTTCCTCGGTCTGCCCCCACTTGTCGTGCTCGGGCGGTTCGGAGGCGCGCAGGAAAGCCTCGGCCTCGTCCGCGAAGGGAGCTTCGTCCCCTGCCGCCCTACCCGCGAGCAGGACTGCCTGGAACGGGTTGGTGCCCACCGGTAGACCGGGCACCCAACCGATCTTGACCGTCATGCGGTTGCCCCGCATGGTCGTCACCCGGTTCGGCTTTCCGTCGTCGCCGTCCTCGGCCTCCGTGACCAGCACGACCGCCCGGTGCTCGACCGCGTTTCCACGACCGGCGGGAGCGGGCACCATCAGGGGCACGGTCGCCATGGCCACCTGCCCGGACTCCGTCATCCTGTCGACGGTCGTGCCGTCCAGGAACGCCTGCAGTGCGCGTGTCCGGGAGGGCTGGGTCTCTCGGGGGTCGACCCGCGTCTCGGGAATGATCTCCACACCGTTGCGGAGCGTCCTCACCGATGCCTCCAGCAGGGGCCGCTGTTTGCCACCGCCGGTCATGGCCGCCCAGAAGTTCCGGCCGAGCGCGTCCTTGAGGCGGTGGTGCATGCGGTGCACGCTGTCGTCGTCCTCGACGTCGGCCTCGGTGTCCGTCCCTTCGACGAGGCTGGCCACGTCGTGCGCGCCGACGATGAGGAAGGACGTGCCGGGCTCGGCGCTCTCCCGGGTGAGGTGGAGGCGCTCGACGCTCTCCTCGTCCGCCCACCACGAGCGGGCCACGTTCACGTCCTCCGCCTCCGGGTCGGGTCGACCGAACCAGGCGGGGCCGGCCCACGGCTTTCCGCCCACCTCCCTCCAGGGAAGGTCGATCCGTCCGACGAGCCGACGCTCGGTCCGTCCTTCGTGCGGCTCCGACAGGGTGGAGTTCATGAGGACCAGGCCGAGGCGGCTGGTCGCCCAGAGCGTCGCCTTGCCGAGGCCGTAGGACCCACCGGCGCCGCTCATCGACTTCTGGCTGTCGAGTTGCCGACGCACGACCGCGGCGAAACGACCGGTTTCGTAGTCGTCACCGGTCAGCCCGGAGGCGTTGTAGTCGTCGATACGGAGGAGGACCAAGCGGTCCCGGTCGTACATGTCGCTCAGACCGGCCGCGATCATGCGCCCGACCTTCTGGTCCTGCTGCGCGGCCGCTTCGTAGTGGGGCAGCAGATCGTCCCAGCGAATCTCGTCGCGGAACCTGGCGAGGGCCTCTCCCGACAGCTCGTGCAGGGTGTAGCGAACCCGGACCGGCTGGGCGAGGTCGAGCCGTTCGTCGAGGCTGTTCTGGGTCGCCTCCCGGGCCAGGACGCCGACGTCGGCCTCGAAGGCGAAGGCTGCCGCGTTCCCGAACTCGCGCCCGCCGTCCGCGTGTCCCGGACGGTGGTACCAGGAGATCGGCAGGCCGGCCAAGGTGTCGGCGGTACGGGTGTGGATCGTGCCCAGGTCCGTGCCGAGCGCCTCGGCGATCTTGTGGATCGTCTCCTCGCGCGGCGTCGCACGGCCCGTGATCCAGGCAGAGACAGCGGCTCGTGTCATCCCGACCCGCTGAGCGAGATCAGCCTGACTCATGCCTGACTGCTTCAGTTGGCGGGCGAGCCAGGGACCGAAGTCCATGCCGGTGTCCAACCTCATCACTCCTCAGCTGCGGCGTAGACCATGACCTGCACGATACACCCACCATTTGACACTGACGCTCCGTCCGACAAGGACGTTTGACACCTTTCCTCGGAGGCTTCTTCCGTACCTTCAACCCCCTGGAAATAAGTCCGGAGATGCACCGAAAGGGAAGTCCGAGCAGAATCACCCCTCCTATCCCTTACTTCTTGGGCGTCCGAAATGCGCACCCCGCAAGTACCCGAAGAGGAGGGAGATCGCTCGCGACAAAGCCTTGCGGGCAAGCGTTTCGGGCCTGTAGCTTCGGGGCGGGGACGCCTCACCCGGCGCGACCGACCCTTTCCTTCCCCGGAGGCCTTTTCGGCATGCCAGAAATCGCTTCAGGGGCCGCAAAGGAAATCCCGTCCGGGAATCACCAAACCTCTTGCCCCGGCCGGAAGAATGCGCTTGGCTTCTGGAACGTTTATCGCTCACGTTCCGCTCGCTCCGACCCGCCATCGACTCCCCGCTCCCGAAGAAACCTTTCCTCCTGGCGATCGCACCCGTCACCCCGGACGCTCCCGCCCTTCTGCACGTGCGCCATTTTCCATCACGCCCGGTACACATCCTCAGAGCCCAGGGGGCACCGCCATGAACATCGACCCGCCTGATCCGGACGACGCCCCGTTCGGACTCGTCGAACAGTACGACTCCATCGAAGACCCTTACCTGCGGTCCGAGTTCCTCGATGCCGTCGGAACGACGCGTTCGTACATCAACGCCCTCCGGCTCCGGCGTGACAAGGCGGCAGCCCGCAACGCCTCCGCCCCGGAAGCATCCGGCCCGCCGGAGGACCAGGAGCCGCGGCACCGCGTTCCGCGTCTGCCGCACCGTAACCGTGGCATGACCAGCCGCCCGCCGAAGTACGCGGGCTCCGTCCGGAACAAGCGCCGCCGGAACCGTGCGCGCCCGGCATTCGTCGTCATCATCTTCAAGCTCGACTGAATCCGGCACATCGTCGGACCCGGAACTCCTATCGTGGAGTCGGGGCAGGCCGCATCCCCCGCTGCCGCCGGCCCCGGCTCCACCCGCGTTCAGCTCACGGCCACGGATTGGAAGACTTTGAACCACCCCTATGTGACGGACAGTTCGGGCGAGACCTCCGTCATCCGGACGATCACCGAGCAGTCGGAGCGTGTGCTGGCGGCGTATCGGATCGATCCGGGGCTGATTCTTGAGCATGCCAACGGTGAACGACGAATCACTCAAGGCGGTTACGGGGACCGCCAATTGTTCGAGCTCGTACAGAACGCCGCGGACGAGATCGCGCACTCCCCGGGCGGGAAGGTCCACGTCGTTCTCACGGCTACGCATCTGTACTGCGCGAACGAGGGCAAAGAGGTCACGGCGGAAGGCGCCGAGACCATTCTCCGCATGAGTGTTTCGAAGAAGCGTGGAGGTCAGATCGGCCGCTTCGGCGTCGGAGTGAAATCAGTCCTCGCCGTCACCGACACACCTCAATTCTTCAGCACTTCAGGGGCATTCGGATTCGACCGGGCCTGGTCGCACGAGGAGATCCGAAAGGCCGCCGGCGGGGACGCGGTGGACGCCGATTTCGAGGCCCCCGTCCTGCGCATGGCCCGCCCCCTGGAGGCAGCGAAGGAGCGCTCCGCCGATCCGATCCTCGACGAACTGCTCGGCTGGGCCACGACGGTTGTGCGCCTTCCCCTCCTGCCCGGAGCGGCCGATCGACTCGGGCACGACATCCACGCGGTCGCCGGCAGCCACGACGCGCAGCGTGAGTTCCCGGCACGCTTCCAGTTGTTCTCCCACCACGTGGGCACGGTGGTCCTGGAGGACCGGCGGGCCATGCCGCAGATCCGGCGGGAGATCACCGTCGAGCACGACGGCGTCGTACGCACAGTCCACGAGGTTCGGACGGGCAAGCCGGAGTCCCACGCCACCTGGAAGGTGTTCACCCACGCCCACCGGCCCACCGAACGGGCTCGGGCCGGCGCGGGCGAAATGCACGACCGAGTGACGATCGACATCTCGTGGGCCGTACCCGAGTACACCGGTGACACCATCCTCACCATCCCCAGGGGTCGGGGAGAATTCTGGTCGTTCTTCCCGACCAAGTACCCGATGACCCTGGCAGGCATCCTGAACGGAGCCTGGAAGACAAACGAGGACAGACAGAACCTTCTGGACTCCAGCCCGTTCAACGAGGAGATCATCCAGGTCGCGGCGAGGCTGGTCGTCGAATCGCTGCCGCAGCTGGCTCCGGCCGAGGACCCCGGTGCCTATCTCCCCCTGCTCCCCGGGCGGACGAGGGAGTCGGAGACCCTCAACTGGGCCGACAAGTATCTGACCGAACAGATCTGGAAGCTGACCGCCGAGCTACCTTCCCTTCCCGACCAGGACGGCGTTCTGCGGGTTCCCCGCGAGTTGCGCGTCCATCCCGCACCGGTGGGCAAGACACCGCTCAAGCTCGACTGGCTCCGGATGTGGAACGCCTACCCCGGGCGTCCGACGGACTGGGTCCATCCCTCCGTGGAAGCCGCCGAGTTCCGTGCCGGCAAGGTGGGGCACATTCTGGAGCAGACGAGGCAGGGGCGGGCGACCGTTCGGGAGTGGTTGGAGGCACTGGTCTCCGACGGTACGCCCGAGGCCTCCGCCGTCGCGATCCGCATCTTCGCCGCGATGGTCCAGGACGGGTCGGCCTTCGCGGACCAGGCCCGCGCGGCCCGCATCGTGTTGACCGAGGAGAGCGGGTTGGTGCCCGCCGTGGTGGGCAAGGTCTACCGCAGAGCCGTCCAGGACGGACTGCGGGACGGTACGACGTACGTGGACCCCGCGCTGTCCGAGGACCAGTCACTCATCCAGGACCTCAACGCCATCGGCATTCGGGAGGCCGATTCCCGAGGACGTTTCATCGGAGTTCTGGAGCAGGGCTTCACCGGCTACGGTCCGCAGGACTGGGCACGGTTCTGGGAGCTGTTCCACAGCGCGGGCGGCAGCCAGGTGAGCGGCGAGGTGATCGCCCGCGTGCCCGACCCGATGTCGACGCTGTCGGTCCGCACCGTGGACGGGCGCTTCCACCGTATGCGGGACTGCCTCCTGCCCGGACCCGTTGTGCCCTCCGACGGGAGTCGGGACCGGTCCGTCGCGGTGGACCTGGACTTCCACTCCGACGACCGGATGGTCTTCCACGAGTTCGGCCTGCGCGCGGCACCGACCGCCGGCCACCGTCCGTCTGCGGACGAGGCGTGGTTCAGCGAATACTCGACGGCGATCTACGACAGCTACTGCCGCACCCTGAGCAGCAACACGCCTCGACCGAACTTCGGCAGGCTCAAGCTGGAGGGCTCCCCCGTCGGCGGGCCGTTGCACCTCCTGGAGCTCCTGTCGGACGAAGGGCGAGCGGCTTTCGTGAAGGCGCTGCCCGACGGAGGCGTCATCGACACCTGGACCATGCAGTTCGGCACCCAGGTGTCCACACGCAAACCCGTCTACTCCCCGCTGCGTTGGATGCTGGTACGGCTCGGCCGGGTCCCCACCTCGCAGGGCGTCGTCCCGCTCTCCGACGCCGTGGGTCCTCAGCTGCACGCGTACGCCGATGTCCTGCCCGTCGCGGACATCAGCGCCGAGAAGGCCCGCAAGCTCCACCTGCCCACGCTGGTGGAGGACGTACCGGCGAAGCAGTGGGCCCGTCTGCTGGAACAGCTCGGCACCAGCGACGACGACACTTTCGTCGGGCGTACGTACGTGATGCTGACCCGGTTGGAGGTCGACTTCCCCGAGGGCGAGCTCACCCGATGCCGGATCGGGTCGGAATGGTCCGCACGGGAGGACGACAAGATCGCCGTCGCGGCCTCCGAGGCGGAGTACCGCACGCTGCGCGCGGAGCAGATTCCGGCGCTGATGGCAGGCAGTGACGAGGACGCCGCCCTGCTCGTCAAGTCGTGGGGCATGCTCCGGTACAGCGACGTCGTCAGCAAGGAGACACGGCATGTGGGTATCGGCGAGCCCACACTGCTGCACGACGAGTTCCCCACGCTCCGCCAGCGGATGGGCAACACCGTCAACAGCTACCGGTTGCAGCCCTGTTCCGAGCTGGAGGAGGTGACCCGTACCCCCCAGGGCACCCGGTCCACGCCTCTCAAGAGCGCGCTCCGGGGTAACACCGTGCTCGTCCTCGAACCCGCGGACCGGCTCGCCGCCCTCGTGGCGGTCGACCGTGAGCTGCGCTGGGGGCTGAAGGAAGCGGGATGCCGGGCGGTCCTCGACGCCCAGCAGCGGCAGGAGGCCGACCAGCAGCTCCAGGCGGCCCTGCGCCGGGTCCGGGAAGCGGAAAGCGTCGAGGAGAAGCTGGAACTGCTCGTCGGCGAAGCCGCGCTCCGGGCGGGTCTGCCGCCCGGCCTTCTGGAGAGCGAGCGCGCGGAACTGGGCGACGTCGAGCCGTCGGCCCGCAGGATCGCGCGGATGGCGTACAACGCTCACGGGGACGGTGTTCTGCGGATGCACGCCCGTGATCTGTTGGCCGCCTATCCGAGTCATGCCCCGTCCGGCTTCACCGGCTCCTCGCCCGCGGTGAAGTTCGTCTCCGACTTCGGATTCCCCGACTCCTTCGCCGGAACCAGGACTCCATCGCTGCCGCCGAGGATCGAGATTCCGGGTCCCACCGAGTTTCCCCGTCTGCACGACTACCAGGAGCGCCTCGCGGCGAAGGTCTTCGCGATGCTCGACCGGTTCGCACCGCAGCGCGGGATGCTGTCGCTGCCCACCGGCGCGGGCAAGACCCGCGTGGCGGCGGAGGCCGTGATCCGCTGGGTCAAGTCCGTGGGAGAGCTGGACGGCCCCATCCTCTGGATCGCCCAGACCGAGGAGCTCTGCGAGCAGGCGGTACAGAGCTGGAGCTTCGTCTGGTCGAAGGTCGGCGCGGAGAGCCCGCTCACCATCAGCAGGCTGTGGACCACCAACGAAGCGGGCCCGGTGGGCGATCGCTCCCACCTCGTGGTCGCGACGGACGCGAAGCTCCGCAACTGCCTCGACACCGAGGGATACTCCTGGCTGCGGCAGGCGAGTCTGGTCATCGTCGACGAGGCACATGTCGCCATCTCCCCCCAGTACACGAAGATCCTCGAACAACTCGGCCTGACGGCACGGGACACGGGTCGTCATCTGCTGGGTCTCACCGCGACCCCGTTCCGCAACACCAACGACGAGGAGACCCGACGCCTGGTCCAACGCTTCGGTGGACAGCGCCTCGACGACGGTGTGTTCCCGACGGATGACGCCTATGGGGAACTGCAGAAACTCGGCATGCTGGCCAAGGTCGATCACCGGGAACTTCTCGGCGGCACCATCGAGCTGACCAACGACGAGAAGGAACGGGCCGACCAGATGAGCCTGCTGTCGAAGGCCGCCGAGCAGCGTCTCGCCGACGACCACGACCGCAACAAGCGCATCCTGGAGGAGATCGGCGAGATGCCCACCGACTGGCCCGTCCTGGTGTTCGCCACGTCCGTGGCGCATGCCAAGTTCCTCGCCGCGAAGCTCAAGGACCGGGGCATCACCGCCGCTTCGGTGGACTCGGCCACCTCGGCGGGAGAGCGCAGGAAGAGCATCGACGACTTCCGTCGGGGTCGCGTGCGTGTCCTCACGAACTACGGTGTCCTGACACAGGGGTTCGATGCTCCGGCCACCCGGGCGGTGGTCGTCGCCCGCCCCACCTACAGCCCGAACGTCTACCAGCAGATGATCGGTCGCGGTCTTCGCGGTCCCGGCAACGGGGGCAAGGAGACCTGCCTGATCCTCAACGTCCGGGACAACATCACCAACTACGGCAAGGCGCTCGCCTTCACGCAGTTCGAGCACCTGTGGAGGGCCAAGTGACCGACGCCTACCACGACAGCCCGCCCTTGACCGAGGAACAGCGGGCCGTGGTCGAGCAGCCCTGGGACGCCCGGCTGCTGGTCACCGCCGGCGCGGGCGCGGGCAAGACACACACGCTGGTCCGCCGTCTCGACGCCCTGATGGGGCATGAGGACGACGCGCTGGAGGCGGGTGAGATCCTGGTGCTCAGCTTCTCGCGCGCGGCGGTCCGCGAGCTGCGCGAGCGCATCGCGCTGCACGCCCGGGAGGCACGCCGGGTCCGGGTGCAGACATTCGACTCCTGGGCGTACTCGGTGCTGCGCGCGGAGCAACCCGATCGGGATTGGGGCGCGCTGCGCTTCGACGAGCGGATCAGGGAGACGACCGAGGCCGTTCTCCGGGGCGCGGTCGAGGAGAGCGAACAGGGCGCCCCCGCCCACGTGGTGATCGACGAGGTCCAGGACCTGGTGGGTGACCGTCGGGACATGGTGGAGACGCTGCTGGACCGCTTCCAGGACAGCTGCGGGTTCACGGTGGTGGGGGACGGCGCCCAGGCCATCTTCGGCTTCCAGGTCTCCGACCAGGATGCCCGTGCCGCGGAGACCAACTACTTCTTCGACTGGTTGCGGGCCTCCTATCCAGACGATCTGGTCGAACTGCACCTCACCACCAACTTCCGGGCCCGGACCCGGGAAGCACGCACGGCGCTCGCTCTCGGCGGCGCGCTCAAGAGGCTGCCGTCGGAACCCGCCGAATCCGACGCGGCGGGCGAGAGGTTCCACCGGCAGCTGACTGACCTCCTGCGATCGTGCCCCGATCTCAGCCCTCTGGAGGAGCGGTCGACCGTCGATTCGCTCCGCGGCTACCCGGGCACCTGCGCCATTCTCTGCAGGGACAACCGCCAGGCTCTGGTGCTGTCCGAGAAGCTGCTCTCCCTCGGTGTGCCGCACCGGATCCAGCGTGCGTTGCAGGACCGACCTGTCCCGGCCTGGGTCAGCTCTGTGCTGCGGGGCACAGGTAGTACCACGTTGACCGAGGAGCGCTTCCTGGAACTGCTCGCCGCCGGCCCGACCGCTCCTGTCGGCGACCGTGCGCGGATCTGGCGCTCCCTGCGGGGCGCCGCCCGCGCGCCCAGGGGGCTGATGGATGTCTCGGCGGTACGACGTCTGGTGGCGGAGGGGCGTTTCCCCGACGATCTGGCGGCCGTGGAACCCTCGGGCCTGGTGGTGTCGACCGTGCACCGTGCCAAGGGACTCGAGTTCGATCGGGTGATCGTGGTCGAACCGGCCACCACCGCGGAGCTGCGCAAGCAGCACACCCACGTGGACCCGGCGGCCGAGGCTCGTTCGCTGTACGTCGCGATGACCCGCGCCCGGGACGACCTGTTCCGCATCACGGCACCGGACACGGCACTCGTGCGCCGGGACCGGGTGACCGACCGGTGGTACATCGGCGGGTGGAAGCCGTACATCCGCGACGGCATCGTCGCCGGCGGGCAGGACGTGTGTCGGGAGCACCCGCCCGGCACGGACGGCTTCTTCGACGACGCGGCAGCCGTTCAGGACTACCTGGCGTCATCGGTCTCGCCGGGTGACGTACTGACGCTCCGCCCTCAGCACGAGATGACCATGGCCGTCGACCAGAGCCCTCCGTACACCGTCTTCCACGGGGATCGCGCGATCTCCGTCGTCTCGGAGCGGTTCCGCAAGGACCTCCACACCTCCCTGAAGATCAACAAGACGTGGGAGATCAACTGGCCGGTGGAGATCACCGGCTTCCGGGTCGACTGTCTGGAGAGCGTCGCGGGCAGTACCGCGTCCGGCGCACGCGCCGGGCTGGGCGACCACGGCATCTGGACGGTGCCCCGCATGTCAGGGCTAGGGCGCTACAGGCGCGCCGCAAGAAACACGCAGGAAGGCATCGTCGGATGACGGATGGGACCAGCACGCACGCCGCCCACTACGCGCTCCGGGAAGGTCTCGTCGAGCAGCTCCGCAGGGACCTGCTCGGCCCGGGCTCCGCCGACGAGGTCCTCACCCAGGATCCGCCGATCACCACCTATCCGATAGGGGTGTTGTTCCCGAGGGCCTCCGATCCCGAGTCCGGGCGGGCGCTCCAGGAGGACGCGGCCGAGAACGACGGACTCGACGACGCTCCGCTCGTGCGGAGGGGTCGGGACATCGAAGATCCGCTGCCCGAACCCGGTACGGTCCATGTTGGCGACCGACGCCCCTCGTCCATGGGGCTGACGTTCGCCGTGGACCCGACGATCGCTCCCCGCCTTCTCGTGCGCACGGACGTCGCGGCCTACGATCCGGTCGACGCCGAGGGGCGCCCGGTGGCCGCCGAGCGGGCCGAGGCCCGAACGGTGTCCGAGCAGAAGGAGCGGTGGCGTCGGCGTGAGCTGTCCGTGCGCCCCGTGACCGTCGATGTGACCGTGCCCTGTCGCTATCGGCTGGACGACATTCGTCAGGGCAGGACGTCGGTCGAAACGATCGACGGCCCTGCGTTGGACGTCGTCGTCCGGCCGAAGGCCCCGGGGAGCGGCACGGTCACCGTGACGGTCACGTTGATCAATACGCATCGCGTGGGCAAGTACGCCCTCCAGGACGCGTTCTGTCTCTACCAGCCCCGCCTCACCGTGACCACCGAGTCCGGCGCGCCCGGCCTGGTGGACCGCCCGTCCGAGCGTACGGTGATCGACCCGGAGGTCGCCACGAGTCGACTGCTGCACCGGCACGCGCCGACCTTCGCCATCGGCCACGGCTGCTCGGCGGACTGGGAGTGGACCCCGCCCCCGATCGGTGACCCGAACGTCGGACGCGCGGCGATCTCCACCGTACGCACCGAGTTCGTCCCGGCGCACGAGGTGCTCCTCACCGACTCCAACCCCGACATCGACGACTCGGCCCTCACCATGGAGGGCCTGGCGACACGCCCCGAGAACGAGGTCCTGGCCGCGCTCAACGACCTGATGGCCGGGTACGCCGAGTGGATCGACCGCAAGGAGACAGAGGCGGAGGTCTTCCGGAGTACACCGCACGAGGCTCCGGCACGAAAGCAGATCGAGCACTGCCGAGCGGCACTGGCCCGCATGCGGCGAGGCATCAGGGTCCTCGGCACGAACAGCGAAGCGATGCGGGCGTTCCGTCTCGCCAACCGTGCCATGTCCCAGCAGCGGGGCCGCAGTGAGTGGGTCAAGAACGGCCGGGTGGGCGATCCGGACACGTCCGCGAGTCGGTGGCGACCGTTCCAGATCTCCTTCGTGCTTCTGTGCCTCGAAGGAATCGTGGACCCGGAGCACGACGACCGCCACATCGCCGACCTCCTCTGGTTCCCCACCGGTGGTGGCAAGACGGAGGCGTACCTCGGTCTGATCGCCTTCACGACCTTTCTGCGCCGCATGCGGCACAAGGAGCGGGGCGGGGGCGTGACCGTGCTGATGCGCTACACCCTGCGACTGCTCACCCTGCAGCAGTTCGAGCGTGCCGCGTCCCTGATCTGCGCCATGGAGCGCATTCGTCTCGGTGACGAACGGACGCTCGGGACGGAACCCATCTCCATCGGCATGTGGGTGGGCCAGTCCGCCACACCGAACAAGCTGTCGGTCGCCGAGGAGAGCCTCGTGGAGCTCCGGAAGGAGAAGGAACTCCAGGAGAAGAACCCGGTCCAGCTGCACGCGTGCCCCTGGTGCGGCACGCGCATCGATGCGTTCCAGTACGAGGTCGACGAAGATGCGAAGCGGATGCACGTCCGCTGTCCCAACACGTGGTGCGACTTCCGCGACGGGCTGCCGGTCCACCTGATCGACGAGGCCGTCTACGACGCGCGCCCGACGCTGGTGATCGCGACCGTCGACAAGTTCGCTGCCATGCCGTGGCGCGAACAGACCGCCGCGCTGTTCAACCTCGACCGCGGGGACGACACGCCTCCTCCGGAGCTGATCGTCCAGGACGAGCTGCATCTCATCTCAGGGCCGCTCGGAACACTCACCGGGCTGTACGAGACGGCGGTCGACCTGCTCGCGAACGAACCGAAGGTCATCGCGTCGACGGCGACGATCCGTCGGGCCTCCGAGCAGGGCACCAGTCTGTTCGCCCGCGAGGTCGCCCAGTTCCCGCCGGCGGGCATCGACGCCAGGGACTCGTGGTTCGCCGTGGAGACGCCAGGCGAACGAAAGGCGAGCCGCCAGTACGTCGGCCTGCTCACCCCGAGTACGAGCCAGTCCACCCTGCTCATCCGTACGTACGCCAACTTGCTCCACCGGGCCGCGCAGGGCAAGGACGACGAACAGGTCCGTGACGCCTACTGGACGCTCGTCGGGTACTTCAACAGCCTCAGGCTCCTGGCAGCGGCGGAACTGCAGGTCCACGACGACGTCGACGCGCATCTCGGGTATCTGGCCGACCGCGAGGGTGGCGTACGGCGAAAGGTCGTGGAGCAGACCGAGTTGACGAGCCGCGCCAACTCCAGCGAGGTACCGAAGCGCCTGAAGCAGGTGGAGCAGCGGCTGGGGCACCCCGATGCCGTGGACGTCCTCCTCGCCACGAACATGATCTCGGTCGGCGTCGATGTGGACCGACTCGGGCTCATGGCCGTCATGGGGCAGCCGCAGACCACGGCCGAGTACATCCAGGCGACCAGTCGGGTGGGCCGCCGCCACCCCGGCCTGGTGGCCGTGATGCTCAACTCCAATCGCTCCAGGGACCGTTCGCACTACGAGAGCTTCCAGCACTTCCACTCGGCGCTGTACCGCGAGGTGGAGTCGACCAGCGTGACGCCGTTCTCCTCCCGCTCCCGCGAACGGGGCCTGCACGCCGTCGTCGTCGCGCTCGCCCGAATCCTGATCCCCACGGCCCGTCCGAACGACGGTGCGGGAAGGATCGACGAGTTCCGCGACGAGCTGGACCGGATCGTGCGGACCACACTGCTGGCTCGGGTCGAGAAGGTCGACAAGGAGGAGTACGAGGCTACGGCAGACGCCTACGACGAGTTCGTCGAGTGGTGGTCCGATCTGGCGGCATCCCGGGGCGGTCTGCTCTACGAGCCGAAGCGAGGCAAGCGGACAGCCTCGCTGCTGTGCGCGTTCGACGACGAAGACCCTGACGAGAACGCCTGGCAGACACTCTGGAGTCTGCGCGATGTCGATGCCGAGTCCGGTCTGTTCATGGAGGCAACCCGATGACCCCACCCCCCGCCCGACGCCGCCGGACCGGAGCACCCGAGCGCAGCTATCCCCGTCGCGGTTCCGTCCGGCGTGCCCAGATGATCACGACCTACGGTGTCGGCTCGATGGTCGCTGTGGACAACGAATCGTTCATAGTGGCCGGAACCGACTCCTGGAACATCAGTGACGCTCCCACCATCCACGAGCACCGCTTGGCCCGGGTCCTCGGGGTGAAATCGTTCCGCCTCCCGCCGGCATCGGACGACACGAGCAAGGACGGCGTGCACGTCCGCCGGTTTCCTCTGTGGCATTCCTGCCCGGAGTGCCACGCCCTCCAGCACGTCCGACAGTTCAACTCCCCGCCGGGGAAGAACGAATGCGGCGACTGCGAGGAGGACCTCGTACCCTCACGCTTCGTCATGGCCTGCGCGAAGGGCCACATCGACGACTTCCCGTACTGGAAGTGGGTGCACCGCAAGAACCGACAGGAGGGCGAGACGGGTCTCTGCGGCGGAGCGATGCGGCTGCGCACCAGCGGAAAGACCGCCTCCCTCCGGTCGGTCCTGATCTCCTGCACCTGCGGTGTGCCCGAGGTTTCGATGGAAGGCGCGTTCAGCGGAACGGCTCTGTCGGACCTGAAGGTGTTCTGCAGCGGCAAGCGGCCCTGGTTGAAGGGCGCACCGGCCGATCATTGCTCGGTGAGGCCGCGCACGCTGCAGCGCGGTTCGTCCGTCGCCTGGCAGCCGATCGTGCGGACGGCGTTGTCGATCCCGCCGTGGAGCGACGAGCACTTCACCCGGCTCGAAGACCACATGGATGATCTGCGCGAGATGTACGAGACGGGCGACGAGCACGGCATCCGCGGCTTTCTCAAGGCCCTCACGCTGAAGAAGCCGTACGAGTTCTCGGCCGAAAGGGTCATCGCCCTCCTCGAAGCGGAGAATCAGGAGGACGCGGACGCCGACGGCGACGCCTCCGTGGACAGTGCCTTCATGGCGCTGCGAAAGCAGGAGTACGAACGGCTGATCGCGGGGCAGCCCGAGAAGGGGACCGGTCGCGAGGACCGGTTCGTCTGCGAGCCTCCTCGTTCCTCTCCGACCGTGCTGGCCCCGTACGGGGTCACTGGTCCGATGCTGGTGAAGCGACTGCGGGAAGTGCGTGCCCTGAAGGCGTTCTCCCGGGTCGACACCCCGGACACCCGCGCGGACGTCCACGAGGCGGCCCTGTCCCTGAAGGATCTCGACTGGCTGCCCGCCATGGAGGTCCAGGGCGAGGGCGTCTTCCTCCGGCTCGACGAGGAGCGGCTGGACGACTGGGCCAGGAGCGTCGCCGTGGCGGCACGTGCCGATCGCATCCGGAACAACCACACTCGTATGACGCGCGAACGCGCGCAGGATCCGGACTCCGTGCCCGACTCGCCGGCCTCCCCCCGCATGGTCCTCCTCCACACTCTGGCGCACTCTCTGATCAACGAGTGGAGTCTGGACGGGGGCTATCCCGCGGCGTCCCTGCGGGAGCGGCTCTACGCGAGCGACACCATGGCGGGCATCCTCATCTGTACCGCGACGAGCGACTCCGCGGGCAGCCTGGGGGGCCTGGTCGCACAGGGCGAACCCGACCGCCTCCGGAAGTCCTTGGACTCGGCTCTGGACCGGGCGCGTTGGTGCTCCGCGGACCCTCTCTGCGTCGAATCGGAGGGAAGCGGTGTCGGTGGAATCAACATGGCGGCCTGCCATGCCTGCGTGCTGCTGCCGGAGACGAGTTGCGAGCACAACAACGGTCTGCTCGACCGTGCTCTCCTCGTCGGCACGCCGGAGGACCCGTCGATCGGATTCTTCGGCGACCTGCTGCGTTCCTGAGCACACGGTCACACGGCCTCGGCCAGCTCCGCCCCGAAGTGTGCCTGTGCGCGACGAAGGGCCCCGTCCGGATCACAGCCGTGGGCCCGGAGCCAGTGGAGGAGGTCGGCGATCACGTCGATGGCGGCCTCCTCCGCGTGCGCCACAGTCATCGGTCCCTGGTGACTGTCCTTGTCGCGCACGGACAGCCCGAGGAGCCCGAGCAGCGCCTCGGCCCTTGCCACCTGAGGCCCGTCCACATGGTCGACCGACGACCGCAGACCGGTGGCCAGCTCGCACCAGGTGACCTTCGAAGTAGCCCGAAAAGCAACACCCCAGCGATCGGCGAGGGCATCCACAAGGACCAGTCCACGCCCGTGTTCGTCTCCGTCCGCTCCCGTGACGAGCACGGGGACGCTCCCCGCATCGGGGTCGCTCACCTCGATACGCAGGCGGCTGCCGCTCATGGACACGGTGAGGCGAGCGGGCGTGCCGCATCCCACATGCTTGATCACGTTCGCCGCCAACTCCGAAGCGCAGAGCTGGGCCTCCGGGACGATGCCGGCCAGCCCCCAGTGATCCAGCCGAGACCCGACCGCGCTTCTCAGCCCTGCCAACTCCGCGGGCTCCGCCAGGAAGGGCATGTCCCACGCTTTGCGCACCACACCGAAGCGACAGCCATCCACGTCCATCACCGCTCTCGAGCAACCGGGATCACCTTCAGTGATCGTTCGTAAGAGAAGAGTGTCAGTGAAACTCTCATTTTGGAACTCTCATCAGAGGCTTCGGGAGCACTCGCCGTGCCGCACGCCCCCGGCGCGCGCCGGCTTGCCCGGAGAACAATCAGCCGTGCACGCTCTGAAGCGTCGACGTGAGGAACCACAGCCATGACAGTCGGACCCACCACCCGAAGGCGCCAACTCGGCGCGGACCTGCGCCGCCTGCGTGAGCGCAAGGGCCTCACCCTGGAGGAGGCGGGGTCCCTGGTCGGCATCTCCAAGGCGACCCTGAGCCGTTACGAGAGGAAGGAGGGTGCGGTCAAGTGGCCGGCCGTGGACGCGCTGTGCCGCGAGTACGGCACCACGGACGAGGAGCGCTCCTCACTCGTCGAGCTGGCCAAGGGCGCCCGGATCCTGGGCTGGTGGCGTTCGCTCGCGGACCCCGTCCCCGAGTCCATGAACCTCATGCTGACCCTGGAGGACGAGGTGGTCGGCGAGGACCACTACGCCTGCATGTACGTCCCCGGACTGCTCCAGACACGCGCCTATGCCGAGGCCGTGCACCGTGCCTCCGAAATACGGTGCACGGACAAGGAGATCCAGCACATGGTGGACATCCGCATGAAGCGACAGGAGCTGCTCGAACGGCCCGAGCCGCCCCACATCTGGGCGGTGATCGACGAGGCGGTGATCCGCCGCGCCGTGGGTGGCCGCGACACGATGCGCGCGCAGCTGCGTCATCTGCTGGAACAGGCCCGACGCCCCCATGTGACCGTGCAGATTCTGCCCTTCGAGACGGGCGCACACGCGGCGGCAGTGGGGAGCTTCGTCGTGCTCCGCGGACCGGCACCCGAACTCGACGTCGTGTACGTGGACATCATCGGTGGCGGACTCTTCATGGAGAAGCCCGCAGAACTGGCACGTTATAAGTTGGCGTTCGAGTACCTGCGTGCGCAGGCCCTGGGCATCGAACGGTCTGCCGCGCTCCTGAATCGAGCGAGCGAGGAGCTGTGATGATCCACGACGTCGGCCAGTGGTTCAAGTCGTCGCACAGCGGGGGCAGTGGAACGGAGTGCGTGGAGGTCGCCGACCTCTCCGCGACCGTGGGAGTACGCGACTCCACGAGGCCCGAGGGCCCACACATATCCATCGGCCGCGTCGCCTGGGCGGGGTTCGTGGGCGGGGTGGGGGAGCAGAGTCGGTAGTCCGGCGGAAGGTCGAGCCTGTCCCGACATGCCTACGGAATCGCCTGTCGGGCACGGACGATGACGTGTTGCGCCTCGGCACCGAACACGGCGGACTCACGCAGGGACTCCCAGACCCGCCGGTACAGGGCGACTGTATCGGCACCGTCCAGCCAGAGTTCCGCGTGCCAGTCCTCCGTGATCACCAGTTGCTCGCCGAGGACCCAGAACGCGTTGGCGGGAGGCAGGCGCAGAGCGGCGTCCAACGGCACGATCCCCAGCCGGACGGTATCCATACCGACAACGCCCAGCAGTCGATCCATCTGCCCCTTCAGAACCTCCGGTGGGCACACCTGAGCCCGTAGCGCGCCCTCCCACATGAGGAGGTTCAGACGCCTGCCGGGCTGGTACAGCCATCTCTGGCGGTCCATGCGGGCGCGTACGGCGTCCTCGGTGTCGCGTGGGGAGTTCTGGAGCGTCGCGTAGAGCTCGAACACATGCCGCGCGTAGTCCGGGGTCTGCAGCAGACCGTTCACGGCGAAGGAGTCCCACACGTGCAGCACGCGGGCTGCCGCCGTCACCTCGTTCCACGTCTCCTGCACAGGGCGGTGCCCCGACGACAGCTGTCGTCGCCAGGACCGGATGTGCGACTCGAAGCCCTTCAACCGTCCGTGCAGTTCGTCGTACGCCCCGGGATGCCCGGTGGCGTCGGCCCATGCTCGGAGGTCTTCCGCGGTGGGCGTCTGCCGTCCGTTCTCCAGCTTGCTCACTTTGCTCTGCGCCCAGCCGAGAGAGGCACTCAGAGCGGTACCGGTGAGAGGGCCGTGGGGACACTCCGTTCGGAGAGCCCGGAGTCGTCGCCCCAGATCTTCACGGGCCTTCTGGAAGTCAGTGCTCACCGGTACGCGTCTGTTCCTTCTGCTGTTACTCGCTGTCGCTCAGCTTCGCCGCGAACTCTTCGTAGGGCACGGCGTGGTGCCATGCCGCATCACGGATGGCGGCGTATCTGACGACTTCGGCCGGCTCGGTGGTCAACTCGACGTCCACGAGGTGGTCATCGTCGTCGAAGCGGAGCTTCGCGGCAAGCCGACTGTCGAACAACCAGAAGTCTTCGGACGGAAGTTGGAGACGCTCGGCATCCATCCGCCACAGGTTCCGGATGTCTTCCCCCAGACTGCTGTTCCGCTTGGCGTTGTCGAGGAGATAGAGCTGTCCCGTGGTGGGCGGCTGATCAACGACCCGCACCCGTTCGACACGTTTGCCCTGCGCGGTCTGGGAACGGATCAGCTCGCAGTACGGATCTTCCACGGACCAGTCGACGCCGCCGGTCTCGACGAACTGACGGTAGGTGTCCGTGGCTTCGTCACTGGCGAAGCGCCGTCGGGTTTCCAGTCGCCATGCCGAGTGACTGAACGTGCTGAACAAGGTCTCGAACTCGTCCAGTTCGATGATCCGGGCCCGCCGGGACGCGTCCTTCGGTGTCCAGTCGACCAACAGTTCACGCGGTACGACCACGGCCACCTCTCCTTCGGACAGGTGCTGCAGTTGGGCGAGGTCGCCAAGATCGGTGAGCGGCGGTCCATGGACGATGACCTCTCCGCTCTCCGCGTCCTCATGGACGGAGGGGCATCCCGAACCACCACTGCCTGTGCCGTTGAACCGTAACCGCCGTGCCATCACGCCCCGCCTCTCACTTCGAAGGGTGTTCCCTTCTCTGTTCCAAGGCTGTCCGCAGCTCCGCGTGAATGTCGAGAGATGACCACGCCACTCGGAAGAATATTCGCGAATATCGGACGTGTTGGTCGAGCCTCTCGACCAACCATGGACCGCATGACCGAGCCCACCAGGTACAGCACCTCTCCCGTACGGCTTTCACTCCACGCGGAGGCCGATCCCGCGCCCGCGGACGACTGCGCCGGATGCACCGAACTCTCAGCGGTGAGGGACCGTGCCCGAGCAGGTGGCGACATGACCACGGTGTCCGACTGCAACGTGCTGCTGCGGCGACACCCTCAGGGGCACTGAAGCGGGGCACACAGAGAAGCGTCACGGCCACCACGTCCACGGCTCCATAGGGCCGCGACGGCCGACAGCCTGGCGGGGCCAGGAGCACGACGGTGCGGAGACCGCATCTCCGCGACATCAGCGCCGAAAGGGACTCGCCCACGAACGGAAACCTCTACGCACTGCCGATCCCGCCGACCGACGCCTTCGCCACCTACTGCGGCGGCAACGCCGGCGGCTCCAACGAGGCCTGCGTGAGCCTCGCCGCCATCCCCGGCGCGGCGGCCTCTTTCGTCATCCGTGACAGCAAGCCCGAGGGCGCGGGCAAGGAGCTGCGCTTCACCGAGGCCGAGCTCGACGACTTCGCCACCGGGTGGGTCAGGACGAGGGGGCTGACGCTCTGATCTGGCTCCCTTCCTGAGCACGGAGCACCACGTAGTGGGCCGGACCGGACAGACTCCGGACCGGCCCTTCTCCCCAGCGAAGGGCGCAGATGACCTGGTCAGGACATTGGCGCGGATACGGTCCGTGGACCGGCAGCAGGGACGCGTACGGCCAGGAGGCACTACGCCGTCCGGGTGTGGAACTGAACTCCGAGCAGACCCGGGCCTTCGTCGCCTCGACGCTGCCGCCCCTCATGACCGGGCACTGGCTCATGCGGCAGGACCAGACGGCCGCGGACGGCACCTGGACCCACGTGGTGGGTGCCGTCACCTGGTTGAAGAGCATGTACGAGGCGCCCCCCCTCCGTGGCACCGGGGCCCGGTTAGCGGCGATTAAGCTTCTCTTGCGCTCAGTTGGTATCCAGAGTGCGTTCCCCTCGCAGGCGATCTGGTAGGCGCGTTCAGTGGGGGCTCACAGCGCATAGGCCGCTTCGTCGGACCACCGCCTTCCGCTAGAACGCGTCCAAAATTCATGCCGGGCACGGCCCGGAGGGATTGCGACCCTGCACAGAGTCGCCATCGAGCAGCTCCGCACCGCCGGTCACACCGACATCGCGGTCGACCTCCGCTCGACAGCCCTCCGTCCGCACGAGCGGCCCACTGGCCGTCCTCAGACTCAGCAGACCCGCGGCGACCCACGATCAACGGATGCTGCCTTCCGCCCTGCTCCACACCGACCGAGCTTCAGGAAGTGGCTGCGGACTCAGGACGGAAGCACGCCGATTGAACGGTGACTTCCAGTTGGGCCGGATCATCGTTCTGCCCGCCATGAAAACGAGCATCGACGGAGAACTTTCCATCGGCCGAGTCGGCGACAATTTGCGGACTTTTCGCCCGACTATCATCTGGGCCGTCCATTACGATCTTCCATCCGCCCTTCGGCAACTGGCTTCGCAATCTACCCATTGCTTCTTCCAGCTTCTCGGCGGGAGGCCCGTAGACGCCCCAGGGGTGATGTGCGCGAACCGTTCCCCCCTCGCACGGAGAGATCATGGCACCCACTTCGGTCCTCTTCGCTTTCAGCGAAAGGATCTCCAGGATCGAGCTCGAAACCTTCTCGACCTCGTCCTGCACCTCAGAACTGACACGCACCGGAGCGTCGGCACCATTCTCGTTCATCCCGGAACACCCCAAAAGAAGCGAGCAGAAGAGGGTTACGCAGGCTGCAGCCTTACGTGTCTTGCTAGTCAAGCTGGACTCGATCATATTTTCCCGCAATCACGGCCGCTTGATTTCTGAGGCTGGTCGATTCAGGACCCCAAAACCCACCATGATCAGCCGAGTCTCTCTTCATGATGTTGCCGCCGAAGCCGTCGTCGGTGGGGATCGTCTTCGTCCCACGTCACCGTAAAAGCCCTACCCGTCGTCCCCGATATCCCCGTTTCCCGTAGCCTCGTTCCCGGGTGCCTGGGGTTGAGCCGACATGATCTCCGGCCTCTGTGGGCCAAATCAAATGCGGCCTTGTTCTCTCCGTGTTCTCCCTGTTCCCCCTGCTCCAGATCCTGGTGGTGGGTCGGAACCCTGTCCGCCCGGTCACTCGTCCTGTAAGCGGGACCAAGCGGATGGGAAGACATGGTGGAGCAGGCAGACCCCGGTGTGGCGTCGGGGGCAGGGCGGGAAGTTCCTGGAGCGGGAGACGGCCGCCGGCGGGGACGCGTCCTCGCCGTGCTTGCCGTGGTGCTGGCCGGGGTGATGGCGTTCCACCGGGGGGTGCCCAACGCCGTCGGGCGGGTCGGGAGTCTGTTGGAATCCTTTCTGCCGTGGGCCGGCGTGGTCGTCGTTCTGCTGCTGGTACTCGCCCTGGTGCGGCGGTCCGCCGTCGCGCTGGTGGCGGTGCTGCTGCCCGTCGGGGTCTGGGTGCATCTCTTCGGTGGGCTGCTCCTGCCCGGCGCGGAAGGCGGCGGGCGGGAGCTCGTCGTCGTGCAGCACAACGTCAGCGACGAGAACCGTGATCCGGCAGCGACCGCCCGGGCGCTGATCGAGGCCGGGGGCGATCTCGTCGCGCTGGAGGAGCTGGTGGTCCCGCAGCTGTCCGTGTACGAGAAGGCTCTCGCCGCCGACTATCCCCATCACGTCGTCCGAGGCACCGTCGGGCTCTGGTCCAAGTACCCGCTCAGCGGGGAGCGGGTCGTCGACATCAAGCCGCCGAGCATCGCGGAAGGGTGGAGCCGTGGCGTCCGTGCCGTCGTCGATTCGCCGTACGGGGACGTCGCGGCGTACGTCGCCCATCTGCCCTCCGTCCGGGTCGGGGCGGGTGGGCTCGCCTCCGAGCGGAGAGACGAGAGCGCCGAGTTGCTCGGGCGTGCCATCGCCGCCGAAAGCGTCGATACGGTGATTCTGCTCGGGGATCTCAACGGGACCGTGGAGGACCGGGGGTTGGAGCCTCTCACCTCACGCCTGAACGTGGCCGAGCGCGGCTTCGCCTTCAGCTTCCCCGCCCCCCTCCCCCTCGCCCGGATCGATCAGGTCCTGGCCCGCTCCGCCACCGTCGGCCACATCCGCACCCTGCCCGCCACCGCCAGCGACCACCTGCCCGTCGCCGCCCGCGTCGTCCTGGGGTGAGTGCGCGGCTCGGAGCGTGTCGGCCCTCCGTACCGCCTCGACGCGTTGCCTCCAGGGCATGTCCTCGGGGAAGTCGTACGTGTCCGTGTCGACCATCCAGCTCGCGTACGCCGCCGCCCTACGGCAGCCCCCGCACAGCGTCTCGTCGCCCAGCGGGCGGAAGACGTGCTGCTCGCCCTCGCCCGCGCAGGTGATCAGCTCCCTGACGGGCGGTGGGGGTGGCGGAGCCGGCAGCGGGGTCACCGGGCATTTCTCGATCAGGCGGTGGCGCAGGAAGCCCACCGCCGAGCGCACCCCTCCCTCGGGCCTGGCAGCCAGGAGCGCGTGCCGCACATCCTCTTCCGACAAGCCGCCCTCCAGCCACTTCACCGCCTCCACCGCCAGCCCGCGCGCCTCCCGCACCCCCAGCAACAGGTCGCGGCGTGTGTGGCGCAGTGACAGCAGCAGTCGTTCCGCCTTTGCCAGTTGGGAAGCGGGGTGGGGTGCCGGGGCGAGACGGGATGCCGGGGCAGTGTGGGATGCCTGGGCAGTGCGGGATGCCTGGGTGGAGTCGGCCGCAGCGGGTGGGAGTTCCCGTTCCCGTTTCGGTGTCGGTGTGGGCTCCCGTGTCAGTTCCGGTTCCACCCCCGGCCTTGGTTCCGCTTCCCGCTCCGGCTCTAATTCCAATTCCGGTTCCGGTTTCGGTTCCGGTTGTGGTTCTGCTTCCCGCTCCGGTTGCGCTCGGCGCTGTTCCGGTCGTTCCGGCTCGGAGGGTGGGTGGGAAGTGGTCTTATCACTGTGGTCTTCCTCCGGTTCATAGCCACCGGCCGTCCGGGAAGCCGGTCCGCCGACCGTCGGATACCGCTTACCCGGCGGCGGAGGCGAAGCGACGGCAGCCACCCCTCCCGGCGCGCGCCCGCCGTGCGGCTCCAGCGTCGCCCGTACGGTCCTGGCCTCGTCGCTCGTCAGCGGCGTGTTCGTGAACAGCTGCTCCGTCGCCCAGCGTCCGCCGTCGGCCTGGGACCGCCACTCGTGGACGTAACCGTGCTCGATCAGCTGCTTCTTGGCCAGTTGGTACGTGCGTCCCTTGATCTCCAGTTTCCGTGCCAGCTCGCCGAGCGGGCGGTCCGTGGCGGAGTCGGGGAGGCCCTGGACGTACAGGAGGAGGACTTTCGCATCGCTGTTCATCCGCCGGTCGCGTACGACCGTGTGCGGGGCTTTGGTCCAGCCCGATGAGGGCGCGATAACATGACGCAGCACTTCTAGTGGCCTCTTTCCACTGGGGGTGTTAGGCCCTCGGGTGGGTGTTCGTGCACCTCCGGGGGCCGCCCTGTGCCCGCCTACGTGCGCGCACAGAGCGTGATGTCGTCGTCACGGTACCGCAGGCTCTCGGCCTGCTCCGACGTCCGCGAAAAGTGCGCCCCCGCTCACCACCCAGCTCGCAACCGGACTACCACCGTGCGCCGTTGCGCCAGTCGTTCCCTGCTACAGATCCGTGAGCCACGCGTGCCCCGGGTGTACGCGGGCGAGCAGCTCCGCCAGGGTCGCGCGCTGCCCCCGGCTCAGGTGCGGGACGGTCGCGTCAAAGCCCCTCTGGTCCTTCGGGCCGGCGTGCTTGGCCTTGCAGCCCGCCGCATCGAAGACGTATCCGGGGAAGCGGCTGCGGAGCTCGGGAAAGCCTGCCTCCGGAATGGCGATCTCGATATCCCCGTGAACGCGCGCCCGCCCGCCCCGGAACAGGTCCAGTGCCCAGCCCGCGGCCACACACCAGGGCACGCTGACCCCGGCCAGCCGCTGCGCGACCTCGCCCGGAGTCCAGCTGGACGACCACCTGGCGTCGAGGGCCTCGATCTCGTCGGGTGACAGTCCGGCGCCGCCGCTCGGCAGTCGCTCGCTCATCGCAGGAAACTACCAGCGGACGTCCACGCCCCGGCTGTGATGGATGGCCTCGCCGTTCAACCTCGGTACGAGGGGCCTTCGTCCGGCGCATCCGGTTCAGGGGCCGTGTTTCCCTCGAAGTCTCCCAGGTTGATCAGGCTCACCCGGTCGTCCCAGGCGTCCCACCTCACGTGCTTCCGCGCGCCCCAGTAGTAGTTGTCGTAGCCCATGAGGTCGCCGTAGGCCTCGTCTTCGCACGCCCGGTCGGGTCTGCCGAAGGCGTCCAGGAGTTCCTCGTACGAGGCCAGGTGGGCGAAGTGGGTGAGATGCCGGCCGTAGATCGCGCAGCCGACGACCGTACCGGCTCGGACCTTGTACGTGATCTTGTCTGCGCGGTACAGGAATCCGTCCGACCGGGCAGCGTCGTCGACGACCTCGTCGAGGGTCAGCCGTCGCCCGTCGGCGTCGTAGTACTCGCTGTCGTTGTCGGTCCCGCCTCGGTACCGGGCGACCACGGAGGACTGGGCCCGGACGATGCTCCGGCGTGGAACGCTGATGGCCGGCACCCCCAGGGCTACGCCACCCATCTCGACCGTCGTGAGGTCGAGGTGCCGCTCGTACAGCACGTCCAGGTTGTCGAGAAGCTCGATCACCGGCAGCGCCTCATCTCGTCATTCCGGTTCTGGTGCACAGCTCTTGGGGCAGCAAGCCAGTACGATCGTGCCCGGGGTGGGGCTCGTAGCGCAGCGGTTGTCGCGCCTTCACCGCATGTGGGAGGACGCCGGTTCGAATCCGGCCGGCCCCATCCCGCCTCAACCTACGCCACCAGGAACTGTGCGCGCCGAATTGCCGCTGCTGGTCCGCCGTCACCCTTCGCGCTCGGTCGGGCTACCCCTTCTCCACCAGCTCGGCCACCGCGTCGACGAGGCCCTCCCACGCCTGCCGCGTGTCGGCCGTGTCCGGGTGCCGGGTGCCGAACATGTCCAGCGCGGCAGCCATGTCGTCCAGCGCCCAACGGAGTTCGTAGTACGCGAGCAGCTCCGGGTCCGGGCGGTGGCCGGTGAGTTCGGCGTAGCGGGACAGGTCCTCCGGGGCGTCGGTGGCGAGCCAGAGGTCGCGCTCCGGCGGGGCGAGGGCGACGGTGTCCCAGTCGACCAGGAGGCTACGGCCTCCGGGGTCCAGGACGTTGCCGGGGTGGGGTTCGCCGTGCGTGACCACGGTGGTGGCGGTCGACGCACCGGACGTGAGCTGCGCCGTGCCGCTGTCGTAACGCTCCAACGCCGGGCGCAGAGCCGCAGAGTTGATGGTCAGCAAAGCCTGGCAGCGTCGCGCGTACGGGCCCGCATCCGCGCGGAAGCGCTGAGGATCGGCCGGCGCCGCTTCGATCGCCGCGCGACCCGGCAGCGCCGGGTCATGGGCCGGGGCCCTCAAGAGGGCGCGTGTGGTGTTCAGTTGGGCCAGCCGCTCCACCAGCATTCCTCGCGCCCCGGGGCCCAGCGCCTGGCCGAAGTGGCCGGTGGACGCTTCCACGTACGGGAAGACGCTCACGGCGTACCGGTCGGTCAGACGGAGCAGCATCTCGCCGCCGCCGGTGCGCAGTGGTGCCCCCGAGGGCAGTGGCCAGGACGGTTTCGTCGATATCGGCCGGACGGTCCTTCATACGGGACACCGTAGTGGCCTTCCGGGAAGGGCCGGGGTGATCGGCTCCACCCGCTGCCGTCGCCCTTGCCCGCCAATCCCCCAGCTCCTTCCCCTCGGCTCCTGCCCTTCGGCTCCCCCGCGCGCCCGCCCCCGCCCCCGCTCCTCCCTCCACGTTTTGTACACGCTCTCATCACAATTCCGCTTCGCTTCCGACATGCCCCTGATGTACGCCCGGCCGCGCTGCGAATATCGGCTGCTCCACAGCACAGCGTTCGGCCTTGGGGGCAACACATGCAGAAGAGGAAGCAGTCACGGCGGCCCGCGCGCGGGGTCCTTCGCATCCGGATAGCGGCCGGAGCGGGCGCGCTCGCGCTGATCCTGACGGGGTGCGGAGGCGATGACGGCACCACGGACGACGAGGGCGGGAAGGCCGCCGCGTCGGCCGGTTCGGCCTCCGTGGACCGGGCGCTGGCGCTCATGGACGACGAGCAGAGCATGGACGCGGGCAACAGCCTGGACGTGGACGTCCTCGACAACGACTCCGTCACCCTGGAGAACGGGGACCGGGCCGCGCTGCTCCACACCTACGACCCCGCCGAACTGACCCTGAGCATCGACACCGAGCCCGCCCACGGCTCCGCATCGGTGTCCGGGACCACGGTCACCTACACCGCCGGGGACGGGTACGCCGGCGAGGACAAGCTCACGTACGAGGTCCTCGTGAAGGGCTCTGAGGTCCCCGCCGCCACCGCCGTCGTCCGCATCACCGTCACCGCCGCCGCCGCTGAAACGACTCCGACTCCCGCCTCGAATGCCTCGAACCCCGCCCCGGAGGCGCCCGCCCCGGAGACGACCGACCCGGCACCCGCGTACTACAAGAACTGCGACGCCGCCCGCGCCGCCGGGGCCGCTCCCGTCGAGGAGGGCGACCCCGGCTACGCACCCCACCTGGACCGCGACGGCGACGGCGTGGGCTGTGAGCCGTGGGGCGAGTCCGGCTCCTCCTCCGACGGAAGCGGTACGAGTGGTGGGGGCGGTGGCGGCGGTAGCGTCTCCTACGCGAACTGCACCGCCGTACGGAACGCCGGCGCCGCCCCCATCCGGACCGGGGACCCCGGCTACGGGCGGCACTTGGACCGTGACGGGGACGGCGTCGGCTGCGAGTGAGCCGCAATGCCCCGCCCCGCCCCCGTCAGCGGCCACCATCACCCGTCAGCCGATGCCGACGCCCGCGACGAGGATCGCGGCGTTGCGGCGGCGCGGGGTGACGACGATGTTCCGCTGCTGGACCCCGAAGTCGGGCCGGAAGGCGACGAAGAGCGCCACCGTGATGAGCAGGCCCATGATGACCGGCCGGAAATAGCTCGCGGGAACGCTCGACGCGGACAGCGCGCCCAACGCGCCGAAGGGGATCGCCAGTCCTGCTGCCGGCAGGAGGACCGAGCGGTCCAGTTCGGTGCGCCGCTGGTACATGTACGCGGCGGTCGCGGTGCCCATGACCGCCGCGATCTTGTTCGTGCCGAGCGCCACCGCGGGCGAGTACGTCGGAAAGGCCAGCAGCAGTACCGGGATGAGCAGCACCCCGCCACCGCCGACCACCGCGTCCACCCAGCCCGCCGCGGTCGCGGCGGCGAGCAGGCCGAGCACTTCGAGCAGGTCCACGCTTCCCTCGCTCACCCACGTGACATGGCCCCGGCGCGCGCAGAGGTTCCTGTCAGCGGTAGTCGTCCGGGTGGTCCTGCATCCAGGTGTTGATGCCGTCACGGGTGCCGACGATCTCGGAGAAGTACTTCTCCAGGTGGGCCTCGGACCGGTCGTCGCCCAGCGTGTCGAACAGGACCTTCATGTCGGCGAGCGGCTGCTTGAAGTGGCCGGGGCCCTTGCCGTCCGCCCGCATCGCCTCGTCCAGCTCGGTGAGCTCCTGGGTGACCCGGCCGAGGAAGTAGGCGCAGTCGCCCGCGCCCGGGGTACAGGTGTCGTTGAGCGTCGCCTGGAGCGTCGCGAAGGCGTCGCGGACCCGCTCGGGGCCGGGCGTGGGCACGGCGGTGGGCTCCTCCGCGGCGGCCTCCCGCTCGGCCCGGTCCGCGTTCTCGGTGTCCTCCGCGATCCGCTCCTGGCCCACCGCGGCTTCCGCGGAGGCGGCCGGCACGTCCCCGCCGGGGCCGCCGCCGCTCGACGCCTGGGTGCAGGACACCAGTGCCGCGGCCACGACCACGGCAAGTGCCCCTGTACGCCAAGCGGTTCGGCCCGGACGGTGAGCGCCGACACGGTCACCCGGACCGGCGGCGGTGCGGGCAGTGTTACGGAACAGCATGAGACCCCCCTTGTACGAAGGGTCCAGACCCTACCTGGCCCGGCACAGGGCACCGCGGCCCGCCCTCACGCGGGGGCCCCGCGATCAGCCAGGAGCGGTTACGTGAGGAAGGCCGCCATCTCCCCGTACAACGCAGCCGTGTTGTCCAGGTGGGCGTCGTGGCCGGCTCCCGGGAGCACGCCGATCCGCGTCCCGGGGTGCCGGGCCCGCATCCGGTCCGCATCGATCGAACGCTAGCCTCGGGCGGGGGGAGCCAACCACAGGTGGCTCGACGGCGTACAGGAAGCGATGGTGGCGGCGATGGTGGAGATTCCGGCAGCGGCAGTGGCGGCGAGCGGGCTCGTCGGAGGCTACGGCGTCGCCCGGTGGACCAGGAAGCGGCCGCTCGGCGGCGTCGCGCTCGCCGCCGCCGGGTCGCTGGCCGCGTACGAGTGGAACCGCCAGGCCGGGCCCCGTGCCGCCGCCGGGCTGACCGTCGCCTACGTCGCCGCCTTCGCCGGATCGCACCCGCTCGCCAAGAAGGTCGGCGCCTGGCCCGCCGTCTTCGCCGTCGCGGGCGGCGTGGCCGCCGCTTCCTGGGCCGTCACGCGGCGCGGCGCGAACCCCTGAACCGCCCGTCGGCCCGCCCTCACCGCCGAGGGCGGGCCGACGGGGCACTCAGCTGCTCAGCCGCTCAGCGCGTGCGACACCGTGTAGATCGCCAGGCCCGCCCCCGCCCC
>NZ_JBIRKB010000026.1:0-94709 GCF_044329855.1 Streptomyces sp. NPDC017520
TTCACCGCGGACCCGTTCACCGTCCACACCCGGTGGATCGAGACCGAGTTCGTCAACGACATCAAGCCCTTCGCCGCACCCGCCGACGCGGACACCGACGACGAGGCCGGCCGGGAGACCGTCGTCGTCGAGGTCGGCGGCAAGCGCCTGGAGGTCTCGCTCCCCTCCTCACTGGGCATGTCCCTGGCCCGCACCGGCCTCGCCGCCGGCGCCAAGCCCAAGCGCCGCGCGGCGAAGAAGGCCGGCTCCGCCGCCTCGGGCGACAGCCTCGCCTCGCCCATGCAGGGCACCATCGTCAAGATCGCGGTGGAGGAGGGTCAGGAGGTCAAGGAGGGCGACCTCGTCGTCGTCCTGGAGGCCATGAAGATGGAGCAGCCGCTCAACGCGCACCGCTCCGGCACCGTCAAGGGGCTCACCGCCGAGGTCGGCGCCTCGGTCACCTCCGGCGCCCTGATCTGCGAGATCAAGGACTGACCGCCCGCACACCCCGAAGGGGCCCGGTCCACGTCGTGAAGACGCGGGCCGGGCCCCTTCGTCACAGTGGCATCCTGGAACCCACAGAAGGTCCGAGGTCCGAGGACCGAGGGAGGGACGGAAGCCATGGCAGGGGCGATCCCGATGGAGACGAGCACGGCACAACCACCGGTCCGGCCGATGCGCGCGGACGCGCGCCGGAACCACGACCGGCTGGTGGGCGAGGCTCGCAGGGTCTTCGCCGAGCACGGCACGGACGCGTCGCTGGAGGACATCGCCCGCCGGGCGGGGGTGGGCATCGGCACCCTCTACCGGCACTTCCCGAACCGGGACGCCCTGATGAACGCGGTCTTCCAGGACGCCCTGAGCTCGCTCCTGGACCGCTCCCGCGAGCTGGCGGCGGCGGAAGCCCCGTGCCGGGCGCTGGTGGACTGGCTGGGCGCGATCGTCACCCATGCGGGTGAGTACCGCGGCCTGGCCCACGGCCTGATGTCCGCCTCGCACAACGGGAGCTCGGCACTCGTCCAGTGTCACCTGCCGCTCCGGGAGGCGGGCGCGGGGCTGCTGCGCCGGGCCCAGGAGAGCGGGTCGGTGCGGGCGGACGTCTCGATCGACGATCTGCTCCAGCTCACCAACGCGATCGCGCTGGCGGCCGAGCAGTCGCCCGACGACCCGGAGTTGGCGGAGCGGCTGCTGCGGCTGACGCTGCGCGGGCTGAAGTAGCGCGCGTGAACCCGGGGCTCCGCCCCTGCGCCCGGCGTGGTCGGCGCTGCGCGGGGCCTCTCCCCGCCCCGCCCCTTCCCGAACCCGGGGCTCCGCCCCCGGACCCCGCTCCTCAAACGCCGGAGGGGCTGAAAGGCGGCCCTACCGCCGCCGCAGGTCCGCCACCCGGGCCCGCTGCTCGCCCGGCACGTCCGCCAAGGCGGAAGCGCTGCGGAGCTGCGGTCCGAGACCGCCGTTCTGCGTGCGCCGCTGGCCGGGCAGCGGCATGTCCCGGCGGGGCTGACGCCCCGGTGGGGGGCCGTCCCCGCCGGACGCGTCCGCGCCCGGGCCGGCCACCGTGATCTCCACACCCTGGTCCGCCAGGGACTGGAGCTCGGCGGCGGCCCGCTCGTCGTGGGGCGGGGGCTCGTCCGTGACCAGGCGGGTGATCAGTTCGGTGGGCACCGTCTGGAACATGGTGTCCGAGCCGAGCTTGGTGTGGTCCGCCAGGACGACCACCTCCGCGGCGGCCTGCACGAGAGCCCGGTCGACGCTGGCCGAGAGCATGTTGGAGGTGGACAGGCCGCGCTCCGCCGTGAGACCGCTCCCGGAGATGAAGGCCCGGGAGACCCGCAGCCCCTGGAGGGACTGCTCGGCCCCGCTGCCCACCAGCGCGTAGTTGCTCCCGCGCAGGGTGCCGCCGGTCATGACGACTTCGACCCGGTTGGCATGGGCCAACGCCTGGGCCACCAGCAGGGAGTTGGTGACGACGGTCAGACCGGGGACCCGCGCGAGCCGGCGGGCCAGCTCCTGCGTGGTCGTGCCGGCGCCGACCACGATGGCCTCGCCCTCGCCGACGAGGCCTGCGGCCAGGTCGGCGATGGCAGTCTTCTCCGCGGTGGAGAGATGGGATTTCTGCGGAAAGCCGGACTCCCGCGTAAAACCGCCCGGCAAGACCGCACCGCCGTGCCGGCGGTCGAGGAGTCCTTCTGCCTCCAGTGCCCGCACGTCCCGCCGTACGGTCACTTCGGAGGTCTGGACGACGCGGGCGAGCTCACGGAGCGATACCGCCCCGTTGGCACGCACCATTTCGAGGATCAACTGACGACGTTCTGCAGCGAACACGGAACTGACAGTAACCTGACCGCAGGTGAGTTTTCAGCAGTTTGCGCCGAATAGCAGAAGTTGTACTTCAAAGGGGCCTCCAAGTGGTATAGGAGGCCCCTTTGTTGGTCGGCGGTGATCGCCAGGCGGTCACCGCGCCGCCCGGACTGCTGCCCCGTTGCGGCGAGATGCCGGAAATGTCGCGCTTGCCGGGCTCTCAGCCCTCGCCCGTGAGCTTGCGGGTGTGCAGTTGCCGGGCCACTTCGGCGATCGATCCGGACAGGGACGGGTACACGGTGAATGCGTTTGCGATCTGTTCCACCGTCAGGTTGTTGTCGACCGCGATCGAGATGGGGTGGATCAGCTCGCTGGCGCGCGGCGCGACCACGCAGCCGCCGACCACGATCCCCGTACCGGGACGGCAGAAGATCTTGACGAAGCCGTCGCGGATGCCCTGCATCTTGGCGCGCGGATTGCGCAGCAGCGGCAGCTTCACCACCCGGGCCTCGATCTTGCCCGCGTCGACCTCGGCCTGGCTGTAGCCGACGGTGGCGATCTCCGGGTCGGTGAAGACGTTGGCGGAGACGGCCTTGAGGTTCAGCGGGGCGACCGCGTCACCCAGGAAGTGGTACATCGCGATGCGGCCCTGCATCGCGGCGACCGAGGCCAGCGCGAAGATCCCGGTGACGTCACCGGCCGCGTAGACGCCGGGGGCGCTGGTGCGCGAGACCCGGTCGGTGAGGACGTGCCCGGAGTCCTTGAGCCGTACGCCGGCCTCCTCCAGCCCCATGCCCGCGGTGTTCGGGATGGCGCCGACCGCCATCAGGCAGTGCGAGCCGGTGATGACCCGGCCGTCGGCCAGCGTCACCTCGACCCGGTCGCCGACGCGCTTGGCGGACTGGGCGCGGGAGCGGGCCATGACGTTCATCCCGCGGCGGCGGAAGACGTCCTCCAGGACGGCGGCGGCGTCCGGGTCCTCGCCGGGCAGCACCCGGTCGCGGGAGGAGACGAGGGTGACGCGCGAGCCGAGCGCCTGGTAGGCCCCGGCGAACTCGGCGCCGGTGACCCCGGATCCGACGACGATGAGCTCCTCGGGAAGCTCGTCGAGGTCGTAGACCTGGGTCCAGTTCAGGATGCGCTCGCCGTCGGGCTGCGCGTCCGGGATCTCCCGGGGGTGGCCGCCGGTCGCTATCAGCACGGCGTCGGCGGTGAGCCGCTCCTCGGTGCCGTCGGCGGCGGTCACGACGACCTGGCGGGACCCGTCGGCGGCCTGGAGCCCGTCGAGCCGGCCCCGGCCGCGCATCACGCGGGCGCCGGCCCGGGTGACGGAGGCGGTGATGTCGTGGGACTGGGCGAGCGCGAGGCGCTTGACCCGGCGGTTGACCTTGCCGAGGTCCACGCCGACGACCCGGGCGGCCTGTTCCACGTGCGGGGTGTCGTCGGCGACGATGATGCCCAGCTCCTCGTACGAGGAGTCGAAGGTGGTCATCACCTCGGCCGTGGCGATCAGGGTCTTCGAGGGCACGCAGTCGGTGAGGACCGAGGCCCCACCCAGACCGTCGCAGTCGACGACGGTCACCTCCGCACCGAGCTGGGCGCCCACCAGGGCTGCCTCGTAGCCGCCGGGGCCGCCGCCGATGATCACGATCCGGGTCACGAAAAGTCCGCCTCGCGTTGTGTAACCCGCGGCCGTCTGCCGCCCCGGCCGGGGGTCCGGGGGATCGCCCCGGGGGAATGCAGTACGTACTCCATTGTCCCGCACGCGCCAAAGCGCTTCGCCCCGGGGCCCTCCATACGGGAAAGAGGGCGTCCCCCGCACGGGACGGAACGGTCGGGAAACCGCACCGGGGCCCACCCCGCGCTCCCCCGACCGGGGCCTTCGTCACAGGAACCGCCGCTCCCGCGCCCACCTCCCGTACCCTCGGTCCCATGTCGCTCTACGCCGCGTACGCCGGCAACCTCGACGCGCGGCTGATGACCCGCCGCGCTCCGCATTCCCCGATGCGCAGCACCGGCTGGCTCAACGGCTGGCGGCTGACCTTCGGCGGGGAGCAGATGGGCTGGGAGGGGGCGCTGGCCACCGTGGTGGAGGCGCCGCGCTCCCAGGTCTTCGTCGCGCTGTACGACCTGGCGCCGATGGACGAGGACTCGATGGACCGCTGGGAGGGTGTCGGGCTCGACATCTACCGGCGGATGCGGGTGCGGGTGCACACCCTGGACGGCGAGGAGCCGGCCTGGATGTACGTGCTGAACGGCTACGAGGGCGGGCTGCCCTCGGCGCGCTATCTCGGCGAGATCGCGGACGCCGCGGAGTCCGCCGGCGCACCGCACGACTATGTGATGGAACTGCGCAAGCGCCCCTGCTGACCAGGGCGGACCAGGGCCCGGTCGCCCCGCCTTCATGCAAAAGCACAAGGACCCGCGGCGCGTCTTTGCGCCAGGACATCTACGCGCGTAGGGATTCAGCGGTTACGCTCGTCCGCGTGAACGCATCTGTTATTCCGGACAACATCCAGGCCGACCCGCGGGCAGCCGCCGCCGGGGCCGCCGCACGCCTGCGCGAGCTGACCGGCGTCGAGACCCATGACGTCGCCCTGGTCATGGGCTCCGGCTGGGCGCCCGCGGGCGAAGCACTCGGCGTCCCGGAGGCCGAGTTCCCCGTGACCGATCTGCCCGGCTTCCCGGCGCCCGCCGTCGAGGGCCACGGCGGCATGGTCCGCTCGTACAGGATCGGCGAGAAGCGGGCGCTGGTCTTCCTCGGCCGCACGCACTTCTACGAGGGCCGGGGCGTCGCCGCCGTCGCCCACGGGGTCCGTACGGCGGTGGCCGCGGGCTGCGGGACCGTCATCCTGACGAACGGGTGCGGTGGGCTGCGCGAGGGCATGCGCCCGGGACAGCCGGTCCTGATCAGCGACCACATCAACCTGACGGCCGCCTCCCCGATCATCGGCGCCAACTTCGTGGACCTGACCGACCTGTACTCCCCGCGGCTGCGCGCGCTGTGCAAGGAGATCGACGACACCCTCGAAGAGGGCGTCTACGTCCAGTTCCCCGGCCCGCACTACGAGACCCCGGCCGAGATCAACATGGTCCGGGTCATGGGCGGCGACCTGGTGGGCATGTCCACGGTCCTGGAGGCCATCGCGGCCCGCGAGGCGGGCGCGGAGGTGCTCGGCCTCTCCCTCGTCACCAACCTGGCGGCGGGCCTGTCCGGAGAACCCCTCAACCACGAGGAGGTCCTCCAGGCCGGCCGCGACTCGGCGACCCGGATGGGCGCGCTGCTGGCGAGGGTGCTCGACCGCGTCTGAGCCGAGCCCTCCGGGACCGGTCCTGGCTTGGACCCTTCGGGACCGGTCCTGGGGACCTTCGGGACCGGTCCTGGGGACCTTCGGGACCGGCTCAGGCGAAGGCCTCCGGACCAGTCCCGGCTGGGCCCTCCTGGCCGAGCCCTCCGAGGCCGGTCCTGGCTGGGCCCTCCAGGGACAGGCTCCGCCCGTTCCCGCCCCTCTTTGCCCCCTCGCCCCTATGCCCTCCTCGGCCCGCCCGGCAGCGTTTCCAGCCCGTCCGGCGTTTGAGGACCGGGGTCCGGGGCGGAGCCCCGGTTTCGGGAAGGGGCGGGGAGGGGAACAGCCCGCGCAGCGCTTACACCACGCCCCGCCCACACCGCCCCGCCCGCACCCCACCCCCGTACCCCCACCCCCGCACCCCCGAAAGGCGGACCCCGTGCAGCACGACCTCATCGCGCAGGCCAGGACCTGGCTGGCCGAGGACCCCGACCCCGAGACGCGCGCGGAGCTGGGCGCGATCATCGAGGCGGGCGACGCCCAGGAGCTCGCCGCCCGCTTCGCGGGCACGCTCCAGTTCGGCACCGCCGGGCTGCGCGGGGAGCTAGGAGCCGGGCCGATGCGGATGAACCGGTCCGTGGTGATCCGGGCGGCGGCCGGCCTCGCCGCGTATCTGAAGGACCGGGGCGAGAAGGGCGGGCTCGTCGTCATCGGCTACGACGCCCGCTACAAGTCGGCGGACTTCGCGCGTGACACCGCGGCCGTGATGACGGGCGCCGGGCTGCGCGCCGCCGTGCTGCCCCGCCCGCTCCCCACCCCCGTACTGGCGTACGCCATAAGGCATCTGGGCGCGGTCGCCGGGGTCGAGGTCACCGCCAGCCACAACCCGCCGCGCGACAACGGCTACAAGGTCTACCTCGGCGACGGCTCGCAGATCGTGCCTCCGGCCGACGGCGAGATCGCCGCCGCCATCGACGCGGTCGGGCCGCTGGCGGGCGTGGAGCGCCCCGAGGACGGCTGGGAGACCCTCGGCGACGAGGTCCTGGCCGCCTACCTCGCCCGTACGGACGCGGTCCTGACCCCCGGCAGCCCCCGTACGGCTCGCGCGGTCTACACGGCGATGCACGGCGTCGGCACCTCCGTGCTGACCGCCGCGTTCGAGCGGGCCGGATTCCCGGCACCGGTCCTCGTCACCGAGCAGGCCGAGCCCGACCCCGCGTTCCCCACCGTGGCCTTCCCCAACCCGGAGGAGCCCGGCGCGATGGATCTCGCCTTCGCCACCGCGCGCCGGGCCGCGCCGGACCTGGTCATCGCCAACGACCCGGACGCGGACCGCTGCGCCGTCGCGGTGCCCGACACCGCCACGGAGGGCGGCTGGCGGATGCTGCGCGGCGACGAGGTGGGCGCGCTGCTGGCCGCGCACCTGGTGGAGCAGGGCGTGAGCGGCGTGTTCGCCGAGTCGATCGTGTCGTCGTCGCTGCTCGGCAGGATCGCGGAGCAGGCGGGCCTCGGTTACGAGGAGACGCTGACCGGCTTCAAATGGATCGCCCGGGTGGACGGCCTCCGGTACGGGTACGAGGAGGCGCTCGGCTACTGCGTGGACCCCCAGGGCGTCCGCGACAAGGACGGCATCACGGCCGCCCTGCTCGTCGCCGAGCTCGCCTCCGTACTCAAGGAGCAGGGCCGTACGCTCCTGGATCTGCTGGACGACCTGGCGCTGGCACACGGGCTGCACGCCACCGACCAGCTCTCGGTGCGGGTGGAGGACCTCTCGGTCATCGCGGACGCCATGGCCCTGCTCCGGGAGCAGCCGCCGGCCGCGCTGGCCGGTCTCGCCGTCACCTCGGCCGAGGACCTGGCGCGGGGCACGGACCGGCTGCCGCCCACCGACGGGCTGCGCTACCAGCTGGAGGGCGCCCGGGTGATCGTCCGCCCGAGCGGCACCGAGCCGAAGCTGAAGTGCTATCTGGAGGTCGTCGTGCCGGTGGCGGACGCGGCCGGGCTGCCCGCCGCGCGGGCCCGGGCGGCCGGACTGCTCGCCGGGATCAAGCGGGACCTGGCGGCGGCAGCGGGCATCTGACGCCCGGCTCTCACGCCGAAGGGCCGGCACCCCGTGGAAGGGAGCCGGCCTCTCACGCCGAAGGGCCGGCACCCCGTGGGAGGGGGCCGGCCCTTCGGCGTCCAGTCGCCCGGGCCCTCGGCCTCTCAGCCGAGCGCCCCCACCACCACGAGCAGGACGGCCCCCGCGACGGCCGGGGCGATCACCTCGTACGCCCAGCGCACGGAGCCCCGGTCCGCGCCCTCGGCGGTCGTGTCGCCGGCCCGCTCGGCGATGTCCCGCAGATCGCGGACCGTCTGGTCGGCGGATGCGGTGCGCGCGGCGGAGTCGCGGACGTCGGCGCTGACGGAGGTGCGGCCGTAAGGGTCGTCGTGCGCCGCGCGGGCCGCGCTGCGCGCCGCGCGCTTGCGGGCGCGCAGGGAGACCGGGACGGCCCACAGCTGGTACTTCGTGCCGTCCTGGGCGAGCAGCTCGGAGGAGTACGAGGCCCGTACGTCGGCGACCTCGGTCCAGGGCAGCTCGATCGTCCGGAACGGGTTGCGGACCCGGACGCGCTCGTCGTCCGCGAAGACGGCGGGCCGCAGGGTGAAGGCCACGACCAGCGGCACCACGAGGAGCAGCGTGGCCGCCGCCAGCCAGGGCACCCGTCCCTCGCCCCGGATCATGGCGTCGCCGGCCATCCAGGCGATCAGCAGGAGCAGCAGCGACCCGCAGACCAGTGCGGCGACGGAACGGTAGGTCCGTGTCGCGGTGGGCGGCTCCGCGGAAGGTGTGGGGCTCGTCATGGGGCCGATTCTGCCTGACGGGCGCGGAGGGCGGCGGAGCGGCCGTCCGCGCCCGTCAGGCGGGCCGCCCCCGCGCACGGCCCCGGAAGCGGAACGCGTGGACGGCCGGGTGCGGGACGCACGGACGGCCCGGCCCCCTGTACAGGTCGCTACGCGCGTAGATATGCTCCCCTGGTGACCATGCCCACCACTGCTCCCGCATTTTCCGACGCGACGGCGTCCGACAGTGCGCTGCGCCGCTTCCTGTTCGGGCTGCCCGGCGTCGACGCCGTCGGCCTCGAAGCGCGCGCCGCCGCCCTCGGAACCCGCTCGATCAAGACGACGGCCAAGGCGTACGCCATCGATCTCGCCATCTCGATGATCGACCTGACGACGCTGGAAGGCGCGGACACCCCGGGCAAGGTCCGGGCTCTCGCCGCCAAGGCCGTCAACCCCGACCCCACCGACCGCTCGACCCCGCGGACCGCGGCCGTCTGCGTCTATCCCGACATGGCGGCCACCGCCGCCGCCGCGCTGGCCGGCTCCGGCGTGAAGGTGGCGTCCGTGGCGACCGCCTTCCCGGCGGGCCGCGCAGCCCTCGACGTCAAGCTCGCGGACGTCCGCGACGCCGTGGCGGCCGGGGCCGACGAGATCGACATGGTGATCGACCGGGGGGCGTTCCTCTCCGGCCGTTTCCTGAAGGTGTACGAGGAGATCCTCGCCGTGAAGGCGGAGTGCGGGGCCGCCCGGCTCAAAGTGATCTTCGAGACCGGCGAGCTGTCCACGTACGACAACATCCGCCGGGCCTCCTGGATCGGGATGCTGGCGGGCGCCGACTTCATCAAGACCTCGACCGGCAAGGTGGCCGTCAACGCCACCCCCGCCAACACCCTCCTCATGCTGGAGGCCGTCCGCGACTTCCGGGCGCAGACCGGTACGCAGGTCGGCGTCAAGCCGGCCGGCGGAATCCGCACCACCAAGGACGCGGTGAAGTTCCTCGTGCTGGTCAACGAGACCGCGGGCGAGGACTGGCTGGACCCGCACTGGTTCCGGTTCGGCGCGTCCAGCCTGCTCAACGACCTGCTGATGCAGCGCCAGAAGCTCAGCACCGGCCGTTACTCCGGCCCCGATTACGTGACGGTGGACTGATAGCCATGGCATCCGCATTCGATTACGCACCGGCGCCGGAGTCCCGCGCCGTCGTCGACATCGCCCCCTCCTACGGGCTGTTCATCGACGGCGAGTTCGCCGAGGCCGCCGACGGCAAGGTCTTCAAGACCGTCTCGCCGAGCAGCGAGGAAGTCCTCTCCGAGGTCGCGCGGGCCGGCGCGGCGGACGTGGACCGGGCCGTGCGGGCGGCCCGCAAGGCGTTCGAGAAGTGGTCGGCGCTGCCCGGCTCCGAGCGCGCCAAGTACCTGTTCCGGATCGCCCGGATCATCCAGGAGCGCAGCCGCGAGCTCGCCGTTCTCGAAACGCTCGACAACGGCAAGCCGATCAAGGAGACCCGCGACGCGGATCTCCCGCTGGTCGCGGCGCACTTCTTCTACTACGCGGGCTGGGCCGACAAGCTGGACCACGCGGGGTACGGGGCGAACCCCCGTCCGCTGGGCGTGGCCGGTCAGGTCATCCCGTGGAACTTCCCGCTGCTGATGCTCGCGTGGAAGATCGCCCCGGCGCTCGCGACGGGCAACACGGTGGTCCTGAAGCCCGCCGAGACGACCCCGCTCAGCGCTCTGTTCTTCGCGGACGTCTGCCGCCAGGCCGGGCTGCCCAAGGGCGTCGTCAACATCCTCACCGGCTACGGGGACGCGGGCGAGGCCCTCGTCACGCACCCGGACGTGAACAAGGTCGCCTTCACGGGCTCGACCGCCGTCGGCAAGGCCATCGCGCGCGCCGTCGCGGGAACGGACAAGAAGGTCACCCTGGAGCTGGGCGGCAAGGGCGCGAACATCGTGTTCGACGACGCGCCGATCGACCAGGCCGTCGAGGGCATCGTCACCGGGATCTTCTTCAACCAGGGCCAGGTCTGCTGCGCCGGTTCCCGGCTGCTGGTCCAGGAGTCGGTGCAGGACGAGGTGCTGGACGCCCTGAAGCGCCGGCTGTCCACGCTGCGCCTGGGCGACCCGCTGGACAAGAACACCGACATCGGCGCGATCAACTCCGCCGAGCAGCTCGCCCGGATCACCGCCCTGGTGGAGACCGGCGAGGCGGAGGGCGCGGAGCGCTGGAGCGCCCCCTGCGAACTGCCTTCGTCCGGTTACTGGTTCGCCCCGACGCTCTTCACGAACGTCACCCAGGCGCACACGGTGGCCCGCGACGAGATCTTCGGCCCGGTGCTCTCCGTCCTCTCCTTCCGCACCCCGGACGAGGCGGTCGCCAAGGCGAACAACAGTCAGTACGGCCTCTCGGCCGGCATCTGGACGGAGAAGGGCTCCCGCATCCTCGCGGTGGCGAACAAACTCCGCGCGGGCGTCGTCTGGGCCAACACGTTCAACAAGTTCGACCCGACGTCGCCGTTCGGCGGCTACAAGGAGTCGGGCTACGGCCGCGAGGGCGGCCGCCACGGCCTGGAGGCGTACCTCGATGTCCGATAACAACCGACTTGGCGTCTTCAAGACCTACAAGCTGTACGTCGGGGGCAAGTTCCCCCGCTCCGAGAGCGGCCGGGTGTACGAGGTGACCGACTCCAAGGACCAGTGGCTGGCGAACGCACCGAAGTCCTCCCGCAAGGACGCGCGCGACGCGGTCGTGGCCGCGCGCAAGGCGTTCGGCGGCTGGTCGGGCGCGACCGCGTACAACCGCGGCCAGGTGCTCTACCGCGTCGCGGAGATGCTGGAGGGCCGCAGGGACCAGTTCGTCCGCGAGGTGGCCGCCGCCGAGGGGCTGTCGAAGTCCAAGGCGGCGGCCGTGGTGGACGCGGCGATCGACCGCTGGGTCTGGTACGCGGGCTGGACCGACAAGATCGGGCAGATCTCCGGCGGGGCGAACCCGGTCGCGGGCCCCTTCTTCAACCTCTCCACCCCCGAGCCGACGGGCGTGGTCGCGGTCCTCGCACCGCGGAAGTCGTCGTTCCTCGGCCTGGTCTCGGTGATCGCCCCGGTCATCGCGACCGGCAACACGGCGGTCGTCGTCGCCTCGGCCGACGCCCCGCTGCCCGCGCTGTCGCTGGGCGAGGTGCTGGCCACCTCGGACGTGCCCGGCGGCGTGGTCAACATCCTGTCGGGCGTCACGGCGGAGCTGGCAACCCCGCTCGCCGCCCACCAGGACGTCAACGCGATCGACCTCACCGGTGCGGACACCGCCCTGGCGAAGGAGCTGGAGATCGCGGCGGCGGACAACCTGAAGCGCGTCCTGCGCCCGCCCGTCGCCCGCCACCACCCCTCGACCGAGGCGGAGGGCGCCGCCCGTCCCTCTCCGGCGGACGCGGACGGCGCGGCGGACTCCGAGGACTGGTCGGCCTCCCCCGGCACGCACCGCCTGACGGCGTTCCTGGAGACCAAGACGGTGTGGCACCCGACGGGCGCCCTGGGGGCCGCCGGCTCCTCGTACTGACACACCCGGTGCCCGGACGGGGCCGCCCTTCCACCCCGGGGCGGCCCCGTCCGCCGTACGTCCGCGCGGGCGTCAGCCGGTGATGAGTCCGGTCGCCGTCCCGACCACGGGCAGGTCGCTCAGCGAGCCGCCACTGGTGATCGGGTCCGTGAGGACGGCCGTGGTCAGCGGCTTGAAGTCCGCGATCTGGGTGCCCACGGCGTTGTCCAGGGGGTCCGTCCCGGTGTTGGCCAGCGGGTCCAGCTGGAGGTCGGTGATCGGGGCGACACTCTCGGTCAGCGAGGTCCCGAGCGCGCTGGTCACCGCCGGTCCGGCCGTCTCGCCGACCGCCTGGAGGGCCGAGGCGCCCTGGTCCGGGATCTCCGCGACCGGGGGCAGCTGTACGGCCCCCGCGGAGCCCGCGCCGGCTCCCAGGGCGGCTCCCAGCGCGGTGAGGGTCAGACCGGCGCGCAGCAGGGCGCGACGTTCGGGCTTACGTGCGTGAAGGGCCATGTTTTCCACCTGATCGACCTGGTCGGGTAATCGTCTGTGCGCGCAGAGTAGTTGAGGTGTGATGCTGGATACCAACAGGAGGCCCGAGGGGTCCCCTGCGCGGGTCAATGCCTCACACTTCTGTTCTGTGAGTTCCCAACCGATCCCGACCCGCGTCGTCCTGCTCGCGGGCCCCTCCGGCTCCGGCAAGTCCGTCCTGGCCGCCCGCACCGGCCTGCCGGTGCTGCGTCTGGACGATTTCTACAAGCAGCACGACGACCCGACACTGCCCCGGGTACCGGGCTCCACGGACATCGACTGGGACTCCGCCGGGTCCTGGGACGCGGACGCGGCGGTGGCCGCCATCGCCGAGCTGTGCCGGTGCGGCCGTACGGACGTCCCGGTGTACGACATCGCCACCAGCTCCCGTACGGGTCACGAGGCCTTCCACATCGAGCGGTCACCGCTGTTCGTGGCTGAGGGCATCTTCGCGGCGGACATAGTGGAGCGCTGCCAGGAACTGGGCCTGCTGGCCGACGCGCTGTGCCTGCGCGGCCGCCCGTCCACCACGTTCCGCCGCCGCCTGGTGCGGGATCTGCGCGAGGGCCGCAAGTCGGTGCCGTTCCTGCTGCGGCGGGGCTGGCGGCTGATGCGGGCCGAACGCCGCATCGTGGCCCGTCAGACGGCCCTGGGGGCGTATCCCTGCGGCAAGGAGGAGGCGCTGGGGCGGTTCGCCGCCGCGGCGGCGGGGCGGTGCCGGCGGGCGGCCGTGGGGGCGCCGGAGTAGGGCCTTTCAGCCGGCCGCGGGGGCGGCGCAGCCGAAGGTCTTGGCGGCGGCCTTCGTGAAGGGGGCGACGTAGGCGTCGCGCTTCGGAAGGTCCTCGTGCCGCTTGCTCGCCTCCAGGTACTGCTGCCCCGATTCCACCGCCAGGTAGAGAGAGCCGCCATCCGCGCAGGGCAGGATGAATCCGACACCCTTGTCGACGATCTCGGCTTCCCGGCCGTCCGGCGCCGTGCCCTTGGCCGTGCCCGGGAACTTCCGCATGGCGTCGATGAGCAGCGGGTCTCGGGTGGCGGAGTACTTCATGAAGCCGTCCGCACGGACAAAGCCACGCGTCTCATCATCCAGAGTCAGCTTGCAGGCCCACAGGGCGGCGGGGGCCCGCTGCCCCTCTTCGAGCACCTTCGTCCCCGCCGGCACCTGGCCCGCCACGGTCAGGCCGTCCAGGCCGCACACCTGTCCGGCGGAGACCGGGCGGGCGGCGTCGGAGCGGGGAGGCACGAGCGTCCCGGGCTTCTCGGGGAGGTCACCGCACTTGGTCCGGGCCGCGATGGTCCGTACGGTGTCGGTGGCCAGGGCGGCGAAGGCCGTGCGGTCGGCAGCCGGTTCGGTGATGCTGAACTCGGCGACCACCGGCCGGTCGGCCCAGCACTTCTCGGGCAGCATGACCCACGCTTTGTACGCATTGACCCCGCCGGTCACCTCGCCGGTGAAGAACGAGGCGCCCGGCGGGTAGGGCTCGCTTTCGAACGCCAGTGGGTCATAGCCCCGTACCCCCCAGAGCCGGACAGTCAGCCCGCTCTCGCCGGAACCGAGGACGACGGACGACTTCTCGACCCTGCACCTCGCATCCGTCAGGTCGTCGTCGTCCAGACCGTCCCCTTCGGCGTCCAGACGCCCTGACCCCGGAAGAACAGCGTCCACCTGCTCCGCCGAGACCAGGTCCCCGCAGAGCCGGTCCGCCGTCAGTACGTTGGTGTTGCGCCAGGCGTGCAGCAACCCCGCGATCACCACGACCACAGCGGCCACGACCGCCCAGACCTTCCACGCCGGACGCGTACGGCCTGCTGCTCCTGCTGTGTTCACGTGCTCACTTCCTTGTTCGCAGGGCCGAATACGCTTCCTCACGGCCGGTGATGTAGCTCTGTCCCGCTTCCTGGACGGCGTTCCGGACGGCGTTGCTCTCCTTCGCGGCCCCACGCGTGTCGGCCCAGTCCTGGATAAGGCCGTTCGTGCTGGTGACGCCCCACGCCGTCTTCTCGCTGACCTGGCCCTTCGCCACCAGTTCCGCCTCGTCCGCAGCACCCTTGGACCACTCGTAGGTTGCGGCGTCCACGGCCCGCTGCGCGATGTCGCCTGCCTGCGGAATCATGTTGGCCACCGCCCCGAACCCGTGGTACGCGTAACGCGCTTGGTCGTTGATCTTCCCGATCTCGGCGTCACGGACGTCGAGGATCATGTCCGTGGCGATGGCGTTCATGCCGCCGAAGGCCTGTCCCACATCACGTGACCTGACATCCCAGCCGGTCACGTTCTCGGTCAAGCTGCTCTGGGGAACGCGGTCGCCCGTGTCCAGGTACTCCACCGCGTACTGGCGCTGCGCCTCATAGAGGGCGTCGAAGACCCGGATGGGATTCCCCTCCTCGTCCTCGCCGGCCACCCCGTCGGACACACCACGCATCACCCGCAGCAGACTGGCCTTGTCGTTGGTGATGGAGGCGCTGTCGCCCGATCCCTCGATGTCGTCCAGGCCGCTCGGGCTGCCCGGCGCGTACCCACCCAGAATCGCGTGTGTATCCGCCGTGTAGTCGTTCAGCACGCGGCCGAGCGGCACCTTGAGGTTCTCGGGGACGGTGTCGCCCTTGGTCCCCTGGTCCAGCGTCGCGATGATGCCCTGCATGACCCGGGCCTGCCCCTCGCTGTGCGGCCCCGGTTTGCCCAGCGGCGCACCCGGCTCGTTCCCCGTCGCGCCGGCCTCCAGCGCGAGCCCCAGGCCGTGGCGGCTGAGCGGGTCGTCGGTGGTGATCACCCTGGGCCCGGCCACGACGTGCTCCTTGGGCCACTCCCGCGCCTCGTCGCCGTTGCCGACCAGGTAGTCGAGGTGCGCCTGCCCGTGGTCCAGGTCCGGGTTGAAGAAGGCGGTCGACGCGTCGGGGTTCTTGCTCATCACACCGAGCAGGCTGTCGAGCGCGTCGGCCCGGCCCTCGCGGTGGTTGCCGCCCCACTGCTGGAATATGGCGCTGTTGTCCTTCTCGGCGGCGATCATGTCGTCGCCGAGCTTGTTGAGGAACTGGTCGTCGAACGGCACGTCGGCGTGCGTCATCATCTCGACGAACGGGCGGTAGCCGTAGAGCGGGTTGGTCTTCGAGTCGAAGTTCTTGGCGCCGGACTCCTTGAGGCCGTCGGTGAACTTCTTGTAGAACGCGCCGTCGCCGCTGCCCAGCCATGCCTGGTACTTCGCCGAGCCGGGACCGGCGTCCGTCATCGAACCCGGAACCTGGGTGGCCGTCGCCACCGTGTTGGCCAGTCCGCCCATCAGCCTGGTGGACTGGGCCCCGGAGGCTCCGCCCTCCCGCTCCCGGTCCGACAGGACGTCGCTCAGCCTGATGGTGTCCTCGGGGCCCAGCTTCGTCAGCAGGGACTGGCTGAACGCCTTGTCACCGGCGTTGTCCCGCATCGAACGCTCGAACTCGGCCAGGTCGGCGGCGGAGACCTTCTTGCCGTCGATCAGGCGGTCCGCGATCTCCTCGGTGTTCCGCGCCTCGTACTCCTCGATGTCGCCGACGGGCTTCGCGTTGAAGCCGTTCATCGTGCCGTCGGTGACGTCCGAGTCCTTCACGACCGCCTTCAGGGCGATCTCCACACCGGTGTCCGCGTCCGACGCGTCCGCGACCAGCCGGTCGATCGCCCGCTGCCAGGAGGCGACCGCGTCCCGCACCGACTTCTGGTAGTCCGGGTCGTGGTGGTAGGCGCTCCGTGCGCCGTCGCTCAGGGTCGTCGTGTCGAAGGCGACCAGACCGCTGTCCGACACCTTCATATCGGCCTTCAGGGCGTCGGCCCGCAGCGCCCGCAGCTTGCCCTTGAACTCCGTGAACTGGGTGTGCGCGTCCCGGAGCAGGGAGGCGATCGCCTTCGCCTCGGCCTGGGCCGCCTTGTACTCGTTGAGCGTGACGCGGAACCGCGCGTTGGCGGCGTCCGAGCTCTGCCCGATCCAGGTCGGCTGCAACGTGATGCCGTGGACCTCTTTCTCGTACTCCTTCTCGCGCTTGCTCAGCTCGCCGGCCATGCCCGTCCACTTGTCCGCGGCGGTGGTCAGGGCGGACAGGTCCGTGGTCATGATCTCGTGATAGGTGGGCATGCCCTTCCCCCCGTTGTCCGGATTACCCGATGAACGTGCCGCATCGGCTCTTCGCGCGCCCCGCGGTCGGTCAGTAGCCGTCGATCGCGGAGGGCGGGCGGAACTGCTGCCCGGACAGCAGGTCCGACCCCTGGAGGTTCAGACGGGCCCCCAGGAGTCCGTTCTCGTCCCCCTCAAGCCGTTTCAGCATGGCCCGCACCTGCTGTTCCCAGGTCTTGTGCGCGTTCTTCAGCGCGCGTGAGGTGACCCATCCGTCGCCGTCCTTGGCGCCGAACGCCTTGACGGCCGCGGCGGTCTCCTCGTCGGCATGGCCGCCGGCCACCTTGCTCTGCGGCCTGATGCGCGTACGGATGGCCTCGGCCGCGGCCTTCTTCCGCGCCGGGCTGGTGGTCAGCGAGGGGCCACCGCCGGCGGCGAACGGCGGTGCGTAGCCGGGGGCGTACGGGACCTGGGCCGGCGGCGCGTTCGGGTCCTGCCCCGGCGCGAACGGCCCGTACACGGGTGGCGGGGAGGGATCGAGGGGAACCTCGTTGAGCCGCATCGACGTCGGCGCGTCGCCCGCCCCGGCCGTCCCTGTCGCGTCGCCTGCCTGGCCGCTCACTTGCCCCCCATGGATTACTTCGAGCCACCCGCGCTTGGCGTGGCCTGTTCAGACTAACAAGGGCCTCTCCAGGCCCTCTGGCCTCTCTGGCCCCTCTGGACCCGGAGTGGCCCCACGGAAAGCGGGGCCGTACAGGCCCCCCCGGCCCGTACGACCCCGCTGTGTCTCCCCCGTGACCCGCGCCTCCCCCGAAGCGACGGGCCGTCCCCCGTGGTGGTTCCCCCGAACCCCCTCGGTCCCCGCTCTTACCACTCCCCCGTTCCCCCGTGCTCCCCCGTGGCCCCCGCCTCCCCCGAGACGGAGGGCCCAGCCTCAGGCCACCAACTCGCCGAAGGACTCCTGCTCGTCACGTCCGAAGCTGAGGACCTCGTCCTCACGCAGCCGGCGCAGGGAGCGCCAGATGCTGGACTTCACCGTGCCGACACTGATGTCGAGGATCGACGCGATCTCCGGGTCGGTGCGGCCCTCGTAGTACCGCAGGACCAGCATCGTGCGCTGGAGTTCGGGCAGCCGGGCGAGTGCCTGCCAGAGCACCGCCCGCAGCTCCGTGCCACGCATCGCGTCCGTGTCGCCCACCGTCTCCGGCAGCTCCTCGGTCGGGTATTCGTTGAGCTTGCGCCTGCGCCAGGCGCTGATGTGCAGATTGGTCATGGTGCGGCGCAGATAGCCGCCGACCGCCGCCTTGTCGCTGATCCGGTCCCACGCCCGGTACGTCGAGAAGAGGGCGCTCTGCAACAGGTCCTCGGCCTCGAACCGGTCACCGGTCAGGTGGTAGGCGGTCGCGTACAGGGAGGCCCGTCGCTCCTGGACGTAGGCCGTGAACGCCGCTTCGGCGTCCGCGTCTGCCGTCCCGGCCGTGCGGTCCCCCGTGGTTTCCCCGTACGCGCTCGCCGGCCCCTTGGGCGCGTCGACCACCGCCATGTACGGCATGCGCACCTGCTCCGCCGCCGCCTGGTGCTGACGCCCGGCGGTGCGAACACACCCCCGCATGTTCGTCACGCCGGACTTCTCCGTGCTCCGCCCGACATCGTGGAGACGCGTGACAACTGCGCTTGAGCTGGTGCTGTGCAGTGCGTTCATCTCGCGCCCCCTATCGGTGGAGTCCGTTCGTTCCCCGTTGTCGAAGAGCTTGCCGGGGCAGTTTCATGGCGCTGTCCCCCGACTGTCACAGGCCTGTCACAGGGGTGGCCGGGGCCGTGCCCGGACAATCGGAGGGGGCCACAGGTCGAACTGAAGCGCCACCATGGGCCAGAATGACGTTCGTGCCTTTCCTGTTGCTGATCGAGGACGACGACGCCATCCGCACGGCCCTCGAACTCTCGTTGTCACGCCAGGGCCACCGTGTGGCCACCGCGGCGACGGGAGAGGACGGCCTGGAGCTGCTGCGCGAGCAGCGGCCCGACCTGGTCGTGCTGGATGTGATGCTGCCCGGGATCGACGGTTTCGAGGTGTGCCGGCGTATCCGCCGCACCGACCAGCTGCCGATCATTCTGCTGACCGCGCGCAGCGACGACATCGACGTCGTGGTGGGACTGGAGTCCGGCGCGGACGACTACGTGGTGAAACCCGTCCAGGGGCGGGTGCTCGACGCCCGGATCCGGGCGGTGCTGCGCCGGGGGGAGCGCGAGTCGACCGACTCGGCGACCTTCGGCAACGTGGTGATCGACCGCTCCGCCATGACCGTCACCAAGGACGGTGAGGATCTGCAGCTCACGCCGACCGAGCTGCGGCTCCTGCTGGAGCTGAGCCGCCGGCCCGGCCAGGCCCTGTCCCGGCAGCAGTTGCTGCGCCTGGTGTGGGAGCACGACTACCTGGGCGACTCCCGTCTGGTGGACGCCTGTGTGCAGCGGCTGCGCGCGAAGGTGGAGGACGTGCCGTCCTCGCCGACCCTGATCCGTACGGTGCGGGGCGTGGGCTACCGGCTGGACTCGCCTCAGTGACCGAAACCGCCAAGCGGTCCCTGCGCGCCGGTCTGCGCTGGACCAGTCTGCGGCTGCGCCTGGTCGTGGTGTTCGCGCTGGTGGCGCTGACGGCCGCGGTCTCCGCTTCGGGGATCGCGTACTGGCTCAACCGCGAGGCCGTGCTGACCCGTACCCAGGACACCGCGCTCGACGACTTCCGGCGGCAGATGCAGGCCACCGCGGCGGAGCTGCCCACCCGTCCCACCAAGGACGATCTCCAGCGGGCCGCCGGGAAGATGGCGGCCGGCAGCCTGGGTTACAGCGTGCTGCTGGAGGCCGAACGCGAGCGCGGCAAGCCGATCGTGGGCTACTCCGACCTGGACAGCTTCACCCGGGCCGATGTGCCGGACTCGTTGCAGAAGCAGGTGGCCCGCAAGCAGTCGCTGACGTCGAGCAACGAGCACGAGTACCACCTGTTCTGGCAGCGGACGAGCATCGCGGGCACGCCGTATCTGGTCGCCGGTACGCGGATCATCGGCGGCGGCCCGACCGGCTACATGCTCAAGTCCCTCGACCAGGAGCGGCAGGACCTCAACTCGCTGGCCTGGTCGCTGGGGATCGCCACGGCCCTCGCGCTGATCGGCTCGGCGCTGCTGGCGCAGGCCGCCGCGACAACGGTGCTGCGTCCGGTGCAGCGGCTCGGCGACGCGGCCCGCAAGCTCGGCGAGGGCAAGCTCGACACCCGGCTCGTGGTCTCCGGCACGGATGAACTCGCCGATCTCTCCCGTACGTTCAACAGGACGGCCGGCTCGCTGGAGAAGAAGGTCGCGGACATGAGCGCGCGGGAGGAGGCGAGCCGCCGGTTCGTCGCCGACATGTCGCACGAGCTGCGGACCCCGCTGACCGCGATCACCGCGGTGGCCGAGGTGCTGGAGGACGAGGCGGACACCCTCGACCCGATGATCGCGCCCGCCGTGCATCTGGTGGTCAGCGAGACCCGGCGGCTCAACGACCTGGTGGAGAACCTGATGGAGGTGACCCGCTTCGACGCGGGCACGGCCCGGCTGGTGCTGGACACGGTCGACGTCGCCGACCAGGTGACCGCGTGCATCGACGCGCGGGCCTGGCTGGACGCGGTGGACCTGGACGCGGAGCGCGGCATGATGGTCCGGCTCGATCCGCGCCGGCTCGACGTGATCCTGGCCAACCTGATCGGCAACGCCCTCAAGCACGGGGGTTCGCCGGTGGGCGTACGGGTGCGGATAGAGGGCGAGGAGCTGGTCATCGAGGTGCGGGACCACGGTCCGGGCATCCCCGAGGAGGTGCTGCCGCACGTGTTCGACCGGTTCTACAAGGCCAGCGCCTCCCGCCCGCGGTCGGAGGGCAGCGGGCTCGGCCTCTCCATCGCGATGGAGAACGCGCACATCCACGGCGGTGACATCACGGCGGCGAACTCCCCTGACGGCGGCGCCGTCTTCGAACTGCGGCTGCCGCGCGACGCCGAGAAGCTCGCGCACCACGGCGAACCGGGGGCGGACACCCCGGACGGGAACGGGGCGACGTGAGGCGCGGCGATGTCACGTACCGGCGAGGCCCGCTCCGGCGGCGTACGGCAGCCTCGCTGGCGGCCGTGCTGGCGGCCGCGGCGCTGGTCTCCGGGTGCGGGATCCGTACGACCTCGGTGCCGGTGGACGCGGGGGCCGCGCCCTCCCGGGTGCCGTGCCGGCTGTCCTCATCGGACGTCGCCACCCGGTCGCCGGACAGCGTGAGCACCACGGTGTATCTGGTGTGCACCTCACAGCTGGTCACCGCGGAACGTCCGGTGGCGGCGGACGCGACCGGCACCGACCCCCTGGTGGTCGCCGGGGCGCTGCTGGAGGAGGTCCAGCAGGCACCGCCCGCGAACGAGCGGCGGGCCGGGTTCACCACCGCGGTTCCGGCGGGGCTGCGGGTGACCCCGGCCCGGGACGGCGACCCGGCGGGCGCCGTGCGGCTCAGCAGCCAGCCGGAGGACCTGTCGGCGGAGGCGCTGGCCCAGCTGGTGTGCACGTACGCGGAGAGCGAGACGCTGGTCCGGGACGGCTCGGTGGTCCTGGGCGGGCCCGGGGACTACCCGCCGCGCGGCTATCTGTGCACCTCGCAGACGAAGTCCCGGCCGGGCGACCTGGCCACGCCGGACAGCGTCCGGCTGGACTGACGCGGGTCCGGGCCGTCCGCGGGGCCTCCCGGGCCGGGGCATGTCCGGGAGGCGGGCCGCGGCGGCGCGCCTCCCGAGGCGGGCCGCGGCGGCGCGCCTCCCGAGGCGGGCCGCGGCGGCGCGCCTCCCGAGGCGGGCCGCGGCGGCGCGGAACCGATCCTGCCGGTCGCGGCGTCTTGGTGGACGTGCGTCACAGTTCGGACGGCGAGACCGTCATCCACTTCCGCGCGGCGGGGGTTACTCTCCTTGTCGCGCATCTGTTGTTCGTCGGGTGGCTGACGCTGCGCCCGCTGGACGTTCCCTGGATCACGGCGGCGAATTTCGAGCCGCTCGCCGGGATCAGGGCGGACCTCGCGCTGGGACCGGCGGAGGCGGCCCGCCGGATCGGCGGGGCGTTGTCGCTGCTGGCCCCGCTGGGGGTGCTGCTGCCGATGGCCGGGGGCCGGATCTTCGTCTCCCCCTGGGTCTCCCTGCTGCGTACGGTCGCCGCCGGCGCGCTGATCTCGCTCGCCATCGAGCTGGGCCAGACCGGGGTGCCCGGTCAGGTCGTCGACATCGACTCGCTGCTGCTGAACACCACCGGGGTGGTACTGGCCCATCTGCTGGTCGTCCCGGTCTGCCGGGCGCGGCTTCGCCGCCGGGGCCTGCCGGGGGTACGGGACCTGCCCTGCTACCGGCAGGAGACCCGTCTCAGGGACGAGGCCCCTGGGGGGCCGACCCCGACGATTACCGGGGTCGGTCTCGCCCCGTAGAGCGATGCTTTGTCCCCCTTCGCGGCGCACCATGGATACATCGGGGAGCGCACAAGGCCGCTCCTCACGCAACCGGTTCGCGAAGGAGCCCACCATGGCCGCACTTGTCCGCCCCCGCGAAGGCCGCATGATCGGCGGAGTGTGCGCGGGCCTCGCCCGGCGCTTCGGTATCTCCGCCAACACGATGCGCGTCATCTTCGTCGTCTCCTGTCTGCTTCCCGGCCCGCAGTTCCTGCTCTACCTGGCGCTGTGGGCGCTGCTGCCCTCGGAGAAGTCCGCCTCCTCCGCGACGGCCTGGTGACGCGCCGGACCACGGGGAGCGAATACGCGCAGTGGGGCGCACACCCTGATCAGGGTGTGCGCCCCACTGGCGTGTGCGGGTGGTGCCGGCTGACCGGGCGCGCGCGGGCGGGCGGGGGGGTCCGGCGGTCTCTCAGCCGCCGAGCGGGATCCCGTTGGCGGTGAGGCCCTGGGTGGGCAGTCCGCCGAGCAGGCCGGTGACCGGGGCGGCAGCGTCGGTGGCGTCGCCGCCGAGGACCTTGCCGACGGTCTCCTGGACCGGCGCGTTCTGGGCCGACTTCGCTACGGTGTCGAGCGCCATCGTCGAGACGGGGAGCACCCCGGCGGCGGCCTCCAGCGGCAGCGAGGGGGCGGCGGAGGCGCTGCCGGCGGCGGCAGCGGCGAAAGCGGCGCCGAGAGCGGCGACACCGAGAGTCTTGGCAGCAGACTTCTTCATGGGGAATTCATCCTTGGGGAAGGGGATGTGAGCGGCTCTGCAAGCTAGCCATCCCGCTGCCCCTGCCGCAAACATCCCGACACGCGGAAAAGGGCCGGGATTCCGCTTCCCGGCCCTTTGACCTATCGGGGTCCTCAGCCCGCAGAGGCCGCGGAACCGCTGGTCACAGTGGTCTGGCGGAAGAGCCACTCGGACTTCAGCTCCGCGTATCCGGGCTTGACGACGTCGTTGATCATGGCGAGACGTTCGTCGAAAGGAATGAAAGCTGATTTCATCGCATTGACTGTGAACCACTGCATGTCGTCGAGCGTGTATCCGAAGGCCTCGGTCAGTCGCTCGAATTCCCCGGTCATGCTCGTGCCGCTCATCAGCCGGTTGTCCGTGTTCACGGTGATCCGGAAGTGCAGCTTGCGCAGCAGCCCGATCGGGTGCTCGGCGTACGAGGTGGCGGCGCCGGTCTGGAGGTTGGAGGTCGGGCACATCTCCAGCGGGATGCGCTTGTCCCGTACGTAGGAGGCGAGGCGGCCGAGGGTGACCGAGCCGTCCCCGGCGGTCTCGATGTCGTCGATGATCCGCACTCCGTGGCCGAGGCGGTCGGCGCCGCACCACTGGAGCGCCTGCCAGATCGACGGCAGGCCGAAGGCCTCGCCCGCGTGGATCGTGAAGTGGTTGTTCTCGCGCTTGAGGTACTCGAACGCGTCGAGGTGGCGGGTGGGCGGGAAGCCCGCCTCGGCGCCCGCGATGTCGAAGCCGACGACGCCCTGGTCGCGGTAGCTGTTGGCGAGTTCGGCGATCTCCAGCGCACGGGCGGCGTGCCGCATCGCGGTGAGGAGGGCGCCGACGCGGATGCGGTGGCCGTGGGCACGGGCGATGCGCTCGCCCTCGCGGAAGCCCTCGTTGACGGCCTCGACGACCTCTTCGAGGGTCAGGCCGCCCTCCAGGTGCTGCTCGGGGGCGTAGCGGATCTCGGCGTAGACGACGCCGTCCTCGGCGAGGTCCTCGGCGCACTCGGCGGCCACCCGGAACAGCGCGTCACGGGTCTGCATGACGGCGCAGGTGTGGGCGAACGTCTCCAGGTAGCGCTCCAGCGAACCGGAGTCGGCGGCCTCGCGGAACCAGATGCCGAGCTTGTCGGCCTCGGTCTCGGGGAGGGAGTCGTAACCCTGCGCGCGGGCCAGCTCGACGATGGTGCCCGGCCGCAGGCCGCCGTCGAGGTGGTCGTGGAGCAGCACCTTGGGTGCGCGCCGGATCTGGTCGGAATCAGGGACGTTCGGGGTCTGGCTCGTCATCTTGGCACTCTAGCGCCTACGCGCGTAGAGCGCCTGGTGTCGATGCGTAACAGTGACCGCGAAGTCGGGTGGAGTACACCTCTCCTTCTGACACTGTTCTGTCATGGGACAGCGCGCACTCCCCCAGCCCGCGGCAAGCCTGGGACGGGCCGTTCGGACGGCCGGAACGATGGACGAGGTCAGCGGCGTGGTGCTGCTGCTCCCGGACGGCCGGGCCGACTCGCACCGTCGCCCCTCCCCCCTGTCGTACGCGGCACAGCTGCCGTTCGCCCGTTCCCTGGCCCGCGCCGGGGCGGGCGACGGGCTCGCGGTGCACGTACTGCGCTACCGCCGCCGGGGCTGGAACGCGGGCGACGCGCGTCCCGTCGAGGACGCCGCGTGGGCGGCCGACGAGGTGCAGCGCCGGTACGGCGACGTACCGGTCTGCCTGGCCGGCCACGGGACGGGCGGGCGGGCCGCGCTGCGGGCCGCGGGACACGGCGCGGTCACCTCCGTCCTGGCGCTGGCCCCGTGGCTGCCGGAGCAGGCGGCGGCCGAACCGGAGCCGGTGGGGCAGCTGATGGGACGGCGGGTGCTGATCGTGCACGGCACCAACGACGAGCGCACCGACCCGGAGTTGTCCTACCGGCTGGCCGAGCGGGCGAAGAAGACCAACCGGGACACCTGCCGCTTCGAAGTCCATTCCGACGGCCACTCGTTGCGCCAGCACCGCTCCGAAGTGATGGCGCTGGCAGCCGACTTCGTACGTGGCTCGCTCTTCGCCCGGTCCTACGCCCGCCCGGTCGCGGACGCGCTCGCCGCACCGCCGCCGCTGGGGCTGCGGATGCCGCTGGCCGCCGGGTTCGGCCGGTCGCTGCGGCACTGAGCGCACACCCCGCCGGGCGCCCCGCTCAGTCCGGCAGCAGGTGGCCCCGGCGCGAGAGCAGGAAGCGTTTGAAGGCGGCGACCGGCGGGGTGTCGGGGTGGCCGTCCAGCCAGGCGACGCCGATCTCACGGGCGGCGCGCGGTGCGGTGACCGTCAGCTCGACGACGCCGGGGCGGGCCACCGCGGGCGGCGGCAGCAGGGCCACCCCGAGCCCGGCGGCGACCAGCCCGCGCAGGGTCTCCGCCTCCTCGCCCTCGAAGGCGACCCGGGGTGTGAAGCCCGCCTGGGCGCAGAGGTCGTCGGTGATCCGGCGCAGCCCGTAACCGGGCTCCAGGGTGACGAACGTTTCGTCGGCGGCCTCGGCGAGCCGGATGCGCCGGCGGGACGCCAGGCGGTGGTCGTCGGGGACCACGAGGCGCAGCCGCTGTTCGTCGAGGCGGCGGGCGACCAGGTCGGGGGCGTCGGGCACGGGTGAGGTGAGGCACAGGTCGAGGCCGCCCGCGCGCAGCCGCTCGATCATCGCCTCGCCGTAGTTCTGCACGAGCTGGAAGCGGACCCTGGGGTGGTCGACGCGGAAGGCGCGGATCAGGGCGGGCACGGTCTCCGAGCCCATGGTGTGCAGGAAGCCAAAGGAGACCCGGCCCGCCGTCGGGTCGGCGTCCGCCCGGACCGAGTCGGCGGCCTTCTCCACCTCGGCCAGGGCGCGTTCCGCCGAGCCGAGGAAGGTGCGGCCCGCCGGGGTGAGCGAGACCGTGCGGCCCCTGCGGGCGAACAGGGCGACGCCCAGGTCCGCTTCGAGCCGGACCATGGCCCGCGAGAGCGTGGACTGCGGGACGCCCAGCTCGTGCGCGGCGCGGGTCACATGCTCGTGCCGGGCGACCGCCTCGAAGTACGCGAGGCGGGGCGCGAGCACGGCCCGGATGTCTTCTTCGTAACTACTGGGTGACAGCCGAGGCCCTGAGCTGCGTTCATGCGCCATGGGATTGATTATCGCAGTTTCGTGCATTGGACGCATGAAACGTCCCGCTCTACTTTCGACGTATGCCTCCCGCCAGTACCGGGGCATCCACCATCGTCGTGGATGCCTCTGCCCCGCAGTCCCCCGTCACCACCACCGCCGCGCCCGCCGCCGCCACCCATGAGCGCCTGGAGCCCGGCCGCCCCGGCTACCGCCGGATGAGCTTCGCCCTCTTCGCCGCCGGTGTCGCGGCCTTCGCACTCCTCTACTCCACCCAGGCGCTGCTGCCCGCGCTCTCCGCGTCGTTCGACGCGAGTGCCGGGCAGGCGAGCTGGACGGTCTCGGCGGCGACCGGGGCGCTGGCCCTGTTCGTGCTGCCGCTGAGCGCGCTCTCGGAGCGGTTCGGGCGGCGGCAGCTGATGACGGCGTCGCTGGCGATCGCGGTGCTCGTCGGGCTGCTGGTGCCCTTCGCGCCCTCGATGGGCGCGCTGATCGCGCTGCGCGCCGTCCAGGGGGCGGCGCTCGCCGGACTGCCGGCCTCCGCGATGGCGTACCTCGCGGAGGAGGTACGGCCCAAGGCGCTGATCGCCGCGATCGGGCTGTTCGTCGCGGGCAACAGCATCGGCGGTATGAGCGGGCGCATCCTCACCGGGTGGGTCGCCCAGGCCTGGGGCTGGCGCGCCGCGCTGGCGGCGGTCGGGCTGCTCGCGCTGGCGTGCGCCGTCGCGTTCCACTTCCTCATCCCGAAGGCCCGGAACTTCCGTCCCGGTTCGCTGAACCCGAAGGCCCTCGCGAAGACCGTCGCCACGCATCTGGCCGACCCGCTACTGGTCCGGCTGTACGCGATCGGCGCGCTGTTCATGACGGTGTTCGGCGCGGTCTACACGGTGATCGGCTACCGGCTCGTCGAGGAGCCGTTCAGCCTGCCGCAGGGCGTCATCGGCTCGATCTTCCTGGTCTATCTGGTCGGTACGGTCTCCTCCGCCGCCGCCGGACGTCTGGTGGCCCGCCTCGGCCGCCGGGGCGCGCTCTATCTGGCGGTCTCCACCACGGCCGCCGGGCTGCTGCTCTCGCTGGCCGACCAGCTGGCCGCCGCCCTGCTGGGCCTGGTGCTGATCACGGCCGGCTTCTTCGCCGGGCACGCGGTCGCCTCGTCCTCGGTGAGCCGCACCGCGACGTCCGGCCGGGCGCAGGCCTCGGCGCTCTACCAGTCGGCGTACTACCTGGGCTCCAGCGCGGGCGGCACGCTGGGCGCGGTCGCCTTCCACGCCGGGGGCTGGACGGCGACGGTGGCGCTCGGGCTGCTCGCGGTCCTCGGGGTCGTCTCGGTCACCCTGTACGGGACCCGGGTGGCGCGCGCGGAGCGGCGGGCGCTCGTCCCCGCCACGCGCTGAAGCACAACCGAGACCTACCCGCGCGCAACCACCGCACCCCTTCGCACGTCTACCAGGCGTAACCAACGACGCACTGTGGGCGAAGGGGAGTTGGCGCGCATGCGAGTCACGGCGAAGATATCCGGAAGACCTCTGCGACGAGGGGTGGCCCTGTCCGTCGCCGGACTGGTGGCCGCCCCGGCCCTGGTCCTGGGCACGGGCACCGCCGCCCACGCGGCGTCCTGCACCAAGTCGGTGGGACCGCACCAGAAGCAGGTCGAGAAGTTCCTGAAGCGGCCCGTGGACGGCAAGCAGTCGGCGGCCGACTGCAAGGCGACCCAGAAGTTCCAGAAGAAGCACGGGATCACCCCCACCATCGGCCACGCCGGCCCGCTGACCTGGCGCACGATGAACACGATGCTCGCCCAGAAGGCGGCCGGGAAGAATCCCAACAAGGCGAAGAAGTGCCCCACCAACAAGGGGCGCATCGCCTGCGTCGACCTGACGCGGCAGCTGAGCTGGATCCAGGACGGCAAGAAGCTGAAGTACGGACCGGTGCCGGTGCGGACCGGCCGGAACGGCGTCGAGACCCGGACCGGGTCCAAGAAGATCTACTGGCGCAACATCAAGCACTGGTCGACCATCTACAAGGTCTGGATGCCGCACTCCCAGTTCTTCGACGGCGGCCAGGCGTTCCACTCGGTCACCAAGTCCATGTACAACCCGCCGGGCTCCGGCGGCTGCGTCAACATGCGCCCCGCCGACGCGAAGGCATACTGGAAACTGCTGAAGAACGGCGACGACGTGTACGTGTACGGGCGCAAGCCCGGGACCTGAGCGAGGCGCTGAGCGCATCCCGAGGGGTGCCGGGCGGATCGTGGCCGAGCCACGGCGTCCGGTGCCCCTTGTCCTCTTTCCGCCCCGGCTGTCAGTGGCCTGCGGTAGCTTCCGACGTACCGGGTGACGGATGCCACAGCGCGGCTGCGCGCGACAGGGGTGGAGCGATGAGCGACCTGACCACGACGACGGACACGGAAGCGGCGGCGGGCGCCGGGGGCGCCGACGCCGCCGGGATCGACAGCCGCCTGGAGGGGCACCGGATCGAGCTGACGGGGTACTGCTACCGGATGCTCGGCTCCGCCTTCGAGGCCGAGGACGCGGTGCAGGACACCCTGGTCCGGGCCTGGCGCAACTTCGACAAGTTCGAGGGCCGTTCCTCGCTGCGCTCCTGGCTCTACCGGATCGCCACCAACGTCTGCCTGGACATGCTGAACGCGGGCAACAAGCGGGCCCGCCCGGTCGACCTGACGGGCCCCACACCGCTCGCCCAGGCCGCGCTCAGCCCCCGCCCGGAGAACGTCTGGCTGAAGCCGATGCCCGACGGCCGGATCCTGCCCTCGGTCCAGGACCCGGCGGAGGCGGCCGTGGCGCGCGAGTCGGTGCGCCTCGCGTTCATCGCCGCCCTCCAGCACCTGCCGCCCAAGCAGCGGGCCGTGCTGATCCTGCGCGAGGTCCTCGCCTGGAAGGCCGCGGAGGTGGCCGAGCTGCTGGAGACCTCCGTCGCCTCGGTCAACAGCGCTTTGCAGCGGGCCCGCGCCACGCTGACCGAGACGGAGGGCCGGGCGGGCGAGGTGGCGGACCCCCTCGACGAGGAGCAGCAGAAGCTCCTGGAGCGCTATGTGAAGGCGTTCGAGGGGTATGACATGACCGCCCTGACCGCGCTGCTCCACGAGGACGCGGTGATGACGATGCCGCCGTTCGACCTGTGGCTCCGGGGCACCGGGGACATCACGGGGTTCATGACCTCCATCGGCGCGGCGTGCGCGGGCTCCAAGCTGGTGCCCGTCCTGGCCAACGGCTCCCCCGGCTTCGCGCACTACAAGCCCGCCGAGGACGGGGACGGGTTCGTGCCGTGGGCGGTCCAGGTCATCGACATCCAGGACGGGGCGATCACCGGGATGCACTGCTTCCTGGACGTCCCGCGCTGGTTCCCGCTGTTCGGGCTGGCCGACCGGCTCCCGGCCGACGCGTAGCGGTCAGCGACCGGGGCCCGGCACCCCGCAGCGACCCGGGGCGACCCGGGGCGACCCGGGGCACCGGGCCGGCACACCCGGCGCGGCGGGCCTCTGCTGACAGCCGTACGCACGTGGGCGCGCGCCCGGTACAGGCGCGCGCCCACCGACGGAACAGGTCCGGTGACGGTACGGGTCCGGCGCCCGTGCGCGCCCGACGTCAGCGCGGGTCGGGCACCCGCCCTTCCGGTCCCTCCTCCAGAGTCACCACGTCGCCCAGCCCCACCAGGTCCAGCAGCGAGCGGAGTTCGGGGGGCACGCGGCACAGCCGCAGCGTGCGTCCGGACCGGCGGGCGACGAGCGCGAGGCGGGCCACCGCCTCGACCAGGGTCAGATCAGGCCGGATCACCCCGCCCACATCGCAGTCCACCGCCGCTCCCGGGGCGGGGGCAGCCCCGCGTGGGTCGGCGAGAGCGCGCTCCAGCTCGGCGCAGAGGCCGGGTACGACGGCGCGGCTGACCTGGCCGGTCACGGTCAGGACGATCGGATTCTCGGTATCCACACCGGGCAGACTGGACCAGCGGGCGAAATTCATCGGCCCCCTCCGTGCGACCTCGCCACGGAGGGGGCCGTTTTGCGACAACTGTGAGCTCTTGGCACCCGGCGCGTGAACCAACTCCCCCAGCCTTACCTCTAGTTCGGTGAACCGACGGGCCGCAGCCGTCGTTCCTGCGTCGCTGCGGACCGGCGGGACCGAGAAACCATCGAGTTCTCCAGGGGGAGAGTTGCGCAGACACGTGAGAACCGCGTGCATACCGGCGGTCGCCACTGCCGTGGCCGTGGCGCTGGCGGCGGGCATGACCTCGTCCGCCGTCGCCCAGCCGGATCCGATGGCGTCGTCCGACGCCCGGGCCCAGGACCGTTCCCAGGAGGGGGAGCTGCGTCGGCTGACCCTCGTCACGGGTGACCGGGTCACCGTCGACGCCCAGGGCAAGCCGGTCGCCTTCCGGCCCGCGAAGGGCCGGGAGAACATCCCGGTACAGCGGATGAGCAGCAAGGGGCACACACTCGTCGTCCCGGCCGACGCCCATCGGCTGATCGTCTCCGGCAAGCTCGACCGAAGGCTGTTCGACGTCACCGAGCTGAGCCGCCCGGAGAACCTCCGGGCCCAGCGCGACGGTCTGAAGCTGATCGTCGGCTACCGGGGCAAGCAGGCCGCCGCCGCGAAGGCGGAGGTCCGCGACGCGGGCTCCACCGAGGTGGGCCGGAGCCTGAAATCGCTGAACGCCGAGTCGGTGACCACACCGACCGCCGACGCGCCGGCCATCTGGCAGGCGCTCACCGACCGGCGCGCGGGCGGTGAACGGGTCACCACCGCGGCCGGCATCGACCGGGTCTGGCTGGACGGGGTGCGCCGGGCGAGCCTGGACAAGAGCGTCCCGCAGATCGGCGCCCCGGCGGCGTGGAAGGCCGGGTTCACCGGCAAGGGCGTCAAGATCGCGGTCCTGGACACCGGGACGGACGCCACCCACCCCGACCTCAAGGGCCAGATCCTCGCGGAGAAGAACTTCAGCGCCGCCAAGGACACCAAGGACCGGGTCGGCCACGGCACTCACGTCGCCTCGATCGCGGCGGGCACCGGCGCCAGGTCGGGCGGGAAGTTCAAGGGCGTGGCCCCGGACGCCAAGCTGCTCGCGGGCAAGGTGCTCGACGACGACGGGTACGGCGAGGACTCCGGCATCCTGGCCGGAATGGAGTGGGCGGTCGCCCAGGGCGCCGACATCGTCAACCTGAGTCTCGGCGGGACGGACACCCCGGAGGTGGATCCGCTGGAGGCCGCGGTCGACAAGCTGTCGGCCGAGAAGGGCGTCCTGTTCGCCATCGCCGCGGGCAACGAGGGCGACGGCGCCGGCACGGTGGGCTCGCCGGGCAGCGCGGACGCCGCGCTGACCGTGGGCGCGGTCGACGACCAGGACAAGCTGGCGGACTTCTCCAGCCGGGGCCCGCGGGTCGGGGACGGGGCGGTCAAGCCCGACGTGACGGCCCCCGGCGTGGACACGACGGCGGCCATCCCGTCCGGATCACTGATCGCGAAGGAGGTGGGCGAGAACCCCGCCGGCTACGCGACGATCTCGGGTACGTCGATGGCCACTCCGCATGTGGCGGGCGCGGCCGCCCTGCTCAAGCAGCAGCACCCCGACTGGGCGTACACCGAGCTGAAGGGCGCGCTGACCGCGTCCACGAAGCCCGGCGCGTACAACCCGTTCCAGCAGGGTTCCGGCCGGATCGCGGTGGACCGGGCGATCGCCCAGACCGTCGTCGCCGACCCGGTCTCGGTGAGCTTCGGGGTGCAGCAGTGGCCGCACACCGACGACAAGCCGGCCACCGAGAAGGTCACGTACCGCAACCTGGGCACGAGCGACGTCACCCTCGATCTGAAGGTGACGGGCACCGGCCCGGCGGGCAGGCCCGCTCCGGCCGGCTTCTTCACGCTCGGCGCGGACCGGGTCACCGTCCCTGCGGGCGGCACGGCGGAGGTGACGCTGACCGCCGACACCCGGCTCGGCGGCACCAGCGACGGCACGTACTCCGCGTACCTGGTGGCCACCGGCGGCGGCCAGACCGTGCGCACGGCCGCCGCGGTCGAGCGTGAGGTGGAGAGCTACGACGTCACGGTCAAGCACATCGGGCGTGACGGCCGTCCGGCCGTCTACGCGGACAGCACGCTCTTCCGCTTCGGCGCGGAGTCCGGCAACCCGTTCCTCAGCCCGCGGGTCGTCGACGGCACGGCGAAGATCCGGGTGCCCAAGGGCACGTACGTGGTCAACTCCACGGTCTACAACGACCCGGACGACGTCACCAAGGGCGCCGACTGGATCGCCCAGCCCAAGATCGCGGTCACCAAGAACACCTCGCTGACGTTCGACGCCCGCAAGGCGAAGCCGGTGAAGGTCACGGTGCCGGACGCGAAGGCGAAGGCGCAGCTGTTCTCCCCGGACTACGTGGTGGAGGAGGCGAACAACGCGGTCTCCTTCGGCTGGCTGATGGAGTCGCCGGCCGGCATCCGTACGCTCCACGCCGGACCGAAGATCACCGACGGTTCGCTCGCCCAGCACTGGACGGGCACGTGGAGCAAGGGCGCGTCGACCGAGTACGACATCGCGGTCGGCGGCACGGTCAAGCAGCTCGCGACCGGCTTCGACCGGAAGTTCACCACCAAGCAGCTGGCCAAGGTGAAGATCGTCATGGGTTCGGCCGCGCCGAAGAAGAAGGGTTCGATCACCGCCTTCCCCTTCCTGCCCACGCAGGGCGGCACCTGGGCGACCTCGATCGACCAGAAGCTGCCCGGCACCCGCACGCTGTACGTCTCCACCGGGGACAAGGTGGCCTGGAGCTTCGACTTCGACCAGCAGGGCCCGCCCGACGCGGACGGCTGGCCGACGTACGAGGCCAACTACCGGGTCGGCAAGGAGGCGGCGTACAAGGCGGGCAAGACGTACGCGAAGTCCGTGAACACCGCGGTGTTCGGCCCGCTGGTGGACAAGGACTACGGCGTCGTCCGTGAGGGCAACGACATCACGGGCTCCCTCCCGCTGCTGGCCGACGGCCGGGGCAACGCGGGCGGGATGCTGTTCACGTCGGCCAAGACCGTCCTGTACCGCAACGGCAAGAAGCTCGGCCAGAACGGCGACCCGGTGGGCGGCGGCGAGTCCTTCCGGGTCCCGGCGGGCGCGGCCGACTACCGGCTGACGACCACGGTCCGGCACAGCGCGAAGGTCAGCCCGCTCTCCACCCGGGTGGACGCGGCCTGGACGTTCCGCTCGAAGAAGACCGCGTTCACGATGCTGCCCGTCTCCACCGTCCGGTTCACCCCGGCCGTGGGCGCCGACGGCCGGGTCAAGGCGGGCAGGACCGTCTCGGTGCCGGTGAAGGTGCACGGAGCGGCTGCGGGCAAGAACCTGAAGTCGCTGAAGACGTACGTCAGTTACAACGGCGGCAAGACCTGGAAGAAGGTCACCGTCAAGAAGGGCTTGATCACCGTCAAGAACCCGGCCAAGGGCAAGGCGATCTCCTTCTCCGCCAAGGTCACCGACAAGAAGGGCAACGCCTCGTCGGTGAAGATCTACAGCGCGTACCTGGGCAAGTGACGGGCGAGCGCGGGTAGTTCACCGCACGCATGACGGCGGCCCGCCGCACGGATCCTCTCCGTGCGGCGGGCCGTCCGCGTGTCAGCTGATGGGGAAGACGCCGGTGTCGATGATCAGCTCGAACGGGGTTCGACGGTGAGTGCGCTCATGGCGGCCTCCTCTATCGGTACGTCACCTGGGGCCTCGCCTCCGAGTCCAGCATGCCGAACGGGACCGGTGGCAGTCCACCGATCCCGTTCACCCGTATGGGGAAACCGCAGGTCAGGCGATACGTTCCCGTACCACCGGCAGCGGTGCGAACGACGTGCCGGCCGGGGCGATGTCGTACGCCTCGGGCAGCGCCTTCAGCGCGTAGTCGAACTTCTCCGGGGTGTCCGTGTGCAGCGTCATGAGGGGCTGGCCCTCGGTGACGGTGTCGCCGGGCTTGGCGTGCAGCTCGACGCCCGCGCCCGCCTGCACCGGGTCCTCCTTGCGGGCGCGGCCCGCGCCGAGGCGCCAGGCGGCGACGCCGACGTCGTAGGCGTCCAGGCGGGTCAGCACGCCGGAAGAGCGTGCGGTCACCACGTGCTGCTCGCGGGCGGTCGGGAGCGTGGCGTCCGGGTCGCCGCCCTGGGCGGAGATCATCCGGCGCCAGACGTCCATGGCGGAGCCGTCGGCGAGGGCCTTCTCCGGGTCGGCGTCCTTGAGCCCGGCGGCGTCGAGCATCTCGCGGGCGAGGGCGAGGGTCAGGTCGACGACGTCCCTGGGGCCGCCGCCGGCCAGCACCTCGACGGACTCGCGGACCTCCAGCGCGTTGCCCGCGGTGAGGCCGAGCGGGGTGGACATGTCGGTGAGCAGCGCGACCGTGCGCACCCCGCTGTCGGTGCCGAGCGCGACCATGGTGGAGGCCAGTTCGCGGGCGTCCTCGATGGTCTTCATGAAGGCGCCGGAGCCGACCTTGACGTCCAGGACGAGTGCCCCGGTGCCCTCGGCGATCTTCTTGGACATGATCGAGCTGGCGATCAGCGGGATCGCCTCGACGGTGCCGGTGACGTCGCGCAGCGCGTACAGCTTCTTGTCGGCGGGGGCGAGTCCGTCACCGGCGGCGCAGATGACCGCGCCGGTGGTGTCGAGGACGTGCCGCATCTCCTCGTTGGAGAGGTGGGCCCGCCAGCCGGGGATGGACTCCAGCTTGTCCAGCGTGCCGCCGGTGTGGCCGAGGCCCCGGCCGCTGAGCTGCGGCACGGCCGCGCCGCAGGCGGCGACCAGCGGGGCGAGCGGCAGGGTGATCTTGTCGCCGACGCCGCCGGTGGAGTGCTTGTCGGTGGTGGGGCGGGACAGCCCGTCGAAGGTCATCCGCTCGCCGGAGGCGATCATCGCGGCGGTCCAGCGGGCGATCTCGGTGCGGTTCATCCCGTTGAGCAGGATCGCCATGGCGAGGGCGGACATCTGCTCGTCGGCGACCTCGCCGCGGGTGTAGGCGTCGATGACCCAGTCGATCTGCTCGGGGGTCAGCTCGCCTCGGTCCCGCTTGGTGCGGATGACGGAGATGGCGTCCATGGGAATCCTTCCGGCCGGGTGCGTACGCAAGAGTCCTCACTGACTCTACGCGCATAGAGAGAGGGAGGGCGGTGGCCCTTCCGGGAAAACGGAAGGGCCACCGCCGAGGAATACGGGGTTCAGCCGAGGTGCTGCGGGCCGAACGCCTGGGGCAGCATCTCGTCCAGCGTGCGCCGCCCGTCGGGCGTCTCCAGGAGGAGCTCCGGACCGCCGAACTCGTACAGCAGCTGCCGGCACCTGCCGCACGGCACGAGGATGGACCCGGTGCCGTCCACGCAGGTGAAGTGGGTCAGCCGGCCGCCGCCCGTGGCATGGAGCGCGGAGACCAGACCGCACTCGGCGCAGAGCGAGAGGCCGTAGCTGGCGTTCTCCACGTTGCAGCCGGTGATCGTGCGACCGTCGTCCACCCGGGCGGCGACACCGACCGGATAGCGCGAGTAGGGGACGTACGCGCGGGACATGGCGTCCCGGGCGGCCTCGCGCAGGGCGTCCCAGTCGGCCTCGCCGAAGGCCGCGGCCGGCGGTCCTCCGGCGGCGGGCGTCGTCACTTGCCCTCGCCCTTGCGGTACGGCACGCCGTCCGCCTTGGGCATCCGCAGCCGTTGCGCGGAGAGCGAGAGGACCAGCAGCGTCGTGACGTACGGGGCGGCGTCGACGAACTGGCTCGGCACCTGGTCGGTCAGGAAGTACCAGGTGAACAGCAGCGCCGAGACCGCCGCCGAGATCACCGCGGCGACGTACTTCTTCCGGTACAGCTGCCAGAACACCGCGATGACCAGCAGGATCGCCAGCAGGAGCAGCATCGCGTGGACGTTCTCCGCGCCACCGCGCAGCTTGAGGCTGTCGGTGAAGCCGAAGAGCCCGGCGCCGAGCGCCATGCCGCCCGGCATCCAGTTGCCGAAGATCATCGCGGCGAGGCCGATGTAGCCGCGGCCGCCGGTCTGGCCCTCCTGGTAGATGCCGGTGGCGACGATCGCGAGGAACGCGCCGCCGAGGCCCGCCAGACCGCCGGAGATCGTGACGGCGATGTACTTGTACTTGTACACGTTGACGCCGAGGGTCTCGGCGGCCGTCGGGGACTCGCCGCAGGAGCGCAGCCGCAGCCCGAACGGCGTGCGCCAAAGGATCCACCAGGTGGCGGGGATCAGCAGCAGGGCGACGACGGTGAGCAGGGAGAGCCCGGTGACGAGCCCTCCGATGATGCCGGCGATGTCGGAGATCAGGAACCAGTGTTGTTGTTGCAGGTCCTGCATCCAGTCCGAAAGCCCTGGAACGGTGATCCTGTCGATCGGATCGATGCGCGGGGACTGCTTGGAGGAGCCGCCCTCGATGCCGTCGAAGGCGAAGTTGGAGAGGTAGCGGGTGACGCCGACGGCGAGGATGTTGATGGCCACACCGGAGACGATGTGGTTCACGCCGAAGGTGACCGTGATGACCGCGTGCAGCAGGCCGCCGAGGCAGCCGCCGAGGATGCCGAAGAGGACGCCCACCCACGGGCCCCACTGGAACCCGGCCCAGGCGCCGAACCAGGTGCCCAGGACCATCATGCCTTCGAGGCCGATGTTGACGACGCCCGCGCGCTCGGCCCACAGGCCGCCGAGTCCGGCGAGGCCGATCGGGACGGCGAGTGACAGGGCGCCGCGGACCTGGCCGACCGAGGTGATGTCGTTGGCGCCGCTGATGAGGCGCACCAGCGAGATCAGGGCGAGCGCGCCCGCGATGATGAGGAGGACGATGGGCAGGGTGAGCTTGCGGCGCCCGCCCTTGGTCGGGGCGACGCGTGCGGCGGTGGCTTTGCTCGTGCTCACAGGGCCGCCTCCTTCTCGGTCTTGATGGCATGGCCGGCGGCGAGCTCCTCGCCGACCTTCTGCTGCTGGCGGCGGATCCCGTACCGGCGGACCAGCTCGTAGGAGACGACGACCGAGATCACGATCAAGCCCTGCATGATCGTGGCGATCTCCTTCTCGTACCCGAACTGGTCGAGCGAGGCCGACGACTTGTCCAGGAAGGCGATCAGCAGGGCGCTGAAGGCGATGCCGAGCGGGTTGTTGCGGCCCAGGAGCGCGATGGTGATGCCGGTGAAGCCGATACCGGTGGGGAAGTCGAGGCTGTAGGTGTGGGTGTCACCGAGCAGGGTCGGCATACCGGCCAGGCCCGCGACCGCACCGGAGATCAGCATCGAGGTGAGGATCATCTTCTTGGCGTCCACGCCGGAGGCCTGGGCGGCGCTCTCGCTGGCGCCGGTGGCGCGCAGGTCGAAGCCGAACCGGGTGCGGTTCAGCACGAACCAGTACAGGAGGCCGCAGCCCGCGGCGACGAACGTGAACCCGTAGATCTCCCCGGCCATGTCGCCCATCGGCAGCCCCGGGAACCAGCCGGACTCCGCGATCTCACCGGTGGTCAGGTTGTTGGAGCCGGCCGGCTGCTCGCCGAAGTTCTTCGGCAGGATCAGCCAGGCGACCAGGGCGGTGGCGATGGAGTTGAGCATGATCGTCGAGACGACCTCGCTCACCCCGCGGGTGGTCCTGAGGAAGCCCGCGATACCGGCCCAGAACGCGCCGACCAGCATCGCGACGATCACGATCAGCGCGATGTGCAGCGGTCCCGGCAGGCTGACGCTCGCGCCGACCAGCGCGGCCATCATGGCGGCGAGGCGGTACTGCCCGTCGACGCCGATGTTGAAGAGGTTCATCCGGAAGCCGACGGCCACGGCGAGTGCGGCGAGGTAGTACGTACCGGCCTGGTTGACGATCAGGACCTGTACGTCGACGTAGCTGGCCGACTCGAACATGATCCGGTACGGCTCGAAGGGGTTACGGCCGGAGGCGAGCAGCACCACGGTCGTCAGCGCGAGGGCGACGACCAGGGCGAGCACCGGGCCGGCGAAGCCCAGGATCAGCCGGTCCTTGTCGAATTTCTTCATCGGGCCTCGTCCTCCGGGCTTTCGAGGTGCCCGGTGGCGGCGCCGGTCATGGCCGAGCCCAGTTCCTCCGGGGTGATGGTGGCCGGGTCGGCGTCGGCGACCAGTCGGCCGCGGTACATGACGCGCAGGGTGTCGGAGAGCCCGATCAGCTCGTCCAGGTCGGCCGAGATCAGCAGGACGGCCAGCCCTTCGCGGCGGGCCTCGCGGATCTGGTCCCAGATCTGCGCCTGCGCGCCGACGTCCACGCCACGGGTGGGGTGGGCGGCGATCAGGAGCTTGGGCGCGTGGCTCATCTCGCGGCCGACGATCAGCTTCTGCTGGTTTCCGCCGGAGAGGGAGGCCGCGGTGACCTCGATGCCGGGGGTGCGCACGTCGTACTCGCGCACGATCCGCTCGGTGTCGGCGCGGGCCGCCTTGTTGTCCAGCAGCCAGCCGCGGCTGTTGGGCTTCTCGGTGACGTGGCCGAGGATGCGGTTCTCCCACAGCGGGGCGTTCAGCAGGACGCCGTGGCGGTGGCGGTCCTCCGGGATGTACCCGATGCCGGCCTCGCGCCGCTTGCGGGTGGGGACGTGGCTGATGTCGTCCTGGTCGAGGGTGATCACCCCGCCGTCCGGGTCGCGCATGCCGATCAGGGCCTCGATCAGCTCGGTCTGCCCGTTGCCCTCGACCCCGGCGATGCCGAGCACCTCGCCCTGGTGGATGGTGAGGTCGATGCCGGCGAGCACGTCGCGGACGGTGCCGTCGGGGTCGGTGACCGTGAGCGCCAGGTCCCGCACGCGCAGCATCGGCACCTCGGTGACGGTGGACTCGCGGGTCTCCGGCGAGGGCAGCTCGCTGCCGACCATCAGCTCGGCGAGCTGCTTGGTCGTGGTGGACGCCGGGTCGGCGGTGCCCACGGTCGTGCCGCGGCGGATCACGGTGATGTCGTCGGCGACGGAGAGCACCTCGCCGAGCTTGTGCGAGATGAAGATGACGGTCAGGCCCTCGGCCTTGAGCTCGCGCAGGTTGGCGAAGAGCGCGTCGACCTCCTGCGGTACGAGGACCGCGGTCGGCTCGTCCAGGATCAGGATGCGGGCGCCCCGGTAGAGGACCTTGAGGATCTCCACGCGCTGCCGGTCGGCGACCCCGAGGTCCTCCACGAGCGCGTCGGGCCGGATGCCCAGACCGTACGCGTCGGAGATCTCCTTGATCTTCTTCCGGGCGCCGGAGCCGATGCCGTACAGCTTCTCGCCGCCCAGGACGACGTTCTCCAGGACGGTGAAGTTGTCGGCGAGCATGAAGTGCTGGTGCACCATGCCGATGCCCCGCTCGATGGCGTCGCCCGGGTTGGAGAACGAGACCTGCTCGCCGTTGATCGCGATGGTGCCCTCGTCCGGCTTCTGCATGCCGTAGAGGATCTTCATCAGGGTGGACTTGCCGGCGCCGTTCTCACCGACGAGGGCATGGACCGTGCCCTTGCCGATCGTGATGTCGATGTCGTGGTTGGCGACGACACCGGGGAAGCGCTTGGTGATGCCGTGCAGTTCTACGGCAGGGGGACTGCTGGACGCGTTGATGACGCACTCTCCTTGGCCGGACAGGAGCGGGGGCGGAGGGGCAAGGGGGCTCTGGGGGGCGGGGGTGAAGTTATCGCGCCGGAGGGCTGTCTACACGCGTAGCGCTGCCGAATCGTGAAACACAGGTGCACGTCACGGTCCGGACGCGCGGTCCGGACCGGGTGGGAGAGCACTGCGAGAGGCGGATCTTCTTCGGGTGGTGTTGCGGAAGCTCGGGTGCTGCCGCGGATGTTCGGGTGGAGCTGTGGAAGCTCGGGTGGTGCCGCGGATGTTCGCGTTCCGCGGGTGTTCGGGTGCTGCCGCGGAAGCTCGGGTGCTGCCGCGGAAGCTCGGGTGCTGCCGCGGATCTTCGCCTTCCGCGGCGGGAAGCCTGTCCGTCCGGCGGGGACGGGCCCGCGGCCCTGTCCGTCCACCGGCCGCGGGCGCGGTGCGGGGACGGACAGGGCCTGGGGAAACCAGCTGTACGGCAGGGAGCTCCGGGCTGCTCGTTACGGAGCGGTCTTGACGGTGATCTTGCCGTCGATGATCTCCTGCTTGGCCTTGTCGACGGCTGCGATGACGTCGGTCATCTTGGCGAACGCCGGGTTGGACATCGACAGGCCGACGCCGTCCTTGTCCAGGCCGTAGCGGATCTCACCGGTGGTCGGCTTGCCGTCCTGGACCGACTTGATCAGGTTGAACACCGAGTCCTCGACGTCCTTGGTGACCGAGGTCAGGATGGACTCCTTGTAGGCCGCGAGGCCCTTCTGCTGGTACTGGTCGGAGTCGACGCCGATGTTCCACTTGCCGGCCTTGGAGGCGGCCTCGATGGCACCGGAGCCGGCCAGACCGGCGGCCGAGTAGATCACGTCGGCCTTCTTGTCGAGCTGGCCCTGGGCCGCGGCCTTGCCGAGGTCGGGCTTGGAGAAGCCGTCGAAGTTCGGCGGCTGCGTCAGGTACTGCGCGAGGACCTTGACCGCGGGGTCGGTGTCCTTGGCGCCCTGGATGAAGCCCGCCTCGAACTTCTTGATCAGCGGGGTCTCGACACCGCCGATGAAGCCGATCGTCTTCGTCTTGGTGACCTTGGCGGCGGCGACGCCGGCGAGGTAGGAGCCCTGCTCCTCGTTGAAGACGATGTTGGCGATGTTGTCGCCGGTCACCGAGGCGTCGTCGATGATGCCGAAGGTGGTCTTCGGGAACTTCGGCGCGACCTTCTTGATGGCGGGCGCGTAGGCGAAGCCGACGCCGATCACCGGGTTGTTGCCGGAGCGGGCCAGCTCGGTGAGGCGCTGGACCTTGTCCGCGTCGCCCTCACCGTCGGAGGGCTCGGCCTCGCTGCCCTTGACGTCGAGTTCCTTGTCCGCCTTGTCGAGTCCGGCGTAGGCGGCGTCGTTGAACGACTGGTCGCCACGGCCGCCGATGTCGTACGCGATGGCGGCCTTTTCGCCGCCCGAGTCGGAACCTGCGTCCGACGACGATTTTCCGCCACAGGCGGTGACACTGAGAGCAAGCGCCGCGGACGCGATGCCCACGGTGGTGATCCTGGTGATCCGGCGCAAGGGAAGGCTCCTTCAAACCTGACCGAAGCGCCTCTTCCGGCGCTGGTTTCGCGGCGATCGTAACGCGCGTAGATGTCAGATAAGAGCACGTACGGAAGCCGTTATCGGATCGTCGTGAACAGAAGGCCGCCCGCAGGTCCACGAACGGCCCACGAAGACCGCGTCAACGCTCCGCTAACGGTTCCCGTCGAACAGCGCCGCGGCGGTGAACAGCTCGACCCCCACGGTGATGGCTTCCTCGTCCACGTCGAAGTTGCCGCGGTGCAGATCGAGACCGCGCGTGTCGCCCGGGGTCCGGACGCCGAGGCGGGCCATCGCGCCGGGCACCCGCTCCAGGTACCAGGAGAAGTCCTCGCCGCCCAGGCTCTGCTCGGTGTCCTCGATCGCGTACGATCCGCGGCGCTCGGTCATCGCGGCGTCCAGCAGGCCGATGGACTCGGCGTCGTTCACCACGGGCGGCACACCGCGCACGTAGTTGATCACGGTCTTGGCCCGGTGCATTCCGGCCACCTCGTCGATGGCGGCGTGCACCAGGTCGGGGGCCGAGCGCCAGGCGTCCAGGTCCAGGCAGCGGACGGTGCCGGAGAGCTCGGCGTGTTGCGGGATGACGTTGGGGGCGTGCCCGGTCTCCAGCCGCCCCCAGGTCAGCGCGAGCCCGGAGCGGGCGTCGACCCGGCGGGCGAGCAGCGCGGGCACGTCGACGGCGATCCGGGCGGCGGCGGTGACCAGGTCGGTGGTCAGGTGCGGCCGGGCGGTGTGCCCGCCGGGCCCGTCGAGCGCGACCTCCAGCCGGTCGCAGGCCGAGGTGATGGCCCCGATCCGCAGCCCGATCCGCCCGACGTCCACCTTCGGGTCGCAGTGCACACCGATGATCCGCCCGACGCCCTCCAGCACCCCGGACTCGATCGCGTCGACCGCGCCCCCGGGCAGGACCTCCTCGGCGGGCTGGAAGATCAGCCGCACGGCGTGGGGCAGCAGCCCCTCCCGGTGGAGGCCGGCGAGCACGAGCCCCGCTCCGAGCACGGTGGTGGTGTGCACGTCGTGCCCGCAGGCGTGCGCCCGGTCGGGCACGGTGGAGCGGTAGGGCACGCCCGCCTTGGTGTCCGGGATCGGCAGCGCGTCGATGTCCGCCCGCAACGCCAGCATGGGCGTCACCCCGTCCCACTCCCCCACGTCGCACATGAGCCCGGTCCCTACGGCGAGGACCTTCGGCTCCAGCCCGGCCTTCTCCAGCCGGTCCTTGATGGCCGCGGTGGTGCGGAACTCCTGGTTGCCCAGCTCGGGATGCATGTGCAGATCCCGGCGGAAGGCGATCAGCTCGGCACGCAGCTCGTCGGAGAGTCTGCCGGGCAGCGCACCTCCCCCGGACTGGCCGGCCGGGTCGTGGGGGCGGGAGGCGCGGGACTTCAACTGGTTCACCCTAGGAAGCGTAGGCCCCTTGCCCCCTCAACTGGCCACAGATCAACAAAACTTCAGCCGTGCAGGCGAACAAAGTCCGCGTGGGGACGTGTGACGCGGAGTGGTTTCGGGTATACCCGTTCACCTTCCACCGCCACCATCCGCCGCTCACTACAGCGCACCGGAACCGGCGGCCTCACCCTCCTGTCCACCAAGACCCGCGCATCCGAACGCCGCATCGCCCTCCCCACCGAATGCCTCCACTCCCTCAAGGAGCACCGGGAACGGCAGGACGAGGAACGCGAAGCGACAGGATCAGCCCGGCAAGACAGCGGCCTCGTCTTCACCACGCCAACCGGGCCTCCCGCCCCGGCCAACCTCACCCGCCGCATCCGCTTGCCCGACCTCCGCCACTCGACCGCCACCCTGCTCCTGGAGCATGACGTCGACCTCGTCGTCATCAAGGAACTCCTCGACCACGCCCACATCGGCGTCACCGGCCGGCGTCTACGCCCACGTCCGACTCCACCTCCAACGCCAGGCCATCGACACCCTCGGCGACGCCCTCAGCCCCACTGGCGACGCCCCCGACGGCCCACCCGCCACAGCCGTCGTCCGCTGACGTTGCCGTCACCGTTGCCGTCAAGACCCCCAGAAGCCCCACCGGAATGTAATCCGGTGGGGCTTCTGGGGGACCATATTAATGATCCGACTCTGGCAATCCGAGTCCGTCGCGGTGAGCCCGCGCAAGGGCACTCTCTTCGATGCCAATTTTCCCTTCACTGGCAATACGAAGGAGAGCGGTTCTCATGGATGCATAATCAACTTGCGGCGGCACGTCGATTGCCCACAAAGATCCGGTTGCATCAATCTCCCAGGGACAATCAAAGGCACGCAGCGTGGCGTCAACTTCTCCTTCCGCGCCGTCGCCTTTGATGATGACGCGGACCGCCGAATGACCGGCCCCAGAAACGAACTCCTCGAACACGAACTCCCTGCGCTCGTGATCAGCCCTGACACGCACGATATCCCCGAAGGCAACACCCTTCACGTAGAAGGGGGTGTTCCGAACCTGAACCTCCATCTTCACGGAAGTCTTCCCAGTCCAGAGCCGCTCCGCAGACGCACGAGCCCAGTGGGCTATCTCTTCAGGGAGGTCGAAGGCAACCTTGTACAGCCTCTCAGGCTTACCCTCCGACGCCGACTCACCACCGCTAGGGTTCGAGGAACTCTCTGTACTCATCGTCCCACTCTTCCATAGTCTTTGTGGATTTATCTCTGTTGCATCGACGGCAGGCCACGGCACCATTATGCTCGCCGCCGTGCCCACCACTGGCCCTCGGCTCTACGTGATCGATCTGGGCATCGTCGGACCTCCCCTTGATGGCGTTTCCATTGGCATCTCGCGATGCACGCCGTTCCACCGTCTGCCCACAGTAGTCACACTTGTACTCGCCGCCATTCTTCGCGGCGTTAGCATCGTAGACTTTCTGCCTCTCAGCATCAGTGAAATCCAAACCAGCTCTGTCGCAGTTATGAACAAGGAGCGGCGTCTCGCCCGCCAGCACATAGTACGTGTGGATATCGTTGACCGTCAGGTCGTGCGTCTGCTGCTGCTTCTTGTAGTGCCGCGTCGACGTGACCTCAACGGAACGCCCATCCGACGTCACCAGCTCGGTACCCACACGCACGCCGCCGGCGTCGATCCACTTCTTCTCGTTCACCGACCAGAACGGATGAGTGTCCGTCGCAACGATGCTGGCCTCACCCTTCGCCGTCATGACGGTGAGTTCGGTGAAGTCCTTGTCATCCCTGGTCAGGATGGTCTCGATGACTTCCTTGGCGCGCGTCTCCCCCGTGTCAGGGTCGGTGGCCAGGACGACATCGCCCTTCTCAACGTCCTCGATCTTCTTGCTCGTGCCGTCGGCAAGCAGAACCCGCGTCCCAGGAAGGAAGCTGTGGCACTTGGTCTTCACGTCCGAGGCGGCATCGATGCCCTTCTTGATCCCCTTGGCCGCCTTCAGAGGCTTTAGCAGAGGGATGTCAGTCGCCGACCAGGCGCACTGACTCAGGTCGCCGCCCCCGCAGTCCGCCCACGCCTGCACATCGGGGAGCAGGACCGAGACCGCGACCGGGGCGACGTACTTCGTGTAGAAGTTGCTCGGCGCCACCTTCGGGTGCTTGATCGTGTACCGCCTGGGCGGGCTCCCCTTGGCCTTGACGCGGGAGGACCAGTTGTACTTGACGAGGGTCAGCCCCCCGACCTTCGATGACATGGGAGCCGGGAGGTACACCTTGTGCCGGTAGCTCCACCCGCCGTAGGTGTCCCGGAACCAGCCGCTGCCCGCGCGGGCGACGCTGTAGCTGCCGTCCTTCGGGTTGCGGCTGTCGTTGATGTCCGACCCGCCCACCGGGCCGTCCGGGCGGAGGCCCGTGGGGTCGCTGAACGCCACCGGGTTGTTGTTCGCGTACGAGTAACCGTGGGTCTGCTGCGGGTCGGCCAGGTCCAGGATCGGGTCCACGCTGATGAAGCGGCCCGTGGCCGGGTCGTACTCGCGTGCGCCCAGGTGGGTCAGACCCGTGTCGGCGTCCTTCGTGCCGCCGACGAATCCCTTGTCGCCGAGCCAGCTGGAGGGCTGCGTACCGCGCGGGGCGCCGAAGATCGTCGTCTTGCGGCGGGTGACGGCCTGTTTGGCGTCGGCCGAGACCTGGGTGGTGGCCGTGTCCAGGTGGTCGCTGATCACGTAGGTGAGTCCGGCGCCCGTGCGCATGGCGACCGTCTCGCCCGCGGCCGCGTAGTAGCGCGTACCGCTGACTTTGCCGCCCTTGTCCAGGCGCAGTTCGTTGCCGGAAGGCAGGTACAGCGTGGTGCCGGTGGAGTCCCGGCGGATCATGCGGTTGCCGGCCGTGTCGTAGAGGTAGCTGGTCGTGTCGGTGACCTTGGTCACGGACGCCAGGTGGCCTTCCGGGTCCCACTTCAGGTCCTGCAGGTCGGCGTTGCCGATCTTGCGGGTTTTCGTGTTACCGGTCTCGTCGTAGGTGTACGTCTCCGTGTGCGGGTCGGTACCCGTCTGGGTGACGCCGGGCAGGTTGTGCGTCCCGGCCTTGGGTGTGGCGTACGTGCGGACGGTGTCCGTGGCAGGGCCGGCCGCAGCAGTGTGCTGGGTCTCGGTCTTGCGGTTGCCGACCGCGTCGTACGTGTATGACGTCCAGTAGGGGTCGGGCCCGCCAATCACCGCCGGGGCAGGTGCGGTCGCCTTGCAGTCGTCGGTTGCCGTCCAGGCCTCGGTGACACGGCGCAGCGCGTCCAGGGCGAAACACTGCGTATCGACGACCGGGGCGGCGTCCGGGCCGGTGGTCGTGCCGATGCGGCTGATGTTGCCGGCCGGGTCGTAGGTGTAACGCACGTCGTCGATGCGCTCGGGGGCGACCTCCCGTCGGGAGAACGCGCGGGTCACGGCACCCGTGTGCTCGTCGTACTCGCTGCCCAGCCAGACATGCCGGGCGAATGCGCCGAGTTCCTTGATTCCGGGGCGCCCGTAGTGGTCGTACGTCACTGAGGACAGGAGCGTGTCGCTGCCCGCCGACACCGAGACCGGGAGTCCGGAGCCGAAGCCGTAGGCGTTGATGACGTCCTCGGCGGGCAGGTCACCCATGGCCGGCTGGGACGTCTCCATCAACTGTCCGGTGGCGGGGTTGTAGATGTCCGTCCACTCGTACGTTCCGGCCAGAGCGCCCTCGGACGCCGGGATGGTCACGCGGCTGATGGTGGGCTTGTAGAGCCCGTTGTAGCCGACCACCGTGCTGGTGTAGCGGTTCGTTCCCTCGTACCGGGAGGTGCTGGAGAGCTGGCCCAGCCCCTTGGTCGCCTTGTCGTACTCCCAGTCGGCTCGCTTGGTCGTGCCTTGGAGCAGTGCTGTCGGTCGGCCAAGATCGTCGTACTGGGTGGTCAGCGTGATGTTGCGCGCGTCCGTAACTGCAAGAGGGCGTCCGCCCTTGTCGTAGATCGTGTCGGAGGCACCCTTGTCCGGGTCCTCCACGCGGGTCTGCCGGCCGGCGACGTCGTAGCCGTACTTCCAGACCGCGCCCGACGGGTCGGTGACCTGGGCCAGTTGCCCGAGTTTGTTGTACGTGTAGGTCGTCGACTGGGACGTGGTCCTGGCCGCGTCGGTGTACTGCTTCAGTTCGGTGACTCGGCCCAGGGCGTCGGTGACCGTCGTGGTCGCGGTGCCGCCCTTGGGCGGGACGACGGTGGTCGTATCCCCGGTGTAGCTCGTGACGGTGCGCTTGGTCTCGTCGCCGAACTTTTTGGAGACCGTCGCCGTCGGGCGGCCCGCGCCGTCGAAGAGGGTCTCCGTGGCGGCGGGGTACTTCAGCTCCTGGCCGGTCACGGGAACGGGCTCGGCAGCGCCTTCGGCGTAGAAGACACCGGAGCTGTGCCAGACCTCGCCCCTGCTGTTGTAACGGCTCTCGGTGACCAGTCGTCCCTTGTCGTCCGGCGACGGCGCCTGGGTCTGCATCTCCCTCATCAGGCCGTCGTAGAACTCGTACGAGGACTGGTAGGTGTCCACGTGATTCAACGTGTTCGTCGTGATCACCGTCGGGCCGTCCCGACGGATCTGGTAGGTGAACGACTGACTGGGTGAGTCCGGGAACGCAGTCGCCGAGCGGGTGGGCAGCCATACCTTCGTGACACGTCCGAGCGCGTCGTACGCCGTGGAGGTGACCCGCCCGTTGGCGTCGGTCACCTTCGCGGGCACTCCGCGCAGCGGATCCACGTCCGTCGTGACCTGGTGGCCGAGCGCATTGGTGACCAACGTCTTCGTCGGAACCTCGCCCTTGGCAGGCGTGTAGGCGGTGCGGGTCTGCTTGCCGTACGCGTCGATGGCCGACAGCGCGCGCCCGTAGATGTCGAACTCGCTCGCAGGGGTCGATGCGACGGTGTCGTACCCGTTGCCGAGGCCGTTGATCTTCTCGACCTTTGTCACGTCGCCCTTGGTCGGCGCGGCCAGCAGCGTGGTTGCCCCGTCGTGGTACATGCGCTCGTCGCTGATCAGGTCTGCGGTGCCCGCCGCCTGGCCGCAGAGCGCTGCCACCGTCTTCTTCTGCGCGACCTTGTCGACCAACCGAGTCGACGCGTTGGCAGCGTAGGTGGTGGTCGTGCACTTCTCGTCGCCGGTCTTCGCCGAGTCCCCCGTGTCGGACTCCGAGACCGTCTGACCGAAGTCGTCGAACGTACGGGTCAGGGAACTGCCGCGGACACCGGTCGCCGTCTTGGTCCGCTCCTCCTCCTTCAGCGTGCCGGTCAGGTACGCCTCCAGGTCGGGAAGGCCTGCCCGGGGCCGGCTGGCCGTGACCGCCGAGCGCCACGGAGTGTAGGAGACCGCGGAGACGAGCTTTGAAGTGTCGTCGCCGTTGTAGGTCGCGCTTTCGCGCATCACACCGGCAAACTGCTCGCGGTCCGTGACCGCGACGCCCGCCGAGTCCTTCACCGCCGCACCGTCGATGCCGCGGAAGTAGCGCGCCTCGGTGAGCGTCGGTCCCTCCTCGACGCCTCCGACGCGGGTCTGCACCCTGCCGTAGCCGCGGGCCACCGAGTAGGTCCGGTCGTCCTTCTTCGTGAACTCGTCCGTGCTCTTGGCCCAGGCCGCGCCGTCCAAGTAGGTGTACTCCGTCGTGGTGTCCGGGGTGCTGACGACGTAGTCCCCTTCCAGGACCTTGGTGACCACATACGAGTTGAACCAGTCCTGCTTCGCGGTCTCCCCCTCGAAAGCCCATTTCACCGGGTAACAACGGGTCTTGTTGGACTCGTCGGCGGCGGGAAGGGAAGCAGCGGTGCAGTCGGGCGCGGAGTAGTAGGCGCCGATGGTGCCGCCGGTCTCATTGGTGATCTGTGACATGCGGAGGCGGATGAATGGGGCGAGCCCGTCGCCGGTCTTGTCGACCCTGTTTGCCATCTGCACGCCGGAGAAGGTGACGGGCGGCAAGGAAGTGCTGCCGGCGGTCCGGCCCATGCGCTGAATCGACTCCAGCCACATCGGCGTCGATATCCCGTCACCCGAGGCGGGGAACCCCTGAGTCAGCTTCCAGGTGTCCACCTCTCTGTGGACGCCGCCGGTCAGCACCTTCGTTGTGATCGTGGAGAGCCGCTTGCGCGACCAGAAACTTGGGGAGTACTGATCCTTGCACTCGGTCGCGCCGTCCTTGCAGGACAGGTCGTACGGGACATCAGGCCAGTTCTTGGCGTGCGAGGCGTCGAAAGTTCCACAAGCCGTCAGGCAGCGCTCCTCGACACCGAAGTCGACACGACCCATGGCCTTGGTCGTGTACGCCGCACCGTCGCGCAGTCCGTAGTCGATGTGGTCGAGGTAGCCGCCCCGGACGTACGGGGTGACGGTCGCCTTGCTCGTCGTAGTGGAAACGTTGCGGCCGTAGTTGTTCTTCTCGTTCTTCCAGTAGTAGGCCATGGCGTTGCCGTGCACGTCGACCACGTAGTCGAGCTGCCAGCGCCATGCCTGCTGGCACCAGGCGGAGGCGAACGAGGCGTTGTAGCAGGGCTCACCGGACTGGTTGCCGAAGACCGGGACGGTGAGAGTGGACTGAGTGACCGAATCGTCGGCTGCGGTTCCGTTGTCGTTCCAGCCAGGAAGCCGGTTCAGGCCGAAGAAGTACTGGGTACCGTCCGTCGTGGTGATCTTCCAGTGCTCTCCGACGCCGTCGACTCCGGCTGTTCCCTTGTCGCCGTTCGTCGCTCCGGTGAGCTTCTCGATCTTCTCCCCCGAGTCCTGCGCCGTACGCCAGCCCGCCTTCGCATCGTGCACCAGTTCGGTGGTCCGGCCGCCAAGAGAGAGCGTCGCGTTGTCGTTGAACCAGCACTGGTCCCCGACTTTGGTGGAGTTGGTGCCGCCATCCTTGTCATCGTTGCAGGGCTTGTACCGTCGCTCGACATAGCCCGGCTCCCAGGACCAGCCGTCGCCGATCCAGCTGGGCTGGTTGTTAGACGCGGCCGTGCGGCCGTCAACACTCTGCGACGAGTAGTTGAGCGACACGGTGGGCTGGAGCCCACCGGGGACAGCGGGGATCCCGATGGGCTGTGACCAGTTGAAGGCTCCGGTCGACCCGCCGGCGCTCCACGACCCCGACGGCTGGAGGGGCGTCGCCTTGAAGGAGCCGGACGACCCCGATTCGGCAGCTGTCGCGGCCAGGACGGTCCGCGAGCCCGAGGCTGCGACGGCGGAGGCCGACACTGTCTGCTTCTCGGTGTCGTTGGTGCTCTTGAGCGCCTTGCTGGTTCTGCATGCGGCCTTGTGCGGGGTGGTCAGGGCGCACGCGGGCATCTCGACCATTCGAAGCCTGGCCGCCCAGTCTCCGCCGTACGCGCCGCGGAATGCGGAGTAGTCGACTGCGACCCGCACCGGCCGGTCGGCGGTGGCGCTGTCCGTTCGTTGCACTGACAGCAGCAGGCCGTCGACGCCGGCTTCGTCCGCTGCCTTCCGGTCGGCGACGGTCACACGTGCGGTGGCGGGCCCGGTACCACCATCCGCCTCTGCCGACGCGGTCCTCCGCGCACTGGCGTCCGAGATTTCGACAGGCAGCTCCCGGGCGGCTTTCGGCCGTGCCGCGGAGCCGCCGAGCGTTACCTCGAAGCTGGCGGCAGCCGGCCAGGTGACCTCGGGGGACCGCCACGGATGGCTTTTGGCATCGTCCTTGCGCTTCGTGCCGCCGAACTTCACCGGTTCGACCGGAACCGGTTCGGGTTGCTGGACACCAGCCGAGGGTTGCTGAGCGAGGAGGTCCGGGTCCGCCGCGAAAGCAACACCCGGAAGAGCACTCACCAAAAGTGCAGCAGCCAATGGCACACCCAACCAAGACTTGCCGAACCTACTCATTCCCCACCCCTTGCAGACCCTGTGATCAACCGTCGGAAGCTAACAGGATCTCCACAGGAAAGTCACTACGAATTCAGGTCGTTATCGACTCGATGACAATTTCAGCACTTTTGTCACTTTCTGCCGCACATGCAACTCCACTAGAGCGCCCCATAAGGAACTTGCGGCACCCAAGGGGCCTTAAATCGCATATCGACCACAAATGGCCCCGACTGCTGAGTGAAGTTTCGAATTTCGGCCTCAGATAACGGGCATACGTGACCCCCGTGTTTCCGATACCGAGTCGGCGACCTATCGTCGGCGCGGAAAATGTGAACTTCTTGGGGGGAGTGAAATGAATCGCACGATCACTCGTGATCGAAGAAAAAACAGACCACTAAGCCGGTCTGTTTCGATGCTTCTGGCGATGGCCATCGGAACGGCAGGGGCGCTCGTTCCGACCGTCGCCGCGGCCGGGCCCGCCGACATGGGCCGGGCGTCCGCTGCTCCGGGGGCGCAGGCCGACGACGGCTCAGTGAGTGAGGAGGACCAGGCCCTGGCCGCAGCGGTTTCGACCGGCCTTCCGGCCGAGCTGGAGTCGGCCCGCACGGAGATCTCGGACACCTGGGTACACCCGGACGGATCGTTCTCCGTCAAGCGGTACGGGTCCCCGGTCCGCCTGTTCCGCAGTGGAACCTGGATTCCGACCGACCCCGCTCTGGCGTTCGCGGCGGACGGCAGCGTGGTGCCCAAGGCCTCCACGGTGGACGTGTCGTTCTCCGGCGGTGGAACGGGTCCGTTGCTGTCCGGTGTCAAGGACGGGCGCACGCTTGCCCTGTCGTGGCCCACCGCACTGCCCAAACCCGTTCTCAACGGAAACGTGGCCACCTACCCGGAGGTACTTCCCGGCGTGGACCTCCAGCTCAAGGCGGAGGTCGAGGGCTTCTCTCAACTCCTGGTCGTCAAGACCGCACAGGCAGCGAAGAATCCGGCCCTGGCCACCCTCTCCTACAGGGTGAAGACCGTGGGGCTGTCCGTGTCGGCCGACGCCGATACCGGCAGTCTCGCCGCGGTCGATCCTGCGGGCCAGACGGTCTTCACCAGCCCGACTCCGCTCATGTGGGACTCCCGGACGACCACATCGGCTCCTGCGGCCAGATCTACGTTTGCAGCCGCGGCTGAGAGCACGGTCCCAGGAGATGCTTTCGAGCCACCTCCTGGAGCAGTAGATGCCCAGATGCCGACCACGGTGGACGGCGACAGCATCCAGATCACGCCCGACCAGAGTCTGCTGACCGGACCGGAAACCACCTACCCCGTCTACATCGACCCCTCCTGGGCCTGGGGGAAGAAGGAGAACTGGACCCGCGTCTACAAGAAGTTCCCGAGGTCCTCCTTCTGGAACGCCAACGAGGTTGCCCGAGTCGGATACGAGAACGAGACCAACGGTCTCTCCCGCTCGTTCTTCCAGCTCGACACGGACAGCATCAAGGGCGCGCAGGTGAAGTCTTCCACCTTCCGGATCAAGAACGTGTGGTCCTGGTCCTGCCAGGCGCGTCCCGTCGAGCTCTGGCAGACGACATCGATCTCGAAGAAGACCACGTGGGAGAGGCAGCCCAGCAAGGTCGGTGGCTCGCCGCTGAAGACCGTCAACGACTCGAAGGGCTGGAGCAAGGACTGCGGGGCCGGCAACCTCGAATTCGATGTCACCGCGAAGGCGCGTGAGGCGGCCACCAAGAAGTGGTCAAGCGTCACTCTGGGGCTTTACGCCGGCAACGAGAGCGACACGTTCGGCTGGAAGAAGTTCGACGCGAAGACCGCAGTCCTGGAGACCAAGTACAACAACCCGCCGAAGACGCCGTACGGACTGGGAACCAACCCTCGGACGTCGTGCGCCGCAGGCGGGCTCATCGGCAACACGCGAGTGAGTTTGCACGCCACCGTAGACGACCCGGATGCGGGAAACCTCGAGGCACAGTTCCAGGTCTTCCCGAAGGGCAGTACGACTCCGGTCGTCGATCAAGCGCTCTCCGCGCTCAAGAAGCGTGTCGTCACGCTCCCCGTCACCGATGCAAAGCTCCCGACGGGTGACTACACCTGGAGGGTTCGAGCCAAGGACCTGGACGGCGCCACGTCTGCCTGGACCTCCAAATGCGCCTTCTCCGTCGACCGCTCGCGCCCCAGCAATCCACCCGTCATCACCTCTCAGAACGACAAGTTCCCGTCGGGTGAGAACGGATGGCCGAGTCCGACCGGAAAGGCCCGCGAGGAGGGCAAGTTCACCTTCGCGCCGAACGGGGTGACCGATGTCGACCACTACGTCTGGTGGACCGACCACGCGCCGGAGCTCAACGAGACCAAGCCAGGAGTACCGGCAACGGTGCGCCCGCCCAGTTACGGACCGCACTTCGTCCACGCCTACAGCGTCGACAGAGCCGGCAACCGATCCGACGCGACGAGCTACTTGTACTACGCCACACGCTCCGCCGAGCGCGATGCCCCCGGCGACCTCAACGGGGACGGGAACAAGGACATCTGGAGCATTGACTCCAACGGCACGCTGCTGACCTACGCGGGACAGCAGGACGGAAGCTTCTCCTCAGCCACCAACGGGGGGCAGGCCTTCGGGGACGCCGACATCTCCTACCGCACCGACTGGGGGCAGGACGGCTATACGGACCTGGTGACCCTGGAGTACGACTCCGTCGCCAAACGGAAGCATCTGTGGACCTACCCCAACAACGGCCTCGGCATCGCGACGACCGACCACCAGGAGGGCAAGCAGCGTCTGACCGTCAAGTGCCCCGTGATCGACGAGGACTACGGCTGTGTGGGCGAACCGGGTTGGACCGGGAACGACCACTGGAGCGATGCCGACCAGATCGTCACCCCCGGTGACATTAATGCCGATGGCAAGCCGGACCTGCTCGTCCGGCAGGGCAAGCTCTTGTGGGCCTATTTCGGCGACTTCACCAAGCGCCTCAGCACGCCGGTCCTGGTCGGAGGCAATGACTGGGACCAGTTCACCGTCCTCGCACCCGGTGACCTGAACAACGACGGCATCGCCGATCTCTGGCTTCGCCACAAGGCCTCGGGTGACATCCTGAGGAGCTACGGAAAGAAGGCATCCAACGGTCTTCTCGACCCGACCACTTGGGGCAGCAGCGCGGACCGGGTGAAGATCGGCACCGGAGTGACGGCGAGCCTCTACCCGGCGGTCGGATCGATCGGTGACCTCACCGGCGACGGCTTGCCCGACCTCTGGGCGCGCAAGGCCGACAACACCATGGTCGGCTGGCCCGGCAGGACTACCGGAACCACGCTCTTCGGTAGTTCCTTCGCCATCGACGGGGCCATAGGCGGAACGCGCATCCCGGCCGGGACGACTCTCATCGGCGGTCAGTCCTATACCTCCCGGTCGGCCAAGCTGACCATGAAGGACGACGGTGATCTGGAGATCACCTCCAACGCAGGCAAGCGGCTGTGGTCGACGAAGACGGCAGGGAACGTGGGGGCGAAGGCGGTCATGCAGACCCAGGGCAACCTGGTGATCTACAAGGCGGACGGCACCACCGTCCTGTGGGACTCGAAGACGAGCGGTGCTGAGGGGTACGCCGTACTTCAGGACCGCGGAAACCTCGTCATCCACAACGCCAAGGGGCAGTCGCAGTGGAGCAGCGGCACCGCGATCCGGCACGACTACAACGGTGACGGGCGCAGCGACCTGGCCGACTGGTACGACCATGCCGACAAGTCGGACTCCATTCACAGCTTCCTGGCGAACTCGGACGGTACGTTCAAGAACCCGTTCGCCGGGTGGAACGTGCCGCCGGACTCATGGAACGCCGACCTCATGAAGCGCACCACCGGCGACTACAACGGGGACGGCATCGGTGACGTGGCCGCTGTCTACGGATACCAGGACGGACGCGTGTCCCTGTGGACCTGGCTCGGCAACTCGCAGGGGAAGTTCGCCTCGCCCTTCGCATCATGGAAGGTGCCGGCCGGGAACTGGAGCTTCAAGCGGATGAGGCTCAACAGCGGTGACTTCAACGGTGACGGACGGGACGACGTAGCTGTCTGGTACGACTACGCCGACGGACGCGATGCCCTGTGGACCTTCACAGCGAACGTCCGGGGTGGCTTCAACTCGCCGTTCACCTCGTGGACAGGACCTGCGGGCAATTGGACGGCGTCCCGCGACAAGCACGTGACCGGCGACTTCAACGGTGACGGACGGGACGATCTGGCGGTCTTCCACGGGTACTCCGACGGAAGCAACAAGATCTTCACCTTTCTGACCGCTCCGACCGGCGGGTTCAAATATCCGTTGGGTTCCTGGACCAGTACGTCCTGGGGCAGTTGGGACCGCACGACGGTCCACGCCGGCGACTTCGACGGGGACGGCCGCGACGACATCGCCGGTTGGTACGACTACGCCGACGGTCACGACAGCATCTACGTGTTCCCCAGCAGCCCTACAGGGACGTTCAGCTCCACCTCGGAAGCCTGGACGACCCCTGCGGGGAACATGTGGCGGGACCACATGTCGATCGCCATCGGTGACTACAACGGCGACGGTCTGGACGACTTCGGGGCCCTGTACGGCTATGACGACGGCAGCATCAAGGCCTGGACATGGTCGGCCCGATCCAACCGCACCTTCGCCACGCCGGTGAGCAGCTGGGGTGTGACCTCAGGGTTCAGCTTCGCCCGGGCTCATGTGGTGGAGCGCTACGGCAGCTGATTGACCGGACGCGGTCGATCGCCGCGTAGGGTCGCAAGACGGAGATGTGACCACTGTGTGTCCCATCGCACAGTGGTCACATCTGTATTCTGTGTTCTTCGCACTCGTACGATGAGCGATTGGCGACAGGCATCACACAGTTCTCTTGTGCTCCACCCGTCGCACACGTACCGACGCGTGGGGCGCGAGGCCCGGCGTCCAGGCCTCGGAAGGTTCTTCCATGTCTTCTGTCTCGCGTCGTGCTGCCCTGGGCATTCTCGGGGTCGGGGCGGCGGGTGCCACCGGGCTGGTCTACGGCTATGTGAACGATGACGTGCCGACCGACGTCCTGCCCACCCGAGCCGCCAGCCGCACCGGCAAGAATCCCGTGGTCACCGAGAACGCCCGCGGCGGCACCCGGGCCTGGCAGATAGAGGGCGACGAGACGCGCGCGGCGAACGACCGGGACGGGCAGATCCAGGGGTACGCCTCCACGACCTCGGCCGCGGCCGGGGAATCGGTGGCGTTCCACGTATCGGTGCGTCCGGCCCAGGAGTTCACGGTCACGGTGCACCGGATCGGGTACTACGGCGGACAGGGCGGCCGTGAAGTGGCGCAGAGCCCCGCGTTGCGCGGTGTCGCCCGTGCCGTTCCGGAAGCCCATCCGGAGCACGGGCTGATCGACTGCGGCTGGCCCGTCTCCTGGACCCTGGACATCCCCGAGAACTGGGTCTCCGGTGTCTATCTCGCGGTTTTCACGACGAAGGACGGGCATCGCGGCAGTACGCCGTTCGTCGTCCGGGAGACCGGTCGGGCGTCCGACATCCTGGTGGTCCTGCCCTTCACGACGTACCAGGCCTACAACGCCTGGCCGCAGGACGGGCGGACCGGTAAGAACCTCTACAAGGGGTTCGACGCCCAGGGGAAGAACGGCGGGAACGCGGAGCGTGCCTTCAAGGTGTCGTTCGACCGCCCGTACTCCGACGGCGGACACCCTCTGTGGTTCGAGATGGACAGCAGTCTCGCCCGGTGGGCCGAGATGTCCGGCTACGACGTCACCTACGCCTCCAGCCTCGATCTGCACGAAGGCCGGGTCGATCCCACGAAGTACGCGGCCATGGTCTTTCCCGGCCATGACGAGTACTGGTCCCGGCAGATGCGTGACGTAGCCGAGAAGGCCGTCACCTCGCGCACCCATCTCGCCTATCTGGGCGCCAACAACATCTACTTCCACATCCGCATGGAGAAGTCGTCGGCGGGCAACGAGAACCGCGTCGTCGCCTGTTACAAGCAGGACCCCGATCCCACTCCGGACGAGCACGGTCCGACCGTGCGCTGGCGCGACCTGGAGAAGAAGCGCAAGCACGCCGAGCAGCGCCTGCTCGGCGTGCAGTACAACGGCATGCTCGCCAAGCCCGTACCGCTCGTCGTGCGTCGGTCCGACCACTGGCTGTGGAAGGGCACGGGACTCGCAGACGGCGACGAGATACCGAACCTCATAGGCGTCGAGGCCGACGGCCGTGACCGCAAGACCAAGCTGCCGCGCAAGGCGGCCCAGCAGTTGCTGTCCCACTCGCCCTACCCGGACAGCATGGGGCGCGGTGAGAGGATCCAGAACACCAGCCTGGTCCAGCACCGCGACGGGACCATGGTCTTCGTCGCCGGCACCTTCTTCTGGCCGCTGGCGCTCATCTCCCCCGACCACATCGACAGCCGGATACAGACGGCCACCAGCAACCTCTTCGACCGGATGCTGACCCGCACCGTACGGGCCTAGGTCCTGTCGTCGAACTCCCGTCGTCGCCCGGAGGGCGGCCCCGCGGGGTCAGGTGCGTGCTCTCGGCGCGCCGGGCGCACGTCCTCGTACTGGACGTACTCGGGCGGGTGCCCGGTGCGGCGAGAGTGCGTGCATGGCGCCGCGGGGCAGACGGGAGTTCGACGACAGGACCTAGCCCTCACGTCACCACCGACGACAGCCGCTGCACCCCCCGTGCCGTCTCCGTGACCCCGCTCAGGAAGCCCTGGGCGCGGGGCGAGGCCGTGGTGCGGAGCCATTCCGGGGCGATGTCGCAGACCGCGACGTTCACGCCCGTGCCGGCCAGGGCCAGCGGGAGGGTGTGGACGACCGTGGAGGGGAAGCTGACGATCGTGCGGCCGATGGGGCCGCGGCGGGCAATCAGTTCCAGGGGGAGGTCCGGGCGCACGATCTCCAGGCCCGTGGCGGCTTCCAGGGCGTGCAGCTTCTCGGCGGACTCGCGGCGGTGGGCGAAGTAGCGGGTGGCGCCGTGGGCGCGGGCCAGGGCCGTGACCGCCTCCTGGTACGGGGCGGGGTCGACGACGCCCGTCTCGACCAGGGAGGTGCCGACCAGGTCCGCGCCCTTGCCGATGGTGGGCGGGCCGAAGCGGGCGCGGGTCCAGGCGAAGGTGTTGGGGGTGACCGCGATGCCGGGCGGAGCCTCGACCGGCATCGCGGTGAACACCTCGACCGTGTGGTTCGCCGTCGGGACGAAGCGGCGGCGGGCCGTCGCCGTGACCGGGGCCAGGACCAGTTCGCGCGGTCCGGTGCGGCCCCTGCGGTGCCAGCGGGTGAGGCGTTCGCCCCGGGCCAGCTGGGCGACGAACTCCATGGTGGCCGTGCCGTCGTCGACCACCGTGAGGCGGTCGGCGCGGACCAGGGTCAGCAGGAGCTGCACATAGCGGGAGAACGGGTCGCCGATCACTATGTGGTCCGCGCGCCGGACCAGGCCGGCCAGGGCGCGCAGGGCCTTCAGGGGCGCGCCGGACTCGCCGCGCGCCTCCTGCCAGCGGACCGCGATGCCCTCGTCGCGGGCCAGCTCCGCCATCCGGCGCAGCTGACCGCGCGACATCGGGTCGACCGGGGGGAGGACGACGACCGTGGTGGCGGCCGGGTCGTCTCCCCCCTGGGTGTGAACCCACTCCAGGACGTTCAGGAGCTGGACCGGGCTCTCGACGAAGGCGAGGTTCACCGGTCGGCCCGTCAGACCGCAGCCGGCTCGGCGACCGGGGCGTTGTCGCTCTCGGCGACGACGCCCGCGACGCGGCGCAGCTTCTTCATCGGGCCGAGCTCGGACTCGTACACCTTCTTGACGCCGTCGCCGAGCGACTGCTCGATGGTGCGGATGTCGCGGACCAGGCGGGTCAGGCCCTGCGGCTCGACGGAGGCCGCCTGGTCGGAGCCCCACATGGCGCGGTCCAGGGTGATGTGGCGCTCGACGAACGTGGCGCCGAGCGCGACGGCGGCGAGGGTGGTCTGGAGGCCGGTCTCGTGGCCGGAGTAGCCGATCGGGACGTTCGGGTACTCCTGCTGGAGGGTGTTGATGACCCGCAGGTTCAGCTCCTCGGCCTTCGCCGGGTACGTGGAAGTGGCGTGGCAGAGCAGGATGTTGTCGCTGCCCAGGACCTCGACCGCGTGGCGGATCTGCTTCGGGGTCGACATGCCGGTGGAGAGGATCACCGTGCGGCCGGTGGCGCGCAGGGCGCGCAGCAGCTCGTCGTCGGTGAGGGAGGCGGAGGCCACCTTGTGGGCGGGGACGTCGAACTTCTCCAGGAAGGCGACGGCCTCGGTGTCCCACGGGGAGGCGAACCAGTCGATGCCGCGCTTGGCGCAGTGCTCGGCGATGGCGGTGTACTCGGCCTCGCCGAACTCGACGCGGTGGCGGTAGTCGATGTACGTCATCCGGCCCCAGGGGGTGTCGCGCTCGATGTCCCACTGGTCGCGCGGGGTGCAGATCTCCGGGGTGCGCTTCTGGAACTTCACGGCGTCGCAGCCGGCTTCGGCGGCCGCGTCGATCAGCGCGATGGCGTTGTCGAGGTCGCCGTTGTGGTTGATGCCGATCTCGCCCGTGATGTAGACGGGGTTGCCGGGGCCGGCGGTGCGGGTGCCGAAGGTGCGCAGGCGGGAGGTGCTCATGGTGGTGCTTCCTTACTTGGTGGGGACTGTGGGGACAGAGGGAGTGGTCGTGAGGGTGGGGCCGAGCAGCCAGGCCGCGATCTCGCGGATGGCGCCGTAGCCGCCGGGGGTGGTCGTGACGGCGCGCGCCGCGGCGCGTACCGAGTCGTGGGCACTCGCGACGGCGACAGGCCAGCCGGCGAGGGAGAAGCAGGGCAGGTCGTTGACGTCGTTGCCGACGTAGAGGACCCGGTCGGGGGCGATGGACTGCTCGTCGCACCACCGCTTCAGCGCCTCGTCCTTGCGGTCGATGCCGTGCAGGACCGGGATCTGGAGCTTGCGGGCCCTGGCCGCGACGACCGGGTTCTGCTCGGTGGAGAGGATCAGGAGGGGCACCCCGGCCTTGCGCAGGGCGGCGATGCCGAGGCCGTCGCCCCGGTGCACGGCGACCGTCTCGCGGCCCTCGGAGTCGATCATGACCCGGTCGTCGGTCTGGGTGCCGTCGAAGTCCAGGACGACCGCGTCCACGTCCGCGAGGGACGGCAGCGGGGAGGGGTCCAGGAGCGGGGCGAGCGCGCGGGCGCGGGCCAGGTCGTGCGGGTCGTCGATCTCCAGCACCCGCGCCGGGTCGGTGGGCACGAGGGCGGTGTGGCCGAAGAAGCGGTGGCGGTGGGTACGGAAACCCGCCGCGTCCATCGCGTAGGCGGCCCCGGTCTCCAGGTGGTCCTGGGGGCGGTCCTGGCGGCGGGGGCGTACGGACTTGTCGTGGTTGACGCCGTACGTCCCCTCCTCGACGGCGTGCCCGTCGCGCCAGACGAAGCCGTGGAACGGGGCGACCGTGACGGCCGTGTCCGCGCCCTCGTGGGCCACCGCCCTGGCGACGCCGTCGATGTCCTCGCGGGAGACGAACGGGCTGGTGCACTGGACGAGGAGGACCACGTCGACGCTGCGGGCGCGCTCGGCCTCGTAGACGTCCATCGCGTGCAGCACGGCCGCCTCGCTGGTGGCGGTGTCGCCCGCGATGGCGGCGGGGCGCTCGACGACGTGCAGCCGGTGGGCGGCCCGCAGGTCGACGGCGGCGGTGCGGGCGGCCTCGGCGATCGCCCCGTCGTCGGTGGTGACGACGACGTCGGTGACCTCGGGTGCGGCGAGCGCGGCGCGGACGGCGCGGGCGACCAGGGGGATGCCGCCGACCTCGGCGAGGTTCTTGGCGGGGACGCCCTTGGATCCGCCGCGGGCGGGGATCACGGCGAGGACGGTCGTGGGCGGTTGCATCGTTGTCCCTGGGGTCATGGTGGCTGCTCCTGGAGTCGTGGGCCCCGAGGCCCCGGGGGTTCCTGCGGGGGTGGTCACAGCTCCCCCATCCGGCGGATCACGGGGGCGACGCGCTGGACGCCCTGGCGGTAGGCGCCCCGGGCCGCGTTGCGGACGGTTTCCCGCACCGCGCCCCGGACCCGGCCGGGCTCCTGCGGCGCGGCCGCGCCGGGCAGGGGTGTGCCGTCGGGGGCCAGGTGGTGGCGGGCGAGGATGCCGGGGAGGTAGCCGGGGGCGGTGGCCGGTGTGTAGTAGGGGGCCAGTGACGGGAGTTGGCCGGCGGCGAGGAGGGCGGTGACCTTGGCGCGGGCGGTGTCGTAGGCGGTGCCGTACGAGCCGTCGGCGGCGACGCCCTGGCCGGCCAGCCACTGGCCGTCGGGCCGCGGCCGGATCCCGCCGTCGAGCCGGTCCCAGGAGGTGAGGAGCCCGGAGCCGACGAAGTGGTGGTTGCCGAGCGTCTCCCGGACGCCGAGGTCGGTGAGGACCGCGGTCGGGATGCGGCGGTGCAGGGACTCCAGCGCGGCCGTCGAGGAGACCGTGACCAGGAGGTCGGTGCGGTCCAGCACCTCCCCCATGTGCCCGTACACCAGGCGCAAGTTGGGCGGCAGACCGCCGGGCAGCCGCTGCGCGAGCTTCTGGTAGGGCAGTTCCTCGATGTGCGTGGTGTGCTCGCCGGGCTTGGAGCGCAGCTTCAGCAGCACCTCGCGGCGCGGGTGCAGCCGGGCGTGCTCGACGAGCCTGCGCAGCAGGTACGTACGGTCGGCGCGGGAGGCAGGCACGGAGGGCTGGGCGGCGAACACCACGGTGTCGCGGCCCTCTTCGGGGCGGTACGGGGCTCCGCCCAGGAAGGGGAGGGCGGCCTCCGTGACGGCCGAGGCGTCGGCGCCCACTCCCTCGTACACCGCGCGGAAACGCTCCGCGTCGTGGGCCGAGTTGGCGAGGACCACGTCCGCGCCGTGGCGGAGGAGGAGCCCGTCGGCGAGCTTCTCGTAGACGACGCCCACGTACCCGGTGACGACGACGGGCCTGCGCGGCAGGTCGAGGGCGGCGAGGCCGTGCAGCATGGCCTGGACGCCGCCGCCGACGAGGGCGAGGACGACGAGGTCGTACCCCTCGTCGCGCACGGTGTGCAGGAACTCGACGGCGGTGACCTCACGGACCCGCCCGGCGTCGATCCCGACCTCGCCGACCTCCGCGAGCTGGCGGGGCGTGGGGGTGGCCCGGCCGCGCAGCAGCAGCCCGCTGACCTCGACGGGCCGCGCGTCCGGGCCGTCCGCCCCGGCGGTCAGGCGGCGCGCGGTGAGCGCGCCCCACTTCCACCGGGTGTCGGAGTCGGCGAGGACGGCGATCCGCAGCGCCGGTCGGAGCGCGGCGGGGGTTTCGGCCGGTTCGGCCTCATTGCTGGTACGTGGGGGCACGTCCTAGAAGTTAGGAAGGCATTTCGATGCGCGGCCCAACGTGATGGCAACAGATGGTTAACAGCGAGCCGACGCTTGGGGCTCGGACCCGAATTAGCCTCCAATTGCCCCTCCGGAAAAGGCGGTTCACCTGGGCGACGGGCGTTGTTCACCTGTTGGGCGCATTACGGAAAAGGAAAGGGCCGGAGCCGCACCTAATGTGATGCGCGTGGTTAAGCTCTCCGTCATCGTGCCGTTCTTCAACGTGCAGACCTACGCGCCCGACACTCTCAGAAGTCTGCGGGCCAACGTCCGCGAGGACTTCGAGTTCCTTCTCGTCGACGACTGTTCGACCGACGGGACACCCCGGCTGCTGCGCCGGGCCGCCGACGAGATCCCCGGGGCGGTGCTGCTGCGGCACGAGGTGAACGGCGGTCTGGCGACCGCGCGCAACACCGGTCTGGAGGCCGCGCGCGGGGAGTACATCGCCTTCCTGGACGGCGACGACTGGCTGGCCCCCGGTCACTACGAGCGGCTGGTGGCCCGGACCGAGGCGCTGGGCTGCGACTTCGTGCGCACCGATCATGTCCAGGCGAACGGCAAGTCGCGGACCGTGCGCCGGGTGCCGCACGGGCCGCACGGGGTGGTGAGCGACCCCCGGGCCGCGATCCTGCCCGCCCACCGCACCACGTCGGTGGACTACGCGTTCGCCTGGGCGGGCCTCTACCACCGGCGGCTGCTGGACCGGGGGCTGCTGCACTTCACCGACGGGCTGCGCACGGCCGAGGACCGGCCGTGGATCTGGCGGCTGCACCGGGAGGCGGAATCCTTCGCCGTCCTGGGCATGCTCAGCCACTTCTACCGGCGTGGGGTGGCCACGTCGCTGACCCAGATCGGCGATGTGCGCCAACTCGATTTTCTGCGCGCTTTCGACCAGGTGATCGCCGAGACGGCCGCCGACCGTGACGCGGACGCCTTGCTGCCGAAGGCCGTACGCACGTACTGCGCGGTCATCGCCCACCATCTGGGCTCCCTCGACAAATTCGAACCGGCCGTGGCCCGCGAACTGAAGGCGCGCGGTACGGCGGCCCTGGGACGCCTGCCGCAGCGGCTGCTGGACGAGGCTCTCGACGCCATGGACGTGACACGAGCGACCCGGGTGCGCAGGCTGCGCCGTCGCACGGTCGCCGCGAAGGGGGCCTCGGCCGCATGACCATCCGGATCTTCCACGCTTCATCGCCCGCCGCTACGGTACTGCTCGCCGCGGCGATCGACGCGGGCTGCTTCACCGAGCCCGACCGCCGGATCCTGCTGCTGTCCCGGACGGGGCCGGTTCCCGAGACCGTCGCCGATGTCTCGGAGACCGCCGGTTTCGAGCGGCTGCGCGCCCGGTTCGACGAGGTCCGCTCGTGGAACGACGCGGTCTTTCCCTTCCACCCGGCCGGCTGGCTGCCCCGGGCCGACGACGCCCCGCTGTGGGAGCGCCACTTCCGGCGCGCCTGGGGTCTCGGCGACGAGGAGCTGGAGCTGGTCGTGGACTCCCCGCACGCCGGTCCCGCCCGCGCCCTCACCCAGATCTTCGCCGGTGTCCCGGTCGATGTGTACGCGGAGGGGCCCGGCGGCTACGGCCCGACCGGGGAGAAGATCCCCCCGCTGACCGGGGCCCGGGTGCGGCGGCTGCTCCATCCGGACCTGGTTCCCGGGGCGCGCCTGTTGTTGCTGGGCGAGTACGAGGTGGAGCAGCGGACCGTGCCGGCCGAGGCGATCACCAAGGTCGTCAGCGAACTGTCGGACGCCGACGTGGAGTTGCCCGACGTCGACGCGCCCGCGCTGCTGCTCGGGCAGGATCTCGCCGGGGCCGGGCTGATCACGGCGGCCGAGGAGGCGGGGCTGCGGCTGGAGATGGTGCGCGGCGCCGCGGCCCTCGGCCACCGCCGGCTGCTGTTCGCGCCGGACCCGTACGCGCCGTGGGAGGACCCGGCGGCACTGCGCGCCGAGGCGGACCGGCTGGGCGTCGAACTGACCGTGCTGGACAGCCCGTTCCCGGTGCCGGCCGATGTGCTGCTGCACCGGCTGCGGCCCGCGCTGGTCGTCGGCTGCACCTCGGCCGCCCTGTTCGGGGCGGCCCGGTTCCACGGCCTCCCGGTGGCGACCGTCGGCACGGGGCTGCTCCTGGAGCGTCTGACCCCGTACGAGAACGCCGAGCGGATACCGGCGACGCTCGCCGACGCCTTGCTCCCCGGGATCGGTGACGCGGAGGCGGTCGCCGCGCAGCAGCCGTACGCCGGCGCGGAGTTGGAATTGGAGTTGGAGTTGGAGTTGGACGGGCTGCTCGCGGCCGTCGGGTTCGCGATGCGTCCCAGGGTCCGCCCCGATCTGCGCCCGGCAGCCGAGCGCTATCTGTCCACGCACCTGGACGACCGCACCTGGCGCTACTTCAAGCGCCGCCGCCTGGCCTCGCTCGCGCTGCCCGGAGTGGTCCCGGCCAGGCTGGCGTTCCTGCGGAGCAGTCCGGCCCTGCGCCGGGTGGCCCGGCGGGCCAGGGCGTTGCGGAACGGCCGAGGTTGAGGAACGGCCAGGGGCAAGGAACGGCCAGGGCGTTGCGGAACGGCCGGGGGCGAGGAGCTGCCGAGGACGGCGAGGGGCCCCTCCCCGTGGGCGCGGCAGGCGCGCGGGGCGGTCAGCCCAGCACCTTGCTCGCGCCCGCGCGGCCCCACAGCATGGCCGCGCCGAACGACAGGGCCGTCGTGGCCACCGTGATCCCGACGACGAGCGCGGCGGCGGCCGGGCCGCCCAGGTCCGCCCGGACGAAGGCGTCGGTGAGGACACCGAGCACGAGTACGTGCACCAGGTAGGCCCCGAACGACGCGTCGGCCAGCCGGGTCAGGGTGGGGCGCAGCCGCTCCGGGACGCGCAGGCCGTGCAGGGAGATCAGGACGCCGCAGCTGAACAGGGCCACCAGAACGTGCGCGTACGGGATCGCGTAGTGCACCTCGTGCTGGTACGCGATCACCCCGGCCAGTCCGGCCGCCGCGAGCAGCAGCCACGGGAGCCGGCGTCGGCCGAACGTGCCGGCGGGGGCGGCGAGCAGCAGCGCCCCGAGCACCGCGTAGATCAGCTGGTACGGCCCGAACGCCCAGCCGAAGCGGGGCAGTTCGCGGCCGGTGGCCTCGGCCAGGTCGCCGAAGAGCGACGGGGCGGACGCCAGGACCAGCAGGGCCGCACCGAGGCCCCATGGCCGCTTGCCCGACCTGACCAGCACGACCAGGCCCAGGACCATGATCACGGGGAGGTAGGCGTAGAGGTACCAGAGGTGGTAGGCGGGGCGTACCGAGGCGAAAACGGAGTCCAGCGCCAGCTCGCCCACCGGGTCGTCGTTGGTTCCGCGCAGCCTGCCCCAGGCGAGGTAGAGCACCGTCCAGACGGCGAGGGGCACCACGATCCGCACGATGCGCCGCCGCAGCCGCGCGCCGTCCTTCGGCGGGGCCCCGACCAGCACCACCCAGCCGGCGATGGCGAAGAAGAGAGGCACGGCGAAGCGGCCGACGGAGTCGGCGGTCAGCCCCGCCCAGTAGGTGCTGGGCCCCTGCGAGGCCGTCCGGCCCACGGCGTTCACGAAGGCCGATCCGGCGTGCAGGCCGATCACGCCGACCGAGCAGAGCAGCCGGATCAGGTCGATGTCGTAGCGGTGCTCGCGGACGGGACGGGGCGTCTCCGGGACCGTCGGCGCCGGGGCGGCGGGGGCGGGGGGTGTGGTCGGCATGGTCCTCGGTGCCTCAGGGGGTGGAAGGGGCGCACAGCGGGGATACGGACGGGCTGGGGCCGGGGGTCACGCCCGGCCCCCGGGGCGGGCGGCGTGGTCCCGGTCGGCGGGGCGGGCGGCGTGGTCCCGGTCGGCGGCGGACCTGGGCGCGGGAACCGCGCGGCCCGTGTCCGGACCGCTGAACGGGTCGGGCAGACCGGTGAGTTCACGCAGCCGGGCGAGGTTGTCCCGGGTCACCGACCAGAGCAGGTCCTGCCGGTCGTGGACGTCGGCCACCGCCGCCGGGTGGTCGGCCAGGACCGCGCGGGCCCGTTCCGCGAGCCGGGCGCCTAGGGCGCGCTCGTGGACGGAGACGCCCCAGTCGGGCCGGTCGATGTCGGCCAGGAAGTAGGCCAGCTTGGGGTGCGAGACCAGGCTGATGACGGGGGTGCCGCAGCCGAAGGGGATCATCCCGGCGTGCCCGCGCATCCCGATCACCAGCCGGGTGCGCCGGTAGAGGTCCCGAATGGCGTCGTTGGAAAGCAGGTACAGGGGCTCCACGGGGAGGGTGAGGCCGTGCTCCCGGCGCAGGTCGTCGACGAAGCGCTCGTCGGCGGGCATGTGCGCGGCGTAACGGACCTCGGCCGACGCGGACACGGCCCCGATCGCGGCGGCCATCTCCGCGAGGAAGTGCCCGTAGTCGTGGCCGAAGCGGAGTCCGGCCCGGTCGTAGGCGCAGTTGACGAGCACGGTGTCCTCGCGCGCGGCCGGTTCGGCGAGGCGGGGGTCGAGGTGGCGGGCGACCGTGGTGGGGCAGGGCTGGTAGCGCACCTTCTCGCGCAGCGACTCGGGCAGCAGTTCCCTGACCCGGGCGACGGATCCGTGGTTGCGCAGCCCGAAGAACGCGGACCGCTCGACCAGGGCCCGCAGGGAGGCCGCGAACCGCTCGCGGCGGTAGCGCTGGCCGTCGAAGACGTTGTAGCCGACGGCGAAGACCGCCAGCGGGGCGGTGATCCGGGCGAGGACGTCGTCGGGGATGTTCCACTGCCAGCCGCTGTTGCCGTTGGGCGCGGTGTCGGGGAGGAAGAGCCCGCCGCCGCCCACGATCACCGCCCGCCGGGCGTTGAGGCGTTCGAGGGAGGCCTCGTCGACCAGCAGGTGCGCGTGCTGCTGGTGCCAGCGGTCCGGGCCGGTGTCGGCGGTGAAGCAGCTGCGGACCGCCTCGGGCAGCACCTTGTCGCCCGCGTTCTCCTCGCCGTCCGCGAACAGGGCAACGTGGGCGAGCTGTTCAGCGGGCCGGGCACTGACGGGCTTGCGCTCGGCGCCGGTCGGCTCGGCCGTACGGGCGTACCAGGACCGGCAGTTGGCGTCGGTCGGGTCGGTTTCCAGGCCCGCCAGCGCATAGCCGCGGGCGTCCTCGGTGCGGCCCAGCACCCAGGCCAGCCGGGCCAGTTGACCGAAGGCGCGGGGGGCGAAGTCCGGGGAGGCGGTCGCCAGCAGCAGGTGCGTCTCGGCCTCCTCGTACCGGGACAGCGCCATCAGGCAGACGCCCAGCGTCTCGTGGCAGCGCGGCAGGTCGGGCCGGCCCGCGACGGCCTCGCCCAGCAGGGCGACGGCCTCGTCGTGCCGGCCGCGCCCCCGGTGGATCTCGGCGAGCTGCCGGACCAGGTCGATCGGCGGCCGGGGCCCGGCGGGGAACGGGAGCGCGAGGTGCAGCAGCAGATCGGGGTGCTTGGGGCCGGGCAGGGCGAGGTAGGCGGCCCGGAACGCCTCGTCGGTCAGGTCGAAGCGCGCCCGGGCCTCGTGGCCGGGGCCGGTCAACGTGGTGCGCGCACCACCGAAGTTCAGGACGACGACGCCTGCGGGGACCGCCAGGTCGTCGCCGAGCCGCAGCGCCCGGAAGTCGTACCGGGAGTCCAGGGGTACGAGGTCGCTCTCCGGGATGTCCCGCGCGGCGGCGGGCGGTACGGGACGGTCGAGGTCCTGGCGCTGGATCACCAGCAGCCCGTCGCTGGGGACGCCGCCGTGCGGGTCCGGGGCGCCGTCGGGTCCGGGGCGCGGCACGGCGGCCACGCCCGTACGGAGTCTCAGCAGGGCGTCCAGCCGGCCGAGGACGGCCATGGCGGGGGTGAGGGCGACCACCGTGTCGTACCCGTCGAGGCGGAACACGTCGTCGCGTCCGCGGGCCGGGCGCGGGATCAGCCGGGGGTGCAGTCGGTGCGCGGCGTCGAAGGCGGCGTCCGGCAGGCCGGGGTGCAGGACGACGACGTCCTCGCAGAGGGCCGGGTCGCTCAGCGCGAGGCTGCGCAGGAGGGTGTGGAGCCCGGGCAGTTCGTCCGCGCCGGCGACGTACGCGGCGAAGGCGATCCGGCGCTTCCCGGTGACGGCGCGGCGGTCGTCGGCGGCGGCGGTCGCGGTGGGCACAGGGCCCGTTGAGAGGCCGGTCGCGGCACCGGGCGTGGAGTCGTTCGTCGTCATCTCAGGGCGATCCTCACCGCGGTGTCGTCCGTGTTCGCGGTCCGTGTCCCGACCCACTCGCGCTCGCGCGGGGACAGGGCCGCCGGGCCTTCGAACCCGATGAGGTCCACCCGGGCGGGGGTGCCCAGGAAGTCGAGGAGCCGCAGCACGGTGTACGCGGTGCTCGCGGGTCCTTCCGCGTCCGCCGCCTCGCCGAGCAGCGCCGGGTCGTGCAGCGGGCGGCGCAGTGTCGCGTCTCCGACGCGGTCCTGGGCGCCGGGGACGAGGCGGCCGCGCAGGGCGAGCCGCCAGTGCGGGAGCGGGTCGCCGAAGACCAGCCGGACGCCCGCCCGCCGGTCCCAGCGGGGGCCCTTCCACGGGGTGTCGCCGCGCAGGGTGCAGGCGTGCAGGTCGGTGCGGGCGGCGGGGGCGGTGTGGCGCGGCTCGTCACAGCGCACGACGAGGTCGTAGCCCTGGATCAGGGCGGCCAGGGAGCTGCCGGGCCGCCGCTCCTGCTCGGCGGTGCGCGGGGTGTCGGCGACCAGGCACACCGTGCGGCCCGCGACGAGCCGGCGCAGTCCGGGTACGCCGATGGGCTCGGCCCCGCCCAGCAGCGGGTCGGCCATCGGGTCGCGGTCGGAGAGCCGGCGGTGCTCGGCGTAGAGCGCGGCGAGCCGGCGCACGGCCGGGTCCCCGGCCCCGTGTTCGGCGGTACGGAGCCGGACGAGGTCGGTGAAGGCGGCGCGGGCCGCGGCGGCGGGCAGGTGGCGGGAGAGGCGGGCCGCGGCGCGGGACGCCTCCGCTCCGGCCGCCACCGCCACCGCCTCCGTTCCGGCCCCCGCCGCCTCCGCTCCGGCCCTCGCCGTCTTCCGGAAGAGCGCCAGCGCCTCGTCGATGCGGTCCCCGGCGGCGCGGAGGGTGGCGATCCGGCGTTCGACGTCGCGGGAGGCGGCGGTGTTCTGCTGGAGCGCGAGGTGGCGTTCGTACGCGGTGATCGCCTCCTCGCCCCGGCCGAGCGCGTCCAGGGCGTTGCCGCGCAGCCGCCAGGCGCCCTTGGAGCGGGTGCGCATGGCGGTCGCCTCGTCGGCGAGGGCCAGGGCGAGGCGGGCCTCGGTCTCGCCCCCGCTGTCCAGGGCCTGCTGCCCGGTCCGCAGCAGCGCGTCGAAGGCGTCGGCGCCCGGGGTGGAGCACGCGGTGGTCAGGGCGCCGATCGACGCGATGAGCCGGGTGCGGCGGGCGTCGGTGAGGGGGCCGGCGGCGGCGAGGGCGGCGAGGTGGTCGCCGCAGAGCCGCAGGGCGGCCAGGAGCGCCGGGTCCGGTCCGCCGCCGGGCCGTCCCGGAGCCGGTGTTCCGGGCCGTCCCGCTATCGCACGTACTGACGTGAGCAGCCCGGTGAGGGTCTGGCCCATGCTCGTTCCGCCGTTCTGTGAGTCGGGCTGTGGGTCGGACGCCGGCCCGGGTCCGCGCCCCGGCCCCGGGTCAGAGACCCAGGGTGCTCCGGGTGCGCCGTACGGTGCGGCGCAGCCGGACCGCCGCTCCCCGGGGGCCGCCGCCGGGCAGCGTGAGGCTCTGGAGGCGGCGGCGTTTGAAGTAGTGCTGGGTCGTGGGGTCGAGCCGTTCCCGCAGCCATGCCTCGGCGTCGGGGCGCAGCCCGGGGTTGAGCTTGGCCTGCATGCAGTAGCCGACGGTCCGTATCAGCGGGGCGAGGGTGTCCGGCGCGGTGCGCGGCAGCGGGGGGACGGCCCCGGTGCCCTGCGCGTCCAGGTCGGGCACCAGGTGGTCGGTGATCGTCAGCGGGACGCGGTTGCTGTTCTCGTACGGGGTGATGCGGTCGAGGACCAGGCGGGTGCCGACGCGGGCGACGGGGATGCCGTAGTAGGCGGCGGCGGTGAACAGCGCGGTGGAGAAGCAGCCGACGACCAGGGTGGGCGCGCACCGCTCGTACAGCGTCTCGGCGAGCAGTGGGCCGTCCAGGGTGGTGAGCCGTACGCCGGCCTCGGCGGCGGCCTCTTCCAGGGCGCGGGAGTAGTTGGCCGGGGCGGTGGGGTGCGGCTTGAAGAGGATGGCGGTGTGCCCGGCGCGGGCGGCTCCGCGCAACATCCGCACGTGCAGGTCCTCTTCCTCCTCGGGGGTGAGGATGTTGAGGGCGGCGAGGTACTGGCCGAGCAGCATCGCGGTGGGGGCGGCGGCCTCGGCGGCGGCGAGCTGCTTGTCCCCGTCGGCGGCGGCGGCGATCTCGGAGAGGACGGCCCGGAAGGCGTCGTCGGGGACGAGTTCCGGTTCGACGCCGGCCTCGGCGAGGAGGAGCGGGCGCAGCCCGGTGACCAGGTCGAGGTGGAGGACGCGCCGGATGCGGCAGGCGATGGACTGCGGCAGCCGGTTGCGGGTGGGGCCGTAGCTCATGAGGCCGTCGGCGTAGACGTGGACGGCGCTCTCGGAGAAGATCGCGGCCAGCGCGCGGGCCGGGTTGACCTGGATGGACTCGACGGCCAGGTCCACGGGGGCGTCGGGGGAGATATCCCAGGCCAGGCGGAAGGCCCGCTGCCACAGCACGGTCTCCTCGGAGCGGGGGCCCCAGCCGCTGGGGTGGTGCGGGCTGATCGCCTCGTTCCAGTCGACGACGGCGTCGAAGCGGGCGGCGAGGGAGCCGTAGCCGCGCATCTCCTCCAGGCGCAGGGCCGTTTCGGGGACGGCCGCGTTGTTGGAGACCAGCAGGATGCGGTGGCTGTCGGTGGCCCGGCCGAACTGTCCGGCGTCGAGCGCGGCGGCGAGGGTGGCCGCCCCGTACAGGGTGGACACCTGGAAGATCTGGGCGCGCGGGGGCGTACGTACGGACGTGGGTACGGGTGTGGGTACGGGCATCGGTCAGACGGCCTTCTGCTTGGTGCGCAGACGGCTGAGGAGCGTGCCGCGCTTGTCGTCGATCATCGTCAGGGTGCGGTCGAGCACGTCCTGCGGCATCCGGCCCAGCGCGGCGGCCGACTCGGTGCGCAGCCGCCGGGCGGTGGCGGGCTCGTAGTCGTCGGCCTTCTCGTTGTGGAAGGCGATCATCGCGCAGTAGGTGCGGACGGCCTTGGGCAGCAGGGTCTTCGCGTCCCGGTCCGTGCGCAGCTGGTCGAGCAGCGTGTCGTAGGCGGGGAAGAAGTCGAGCTGACGGGAGTCCTTGATCTGGGTCAGGGAGGTGGTGACCCCGCGCCGGTAGAAGATGCCGTACAGCCCGAGCGCCGCGTAGGTGCGGGCGCGCAGATGGAGCTGCCAGATCCACAGCCGGTCCTCGGCGGTGCGCAGTTCGGTGCTGAAGCGCTGGGCGCCGTCCGCGAAGAGCCGCCGGTGGTAGATGCCGGCCCAGACGAACGGGTAGTCGACCATGGTCTCGCGCTCGGGCGCCCCGATGCCGTCGCGGGGGTCGAGCAGGGCGTCCCGGAGGGGCGCGGGGGCGCGCCGCACGACGCGGGTGGTGCCGGTGGACTGGACGTGGTCGGTGCGGGCGAAGTCGCAGTCGAGGTCCTGGGCGGCGCGCACCAGCCGGTCCAGATGCCCGGGGGCGTACCAGTCGTCTCCGTCGAGGAAGGTGAGGTAGTCGCCCTCCGCGGCGTCGATGCCGCTGTTGCGGGCGGCCGCGATGCCGACGTTCGTACCGTGTCTGATCACCCGGGTGCGCGGCAGCCGCTCGGCCCAGTGGTCGACGATGTCCTGCGTCCCGTCGGTGGACGCGTCATCGACCAGCAGGAACTCGATGTCGGGGTCCGCGTTGCGGGCGAGGCTGCCCAGCGTGGTCGGAGCGTAGGCCGCGACATTGTGGAGCGGTACGACAACGGACAGTTTCGGCACGCGTGCCCTCGCCTTCGATCATGGTCCCGACAACCTAGTGAGGCGGCGGGAGGATCGGGTGACGCCCGCCACGACAGCGGGTGAACTCTGCGCGTCCGCGGAATGACCGGGCACGCGCACAGCGTCGGGAAAAGGCCTGGCACAGCTGAGGGCCGGAGCTACACGCTGCTGAACGAGAGCTTGGCCGCGAACCCGAGGAACAGGACGCCCGCCGCGGAGGTGGCCCCCGCCGACAGCCGCTTACGGCGGCGGAACGCGGCGGCCAGGCGGGTGCCGCCGAAGATCAGCACGGAGAGGTACGCGAAGCTGGCGAGCTGGAGCAGCGTGCCGAGCACCAGGAACGACAGCGCCGGGTAGGCATAGTTCGGATCGACGAACTGGACGAAGAACGAGATCAGGAACAGGATCGCCTTCGGGTTGATCAGGCTGACCACCAGGGCCCGGCGGTAGGGCCTCTCCACGGGGGCCGTCGCACCCGGAGTCCCGGCCGCTCCGGCTGCCCCGGCGGCGTCCACCGTCTCCGCCAGTTCGGCGGTGCGCCGGTGCCGCTCGCGCCACAGCGCCACGGCCGCCCGCAGCATCCCGATGGCCATCCAGGTCAGATAGGCCGCGCCCGCGTACTTGACGATCGCGAAGAGCAGGGGCGTGGTCTGGAGCAGGGACGCGGCGCCGAGCGCGGAGAGCGTCATCAGGATGGCGTCCCCGGTCCAGACGCCCGCGGCGGCCGAATAGCCGGTACGCACGCCGCGACGGGCGGCGACGGAGAGCACGTACAGCGAGTTCGGCCCCGGCAGAAGAACGATCAGCGCCAGACCGGCGAGATAGGTCGGAAGATCGGTGACACCCAGCATGGACGGAGTCTCGCACGCCCGTACGGGGTGTCGTCCAGGGGGTTTCACCAGGGGGTTTCACCAGGAGCTATCGGCGGTCCGGCGGCGCCCGGGAGAGGAGCGCGCCGTGCGGGCGGACCCGGCCAAGACCAGCCGGGCGCCCCCTCGGGGGGCTGGACGCGCGGCCGGGGTCCGACGGAGGATTCGGGGACCGGGCCGGGCGGGAATTCCGTACAGGAGGCGCCGGGCGGGCGGTGAGCCAGGGGGGACCGAGCATGGCGGACACGAACAGCGGGTGGGACGGCCGGGGGGCGAGCGACCCGGGCGGAACGCGGTCGTCGGAAGCGATCCCGGGACCGGGGCCGGGACCTGGGCCGGGACCTGGACCTGGACCGGGGCTTGGACCGGGGCCGGGACCGGGGCCGGGGCCGGGACCGGGGCCGGGACCGGGGCCGGGACCGGGGCCGGGACCGGGGCCGGGGCCGGGGCCGGACATGGCTGCCGAGCGGTGTGCGGGCGGAAGGGTCCGGGGGCGTCGCGTCGCCGCCGTTTCCCTCGTCGCGCTGGCGGCCCTCGCGACGGGATGCGAGCCGGGGACCGCCGAGGGGGCGCAGGACGTGGCGCCGCCGGTGCGCGCCACGCAGGCGGCCGCGCCGACCCCGAGCCCCTTCCTCACGGCCCCCGCCCCCACGGCCGGGGACGCGAAGCCGCGCACCGCACCCAGCCCGTCGGCGTCCACCGCCGCCCCGGCCCCGGCCCCGACGAGGGCCCGGCCCGCCCCGGAGCCGAGCTCCGCACCGCCGCCGCGCGTCCTGATGCGTACGGGGTCCGAGAGCGACCGGGTGCGGGAACTCCAGGCCCGGCTCCGCCAGATCGGCCACTTCGGGCGCAATCCCACCGGCTACTACGGCTCCGTCACCGCCGACTCCGTACGGTCCTTTCAGGCCAAGCGGCGGCTGCCGGTCACCGGAAGCACCGACGCGGTCACCTGGCAGCGGCTGCTGGCCATGACCCGGGTACCGACGGCCGCGGAGCTGGACCCGCCGACCGAGCGGCCGGTGGCCGCGCCGGACGAACGGTGCCTGAAGGGCCGGGTCCTGTGCATCAGCAAGAAGAGCCGGACCCTGGCCTGGATGAACGACGGCAGGGTCGTCTCCGCGATGGACGTGCGCTTCGGCTCGGAGTACACGCCCACCCGGGAGGGCGTGTTCGAGGTGTTCTGGAAGTCCCGCGACCATGTGTCGACGCTCTACGACACCCCGATGCCGTACGCCCTGTTCTTCAGCGGCGGCCAGGCGGTCCACTACTCCGCCGACTTCGCGGCCAACGGCTACGGCGGCGCCTCGCACGGCTGCGTCAACGTGCGGGACAAGAAGAAGGTCGCGGCACTGTTCGACCAGGTGAGGAACGGCGACAAAGTCGTCGTCTCCTGGTGATCCGGCACAAGGTGGTCCGGGCCTACGGGTGATCCGGAGTGATCCGGCGTACGGCCGGCACGAGGGAGGAGAGGGCGCGGGCGGGACCGGGGGAACGTGTCCCGCCCGCGCCGATGCGCTGAGCCGAAGGTACGGGGGGAACCCCGGCTCGTTGCGCGGCCGATGACCAGTCGGCACTCTGTACTGCGCCCGGCCTCCGGAAAACGTCACACCCGGCCGCCCCGGCCGCTCGCGAGGCGCCTGGAACCGAGGTCCAGGTCGCCACCGGACGGGTGCAATCAGCGGGGCGGCGGTTCGGGCAATCGGCAAGGCCACGGCTATCAGCAAGGCGACGGCTCAGGCAGTCAGCAAGGCCACGGCTCAGGCAATCAGCAGGGCGACGGCTCAAATCGTCACGGAACGGTTCAGGTCGTCAACGGGCGAGCACGGAGGCCGCTCCGGAGCTCTTCGGGAGCGGCGGGACCTCGGTGTCCGTCCCGCCGCCCGCCTCCGGGGCCACGCCGGAGCGCGGTACGGGATGGAAGGAGACGGGCGGCAGCGAGCCGCCGTCACCGTCGCCCGGCCCGTTCTGACCGTCGTCGTCACCGTCACCGGAACCACCGGAGCCGCCGGAGCCGCCGCTCCCACCGTTTCCACCACTCCCGCCACTCCCGCCGCTGCCGCCGCTGCCGTCGCTGCCGTCGCTGCCGTCGAGGAGGCGGTCGCAGAAGTGCTTCAGGTTCTTCTCGCCCTTCGCGAACCGGATCAGCTGCCGTCGGCTCCGGTCGTCCAGGCTGCCGTCGCGGAAGGCCTTGCAGGCCTTGACGGACTGGTCGTACCAGTTTCCGGACGCCGTGTCGTCGCCGGGGCCGCCGGGCTTCTCCTCGTGGCCCACGCCGCCCCCGGCCGCCTTTTCGCGGCCGTTGCCGTTGCCGCCCGGCTTGTCCGGGCTGCCCGGGCGGTCCTCGCCGGGCTCCCGCGCGGTGTCGCCGGTTCGCGCGCTGTCGGGGTGCTCCAGCCCGTCGGACTCCCGGGTCGCGGGCGAGGAGGGGTCGTCCGACGCGTCGGGCGGGGGCGGGTGCGCCGGGGAGGAGGGGTCGTCCGCGTGCCCGCCGGAGATCAGCGGGCCCGGGGTCACGGCGGCCGAAACAGAGGTGGCCGGTACGGGCGAGCCCTGTCCGCCGAACGTTCCGGCGAACACGCCGGTGCCGGCGGCCACCGCCACCCCGCCGAGCGCACAGCCCGCGAGCGAGGCGACCAGGCCGAAACGGACCGGCCGGCTCCAGCGCGGGCGGCGGGCCGGGGTCTCGGGGGCGGAGCCGAGGTGGACGGCGCGCAGCAGACCGGGCCGGCCGGGGACGGCGGTGGAGAGGCCGGCGATCCGGTCCACGCCGTTGCCGTGGCCGGCCTGCCGGAACGCGGCGAGGACCGCGTCCTCGCCGGGGAGTTCGTCTGCCGGGGGCCGGGACCCGCGGCGGGCCGCGCCGAGTGCTTCGGCGAGCCGGAAAGCGTCGGTGCGGGCCTCGTCGCCGACGGGGACGACCGGTTCGCCACGGAGCAACCTCTCCGCCGCGTCCTTGTCAAGCCACTCGTAGTGCTCGTCGGCCATCACATGTCCTTCTGCGTCCACGGTCGCGAATGCGTCACACCGGGAGTGACCCCGGCGGGCGCCACCGGACCGCTCCGCCCGGGGCGCTGCGCGGGTACGGCGCCGAGGCCGGCGCCACCGGCCGCCCCCTGGCCCGCACCGTCGTCGCCGCCCGGCGCCGGGCCCGGGGCGTCAACGGGGGCGCCGTCCGTCGGGTTCGCCCCGGGATGCTCCGCGCCGAGGAGTTCGGCCAGTCGTTTGAGGCCCCGGTGGGCGGCGGTGCGTACGGCACCGGGCCGCTTGCCGAGGGTCTGCGCCGCGCTCTTCGCGTCGAGCCCGACGACCACCCGGAGCACGACGGCCTCGGCCTGGTCCTGCGGCAGCTGGGCGATGAGGGACATGGTGCGGTCCGTGTCCAGCGCCTCGATGGCGTCGCCCGCGGTGTCGGACTCGGCGGCCCGCGCGGTCAGCTCGGTCTCGTCGCCGCCGATCGCGGGGCGGCGGCTGCGCATCCGCAGATGGTCAAGCGAGCGGTTGCGCGCGATCCGGGCGGCCCAGCCCCGGAACCGGTCGGCGTCACCGCTGAACCGGTCGAGGTCGCGCGCTATCTGCAGCCACGCCTCGGACGCCACGTCCTCGGCGTCCGGCTCCCCGACCAGCGTCCGTATGTAGCCCAACAACCGTGGCTGCACCGCGCGGTACACAGCACGGAAGGCGTCCTCGTCCCCGTCCTGTGCCGCGAGCACCGCGGCAGTCAGCTCCGCGTCGTCCCCCAGCACTCCCTCTACCCGCTCTGCCGTCCTCGATCGCAGCTGGTCAACTGCTGCGCAACCCTGCGCGAACCAGCACGCTACGTGCTCGGCGGGGGCCGCGTCCATGACTTGTACAACCCGCAACAATTCGTCGGCGGGCTCACGGTGTGACAGAAAACGCAGTCATGGCGCTGAGATGAGTACGGGGTCGTGCTGCGACCCCGTGGAAGACGGCCGGGGCCTCTCCTGTGGGGGGTGGCGGCCCCGGTCGTCGCTCCAGTATCTGCCCCCTTGGCCAGGCGCTCTTTGTAAGCCGCCTTGCCCCTCCGTGACCAACGGCGTGACCAACACGCAGGCGCATTCATCCGGGTGGGCGCGTCCTTGGACGCGGGATACCCCCGGGGCCCAGCACTTCCGGCGCTCACCCGCCCCACCTGCGCCCAGTCCCGCGCGAGCTCCGGACAGGCTCCTGGCACCTTCCTGTTCGGCCCGGGGGCCACCCGACTCGAAGAGCACGCTCAGAAGCTCGACCCACCCGGCTCCGCCGCGCGGATCGCCGTGTCCTCGGCGTCGACCGTGCCGCTCCTGCGGGAGAGCGTGCGGTCGGCGGCGGTGGTCACCGGCAACCCCGTACGGCCGGAGGTCCTGACCGGCCGCCCGGACAAGGCCGTAGGCGCTCTCGGCTGTGCCGGCCGACTTCCCGCCGTGGGACCGGGTCTACGCGTTCTTCCGCCGTTGGTGCGACCATACGTGCTGGTCAGGGAGTTCCACGACCGGCTGCGCCGCGAAGGTTCTGCTCGTCCAGGTGGCCGACGCCCGCCACCGGCTGGAACTCGTCCGGGCCGACGACGGCCGCACCGGCAGCCTCGTCGGGCCCTGCCTGGCCGCGTTCGCCCCGGTTCTGCCGATCGTCAGACGCGGCGATGACGTCAAGAGGTTCGTGGTGCTGCCCAAGCGGTCGTCGAGCGGCTCCAGCCGCTTGCGGACGCGTCCAGCCCCTCGCGCCACACCGGCACCTGCGACTTCGGCTTCGCCGCCATCGCGCTGCTCGTCGGTGACCGGCAGCCACCGGGTGTCCTCCTCGGGTTCGTCCCTACCCGGTCGTAGCTCCCATCTCGCGCCGATAGGCCACGTCGAGCAGCGAAGCGAGACGGGCGACCGTTGCCTCCCAGCGGTCGGGAACCCGGACATAGCTCGTCAGAGGCCGCACCGCGCATCCACGCTGCCGCTTCGCCTGGTAGGTGCCCGGCCCGAAGTGGATGCGTGACAGCCCGGCCTCGACGGCCCGCCTGATCGGCTCGTAGTAGATGAGGTTGAAGTACCCGTAAGGCGTGTCGGGCGATATGCCGAGCATGCTGGCGAACAACTCTCCGCCCCACTCGTAGGCCACGAGGAACCCGTCGACGGTGCCGTCCCGGACGATCTCGAGGACGAGCGGCCGGCCCGCGGGCCATTGCTGGATGGCTGAGATCAGCCGGCGGGACGAGTCCTCGGTGGCGTCGTGCCCGTAGCGGCGCAGATGTGCCGCGTGGAGTTCCGCGTGCCGGCTCCCGAGCGCCGCGACGTCGACCTCACGGATCGTGGCGCCCGAGGCGCGGAACGCGTCTGCTTCCCGCCTGACCCGCTTGCCCCGCCTCCTCTCGACCGCCGCGTAGTCCTGGAGGCCGCCCCACGCCGGGTCGATCTCCAGCACGCTGTCCCCGGCCGCGGCCATGCCGACGTATCCGCGCTCCCGCAGGAGGGCGACCGTGCGGTCGTCCTCCTCGCCGACGTGCATGACGGCGGTGGTGGGATCCCCGTCCTTCTCCAGATCGTCGAGCAGGAGAGGGACATCGTCTGCGGATCCCACGACGAGCCCGGGACGGTACCCGCTGGGCAGGACGCTGATACGAGCCGGATACAGCTCCTGCGCCGCCTGTTCCACCACGGCGGCCAGCTCGGCGACTTCGGCCGCAGCGCTCTCCTCGACATGGCCCTCCAGCTCCGCCGCGCCGAGGCGGAGAAGGGCGACCGGGTCGTTGTAGACCCACATCTCGCCGCTGCTCCGCCAGGTCACCTGCGCCGAACTGGGCAGGCCCTCCCGCTGGACGACGCTGTAGCGGGCCGGTGTTCCTCCGAGGACCTCTCCCGTACGCAACCAGTTCGCGGAGGAGAAGAGGTTGTGCGGAAGCCCGTCCCAGTACGGGCCCGCCGCGTCCAGGCCGTCCGCCCGCACGACCTGCGCGGTCTCGGGCGCCGTCATGCGTCGACCGTCGCGGACACCTGGTCCAGCCATTCCCGCGCCGCGAGCAAAGGGGCCCGCCTCATGGTGACTTGGTGACGCGTCGCCCGGGACATCTCCGCAAGCGTTTGACCGGTCCCGGCCACCTCGAAGATCGACGTCCACCCCGCAGCCGGGCCCCGCGGCGCCACGAGAAGGCCCTCGGTGGAGTCGGACCAGGTGGCCTGCTGGCCGCGGTGGACGATTCCGACCGCGCTCACCGCGACAGCGCGGCGGTCCTCGGCTGCGGCGACGAGGTCCCAGATCCCCTCCGGTCCGAGCTTCTCGACGAACCAGGCGATGAGTGCACCGGGCAGCCCGTTCCAGGAGTGGAAGCTCAGGGCCGTGTCCTCGACGATGACCGGATGGTCCAGGTTGAGCGCGGCGACCTGGTCCAGCTTGTGCTGGACGACGACGCGGGGATCGGTGTCCTGAATCTCCGTGAGGTCGAGGCTGAGCCGGGAGACGTCGGGGAACACGCCCTGGGTCTCGTCGAACTTGATGGCGTTGCGGCTGGCGAGTCGTACAGCGGGGTGTCGGCTGGTGCTCATGTCACAGTCCAGAGTCGGCCGGAGTCGGCGGTGAACCGTTCTCCGGGAATGCACAGGACGGAGGTGTCGGATACCTCGTCCCACACGGAATCCAGGTCGAGGAGAGAGGACGTCACCCGGCGCGGCCGTTCATCGTCGAGATCCGAGACGATCACTGCGGGGGTGTCTCCGGGGCGGGCCGCGAGGAACGCGTTGCGCACCATCGCGAAGCGGCGTAGGGCTATGTCGACCGCGGGCTCGTCCGTCGGGAAGAGCTCGGGGTGGGCCTCGCCATTATGTCGCAGCATGTAGAGGCACGTTCCCAGTCCGCTGTCGGCCGCGCTCCGTATCCGGCGCGCGACGTCGGCATCGGACTCGCCGTGGAGACAGAGGGGGAACGTGATGAGGCCACCGTTGAACGGGGCCCCGAGGATCGCCGACGCGTACTGCCACGCCGACAGGCCGGGGACGATCTCCACGTCCTGGACGCCGGCTTGGTCACGCAATGCCGACAGGGTGGGCCCCGCCATCCCGAGAAGGCCCGGGTCGCCCGCGGTCACGATGACGGCTCGTCGCCCCGAGGCGAGCGCCTCCGCGGCGAGACGGGCTCGCAGCGCGAAGACGTCCTGGCCGGGTTCCGCGTCGGCGACGACGTCCGTCGCCTCGGTACCGGGCTTCAGCAGATGGGCCACTTGCCCGATGAAGTCGGGATGACCGACGACGAGGTCGGCGCGGCCCAGCAGATCCGCGGCGCGGGCCGTGACATCTCCTCCGTAGCCGATGCCCACGATGGACAGGGTGTTGTCGGGCGTCATGTCAGTCCCGGTCATCGGTCATCCAGTCGTTCGCCGGAACAATGTGTCGTGCGGCCGCGTGTGCGTGGAGGAGCGCGGTCTCCGCGTTGTCCCCGACGGCCGATACCGTGCCGAAGGCGGCCCCTTGGTGCGTGAGGTCCGACACGACGTAGTCGGGCAGCCGCACAGGATGCCATTGCGGCCGGCCGGGGAAGCCCGCGAGGATGTCCTCGCCGAGGATGGAGCCGAGGGGGCCGGTACGCGACGCGTACTTGTCCACCTGCGCGTATCCGCCGACGGCGGGCGCTCCGCTCTCCTGTGTGAACACCTTCTCGGTGGAGTTCCCGAGGGCGTTGTGGATGAGGAGGGCGTAGACGTCGACGCCGGTGGCCTCCACGATTCCGGCGCCGCCCAGGCCGCCTCCGAGCCGGGGGTTCACCTCGACGAGCTCGAAGCCGTGCGCGGTGTCGATGAACTCGACGTGCGACGGTCCGGGACCCCGCCCGACGGCCTCCAGCACGCTCGACACCCAGACGTGTACGTCCCGTTCCCAGTCGCTGCCGGGCCGGATCGGGTAAGTGGAGTCCAGTTCCTTCCAGTTGGGCATGGGAGAGATGGTCCGGCTGCTCACGCCCAGCAGGTGCGTTCGCTCGTCCGTGGTCCAGGTCTCGGCACTGAACATCGGCCCCGTCGCGTAGGTCTCGACGGTGCACCGGCTCGCGGGCACCCCGCGGGACTCCAACTCCTTGATCCGCCGCACTACCCCCTGGGGGGTGGTGGCGAAGAGGACGTCCTTGCTGCCGGAGCCACGCGAGTCCTTCACGATGACCGGACGGTCGGCGATGTCGAGAACCTCTCCGCCGAGAGCCAGCGCCTCTGTGCCGGCCACGGCCCGGCTCCGGGCGAGCCCGACCTCGTGAAGCCGTTGCCGCGTCGATGTCTTGTCGAGCAGCTCTCCGGTATTCCGCTGCACTGCCGGGAGGCCGAGCCGTTCGGCCAGCGCCTCCGCCGTCGGTGCCCAGCGGTCCGTGTTGCTGATGAGCGCGGTGATGCCGTTCTCGACGAGGAAGCCGGCGACGTCGTCGACGGAGGACGTGTCCATCGAGTGACAGAGGATTCCGGGCGCGGCCCGGAGTTCCTGGGCGTAGTACGGCTGGTCGAACGTGAGCAGGTGCAGCTGGACTCCGAGCCTGGCGGCCGCCGCGTCGAAGAACCGCAGACCATGGTTGAGAGCCTCGAGCATGGCTACATGCGTCATCGGCAGACCTCCTTCGAGCTGTACTCCCACCAGGCCGCCGGTTCCTCGTCGGCACGTGGCGGGAGGAAGCGCTCGGCCTCGGGGCGGGTGGTGTCGTACTCCCGTCCGGCTCTGGCGAAGCGGCGCCGGATCGACCGCCGCACCCGGCTCGAGTCGTCGGGCAGATGGTGATGGAACGAGGAGTCGGGCTGGAGCACGATGTACACCTTGCCGGTGTCCGGCGTGTACCTGGCGTGCCGCTTGCCGAAGTCCGGTGTGAACACGGCGACGAAGACATCGCTGCCCGCCACCTTGAGACGCCAGCGCGTGTGGACCGTATCCGGTAAGTACGTCGAGTCCCCGTCGGCGATCTCCCTGATCCACGCGCCCAGGACCGGCGCGAGCTCCTCGGGCGTGCTGCCTACGCGCTCGACGGGAAGCTCGGTGACCACGGCGTCGGTGCCGTCGGCCTCCGCCCGGCCGACGCGGCGGTGGATCTCCGGGGCGATGCGCCGGAAGTACGCGTCGACCGGTTCGTCGCCGAGGGACGGCAGAACGTGGACGAGAGCCTTCCGCGCGTACGGGCACAGTGTGGACTCGATGATCTCCTCGAATCCTGGCGGGTGCTGCTGCGACGTGGTGACGTCCATGGGCGGTCTCATTCGGACCGCCGCACGAGGAGGTGCCCCCACTGGTGGTAGTGATCGACCGGGAACTCGATGTGCGCCTTGTCGAGAACCGGCGGGAGGACACGGTGGTGCAGTACCTGGAAGTCCGGACGGCCGGCGAAGTGGTCCTTCCACCACTGGGCTTCAGGACAGTTCTCGCGGCCCTTGTACTTCTTCTCCAGGGGCAGCATGTAGTCGAAGTAGACGAGGCCGTCCACCCGGACGAGCTCGCAGACCGCATCGACCATGGAGGCGAGGCGATGCCTGCTGTTGAACGAGTACTGCAGAGCGCCGCTCGTGAATACGGCGTCGTACCGTCCCGGCCGGGGGAAGTCCATGAAGTCACCGCAGGTGACCTCGACTCGGTCCGAGAGATTCTCCTGCTTGACCCGGCTCACCAGGCCCGGCACCTGCACCTCACCCGAGGCGTCCTCCTTGACTCCGCCGTTGACGGCGATGTCGTCGACATCCACGGCCCAGACGTCGAAGCCCTTGCGGGCGGCCGGGAGCACGTATTTGCCATCGGCGCAGCCGATGACTGCCAAGGCCGGTGGCTTCGTCGCCTCCGCGGCCTCGATCCGTGCAAGGTAGGAGTAGTAGCGCGACTGCGGCTGACCCCAGAGGCTGCTTGTCTTCATTCCTTGTTCCTTTCGGTTACTTGTTCGTTCCCGACCTCGGTGCCGGGGCCGGCCCGGTGGCGAGGCAGCACGGTGGCCAGGGCTCCGGCGGCCAGGAAGCCGGCCGCGAGCACCCAGAGCGAGTTGGCGAAGACGGCGCCCGTCCCCGTCGTTCTCGCGACGAGCCAGGACGAGACGGTGGCGCCGCCCAGGCCGCCGAGACCGTCGCCCAGACTCAGGTATCCGTAGGCGGTTGCCGGTGACGGCAGGTGTCGCACCTGGTCGTCGAGCCACAGCACGACGAGGACTTCGGCCACGGCGATGGCCACGGCGCCGCCGACCCAGAGCGCGACGGATGAGGTCGCCAGGCTGAAGGGCAGGACGCCCAGCGCCATGGCGCCGCCGGCCACGGGAAGGGCCATCGATCTGCCTCGGCCGACGGTCCACAGCGCGAACGGCTGGAGCAGGATGACGGCGATGCTGTTGGCCAGGAAGACAAAGGTCAGTGCGGAGTTGTTGCCACCTCCGGCCACCACCTGCGGCAGCGAACTCTCCAGGAGGATCGCCGCCGTACCGTCCACCACAGCGATCACGAGGAGGGGGCGCAGCAGTCGCAGCGTCGGCGCCGCACCGCCCGTGGCAGGAGGAGCGATGGCCCGGGCTCCGGCCATGGTGAGCTGGGACAGCGTCAGGGACAGAAATACCGCGGCTGCGGCGACGAACATCAGCCTCGGGTCGTAGTGGAGCGCCAGGAGGCCGACGAGAGGCCCGAGCGCGGCACCCAGGTTGGCCGCCCCGTTGCGCACGGCCAGAGAGCGCAACTGCCGTTCCTCGGGCACGACCCGCAGGAGCAGTTCCTTCGCCGCCGGGAAGTACAGCCCCGCGCCGGCGCCGGTCAGCACAAGCGCGGCCGTGGTCGAAGTGGCGTCGTCACGGAGCAGCAGGAGGTAGCCGACGATCCGAAGCGCGTTCCCCGAGTGCATGACGGTCAGCGCCGGAACACGTCGGCACAGCCATCCGGAGGCCATTCCCGCCGCCCGGGTGAAGCAGAAGCTGAGACCGATGACGAACCCGGCGGCGGTGTTGCTCCAGCCGAGGTCGCGCGTGAGGTAGACAGCGAGGTACGGGGCGACGAGCAGGACACCGACACTCGAGAGGAAGGCCCCCGCGTGCAGCAGCCCCTCCTCCCGGGGCATGCCGCCCAGACGGGGAGCTGGGGCCTGGGCCGGCCCGCTCACGGTGCCGTAAATCCCTGACCGGTGCTCTGCCAGGGGGTCCAGCACCAGGGCGGCGCCAGTTCGGAGGAGGACGAGACGGGCCGCGGGACATCTGCCTGTCCGAGTTCGAGGACGGAGTCGGCTCCGGTGAAGACCGTCGACAGGTAGCGGTGGCCAGGGTCCGGGCTGATGAAGACGACGGGTCGATCGGTCGAACGCCGGTGCCAGCTCGCGACCGTGTAGGCCGCACCGCTCGACAGGCCTGCGAACAACCCGTGCCGGCGCAGGACGGTGATCGCGCCACGTCGCGCGGTGGCGTAGTCGATCCAGTGGATCTCGCGGTAGATCGAGTAATCGATGTTGCCGAAGGGGATGCCGCTGCCGAGCCCGGATATGAGGAACTCGGGGTCCTCGACGTGCTGGCTCCCGAAGGACACGCTGCCGAACGGCTGGACCCCGATGACCGCGGGGTCGATGCCGTGATCGGCGAGCCCCTGCCTGATTCCCGCAGTCGACACTCCGGTGCCCACTCCACCGACGAGTACGACTTCGTCCGACCCCAGTGAGGCGGCGATCGGATGGGCCATGGACCTGTAGCCGTCATAGTGCCGACTGTCGTGGTACTGACGTATCCAGTAGGCGCCCGGGAGCTCGGCCACGATCTCCTGGACACGCTGGACCCGTGCGCCCTGGTCGAACGTGGCGTCACCCGTGCCGGAGGGCTGTTCCACGGTGGCGCCGAGGGACGTGAGCTGGACCATCAGAGCAGGGTCGACGGCGGGGCTGGCGACGATGTGACATCGGAGGTCGTACTTCGAACATGCCAGCGCGAGCGCGAGCGCGTACAGACCGCTCGAGCTGTCGACGAGGGTGTCCCCCTTCTCCACCACCCCTTCCTGGACCAGGGACTCGACGACGCCGAGGGCTGATGCGACCTTCATGCATTCGAATCGGATGACGAAGAGGCCTGGATCCAGCTGGACGAGCGCGGGCTGCGCCAGCATGTCTGCGACGTGCGTGTACACGAGAACAACTCTCCGTGGATCGTGGGGACATCGATTCCAAAGGTCGGCGAACCGACCGGCGGCACTCGCGTCGAAGCCGACGCCGGGACCGGCTCCGCGCACAGCAGACCGACAGGGTTCCCGGGGGCGCATGGCGACGGCCGCACGGACGATCCGTGTCCGTGACGGAGGAGAACGCCGGCGGCGGCAGGGTCGGAGAAACGTTCAGCGAGAGGAGCGCCGGAGGTGTGGCCGACTTGAGGGGCTCGACGGGGCGTTCAAGGAGTGGCCCACGTCATCGCGGGACCACTCACATGCGGGATCGAAGGACCGCGTGGGGCGGCCCACACTGATTCCACGGAGATTCGGACCGCCAGGCCCCTTGTTTCGCCGCTGTCTCAAGCGGCATACAGACATACCCATTCATGAAGATCCCCCGCCATGGATTGAGTCGTGTCAAGCCTGCAGTGATAAGACTTGGTGACCTTATAAGATCACTTTCAGATATTGAAGGGGAGATCAATTTTGGCCAATCAAGGTGACGTCTGGGGCCTGCGATGCCCAAGGTGCCTATGGGAGGGCGAGTTGTCCCGTGAAGTGCAGCCTTGCCCTCATTGTCGGAGCCACGGAGTACATATGGCCGTGGAGTTGCACCGCGAAGGCGGCACTCCCCGGCGCCCCGCCTCCACAGAGGCTGAAATCTCGATGTGGAAGTGGCGTGAATTCTTCCCTCCTCTGCTGAGTCCGGTCTCTTTGGGGGAGGGCAACACCCCCTTGGTCCCTCTGCGGCACCTGGCAGGAGTCCGGGTCAAGGACGAACGAGCGAATCCGACTGGATCATTCAAGGACCGGATGGCGAGTTTGGCCGTGTCCTGGGCCCAGGCCCAGGGGTTCCGCACGGTCGCGGTCGCCTCGACCGGGAACGCGGCTGTCGCCACGGCCGCTTACGCCGCCGCCGCGGGACTGAACTGCGTAATTCTCGCCAAAAATGGCGGGATGGCTTCTTCGGGCATGCAGCGGTCGCTGCTGGAGATGGGAGCCGATATCCACTTCACCGAGTCCTGGCACGAGCGATGGACCGAACTCGAACGCGGGGTCCGCGAGCAGGGCTGGTACCCCGTCAGCAACTATCGGCTCCCGCCGGTGAGCAGCCAGCCCGTCGGAGTGCGCGCCTATCGCTCGCTGGCCTACGAGATCGCAGAACAGTCGGCCTGGTCGGTCCCCGACTGGATCACGGTCCCGGTCTCCCGTGGTGATGCCCTCTGCGCGATGGTGGCGGGGTTCGATGAGCTCCGGCAGCTCGGCTGGATCCCCCGGGTCCCCCGGATGCTCGCGGTCGTACGCTTTCCCAGCCTCCAGGAAGCAGTCAGGAGCGGCCGCGCACAGCCCCTGCCGAGCAAGTACCCCGACCGGGTGGCAGCACTGTCGATCAGCGATCCGCAGGCAACGGCAGCTGCCGTACACGCGGTTCGCCACAGCGGCGGCGATGTCCTCGTCGTCGACGACGAGGATCTGGCCGCGGCGCAGGCCGACGCGGCCTCCCATGGTTGGCTGGTCGAGCTCTCCTCCGCGGCAGCGTTGGCCGGCGCGACCGAACTCCGGCAGCGTGGGCAGGAGGGCGATATCGTCGCCCTGGTCACCGCATCGCGTTGACCCGCGACGAGACGTGCCAGGGATCGGCGCAGAGGATGCAAGCCGCGAGGTGGGGCGGCCTTCCAGCCGGCACCCCCGTCACACCGTCACGTTCCGGCTCGGCGTGATCCTCACCTCGCGACAAGCCAATCGGTGCCGGAGAGTTCGAGGTCGGCAGGTGCGGTTGCCGCCCGCGCGGCCTCACATCACCTTTCAGTCAGTGCCGCCTGGGTATCTACAAACAATGACCGATTTGCAGGGCAAATACCTCGAATTGGCGCCCTCACCTCGTTCATACCCCTATGTTCGAAGTGGCAGGCGGATGGGCATTGATCCTTTAGGGCAAGCCTCCTTAGGATGTCGGGATGCGGATCACAGTCTTCTTGTCCTCGAACCCTGTCCCCGATCGCTACCAGCAAGCGGCTCAGCGTCTCGGACATCTCATCGGTGAAGCCGGACATACGGTCATCTGGGGCGGAACGGATCTGGGCCTCATGAAGATTCTGGTCGATGCCGCAGAAGAGGCCGGAGGGAAGTCCGAAGGCATATCCGTCGGTTTCCTGCAGCGATACACCAGGCCTGGGTCGGCGATGGTCATTGCTCAGAACCTCGCTGACCGGAAAGAACAGCTTCTTGCCGGCACAGACGCAGTCGTGGTGGTCGCCGGCGGCACCGGCACGCTGGACGAGGCCACGGACGCAATCGAACTACGACGTCACGGCATGACGTCGGCTCCACTGATCTTCCTCAGTACCGACGGGTTCTACCGTCCGCTGCAGGAGCTTCTGGACCGCATGCACGAAGAGGACTTCCTGAACGTGCCACTCGAAGACGTGGCTACTTTCGTGGACACCCCTGAAGAGGTCATGGCAGCTCTTCGCGCGACACCGGCACGAGTGCCGGCGGAAGAACTGACGGCCGTACAGCCGGAACGTTCCTGACCCGTACGAACCCTCGGACGAGGCCGTGTGCGGCTCCTGGGGCGCCGCCCCGCGCTCGGCGCGGCGGCGCCCTCAGCCGCTCCGCCATGAGCAGTCCGGCCGCCATCGTCCCCCGGCCATGGCTGCGCGAGCATCCGATGTGATCGGCGAGCGCGTTGGCGCCGGCCGGGATGGCGACCCAGGCGTCACGGTCCCCCCGCCCTCGTCCCTCAGCCCCGGGTCAGGTCCCTGAGCGCGGTGTTCAGTTCCAGGACGTTCACCCGGGGTTCGCCCAGGAAGCCGAGCAGCCTGCCGGTGGTGTGATCGGCGACGAGGCCCTCCACCTCCTTGACGTCGAGGTTGTTCCTCTCGGCGACCCGGTGCACCTGGAGTGCGGCGTACGCGGGTGAGATGTGGGGGTCCAGGCCGGAGCCGGAGGAGGTGACGGCGTCGGCCGGCACGTCCGCGGGCTTCACCTTGTAGGCGGGGGTGGAGTTGTCCTCGACCACGGCGGCCTTGGCTTCGGTCACCCACTGGACCAGTTCCTCGTTGTCTCCGGAGCGGTTGGTGGCCCCGGAGAGGATCAGGGAGTACCGCGTGTTGACGCCGTTGCTGCCGAGGCCGTTGGAGGGGCGCGGCTGGAACCACGTCAGGTCCGGGGCGGGTGACTCCTCGCCGTCCTTCAGCGGGAGGTCGTACCGCTGGCCGATGAGGGAGGAGCCGACGACCTGCCCGCTCCCGTCCTTGATCTCGGAACCGTTGGCGTTGTCGTGGAACAGGGCCTGGGCGACGCCGGTGACGGCGAGCGGGTAGAGGACCCCGCAGACCAGGGTGAGGACGAGCAGGGCTCGCAGGCCGGCCCCGAGCACGCGCGCGGTGCTGCTGACGGAGTTGTTGGTCATGGCGGATCAGCCGATTCCGGGAAGGAGGGAGAGGAGCAGGTCGATGATCTTGATGCCGACGAACGGGGCGACGATGCCGCCGAGTCCGTAGACGCCCAGGTTGCGCCGCAGCATCCGGTCCGCGCTCGCGGGCCGGTAGCGCACGCCCTTGAGGGCGAGGGGCACCAGCGCGACGATCACCAGGGCGTTGAAGATGACCGCTGACAGGATCGCGGACTCGGGCGAGGTGAGCCCCATGACGTTGAGCCGGTCCAGCGACGGGTAGGCGACCGCGAACATGGCGGGGATGATCGCGAAGTACTTCGCCACGTCGTTGGCGATGGAGAAGGTCGTCAACGCACCCCGGGTGATGAGGAGTTGCTTGCCGATCTCCACGATCTCGATGAGCTTGGTGGGGTTGGAGTCGAGGTCCACCATGTTCCCGGCCTCCTTGGCGGCCGAGGTGCCGGTGTTCATCGCCACGCCGACGTCGGCCTGGGCCAGGGCGGGTGCGTCGTTGGTGCCGTCGCCGGTCATCGCGACGAGCCTGCCGCCGGCCTGTTCCCGCTTGATGAGGGCCATCTTGTCCTCGGGCGTCGCCTCGGCCAGGAAGTCGTCGATCCCGGCCTCCTCGGCGATCGCCTTCGCGGTCAGCGGGTTGTCACCCGTGATCATGACCGTACGGATGCCCATCCGGCGCAGCTCGTCGAACCGCTCCCGCATCCCCTCCTTGACCACGTCCTTGAGGTGGACGACCCCGAGGACCCGAGCGCCGTCCGCGTCCTCCACCGCCACCAGCAGCGGCGTACCGCCGGCCTGGGAGATCCGGTCGGTGAGCGCCTGCGCGTCCGGGGAGACACTGCCGTCGCGCTCCTTCACCCAGGCGACGACCGAGCCGGTGGCGCCCTTGCGGACCTTCCGCCCGTCCAGGTCGACGCCCGACATCCGGGTCTGCGCGGTGAACTCCACCCACGCGGCTCCGGTCAACTCCCCCTGGGTCCGCTCCCGCAGCCCGTACTTCTCCTTGGCGAGTACGACGATCGACCGGCCCTCGGGGGTCTCGTCGGCGATCGAGGAGAGCTGCGCCGCGTCCGCGAGCGCGCCTTCGGTGACGCCCTCGACCGCGAGGAACTCGGCCGCCCGGCGGTTGCCCAGGGTGATGGTTCCGGTCTTGTCGAGGAGCAGGATCGACACATCGCCCGCAGCCTCGACCGCGCGCCCCGACATGGCAAGGACGTTGCGCTGCACCAGACGGTCCATGCCCGCGATGCCGATCGCGGACAGCAGGGCCCCGATCGTGGTGGGGATCAGGCACACCAGCAGCGCGGCGAGCACGATCAGCGATGTCTGGTCGTCCGCGCCCGCGTAGATCGCGAAGGGCTTCAGGGTGACGACGGCCAGCAGGAAGACGATCGTGAGGGACGCCAGCAGGATGTTCAGGGCGATCTCGTTGGGCGTCTTCTGCCGGGAGGCGCCCTCCACCAGGTTGATCATGCGGTCGATGAAGGTCTCGCCGGGCTTCGTCGTGATCCTGATGACGACGCGGTCGGACAGCACCTTCGTACCGCCGGTGACGGCCGAGCGGTCGCCGCCGGACTCGCGGATGACCGGGGCGGACTCGCCGGTGATCGCGGACTCGTCGACGGAGGCGACGCCTTCCACGACATCGCCGTCACCGGGGATGGTGTCGCCGGCCTCGCAGACCACCAGGTCCCCGACGCGCAGGTCCGTCCCCGCGACCCGCTCCTCGTCGGGGCCGACGACCCGGCGGGCGACGGTGCCGGTCCTGGCCTTGCGCAGGGTGTCGGCCTGGGCCTTGCCCCGTCCTTCGGCCACCGCCTCGGCGAGGTTGGCGAAGACGGTGGTCAGCCAGAGCCAGGCGGTGATCGCCCAGCCGAACCAGTCGGTCGGGTCGGTGAACGCCAGCACGGTGGTGACCACCGAACCGACCAGCACGACGAACATCACCGGCGACCTGACCATCACGCGCGGATCGAGCTTGCGCAGCGCGTCCGGGAACGACTTCAGCAGCAGCTGGGGGTCGAACAGCCCGCCGCCGACCCGGTTGGCAGCCCCGTGGCCATCGGCCGGCGGTATGTCTCCGCGCGGCGCGCGCGTGGGGGTGGGGGTGACGGTGCTCATGAGGCGAGCCCTTCGGCGAGCGGACCCAGCGCCAGGGCCGGGAAGTAGGTGAGTCCGGTGATGATGAGGATCGTGCCGACGAGCAGCCCCGAGTACAGGGGCTTGTCGGTGCGCAGCGTGCCCGCGGTCTCGGGCACCGGCTGCTGCCCGGCGAGCGAGCCGGCCAGGGCCAGGACGAACACCATCGGCAGGAACCGGCCGAGCAGCATCGCGATGCCGATGGTCGTGTTGAACCACTGGGTGTCGGCGCCCAGCCCGGCGAAGGCGGAGCCGTTGTTGTTGGCGCCGGAGGTGTAGGCGTACAGGATCTCGGAGAAGCCGTGCGCGCCCGAGTTGGTCATCGAGCCGGCGGGGGTCGGCAGGGCCATGGCGACGGCGGTGAAGCCGAGCACGAGGGCCGGGGTGATGAGGAGGTAGCAGGCCGCGAGCTTGATCTGGCGGGTGCCGATCTTCTTGCCGAGGTACTCCGGGGTGCGTCCGACCATCAGCCCGGCGATGAACACCGCGATGATCGCCATGATCAGCATGCCGTAGAGGCCGGAGCCGACACCGCCGGGAGCGATCTCGCCGAGCTGCATGCCGAGCAGCGTGATGCCGCCGCCGAAACCGGTGTACGAGGAGTGGAAGGAGTTCACCGCGCCGGTCGAGGTCAGCGTCGTGGCGACCGCGAACATCGACGAGCCGGCGATCCCGAAGCGGGTCTCCTTGCCCTCCATGGCCCCGCCGGCGATCTCGAACGCGGGCCCGCGGTGGGCGAATTCGGTCCACATCATCAGAGCCGTGAAGCCGATCCAGATGACGGCCATCGCGCCGAGGATCGCGTACCCCTGCTTCAGCGACCCGACCATCCGGCCGAAGGTCCGCGTCAGCGCGAACGGGATCAGCAGGATGAGGAAGATCTCGAACAGGTTGGACAGGGGGTTGGGGTTCTCGAAGGGGTGGGCGGAGTTGGCGTTGAAGTAGCCGCCGCCGTTGGTGCCCAGCTCCTTGATGGCCTCCTGGGAGGCGACCGCGCCGCCGTTCCACTCCTGCGTACCGCCCATGAACTGTCCGACCTGGTGGATGCCGGAGAAGTTCTGGATCGCCCCCGCGGCGACCAGGACGATCGCGCCGATCACCGAGATCGGCACCAGGACGCGGACGGTCCCGCGCACCAGGTCGGCCCAGAAGTTGCCGAGTTCACCCGTACGCGACCGGGCGTAGCCACGTACGAGTGCCACCGCCACGGCCATGCCGACGGCCGCGGACAGGAAGTTCTGCACCGCGAGACCGCCGGTCTGCACGACGTGGCCCATGGCCTGTTCGCCGGAGTAGGACTGCCAGTTGGTGTTGGCGACGAAGGACGCGGCGGTGTTGAACGCCTGGTCCGGGTCGATCGAGGAGAAGCCCAGCGAACCGGGCAGTGAGCCCTGCACCCGTTGCATCAGGTACAGAAAGAGAACGCTCACCGCCGAGAAGGCGAGCACTCCGCGCAGATAGGCGGGCCAGCGCGTCTCGGTGGCCGGATTGACTCCGATGGCCTTGTATATCCACTTCTCCGGTCCGTAGTTCCTCTCGGAGGAGTAGACCCTGGCCATGTGGTCGCCCAGCGGGCGGCAGGCGAGGGCGAGGGCGGCGATCAGGGCTGTGAGCTGGAGCAGACCAGCGACCTGGGGACTCATTTCCTTGACTCAGAACCTCTCCGGGTAAAGGAGAGCGAGGATGAGGTATCCGAGCAGGGACACGGCCACGACGAGGCCGACGACGTTCTCGACGGTCACAGCTTGGTCACCCCCCCGGGCGATGAGAGCCACCAGCGCGAATACCGCGATCGTGGTGGCGACGAAGGCCAGGTCGGCCATCGCGAGCTCCTGATGGACGTGAGGAATGGAATCGGCCGTTTGGCCAATAGGAGCAAACCTCGACTTCATCGGGGCGATAAGCCACCTTGACGGAGTCCATACGAATACGGGGAAGCCCTTGACGCCGATCTGACGCGGCCGACCGGGCCATGCGTGCCCGGCCGTACGCCCACGGGGGCCGCGCGCACTCCCCGAGGGTTGCCCCGACACCTCTCAGGCGCCGATGTCGCGCCGCCGGAGGTCCTCCTGTGTCTCGCGTGTCGCCGGGCAGGAGGACGTCGCTCGCGAGGACGTCGCCGGCCTCGCAGTGCCGGCCCACCACCATGGCCGCGACCGGTCCGGCGGTGGCGGGCGCGACCGATCAGACGGGGCGCGTAGCGGGCCCCGTACAGGGCGGGCCGGGGGTTGTCGCCCATGCCGCCGTCGACGGCCACGAACATGTTCGGGCCGGTGTGCTTGACGGAGCACAGCCGAAGCCGAGCTCGCCGCCGTACTGGGCGACAACCGGCCCCTGCCAACCGGGCGGTAGGGAAACGCCCGGGCAGTAGGGAAACGCCCGGGCGATAGGGAAACGCTCCGGCCGTAGAGGAACATCCCCGCCGCGGCGCGCCCGTTCGTCAGCCCCGGCCGCGGGCCCGGCGTGACATCACCGCGCGCAGGACCCGGCGGCCCTCCGTGGACAGGTCCAGCGCCTTGCGGAGTCCGGCGCCGCTGCCCGCCGTGCCGGTGGTCTCCGCCAGGATCTCCAGGATGCGGACCTGCCGTTCCAGCTCCCCGGCGACCAGCGGCCCCACGGCGGCCGGTTCACCGCCGCGGGCCGCCTTGAGCAGCCGCTCCTCGTCCGGCGGCGTCTCCCCGTCCGGGGCGTCGAGCCGCGCGTGGATCCGCAGGGCGACCAGCGAACAGGCGTCCGCCCACCCCCGCAGCGGTACGGCGTCGAAGTCGGAGGGGGCGGCGCCGAGCATGGTCCGCACGAGCGCGGCCGGGCCATCGGTGACGGACTCGTGCTCCATCCCCGTCCGCACCGCCGCGAGCCGGATGGCCCAATCCCGTCCGTTCTCGCAGCTCGCCCAGAGCGGGCGCAGCGGCTCCGCCCCGGGCTCCGCGAGCAGCGGCAGGCACCGGTCCAGGCAGGCCAGCGCCCCTGCGGCCAGCGCGCGCTCGTCGGCTCGTTCGATCAGTTCCAGCAGACTCATCGACGTCTCCCTCGGTCTACCGGATACTGCGCCGAATGGCTGAAAATCGTCACTATGGGGCGGCGGGCTCCGGGGTTGCCCGCTCCGGGGCGGTCGCGGCCTGCGGGGTGCCGGCCCGCTCCACCTGCATCCGGGTCACCGCGCGCACGAAGAGGACGGCGAGCACCGCGGCCACGAGGTCCAGCGCGTCGGCGGCCGCGACGAGGGCCGCCGCATCGGCGATCTGCTCCGGCTCCTGGGCCCGGTTCCACTGGCTCACGGCGATCCGGGAGGCGAGGACGGAGACGATCCAGCCGCCCCACCACAGGTTCAGCACCGTCTTGGGAACCGTGCGCCACCCGCCGTCGGGGTGGAGCTGAACGCTCGCCTCCCAGATGCCGCTCGCGACGCGGTAGGGGAACCAGAGGTTGGCGACCGGGACGAACCAGCCGCCCACCGCCCAGCCCGGCCCCATCCGCTGCACGCCGGACTCGAAGACCTCGGCGTTCCGACGGGTCAGGTGGAACCAGATGATGAAGAGGACGCCGGTGGCCATGAACGCCGCCGTCTGGACCGTCCCGGCGAGGTCGTACAGCCCCTGCGCCCGCAGGCCGGGCCCGGTGTAGATGTCGAGGGAGCCATGCGTCACCAGCCCCTCCCACAGGCCGCGCAGGTGCAGACCGGCGCCGATGACGAACAGGTCGCTCGCCATGACGCAGCCCAGCAGGGCGACCACCGCCCGCGACAGGCCGACCGGTGAACGCGGCCAGCTACCGGCGCCCCGGTCTCCGGGGACGGGGCCGGGCACGGGTCCGGAAAGGGGTGCGGCTCCGGGGGCCGGGGCCTTCGCGCCGCCGGGCAGCGGGGGCCGGGTCCCCGAGCAGAAGGTGCACAGCCCGTCGTCGGTCACGGCCGTTCTGATACGACAGCGGGTACAGAGCATGGACATGGAGAAGTCCCCCCAAGGACGGGCCGGCGGCGTGTGGCCTCACGTCCCTCCCCAGGAGCGCGCGGTCGGGGGGGCCGGGCCCCGGGGCCGCGGCGGGGGGCCCCGGCGGCCGGGCGCCCCCCGGGGGCCCCCCCCCCACGGCGGTCGCGTGTGCGCGAGGATGGGGGCATGGCCAACCGACTTGCGCAGGCGACGTCCCCGTACCTCCTCCAGCACGCGGAGAACCCCGTGGACTGGTGGCCGTGGGAGGCCGAAGCGTTCGAGGAGGCGCGGCGGCGTGATGTCCCCGTGCTCCTGAGCGTCGGCTACAGCGCGTGCCACTGGTGCCACGTCATGGCGCACGAGTCCTTCGAGGACGACGAGACCGCCGCGTTCCTGAACGGGCACTTCGTGTCCGTCAAGGTCGACCGCGAGGAGCGGCCCGACGTGGACGCCGTGTACATGGAGGCCGTGCAGGCGGCGACCGGGCAGGGCGGCTGGCCCATGACCGTCTTCCTCACCCCGGACGCCGAGCCCTTCTACTTCGGCACCTACTACCCGCCCGAGCCCCGGCACGGCATGCCGTCCTTCCGGCAGGTGCTCCAGGGCGTCCACCAGGCGTGGGCCGAGCGGCGCGGTGAGGTCACCGAGGTCGCCGGCAAGATCGTGCGGGACCTCGCCGGGCGGGAGATCTCCTAC
>NZ_JBIRKB010000027.1:0-93748 GCF_044329855.1 Streptomyces sp. NPDC017520
AGTCGCAGCGCGCAGTACCCCGAAGCGCATCGCAACGTGAGCATCACGGAGCGGGGGCCGGCCGGCCCCCCCGCGCCGGGCCCCCCCGCGGGGTGGGGGGGGCGGGGGGCCCCCCCGCGCCGGTCCGCCCCCGGCGCGGGGTGCTGGGCTTGGCGCTCGGGGGCGCGGCGGCCGTGGCGGGGGCCGGGGGGGGCACCGCTTGGGTGCTCGCCTCCGGGGACGGCGGCTCGGACGGGGCGACGGACGCCCCGGGCAAGGGCCGTTCGGCCGAGCCCGTGGACGGGACGTTCACGACGCCGCCCGCCGCGGTGGCCCCGCAGCCGCTGTGGCACAAGTCGGCGAAGGAGGACGGCACCAGCCCGGGCGTACCGCTGCTCACCCACGACGGACTGCTCCTGGTCAGCGGCGACCCGCTCGTCGCCTACGACGTCCGCACCGGCAAGGCCCGCTGGAGCAAGCCGGGCATCTGCCGGCCCGGAGCCCAGCTCCTCTTCCACGACGGCAAGGTGTTCCTCGCCGACGGCGACTACGAGGGCGCCCTGGTCGCCTACGACGTCAGGACCGGCGAAGAGACCTGGCGCAGCCGTCTCGGCAAGCAACTGTCCGTCGAGGACACGATCGCCATCGACGACAGGAACGTCTACGTCACGGCGAAGGACCACGGTCAGTCGAAGAGCGCCACCGAGTACCGCACGGCCGTCGCGGCCGTCAGCCACACCACGGGAAGGACCGCGTGGGTCCAGCACCGGGACTGGGGCACCAGGGACTACGACGTCCAGGGCACCGCCTCGGGCACGTACCTGGTCTACGCCGACTCGAACCTCAACCTGACCGTCCGCGACACCGCCACCGGCGGCCAGGTGTGGACCCGGAAGATCGGCGAGGAGTGGTCCTGGCGGCCTACCGTCGCCGGCGGCCTCGTCTTCCTCCCGGGCGACGAACTCAAGGCCCTCGACGTGGAGAAGGGCAGCACCGTCTGGACACTCGCCCCGGCCGGCCGCCGCGGCTTCGGCAACCCGACGGCCGTCGACGGCGTGCTCTACGTCAGCGACCACGACGACGGCGTATGGGCCGTCGGCGTCAAGACCGGCAAGCGGAACTGGCTCTGCGACGAACTCGACGTCGCGGGCCCCGAGACGTTCCAGCGCGTGGGCTCGACCCTGTACGGCGCCACCGGCTCCCTCGACGGCGGCATCGTGGCCCTGGAGACACGGACGGGCAGGCTCCGCTGGACGTACACCGACAGCAAGGCCGTCGGCGAGCCCTGGCGGCTCGCCGTCGCGGGCCACCGCCTGATGGCGACGCACGGCCACGAGATCTACGCGCTGCCGGCGGTGTAGCGAGGACGACGGGGGGGCGGGACCCCCCGTGACCCCGGCCCGGGGGGCCCCCCGGGGGGCCGGGGCCCCCCCCCCCAACAAATGCGGGGTCACCCCCCCCGGGCCCCGCGCCGCCCCGCCGCCCGCCCCGGCCCCGGACCCCTCGGGACCCTCCTGGGGAAGGCCCGCCTCCTCGTCCTGCCCCGCCAGTGCGACCGGCGGGCTGGTCCGGCCCAGCCAGGTCCGCACCACCCGCCCCTCCTCGCCCGCCCGCGCCGCGTCGTCGACATAGGCGACGGCGAGCGGGAAGCGGCGGCGCAGCGCGGCCAGGTTCTTCAGGCCGTCCCCGGACGTCTGGCCGTAGATCGCCCCGAGCAGTGCCAGCTTGGCGTGGTCGCGGTCGCCGGAGAACGCCCGGTCGGACAGGGCCTTGTAGAGGTCGCCGTCATGACCGGCCACCTCCATCAGGCCCCGGTCGCGGGAGATCGCCGCCAGCACCCGGGGCTCCATCTGGTCGGCGTCCGCGACGACGAGCCGCCACCCCGCGTCGGCGACGACGGCCTGCCGGATCACCTTGGGGATCTGGAGGGCCCCGCCGCCGTTGGTCGTCCAGCGGCCGCTGACCGTGCCGCCCGGCTGGTACTCCGGGCGGAAACGGCCGTCGCGCACCCAGTCCTGGAGCCAGGACCAGCCGTGCGCCGTCCAGATCCGGTACAGCTTCTTGTACGCGATCAGCGGCTCGACCGCCGGATGGTCCAGCTCCTCCAGCTCCCACCGCCGGGTCGACTTCACGCGGATGCCCGCCTGCGCGAACGCCTTCACCACATCGGCCGGCAGGTCGGGGCGGACCCTTCGGCCGAACGCCGCCGACACCTCGTCCGCCAGCTCGGCGAGTCTGCGGGGCTCGCCGCCGCCCGCGTACCGCTCGCCGAGCAGCCCGTTCAGCAGCTCCCGGTGGACGTCGGCGCGCCAGGGCAGCCCGGTCCGGTGCATCTCGGCGGCCACGAGCATCCCCGCCGACTCCGACGCGGTCAGCAGGCGCATCCGGTCCGGGTGCTCCGCCGCGTCGTGACGGCGCACCTGGTCCGCGTAGACCCGCAGGAGCCCCTCGAACGGCACCCCGGGGCCCGACGGCGGCTCGAAGAGGGGGGACTGCGCGCCCGGTTCGGCCGACCGGGCGGGCGGGTCGGGCGGCACCGGAGCGTTGTCGAGCCGGGCCAGCGCGGCGGCGGCGGAACGCGGCTCGCCGAGCCGCCCGGCGTGCCCGAGCAGCAGCAGCTCGGCGCACTCGATGTCGTAGCACCGCTCGACCCGGACCCCGGCGGCCAGCAGCCTGGGGTAGATCTCGGCGGTCGACCGCCACACCCAGCGCACCACGTCGGGCCGGGAACGGACCGCCTCGACGAGGTCGGGCTCGGCGAGGACCGGCCCGGCGGGCATGCCGTCCCGGGCCAGCGGCGCGAGCAGCGCCCCGCCCCCGTCCGCAGCCGCCACCGCCCACCGTTCGGTCATGGGTGCGAGTCTGGCACCCGCCACTGACAGTGCCCCGGAGGCGAAGCGCGCCGTGGCGCCCGCGGGCGGTGCGGGCGGCACGGCGCGCCGTGGCGCCTGGCGGGCGGCGCAGGGCGGTGGGCCGTGAGGGCTCCGGCTTCCGTGGCTCCCGTAAAAGGGGCGTGTGGGCCGTGCGGGCCGTGTGGGCCGTGCGGGCCGTGCGAGCGGTGCGAGCGGTGCGAGCGGTGCGCCTACCCTTGGCCGGATGGAATCGGTGATCGACCGGGCGTGCGCGGCGGCCCTCTACGCGGAGGGCGACGCCGCCCTCGACACCGGGGCCTCCCTGCTCGCCGCCGCCCCGGAGGCGGACGCGGAGGCGCACCGGCGCGGCGAGGAGTTCGTGCGCCGGGCGTGGGACCGGGGCTGGCACCCGGCCGACCTGGTCCGGTTCGTCCGTCACGAGCTGGACGAGCGGCGGGCGGCGCTGGCCGCGACCCTCATCGCCGCCGAGACCGCCCGGTACGCGGAGCTGCCGCCCCGCTGGCGGCAGCAGCTCGCCGAGCTGCCCGCCCCCGTGCCGCGCAACCGCCCGGACCGGTTCCGCTACGCGGGTGACCTGCTGGAGCTGTACCGGCTGCTGCTGCGGCTGCCCGCCATCGAGCCCGTGGGACCCCCGCCCGGCGCCGCCGCCGACCACCTGCACCGGCCGCCCGCCGCCGACGAGCCCCGCATGCTCACCCGGATCCGGGCGCTGCTGGCGAAGGCGGAGGCGACCGGCTTCCCGGAGGAGGCCGAGGCGCTGACCACCAAGGCGCAGGAGCTGATGGCCCGGCACAGCATCGACGAGGCCCTCCTCGCCGCCCGGACGCACAGCCGCGAGACGCCGGGCGCCTGCCGGATCGGGGTGGAGCCCCCGTACGAGAGCGCCAAGGCGATCCTGCTCGACGCCGTCGCCTCCGCGAACCGCTGCCGGGCCGTGTGGAACGACGATCTCGGCTTCACCACGGTCGTCGGCTTCGAGCCGGACCTGGAGGCCGTCGAGCTGCTGTTCACCTCCCTGCTCGTCCAGGGGACGGCCGCGATGACCCGGGCGGAGGCCGGTCAGCGCGCCGGAGGACGCAAGCGGACCAAGACCTTCCGGCAGGCGTTCCTGATGGGATACGCCCAGCGGCTCGGCCGCCGGCTCGCCGACGGCGCCGAGCGGGTCACCGCGGCGGCGGACGGCGCTGACGCGGTCCCGGCCGGCGAGCTGCTGCCGGTGCTGGCCGCCCGGGACGTCGCGGTCACCGAGACCGCCGGGCGGATGTTCCCGAGGACCACGACATCCCGGGTCCGCGGCGTCACCGACCTGGACGGCTGGACGCACGGCACCGAGGCCGCCGACCGGGCCCACACGGGCGGCACACCCCGGGGACCCGACGGCGAAATCATGGCGTAAGTCGGGCTTGTTCCGGATTGCGGCTAGGCTCGGTCCATGAGCTGGCTCCGGGCGCTGAAGGAGACCGCCCGCTCGGGGCTGGAGATCGAGCGGCAGAGGCTGGAACCCCTCATCGCCCTGCGCGGTGCGGCCGGTCTCGCCCTCGTCGTCGGGGCCGGCCTCGTGCTGTTCGGGCCGGAGATCGCGGCGAGCTCCGCGTTCGGCGCGTTCCAGGCGGCCCTCGCCACCTTCCAGCGCAGCTGGCGGCCCCGCCCCGTCCTCGCCCTCGTCTCCGGCGCGAGCCTCGCCGTCTCGACGTTCGTCGGCTACGTCAGCGGCGCGCACGTCGTGCTCTTCCTGTGCCTCCTCGGCGCCTGGACCTTCCTCGCCGGACTGGCCTGGGCGGCGGGCCCCACGGGCGGCATCATCGCCGCGTCCAACGTCGCGATCATGCTGGTGACGATCACCCTGCCCACCTCGGTCGTGGACGCCGCCGCCCACGCCGTGATGATCGTCGCCGGCGGGGTCGTGCAGGCGGCGCTCATCGTCCTCCTCCCGGTCCGCAGATGGGGCGCCCAGCGCGACGCGCTCGCCGACGCCCTGGCCGCCGAGGCCGACTACGCCCGGCGGCTGCGGTTCGACCCGGTCGCCCCCTTCGACCCGCTGCCCCTGATGACCGCCCGCAGCGCCGCCGCCGTCACCCCGCGCCAGGCCCGCCGCCGCCCCGCCGAACTCCACGGGGCCCGGGGGGTCGCCGAGCGGCTGCGCCCGGTGCTCGCCTCGCTCGCGGACCCGGCGATGGGGGTGCCCGGCGAGGGCCTGGAGCGGCTCTGGGTGAACGAGCTGCTGGGCGCGGCCGGATCGGTCCTGGACGCTGCCGCGCGGGCCGTCCGGCACGGCGAACCCGTCCATCTCTCCGCCACCGACCTGGGCGTCCTGAAGACCCCCGACAACGATGTGATCCTCGTCGGACCCGCCCGCCGCGCCGCCGACCGGCTCTCGGCCCTGCTCGACGACGTCCTGGAGATCGCCGAGGGCACCGGGACCGACAGCGGGGTCCCCACCGACCTCGCCCCGGACACCCGGCACCGGCCCACGCTGCTGAAGCTGGTCCCGGTGGTGCTGGCCGCGATGCGCCGCGAGCTGCACCACAACTCGCCGATTTTGCGCCACGCCGTCCGGGTCGCGGTGGTCGCCGTCTGCGGGTACTTCGTCGGCGAGGCCGTGCCGCTCGGCCACGGCTACTGGGCCCCGATGACCGCCGTCATGGTGATGCGGCCCGAGTTCTCGCAGACGTACTCCCGCGCGGCGGGACGCTTCGGCGGCACCCTCGTCGGCGTCGGACTCGCCACCGCCGTCGTGCAGACCACCAGTCCCGACGCCCGGCTCTCCGCCCTCCTCGCGGTGATCTGCGCCTGGCTGATGTACCTGCTGATGCGCACCGGTTACGCGGTCGGCCAGGTCTGCGTCGCCGCGTACGTCGTCTTCCTGCTCGGCATGGCCGGCGGCGACTGGTCCCAGACCGTCACCGAGCGCATCGTCCTGACGCTCGTCGGCGGACTCCTGGCGATGATCTCGTACGCCGTCTACCCGGCCTGGGAGACCCCGCGGCTGCGCGACCGGCTGGCCGACTGGCTGGTGGCGGACGGGCGGTACGCGGCCGCGGTCGTCGACCGGTACGCGGACCCCGCCTCCCGGGACGCCGAGGACGTCCGGGACACCCTGATCGCCACCCGGGAGGCGCGTGTGGCGTGGCAGGAGGCGCTGGCGACCGCCCAGCACGAACCCGTACGCCACCGGGGCATCTCCCGGGCCGCCGCGACCGACGCCCAGCACGCGCTGGCCCAGCTGGGCCGGTCCGCGATGGTTCTGGAGGCCCATCTGCCGGCCCGGTCGGCCGACCCGGTGCCCGGCGCCGCCCAGCTGGCCGAGGCGTTGCGCCGGGCCACCGAGAAGGGCGCCAGGGCGGTACGGGAGCGGCGGCTGCCCGACTGGCAGCCGGTGGTGGACGCGGTGGCCCACTGGGACATGCCCACCCCGACGGACGACGGCACGACGCCGATCGGCGACCCGGTCGTGCGCCGGGGCGCGGCGCTGCTCCTGGACGCGCTGGAGGAGTTCACCCGGGCCCTGGACGAGCGGGGCGGCTCCACCCGGGTCAGCAGCACGCTGGCCGAGGGCTGACCGCCCCTCGGGCGGGCGTCAGGGCGCGGGAATCCCGGGCAGGTCCCCGAGGCCGGGGAGCGAGGGCATGCCGCTCGGCAGCTTGCCCGGGTCGGCCTTGGTGAGGGTGTCCTTGACGCCGCCGTCCCACGAGAGCACCAGCTTCGTGCCGTCCACGGAGTCGATCGCGCCCATCGTGCGGTCGGTGGAGCCGCCGGTGCACTTCAGCGCCAGCATCGGTTCGCCGCCCATGTCCTTCACATCGCCCTGGCACACGGACTGATCGGCGACCAGGGCGACCTTGCGGGCGCTGATGGACGCCGTGACGTTCTTGCCGTCCGTCAGCCCCACCCAGGTGCCCTCCAGCGCCGCGGCGTCCACGGCGCCGCTGCCGGTGGACTCCCCGGAACCGTTGCCGCCGCCGCTCCCGGGCGTCGCGCTCGCCGCGGAATCCGCGCCGGAATCCTTGCTCGCTCCGTCGCCGCCGCACGCTGTGAGCGCCAGTGCGGCGGCCAGAGCGGCGACCGCGACGGCGCCGGTGCGTAGAGACCTGGTCACGTGGAGTTCCCCCTTGCTGTTCTCCGGTCGAAAGACCGCGCCACGTTACCAAGGTCCGCAACGATCAACTCCCTTGAACGGGAGCGAAATAGGCGTGCCGTTCGTCTCTCTTCCCGGAGGGCGCGGCCGGGGCGGAAAAGCCTGTAATCAAAGGAACACCCCGTGTGCACGTGCATCTGCTCATGCATTGGCATATGAACAGAGCTATGATCCGAGCTAGTTGACACTTGCACCTTGCAACTCGGGGAGCGTCCTGTGCACCACGTGTACAACGGCATGGCGGCCACAGAGCTTCGCGGAGTCGTCTGGCAGAAGAGCAGGCACAGCAACTCCCAGGGATCCTGTGTGGAGTTCGCGCGGCTGCCCGGAGGGAATGTGGCGATGCGGAACTCCCGTCACCCCGACGGGCCCGCCCTCGTCTATACGCCCGCGGAGATAGAGGCGCTGCTGCTCGGCGTCAAGGACGGCGAGTTCGACCACCTCGCCGCAGGCGCCTGACGCGGGGTCCGGCCCGTGACGGGCCGGACCGGCGTACTCACGAACCCGGCTTCGCGTTCTCCTGGAGCCGGAAAAGGGCCCAGACGACCTTGCCGTACAACGGGCCCGAAGGCAGTTCTCCGAGCTGTACGGGAGAGGGGTGCCAGCCCCAGCTGTCGCTGACGCATTCCACCAGGAAGAGTCCGCGGCCGGATTCGGCCGAATCCGCCGCCTGGCCCGCCACCGGGCTCTCCCGGCTGGGGTCGCGCACGGCGCACACCAGTCGCGAGGTCCAGCGCATCAGATGCAGTCGCACCGGCGGGTCCTGGAATTCCCGGGGCGGATCGCCGGGCAGCGCGTGGCGCAGGGCGTTGGTGACGAGTTCGGACACCACCAGGGCGACGTCGTCGAAACGGTCGCCCAGCTCCCATCGCTCCAGCGTCGACCGGGTGAACTTCCTTGCCCCGCCGACCGCTTCGTACCGTGCGGGCAGAGCACAGGACGCCGATCCGGCAACCCCCGAGGGGTCGGTGGGGGGAAGCCCCTGCCGTAACGGCTCGAGCATCGTCGATCCATTCGTCCCCATACGAGGCACTCCCGGGATTCGCGGCTGTAGCGGCACTGCCTGTAGCGGTACTGCGGGGGGTACAGCGGCACAACACGAGCACGCAGGTGCGCGAGGACCATGGTTCCGAATGCGCAGGGCAGATGCAAGGGCAGATGCACGTGCACGCGCCGGACCTGCCCGATACCGTGGTGGTTCCGGGGTATTTCTTCCCAGGGCCAGTTTCGGGCGCTTCCTAAACGTCTTCCCATTTCCGTAATCGAATGAGTACGGGCTGAAGCGTTTTGGTGGCAGAATCCGGCAGTCGGGGTTGGGGGGCTCCGGTTGCCAGGGGAAGCGATGGGGAGGGTCGGGCCAGTGTCGGCAGGCGAGTCGAGTGGATCGGTGGTGCGGCGCATCCTCCTGGGCTCTCAGCTCAGGAGACTGCGGGAGTCGCGCGGAATCACCCGTGAGGCGGCCGGCTACTCGATCCGGGCCTCCGAATCGAAGATCAGCCGCATGGAGTTGGGACGGGTGAGCTTCAAGGCCAGGGACGTCGAGGACCTGCTCACGCTCTACGGAGTCGCGGACGAGGCGGAGCGCGACTCCCTCCTCGGCCTGGCCCGTGAGGCCAACGTGGCCGGTTGGTGGCACAGTTACGGAGACGTGCTGCCCGGCTGGTTCCAGACGTACATCGGCCTGGAGGGTGCCGCCTCCCTCATCCGTGTCTATGAAGTGCAGTTCGTGCACGGGCTGTTGCAGACCGAGGCGTATGCCCACGCCGTCGTCTCGCGCGGCATGCGCGGAGCCTCGCCCGCCGAGGTCGACCGCCGGGTGGCCCTCCGGCTGGAGCGCCAGAAGGCCCTCGTCTCGGAACGCGCCCCGACGTTCCACGCCGTTCTCGACGAGGCGGCGCTGCGCCGTCCGTACGGCGATCGTGACGTCATGCGTGCCCAATTGCGGCATCTGATCGATATGTCGGAGCAGCCGAACATCACGCTCCAGGTCATGCCCTTCAGCCATGGCGGTCACGCCGGCGAGAGCGGAGCGTTCACGATGCTGCGCTTCCCGGAATCCGATCTGTCGGACATTGTCTATTTGGAGCAGCTGACGAGTGCGCTCTATCTGGACAAGCCCGAGGAAGTCGCGCAGTACGAAAAGGCCATGGCGGGTCTCGCCCAGGACAGCCCCACATCGGAAGACAGCCGGGATCTTCTGCGCGGTCTACTTCAACTGGCTTAATATCTCAGTACGATGACGTCGCATCAGGAGTCTGCGAACGCCTGCAGTAAGGGATTGCATGTCCTTCTTCCATGAACTGGCCCACCAGTACATCGACGGCGAGTGGCTGACCGGTAGCGGCTCGTGGGACATCATCGATTTCAATCCCTACAACGGTGAGAAACTCGCCGTCGTCACCGTGGCCACCGCGCTGGAGGTCGACCGGGCCTACCGGGCCGCCGAGCGGGCCCAGCGGGAATGGGCCGCCGTCAATCCCTACGAGCGTCGCGCCGTCCTCGAACGCGCGCTCCGCGTCACCGGTGAACGCGCGGAGGAGATCGTCGAGGCGATCATCGACGAACTGGGCGGTACCCGGCTGCGGGCCCAGTACGAGGTCCGGGGCGCCACCGAGTTCCTGCGCGAGGCGATCCGTCAGGCGCTGCGGCCCACCGGGCGGCTGCTGCCCGCCGTGGGGGACGGCCGGGAGAACCGGCTGTACCGGCTGCCCGTCGGTGTCGTGGGTGTCATCAGCGCCTTCAACTTCCCCTTCCTGGTCACGATGAAGTCCGTGGCCCCCGCCCTGGCGCTCGGCAACGCGGTCGTCGTGAAACCCCATCAGAACGCGCCCGTCGTGGGCGGCGGTCTGATCGCGAAGATATTCGAGGACGCCGGGCTGCCGGCCGGGCTGCTCAACGTGGTGATCACCGACAGCGCCGAGATCGGCGACGCGTTCATCGAGCACCCCGTGCCCAGGGTGATCTCGTTCACCGGATCGGACCGGGTCGGCCGGCACGTCGCCGCCACCGCGGCGGGCGCCTTCAAACGGACCATCCTCGAACTGAGCGGGAACAGCGCCCTGGTGGTGCTGGAGGACGCCGACGTCGACTACGCGGTCCGGGCCGCCGTCTTCAGCCGCTTCCTGCACCAGGGGCAGGTCAGCATGGCGGCCAACCGGATCCTGGTGGACCGGTCGGTGGCGGCGGAGTTCACCGAACGGTTCACCGCCGAGGTGGCCGCCCTGAAGGCCGGGGACCCGAGGGACCCGGAGACCCGGATCGGACCCGTCATCAACGCCTTCCAGGCCGACGCGCTGGACGCCTTGGTGGCCCGGGCGGTCGCGGACGGCGCGACGGCGCTCGTGCGCGGCCGGACCGTCGGCAACGTCGTCGGCCCGACCGTCCTGACCGGTCTCGCGGAGGACTCCCCGCTGCTTCGGCAGGAGATCCTCGGCCCGGTGGCCCTGCTGATGACGTTCGACGGCGAGGAGGAGGCCGTGCGGATCGTCAACGAGAGCCCGTACGGGCTCAGCGGCGCGGTGCACACCCGGGACGCGGAGCGCGGCGTGAAGTTCGCGCGGCGGATCGTCAGCGGGATGTTCCATGTCAACGACTCCACGGTGCAGGACGATCCGCTGGTCGCGTTCGGCGGCGAGAAGACGTCCGGGGTGGGGCGCCTGAACGGCGAGGCGGTGGTCGAGGCGTTCACCACCCAGCGGTGGATGTCGATCCAGCACGGCCGCTCGGTCTTCCCGTTCTGACGGGGGCGTGCGCCCTCGTCAGTTCCCCGGCCCCCGGAACGTGGTGCGGTAGGCGCTCGGCGAGACGCCCAGCGCCGCGTGGAAGTGGTGACGCAGATTGGCCGCCGTGCCGAGCCCGGCGCGCGCGGCCACCTGCTCGACGGGCACGTCCGACTCCTCCAGCAACTCCCGGGCCAGTTCGATACGTTGCCGGGTCAGCCAGTTCATGGGCGTCAGGCCGACCTCGTCCCGGAACCGCCGGGTGAAGTGCCGCACGCTCATCGACTCCCTGGCCGCCAGCTGCCCCAGTGTGATCGGGTCCTGGAGCCGCCGCAGCGCCCACGCACGGGCGGCCGAGGTCCCCGGAACCGACCGTTCCGGCACGGGCCGGCGGATGTACTGGACCTGCCCGCCCTCGCGGTGGGGCGGCACGACCGTGCGCCGGGCCACGTCGTTCGCGACGGCGCTCCCGTGGTCGCGGCGGATCATGTGCAGGCAGAGGTCGATCCCGGAGGCGCAGCCCGCCGAGGTCAGCACGGTCCCCCCGTCGGTGTAGAGCACGTCCGGGTCCAGCTCGACCCGGGGGAAGAGCCGGGCGAACAGCTCCGTGTACCGCCAGTGGGTGGTCGCCGTGTGGCCGTCGAGCAGCCCGGCCGAGGCCAGCACGAACGCTCCGGTGCAGATCGAGGCCACCCGGACGCCGGGCCGGATCAGCGCGAAGGCCTCCGCCAGCGGGGCCGGGAGGGCCGGCGTCTCCTGGACGTAGTCCTCGTACGAGGACAGGACGATCACGGTGTCGGCCTCGGCCAGTGCCTCGGGGCCGTGCGGGACGGCCACGGTGAAGTCGCCGTCCGTGCGCACGTCCCCGGGCGACAGGGAGCAGGTGGCGACCTCGTACAGCGGCTCGCCGTCCGCCGAGGCCCCCTGCCTGGCCTGGCCGAAGAGCTGGTGCACGATGCCCAGCTCGATGGGGAGCAGGACCGCGCGGGCGAGCACGGCGACGCGGTGCCGCCCGGGGTGGGTGAAGACTGTCATGGCCATATCCTTGCGCACCCGGTCCATCTGGACACTCGTGGGGACAACGCCCCGCTCGCGACGCTGAACCCATGGCCCCTTCGACCTCGGTATCCCCGTACACCCCGCCCTCCCGTCGGCCCTCCCGGATTCACCGTGCCTGGCTGATGGCCGCCGTCGCGGGCGCGGCCATCGTCACGGCCGGGGCGTTCACTACCGTGCCGGGCCTGCTGGTGACGCCCCTGCACGAGGAGTACGCCTGGGAGCGCGGGCAGATCGCTCTCGCCGCCTCGGTGAACATGGTGCTGTTCGGCCTCACCGCCCCGTTCGCGGCGGCGCTGATGGACCGGATCGGGGCCCGCCGCGTCGTCATGGGCGCGCTGCTCCTGGTCGCGGCGGGGGCGCTGCTCACCGGCGTCATGACGCGGCCGTGGCAGCTGGTCGCGTACTGGGGCGTGCTGATCGGCCTCGGCAGCGGCTGCCTGACCATGACGTTCGCCGCCGGGATCACCGCCCGTTGGTTCGACCGGCGGCGCGGCCTGGTGACCGGTGCGCTCAGCTCCTCCAGCCACCTGGGCCAGCTGCTCTTCCTGCCCCTGCTGGCCTGGTCCGTCGGCCGCTTCGGCTGGCGCCCGCCGGTGGTGACGCTGGCGCTCGTGGCCCTGGTGGTCGCCGCCCTGGTGTTCCTGCTGCTGCGCGACCACCCGGCGGACGTGGGCGTAAAGCCGTACGGGGTAACGGAGTTCGTTCCCCGGCCACCGCCGGTCCCCGGGGCGGCCGGGCGGGCACTGAGGGTGCTGCTGCGTGCGGCGCGCACCGGTCCGTTCTGGCTGCTCGCCGGGGTGTTCGCCCTCTGCGGGGCGTCGACCAACGGCATCATGTGGTCCAACTGGGCGCCCGCCGCACATGATCACGGCATGCGGGCCACGGCGGCGGCCTCGCTGCTGTCCCTCGTCGGGGTCTTCTCCGTCCTCGGAGCGCTGCTGGCCGGCTGGCTGACCGACCGGTTCGACCCGCGCCGGCTGCTGGCCGTCTGCTTCGCCGTCCGCGCGCTCACCCTGCTCGCGCTGCCCCTGGTGTTCACCTCCACGGTCACGGCCCCGATGCTCCTGTTCGTGGCGGTCTACGGACTCGTCGACGTCGCGACCGTGCCGCCCGTCATCGAGCTCGCCCGCCGTGTGTACGGGGACGACGGCCCCGTCGTCTTCGGCTGGACGAACGCCGCCCACCAGCTGGGGGCGGGCGCCTCGGCGTTCCTCGGGGCCACCGCGCGGGACGTTTTCGGCACGTACGACGTGGTGTGGGCCGCGCTGGCGGCCGGCTGCCTCGTCGCCGCGGTGCTGGCGCCGGCCGTACGCGTGAGGGCACACCCACCGGCCGAACGCAAGCGGGCGGGCTACCCTAGTCAAAGTTGAATAGGAAGATGGGTGTTGGGTGTCATGTCCGCGATCCGACTGCTGGTCCTCGGCGCCGTGCGCATGCACGGCCGCGCGCACGGCTACCAGGTCCGCAACGACCTGGAGTACTGGGGCGCCCACGAGTGGTCCAACGCCAAGCCCGGGTCGATCTACCACGCCCTGAAGCAGATGGCGAAGCAGGGGCTGCTCCTCGCGCACGAGACGGCCCCCTCCACGGCGGGCGGCCCGCCGCGCACCGAGTACGAGCTCACGGACGAGGGGCTGGCGGAGTGCCGCCGCCTGCTGCGCGACGCCATCCGCTCCTACGACCAGAACATGGACGTCCTCTCGGCGGCCATCGGCTTCATCGTCGACCTGCCCCGGGCGGAGGCGGTCGCGCTGCTCAAGGAGCGGATCAAGGGCATCGAGGAGTGGCGCAGGTCGGTCACCGAGTACTACACCCCCGAGGAAGGCCCCGAATCCCTCGGCCACATCGGCGAGATCATGAACCTCTGGGTGCACTCGGCCGACACCGGCGCGGAGTGGACCCGGGGTCTGGTCGCCCGCATCGAGGGCGGCGCGTACATCTTCGCCGACGAGGGCGACCCGTTCGTCGGGCTGCTCGCCGATGACGAGGAGAACCCCTACGCCACGGGTGTACCCCACCCTGGCGATCGCGACTAATCAAGTTTGACGAATGCTGGACCGGGGTTTACCTTCGACCTTCTAGTCAAGTTTGACTACAGGAGGGGCGGGAAACGTGACCGAAGCGATCGTCATGGACGGCGTGCACAAGCGGTACGGGGAGAAGAGCGCCCTGGGCGGACTGGACCTGGCCGTCGGCAGCGGCACCGTGCACGGAGTGCTCGGCCCCAACGGGGCGGGCAAGACCACCGCCGTACGGATCATGTCGACGCTGCTGCGCCACGACGCGGGCCGGGTGACCGTGGCCGGCCTCGACGTCCGCGCACGGGCGGGCGAGGTGCGGCGCAGGATCGGGCTGCTCGGCCAGCACGCGGCGGTGGACGAGCAGCTCGGCGGGCGGCAGAACCTGGAGATGTTCGGGCGGCTGTACCACCTGGGCGCACGCCGGGCGGGCAGCCGGGCGGACGAGCTGCTGGAGCGGTTCGGCCTCGCGGACACCGGGCGCAAGCCCGTCAAGCGGTACAGCGGCGGCATGCGCAGGCGCCTCGACCTGGCCGCGTCGCTGATCACCGACCCGGACGTGCTGTTCCTGGACGAGCCGACGACCGGCCTCGACCCGCGCGGCCGGACCGAGGTGTGGGACGCGGTGCGGTCCCTGGTCGGCGGCGGCACCACGGTGCTGCTGACCACGCAGTATCTGGAGGAGGCGGACCAGCTGGCCGACCGGATCTCCCTCATCGACGACGGCCGGGCGGTCGCCGAGGGCACCCCCGACGAGCTGAAGGCCCTCGTCGGCGGCGACCGGATCGACATCGTCGTGCGCGACGCGTCCCGGCTCGTGGAGGCGGGCGCCCTGCTCGGCGGCGCGGACCTGGTGCTGGACGCCGACCGGCGGCGGATCGGCGCGCCCGCCCCGGACCGGATGGCGGCCCTGGCCCGGACGGTGCGGGTGCTGGAGGAGGCGGGGATCGAGGCGGAGGACATCGCGGTGCGCCGCCCCACCCTGGACGAGGTGTTCCTGTCGCTGACCGGACAGCCCGCCGGCGAACAGCGTGACGAGAAGGCGCAGGAGACGCAGAAGGCGCAGAAGGCGCACAAGAACGCGGAGGTGGCGGCATGAGCGCGACGACGACGGCGGCGCCCGGGCCGGGCGGGGCGGCCTCCCGCCTCGGCTGGGCCCTGGCCGACTCCTGGACGATGACCCGCCGCGAACTGGCGCACTGGGCCCGGCAGCCCGTCGCGGTCCTGGTCAACCTGGTCTTCCCGGTGATGCTGCTGCTGATGTTCACGTATCTGGTCGGCGGCGGCCGGGGCGTGGACGGCGACCCCACGGAGTTCCTGGTCCCCGGGATGCTCGCGCTGACCATGGCCTTCGGCCTGGAGAGCACGATGCTCGCGGTCACCCAGGACCTCGGCAAGGGCGTCATCGACCGCTTCCGTTCGATGCCGATGGTCCCCGGCGCCGTCCTGGTCGGCCGCAGCGCCGCGGACATGCTCCAGTCGACGGCCGCGCTCGCGGTGATGACCGGGGTCGGTTACGCGGTCGGCTGGCGCTGGCACCACGGGGCCGCCGCCGCGCTGGGGGCGTTCGGACTGCTGCTCCTGCTGCGGTTCGCGATGCTCTGGGTCGGGATCCTGCTGGCCATGGTGGCGGGGCGGCCGGAGATGGTCGCGGCGGTCCAGATCCTGGTCTGGCCGGTCGGCTTCCTCTCCAACGTCTTCGCCGCCCCCGAGTCGATGCCGGGCTGGCTGGGCGCGGTGGTCGAGTGGAACCCGATGTCCGCCACGGCCACCGCCGTACGGGAGTTGTTCGGCAATCCGGGCGGCGCGACCGGCTCCTGGGCGGCCGAGCACGCCCAACTCCTGGCCGTGCTCTGGCCGGTGGTCATCATCGCGGTGTTCTTCCCGCTGGCGGTGGCCAAGTTCGCGCGCCTCAGCAGGTAGCCGTGCCCCGGGTGGCGCTGCGAGCCGCGCTCAGTGGTGGAAGGCCGTCGAGGCCGCCCGGTCCTGGGTCAACGGGTGCTTCTGGGCCCGCAGTTCGGGAAGCAGCAGCTTCAGGTCCTCGATCAGCAGCTCGGCCAGGTCGGAGGAGAACCCGTTGCGGCACACCACCCGCAGCACGGAGAGGTCCTGCCGGTTGGCGGGGAACGTGTACGCGGGCACCAGCCAGCCGTGCTCCCGCAGTCGGCGGGACACGTCGAACACGTCGTACGCGTGGACGTCCGTGTTCGTCGTGAAGGCGAACACCGGCAGCTCGTCGCCCCGGGTGAGGAGCCTGAAGTCACCCAGCTCCTCCACCGCGCGGGCCAGGCCGCGGGCCACGTCCCGGGAGGCCTGCTGGACCGCGCGGTAACCCTCGTGCCCGAGGCGCAGGAACGTGTAGTACTGCGCGACGACCTGCGCCCCGGGCCGGGAGAAGTTCAGCGCGAACGTCGGCATGTCGCCGCCCAGGTAGTTGACCCGGAAGACCAGCTCCTCGGGCAGCGCGTCCGCCGTACGCCACAGCGCCCAGCCGACCCCCGGGTAGACGAGGCCGTACTTGTGGCCCGAGGTGTTGATCGACGCCACCCTCGGCAGCCGGAAGTCCCACACCAGGTCCGGGTCGAGGAAGGGGGCCACCATCGCGCCGGACGCCCCGTCCACATGGACCGGGATATCGAGGCCGGTCCGCTCCTGGAGGGCGTCCAGGGCCGCGCACAGTTCGGCGATCGGCTCGTAGGACCCGTCGAAGGTGGAGCCGAGGACGCCGACGACCCCGATGGTGTTCTCGTCGCACAGCTCGGCGGCGGCCGCCGGGTCGAGATGGAACCGCTCGCCCTCCATCGGGACGAGCCGGGCCTCCACCTCCCAGAAATCGCAGAACTTCTCCCAGCAGACCTGCACGTTGACGCCCATCACCAGATTGGGCCGGGCCGTCGCGGGATAGCGGTCCGCGTTCCGCTTCGCCCAGCGCCGCTTCAGGGCGAGCCCCGCGAGCATGCACGCCTCGCTCGACCCGGTGGTCGAACACCCCACGGCCGCCCTCGGATCGGGCGCGTTCCACAGGTCGGCGAGCATCGCCACACAGCGCCGCTCCAACTCGGCGGTGCGCGGGTACTCGTCCTTGTCGATCATGTTCTTGTCCCGGCACTCGCCCATCAGGACGCCGGCCTGCGGCTCCATCCACGTGGTGACGAACGTGGCCAGGTTGAGGCGGGAGTTGCCGTCGAGCATCAGCTCGTCGTGGACCAGCCGGTACGCCGTCATGGGCGGCAGCGGCCCGTCGGGCAGCCGGTGCCGGGGCGGCGCGGTGTTCATCGCGGCCGTCGGGTCGGCCTCGCCGAAGAACGGGTTCAGGGCGAGCCTGCGCCGCTCCTTCGAAGGTTCGTCCTGTTCCGGGTGGGCGCCGGGGTGGAGCGGCATGGTGGAGGCCCTTCTCTCGGCCGAAGCGGTCGGGGTGCGGGGTCGACTCGCGGTGCGGGGTCAGCTCTCGGCGGCCAGGCCCGCCTTGATCGCCCGGGTGAACTTCACGACCCGCTCCGCCTGCACCCGGGCGGCGGTCAGGGTCTGCTCGCCGACCGGGATGTCGCCCTGCCCGGAGACGTGGGAGGTGCCGTACGGGTTGCCGTCCACGAACTTCGAGGGGTCGGTGTACCCGGGGGCGACGAGAATGCCGCCGAAGTGGTGGATCGTGTTGTAGAGCGCGAGCAGCGTGGACTCCTGGCCGCCGTGGGTGGTGGAGCTGGAGGTGAAGCCGCTGTAGACCTTGTCGGCGAGCTGCCCCGCCTGCCACATCCCGCCGAGCGTGTCGATGAACTGCTTCAGCTGGGCGGTGACGTTCCCGTACCGGGTCGGCGAACCGAAGATCACCGCGTCCGCCCACGCCATGTCGTCCGCCGATACCTCGGGGATGTCCGCGGTGGCGGTCACGTTCTCGGCCCACGCCGGGTTGGAGTCGATGGCCGCCTGCGGGGCGAGCTCCGCCGCCCGGCGCAACCGCACCTGCGCCCCGGCCCGCTCCGCGTCCCCGGCGATGGCCTTCGCGATCGCGGCGACGGTGCCGGTGGAGGAGTAGTAGATGACGGCGACGTTGACGGGCGTGGGCATGCGGGGACCTCCGTCGAAGCAGGATCAGTGCAAGGTGGCGCAAAGGCGCACGAACCAGACGATACGGAGGTTCGGTGCGTCCGGCGCGTCGGACGGGGCCTTCCCCGTGACCGTGGCGGCGGCCCCCTCAGCGCAGCGGCTTCCCGTCCCCGTCCAGCTGCATCTGGGCCCGCCCGGTGACCAGCAGCCAGGCGGGCAGGGTGGCGGCGCACAGCAGCGGCAGCACGGACGCGTCGCTGACCAGCACCGCCGCCGTGAACAGGCTCACCCAGCCCTGCCGGGTGACGGCCAGCAACACGCCCAGCACCGCACAGGACACCGCGAGCGACGGCGGGACCGCGTCGACCAGCGCGTGGGCGCAGAGCCCCAGCGACACCCCCGCGAAGACCGCGGGGAAGATCCGCCCGCCCCGGAAGCCGCAGGCCGCCGCGATCACGAGGGCGGCCGTCTTCACCACCGCCATCCCCGCGAACTCCCCGGCCGACCAGCCGTCCGGGTCCCCGGCGAGCGCCTTCACCTCGTCGAGCCCCTTGAAGAGCGTGAGGTGGCCGCCCAGTACGCCGAGCAGCCCCAGCGCCAGCCCGCCCAGGGTCAGGGCGAGCACCGGGTACCGCAGCGCGGTGAAGGCCCGGTGGGCCACCGGGAAGGCGTACACCGCGAGCAGGCCGAGGAGCGCCCCCGCCGAGGCGATCAGCAGGGCGGAGAGCAGATCGCCCCAGTGCGGTCCCGCGTACGCGGGGAGGGACAGGTCGAAGCTGGGGTGGGCGATCAGCGACATGGTCAGCGCACCCGCCGTACCGGCCGCGAGCGGGGCGAACAGCCGGTCCCAGAACGCCCCGGGGCCCGGCTGCGAGGCCAGCGTCTCGGAGAGGATCAGCGCGGCGGCGACCGGGGTCCCGAAGAGGGCCCCCACCGTGCCGGCCGCGGCGAGCGACACCCACAGCTCGCCGGGCGCCCCGGGCGCGAACCGCCGGCCGAGCCAGAAGGCCAGCGCGACGTTGGCCGCCGTGATCGGGTTCTCCGGCCCGAGGCTCACCCCGCCCGCCAGCGCCAGGGCGGTCACCAGGAGCAGCCCGGGCACGACGCCGGGCCTCATCGGCGCGTCCACCAGGCCGGTGGTGGCCGGATCGGGCCCGCCGTGACCGGGCACGGCCCGCAGGACGAGCCCCACCGCGAGACCGGTCGCGGTGAGCATCACGATCATCCACAGCGAGGAGAACCGCCCCACCCCGAGCGCGTCGGGCAGGGTCTCCCAGAGCACGTCCTGGAGCCCCTCCGCCAGCAGGCTCACCCCGAGCAGGATCAACGCGCAGGCGACGCCGACGACGATCGCGGGCGGTACGAGCGGCAGCAGCAGCCGGGCCGGGGCGGCCGGAGGGTGCGGGGGAGCCGGAGTGGACGGGGGTGTCGGCGGGGGCGCGGGGGGTGCGGGGGCCACCGGCTCACCCTAGAGGGAGGAATCAGACAAAACGCCCTAATGGTGGCCCGGCGGCCCCGCGTCACGCCCGGCCCACTCCCGTACCCCGGACGCGTCACAGCTTGCTGATCACCGTGGATCATCGACTTCAGCCTGCGCCGGATGGTGACGACCAGCACGTCCGCCTGGGCGGCCCGACCGCCGCCGAAATCCTCAATGCCCATGTTTGTGGCACCTCCTGCGAGCAGCTTCGGACCGCTCCGCACGATGTGCACGTGCGCTGTGCGCCACTGGAACCAAGGGCGCCGGCCGGGCGTTGATAGCTTGGGGCAGCCACAGAGCCGCCATCGCACACCATCCTGGAGCCCGGACCCTTGAATACGCTTGCGCTCGGACCGAGCTGGCTGGACCCGGACTATCTGCTCAACACGTTCGGGCTCCCCGGCCTGCTCCTCATCGTCTTCGCCGAGTCCGGCCTCCTGATCGGGTTCTTCCTGCCCGGCGACTCGCTGCTGTTCACCACCGGGCTGCTGGTGACCACGGGCCAGCTGAAGTACCCGCTCTGGCTCGTCTGCACGCTGGTCGCCGTCGCCGCGATCGTCGGCGACCAGGTGGGCTATCTCTTCGGCCGCAAGGTCGGCCCTGCCCTCTTCAAGCGCCCCGACTCCCGCCTCTTCAAGCAGGAGAACGTGGAGAAGGCCCACGAGTTCTTCGAGAAGCACGGCCCGAAGTCCCTGGTCCTGGCGCGCTTCGTGCCCATCGTGCGCACCTTCACGCCGATCATCGCGGGCGTCAGCCGGATGAACTACCGCTCCTTCATCACGTACAACATCGTCGGCGCGATCCTCTGGGGCGTCGGCGTCACCGTGCTCGGCGCGATGCTCGGCAAGATCGACTTCGTGCACGAGCACATCGAGATGATCCTCATCCTGATCGTGCTCATCTCCGTGGTGCCGATCGTGGTCGAGGTGCTGCGGGCCCGCAGCCAGGGCAAGAAGGCCGCCGCGGCCGAGGCGCGGGAGGGCGACGGCTCCGGCCGCCCCCCGGCGGGCGGCAACGGCCCCTCCACCGGCCAGCGCGGCCGGCACGCCAAGCGCTGATCCCGCGCCGCGTACACACGCACCGAAGGCGCCCCTCCCCGCAGATCCGGGGAGGGGCGCCTTCGTCGTACGGGCACGGACACGGGCACGGACACGGGCACGGGCACGGACATGGACACGGGCACGGGCACGGGCACGGGCACGGGCACGGAGGCACGAGGTACGGGTAGCCCGTCCGCTCGGGACCCGCGCGGGCCCGGCGCGTCGCCGCGGCCGTACGAGAGAGGGCCGCCGACCGTCGTCGTCCGCTCAGAACCCCCGGGTCCGCTTCGCCGCCCGGCGGCTCGCCCCGCCGATCGCGCCCGGCACCCCCATGAACAGCCGCGAGATCTCACTCCCGAGGTTCACCCCGATCGCGATGGCCAGCGCCGTCGCGACCGCCGTCGACAACGAGGTCAGGCCCCGGTTCACCTCGTTCTGCGCCACGCCCAGCAGACCGAAGTACGTCGCCGAACCAGGCAGCAGCGGCCCGATCGCCGCCGTGATGTACGGCAGCGAGGAAGTGAACCGGTAGCGCGAGAACAACTGGCCGAACAGCCCCACCAGACCGGCGGCCACCGCCGTCGCGGCGACCGGCGAGATGCCTCCGGTCCGGGCCATCGCCCCGAAGACGATCCAGGCCACGCCCCCGTTCAGGGTCACCGCCAGCACGGTCGACCGCTCCTGCTGGAGCAGCACCGCGAAGGCCAGGCTCAGCGTCATCGACACCAGGATCTGCAGCGCCGGACGGTCGTTGGGGATGAATTCGGCCTCGGGATTGAGCTGGGCCCCCAGCTGCACCCCCAGGTACAGAATGATCAGCACGCCCGCGACGATCCCGATGAAGAAGTACATGACCTCCAGCAGCCGGGCCGACGCGGTGATGTAGTAGCCGGTCAGCCCGTCCTGCACCCCCGCCACCAGCGCCCGCCCCGGCAGCAGCGCGAACAGCCCACCGGTGATCACCGCCGAGGGCCGGACGTCCGTGGAATGGGTCAGCGTCAGCGCCACCCCCATCGCGGCGGGCGGCATCGCGGCCACCGTGAACTGGTAGAACTCCGGCAGCCCGCGCCCGGCGCACAGCCAGGCGAGACGGTCGCCGAGCATCGCGCCCGCCGCCGCCACGACGAACACCAGGAACCCGCCGCCGACCAGCACGGAGGCCGAACCGGCCAGCAGCCCGGCGGCCGCCGTCAGCACCCAGCCCGGATACGGGTGCCGATTGCGGCGGATCTCCGCGAGCCGCCGGTAGGCCTCCTCCAGCGAGATCTCGGTGTCCGTGCTGGTGATGTCGTCGACCAGCCGGAACACGGCCGCCAGACGGGTGTAGTCGGTGCCCCGGCGACGTACAGTACGGCTCGCCGTCACCGGGTCGTCGACCAGCGACGGCTGGTGCGAGATGGACAGCAGCGTGAACGTGACCGTCGGCTCGCTGCGGTCGAGTCCGTAGGACCGGGTCACCGCGAACATCGCCGCCTCGACGTCCTCGGCGCCCTCGCCGCCCGCCAGCAACAGCTCCCCGATACGCAGCGTCAGGTCGAGCACGCGCGGCACGGCGGGACCCGTCTCGTCGTCGGTCCGCTGGATCGCCTCCGTCGCCGGACGCTCGGTCACCGGCATCCGCAGCATCGTGCGCATCCGGTCCTGCCAGGGCGCCTCCTTGGTCAGTCTGACCATCGGAATGCCCTGCGCCGGGGTGAACGCGGGCGGCGACTGCTGGGCCCTGTACGTGGCCGGCGGGGTGAAAGCGGAACTCAGCGTGTCGGAGTTCGTACCGCCCCCGGAGCCGCCGCCCGGACCGGCCGGACCGGCCTGCTCCTGGTGCACACCGGTCGGCAGCGCGAACTCGGACGTCGGATGGTCCTCCTCGGGCGGCGACGCCGGATGACTCGTCCCCGCGGGCGGGGCGAAAGCGCTCCGCGCCTCGTCGGACTGGGGCTTCTGGTCCTCAGGACCGCCCGATTCCGCCACCACTCGACCTCGTTCCTCCTCGACCGCACAACCTGGGTGTCTGTCCCGTCGCACGTCTGCCCAGTATGGCCACGGGCATGGGCCCCGCACGCGCGGAAGTGCGGACAGCGAAACGGGCGGTACACCCGTGGAGGTGTACCGCCCGTTCCGAGACGGCCGTCCGGCTCACAAACGGAACCGGAAGAGGGACGTCAGTGCGCGCCGCCCTGCGCCTCAAGACGCTTGTACGAGGCCTCGATCTCGGCCTCCGCCTCGGTACGGCCGACCCAGTCGGCGCCCTCGACGGACTTGCCGGGCTCCAGGTCCTTGTAGACCTCGAAGAAGTGCTGGATCTCCAGGCGGTCGAACTCCGACACGTGGTGGATGTCGCGCAGGTGCTCCACCCGCGGGTCGGACGCCGGGACGCAGAGCAGCTTGTCGTCGCCGCCCGCCTCGTCGGTCATCCGGAACATACCGATGGCGCGGCACTTGATGAGGCAACCGGGGAAGGTCGGCTCGTCCAGAATGACCAGCGCGTCCAGCGGGTCGCCGTCCTCGCCGAGGGTGTTCTCGACGAAGCCGTAGTCGGCCGGGTAGCTGGTCGAGGTGAAGAGTCGACGGTCCAGGCGGATCCGACCGGTCTCGTGGTCCACCTCGTACTTGTTCCGCGAACCCTTCGGGATCTCGATGGTGACGTCGAACTCCACGGGTGGCTCCTCCATGATCAACACATACGACTGGTGATTAAGTGTCCCCCACGCAGAAGAGTGCTCGCGAAAGGGGCTGGTCAACGGTGGCCGAGCCGGTGGAAAGACCGTCGATGCGCCCGTCGGACCCGTGGGGCAGGCTGAAGGTCCTGAAGAACAGACACAACGGGTCGTACACCTGGCAGGTCATCGCAGGCTCCGCGACGCTCGGCCTGGTCGTCGCCGCCGGCGCCGTCCTCGCCGCCGGCCCCTGGGACAACGGTCAGCGTAAGGCCGAGCGGGCACTGGCAGTCACCGCGGACCGAACAGGTGGCGCACATCACGGCCGCCCGACACCCGACGGCCCCCGCCCGGCCCCCAGCGCCCCGGCCGTCCTCCCGGCCCTCGGCACCACCACCCACGACGCCCCGAGGGACGCCGCCGTGCTCCGCGACACCCTCGCCCCGCTCATCGGCGCGCCCGGACTCGGCGACAGGGTCGCCGCGTCCGTCATCGACACCGCCACCGGCAAGCAGCTGTACGGAACCGGCGCCACCGCCCCGATGACCCCGGCCTCCACCATCAAGATCGCCACCACCGCCGCCGCGCTCTCCGCCCTGGGCCCCGACCACCGCATCGCCACCACCGTCGCGCTCTCCGCCGACGCGCGCACCCTCACCCTCGTCGGCGGCGGCGACCCCACGCTGAGCAAGGCGGCCCTGCGCTCGATGGCCGCCGACGCCGCGAAGGCCCTCCGCGAGGACGGCGAGGACGGCGAGGACAGCGGCGAGGACGCAGGCCCCGTACGCCTCACGTACGACATCTCCCGCTACACCGGCCCCGTACTCCACCCGATCAGCCCCAACGACAACATCGCCCCCGTCACCGCCCTCATGGTCAACGAGGGCCGCCTCAACGACACGGACCGCGGCCCCGCCAAGCGCACCGACGACCCCGCCGGCGACGCCGCCCGCGCCTTCGCCGCACAGCTGAGGAAGGCCGGCGTCGAGGTCACCGGCGCCCCCCGCGAGGCCGGCCCGGACGACAGGGCCCGCACCGTCGCCACCCACCACTCGGCCCCGCTCGCCGCCCTCGTCGAGCGCACCCTCACCAACAGCGACAACGACATCGCCGAGGCACTCGCCCGGCAGACCGCCATCGCCAAGGGCGAGAGCGCCGACTTCGCCGGAGCCCGCCGCGCCGTCACCAACGAACTGAAGAAGCTCGGAGTCCCGGTGACCGGGGCCCACCTCGCCGACGGCAGCGGCCTCGACCGCGCGGGCCGGGTCACCCCGGCCCTCCTCACCACCCTCCTCGCCCGCGCCGCCGACCCCGACCGCCCCGGACTGCGCCCGGTCCTCACCGGCCTCCCGATCGCCGGATTCAGCGGCACCCTCGGCGACCGCTACGGGGACGGCTCCGAAGGCACCGGCCTGATCCGCGCCAAGACCGGCACCCTCAGCCGCGTCAACTCCCTCGCCGGGACCGTGGTAGACCCCCGGGGCCGACTGCTCGCCTTCGCCTTCCTCGCCTCCGGCAGCCGCTCCGCGACCGAGGCCGAACCAGCCCTCGACGCCCTGGCCACCGCACTCGCCCACCCGGCGGCCGAGTAGGCCGCAGCACCCGAAGAGCGGTGCAAGACCCCACCACCGGGCGACGGGCTCACGTACGGTTGACGCATGACGAGCATCGGTGGTGCCCAGATGGTCGACTGGAATCTCGCGGTGGCGACCGCGACCCGACTGGTCCGGCCCGGCCCCGACATCAGCCGCGAGGAGGCCCGCGCCGTCGTCGCGGAGCTGCGGCGGCATGCCAAGGCCTCGGAGGAACACGTCCGGCTCTTCACCCGGATGATCCCCGAGGGGACCGAGCCCGAGGACACCCCCGTCCTCGTCGTCGACCGGGCCGGCTGGATCAAGGCCAACGTCGCCGGCTTCCGCGAACTGCTGCGCCCCCTGCTCGCCAAGATGGAGAGCCGCCGCTCCGGCGGACCCGGCGGCGCCGTCGTCGGCATGGTCGGCGGCAAGGTCACCGGCGTCGAGCTGGGCATGCTGCTCTCGTTCCTCGCCTCCCGGGTCCTCGGCCAGTACGAGACGTTCGCCCCGGCCACCAGGGACCTGCCCGCCTCCGCCGACGGCGGCGGCCGGCTCCTCCTCGTCGCCCCCAACATCGTCCACGTCGAACGCGAACTGGACGTCGACCCGCACGACTTCCGGCTCTGGGTCGCCCTCCACGAGGAGACCCACCGCACCCAGTTCACCGGTGTGCCCTGGCTCCGCGACCACCTCCAGGGCGAGATCCAGACGTTCCTCGACGAGACCGACGTCGACCCGATGACCTTCCTGGAACGCCTCCGCGAGGCCGCCCAGTCCCTCTCCGGCGCCGGACGCCCCGAGGGTGAACAGGGCGAGAGCGACAGCCGGAGCCTCGTCGACATCGTCCAGACCCCCGCCCAGCGGGAAGTGCTCGGCCGCCTCACCGCCGTCATGTCCCTCCTCGAAGGGCACGCGGACTTCGTGATGGACGGCGTGGGCCCCGACGTCGTCGGCTCCGTCACCGAGATCCGCGAGAAGTTCCAGCAGCGCCGCGCCCAGGGCGCCGGCCGCCTCGACCAGGCCCTGCGCAAGCTCCTCGGCCTGGACGCCAAGCTCCGGCAGTACAAGGACGGCGAGAAGTTCGTACGATCGGTCGTCGAAGAGGTCGGCATGGACGGCTTCAACCGCGTCTGGACCTCACCGAACACCCTCCCGACCAAGGCCGAGATCGCCAAGCCCGCCGACTGGGTCGCGCGGGTGCACCGTAAGGCCGAATCCTGACCATCGGGCCTTCCGGGGACCGATATTGGCCCGCCAATCACCCATCCGAGGGACCGTAGGGGCATGGGAAGCCGTGCAATGCTCGATGAACAGCTTGCCTCTGTCACCATCGACGCACTCTGAGTGACGGGACTCACGCGTTCCGGCGCTCGACGCTCCTCCCGAACTCCACGAAGGGCACCGGACATGGGTCCCCATCCTGCGGTCGCGGCGATACGCCTGGCGGTCCGCCGCGTACTCCACGACGTCATCACCGAATTCCACCGGCACGCCGACCACGACCGGCCGGCCGACGCGGCGAGGCGCCCCGCGCACGCCGCCCGCTCCCGCTACGCCGAAGCCGGCGCCGCGGGCAGGACCGCTCTCCCCGACCGGCCCGACACCCCGCTCGTCCTCGTCGCCTGCTCCGGCGGCGCCGACTCCATGGCGCTCGCCTCCGCCCTCGCGTTCGAGGCCCGCAAACTCGCCGTCCGGGCCGGCGGCATCACCATCGACCACAACCTCCAGTCGGGGTCCGGCCTCCGCGCCGCCGAGGTCGTCACCCGGCTCACCGCCATGGACCTCGACCCCGTCGAGGCCGTCGCCGTGCACGTCGGACGCGAGGGCGGCCCCGAGGCCGCCGCCCGCGACGCCCGCTACGCCGCGCTGGACGCCGCCGCCGAACGCCACGGCGCCGCCGCCGTCCTGCTCGGCCACACCCGCGACGACCAGGCCGAGACGGTCCTCCTCGGCCTCGCCCGCGGTTCCGGCATCCGCTCGCTCTCCGGCATGGCCGCCGCCTCCGGGCCGGCCGACCGCTACCGCCGCCCCTTCCTCCACCTCGACCGGCAGGCCGTCCGCAAGGCCTGCCTGGTCCAGTCCCTGCCCGTCTGGGACGACCCGCACAACATCGACCCCGCCTACACCCGCTCCCGGCTCCGCCACGAAGGCCTGCCCGCGCTGGAGAAGGCGCTCGGCAAAGGCGTCGTCGAAGCCCTCGCCCGCACCGCCCAGCTCTCCCGCGACGACGCCGACGCCCTGGACACCTGGGCCGCCGAGGCCGAGCTGTCCGTACGCGACGCGACCGGCCGCCTGGAGTGCGCCAAGCTCTGCGTCCTGCCGCCCGCGGTACGCCGCCGGGTGCTGCGCCGCGCACTGATCGAGGCCGGGGCGCCCGCCGGCTCCCTCTTCGCCCGGCACCTCGAAGAAGTCGACCGCCTGATCACCGGCTGGCGCGGCCAGCGGGCCATCAACCTGCCCGGCCGCGTCGAGGCGATGCGGCAGGGTGGCAGACTGGTCATTCGGCAGAGCTGACGCGCGAGCGGCTGAAGTGCAGGCGAACAGCCGGCCCGGCCCGGGCGCTTTCCCGGGCCGGCAGGCAGAGAAAGAGACGTGGGTGAACGAGAAGGACATGGGTACCGACCTTCAGTCGGTGCTCCTCACCAAGGAAGAGATCGACGCGAAGCTCGTCGAGCTGGCCGCGGAGATCGACGCGGAGTACGCGGGCAAGGACCTGCTGATCGTCGGCGTCCTCAAGGGCGCGGTGATGGTCATGGCGGACCTGGCGCGCGCGCTGTCCACCCCCGTCACGATGGACTGGATGGCCGTCTCCTCGTACGGGGCCGGCACCCAGTCCTCCGGCGTCGTCCGGATCCTCAAGGACCTCGACACCGACATCAAGGGCAAGCACGTCCTGATCGTCGAGGACATCATCGACTCCGGTCTGACGCTGTCCTGGCTGCTGTCCAACCTGGGCTCCCGGGAACCGGCCTCGCTGGAGGTCTGCACCCTGCTGCGCAAGCCGGATGCCGCAAAGGTCGCGATCGATGTGAAGTGGATCGGTTTCGACATCCCCAACGAGTTCGTCGTCGGCTACGGGCTGGACTACGCGGAGAAGTACCGCAACCTGCCCTTCGTCGGCACGCTCGCCCCGCACGTCTACGGCGGCTGACCCCGGCCGACCCGCTGGGGAACCCTCGCCGCCCTCGGGCCGTTGAAGCTGCGAAAGCAGGTTTCTCCGTCGTACCCGGCAGTCGCGGGTGACGATGCTGGGGTACCGTCCGAAGAACAGTCTTTTCAAACAGCAGCATTTACCTACGGGCAGGAGGGACGGGGCATCTTCGCTCCGTATGGATGGACGTGAAGCGATACTTCCGTGGGCCCGTCATGTGGATCGTGCTGGCCGTCCTCGCCGTGGTCGTGTTGATGCAGGTCGTCGGCTCGTCCGGCGGCCACAAGACGGTGGACACCGGCAAGGTGGTCCAGGCGATCAGCAAGAACCAGGTGGAGCAGGCCAAGCTGACCACCGGTGACGAACAAATCCTCAAGATCGAGCTGAAGAAGGGCCAGAAGCTCGAAGGCGAGTCCGGCAGCAAGTTCCAGGCGAGCTACATCGGCAACCAGGGCGTCGAGCTCGCCGACACGCTGCAGCAGAAGTTCGAGGACGGTGACATCGAGAAGGGTTACACCGTCTCGCCGTCGAAGCAGTCCCCGTTCGTCTCGATTCTCCTCTCGCTGCTGCCCTTCGTCCTCATCGTGGTCGTCTTCCTGTTTCTGATGAATCAGATGCAGGGCGGCGGATCCAAGGTCATGCAGTTCGGCAAGTCCAAGGCCAAGCTGATCACCAAGGACACCCCCAAGACGACCTTCTCCGATGTGGCGGGTTCCGACGAGGCGGTCGAGGAGCTCCACGAGATCAAGGAGTTCCTCCAGGAGCCGGCCAAGTTCCAGGCCGTCGGCGCCAAGATTCCCAAGGGCGTTCTGCTCTACGGGCCGCCCGGTACGGGCAAGACGCTGCTCGCACGCGCCGTCGCCGGCGAAGCGGGCGTGCCGTTCTACTCGATCTCCGGGTCCGACTTCGTCGAGATGTTCGTCGGTGTCGGTGCCTCCCGGGTGCGCGACCTCTTCGAGCAGGCCAAGGCGAACGCCCCGGCGATCGTCTTCGTCGACGAGATCGACGCCGTCGGCCGCCACCGCGGCGCCGGCATGGGCGGCGGTCACGACGAGCGCGAGCAGACGCTCAACCAGCTGCTCGTCGAGATGGACGGGTTCGACGTGAAGGGCGGCGTCATCCTGATCGCCGCCACGAACCGCCCGGACATCCTCGACCCGGCGCTGCTGCGCCCCGGACGCTTCGACCGGCAGATCGCGGTCGACCGCCCGGACATGCAGGGCCGCCTGGAGATCCTCAAGGTGCACCAGAAGGGCAAGCCCGTGGCGGAGGGCGTCGACCTCGGCGCCGTCGCCCGGCGCACGCCCGGCTTCACCGGCGCCGACCTGTCGAACGTGCTCAACGAGGCCGCGCTCCTGACGGCGCGCAGCAACAAGAAGCTCATCGACAACGAGAGCCTCGACGAGGCCATCGACCGCGTCGTGGCGGGCCCGCAGAAGCGGACCCGGATCATGTCCGAGAAGGAAAAGAAGATCACCGCGTACCACGAGGGCGGACACGCCCTGGTCGCGGCGGCCTCCCCCCAGTCGGACCCGGTCCACAAGATCACGATCCTCTCCCGCGGTCGCGCCCTCGGTTACACGATGGTGCTTCCGGAGGAGGACAAGTACTCCACGACCCGCAACGAGATGCTCGACCAGCTGGCGTACATGCTGGGCGGACGTGCGGCCGAGGAGCTGGTCTTCCACGACCCGACCACCGGCGCCGCGAACGACATCGAGAAGGCCACGGCGACGGCCCGCGCGATGGTCACGCAGTACGGCATGACGGAGCGCCTCGGCGCGATCAAGTTCGGCGGCGACAACTCGGAGCCCTTCCTGGGCCGCGAGATGGGCCACCAGCGCGACTACTCGGAAGAGGTCGCGGCACTGGTCGACGAGGAGGTCAAGAAGCTCATCGAGACCGCCCACAACGACGCGTGGGAGATCCTCGTCGAGAACCGCGACATCCTCGACGCCTTGGTGCTCGAACTGCTGGAGAAGGAGACGCTGGGCAAGGACGAGATCGCCGAGATCTTCGCCCCGCTCGTCCGGCGCCCCGCCCGGCCGGCCTGGACCGGATCCGCCCGGCGCACCCCGTCGACGCGGCCCCCGGTGCTCTCTCCCAAGGAGCTGGCCCTCACCAACGGCGCATCCGTCGCCAACGGTTCGGCCACCCCGCCGGAGATCGCCCCGAAGGACCTGACGAAGGACATCGCCCCGTCCACCGAGGCGATCCCCGAGGAGCGTCCCGAGAGCCAGTGACAGACCGACTCCGGTGAGACCTCCGTCACGGGGGCCGACCCGGTCCCGGAATGGATGCCGCGCCCCCCAGGTTTTAGCCTGTGGGGGCGCGGCTTTTCCGTATGCCTGCGAGGTCTGAGCGCGAACCCGCGCACGGGACAGCACAGAGGAACGAGGCACAGATGACCGACCCGGTGACGCTGGACGGCCAGGGTTCGATCGGCGAATTCGACGAGAAGCGGGCCGAGGCGGCCGTACGCGAACTGCTGATCGCCGTCGGGGAGGACCCGGACCGCGAGGGGCTGCGGGAGACTCCGGGGCGGGTGGCGCGGGCGTACAAGGAGATCCTCGCCGGTCTGCGGCAGGAACCCGAGGACGTGCTCACCACGACCTTCGATCTCGGGCACGACGAGATGGTCCTGGTGAAGGACATCGAGATCATGTCGCTCTGCGAACACCACTTCCTGCCCTTCCACGGTGTCGCGCACGTCGGCTACATACCGGCCGACTCCGGCAAGATCACCGGTCTGTCGAAGCTGGCCCGCCTGGTGGACGTCTTCGCCCGCAGGCCCCAGGTACAGGAACGCCTCACCACGCAGGTGGCGGACTCGCTCATGCGGATCCTGGAGGCGCGGGGTGCGATCGTGGTGATCGAGGCCGAGCACATGTGCATGTCGGTGCGCGGCATCCGCAAGCCCGGGGCGAAGACCACGACGTCGGCCGTGCGCGGCCAACTGCGCGATGCCTCGACCCGCGCCGAGGCGATGAGCCTCATATTGGCGCGCTGACACCCTTTGTCGGTGGTGCCCGATACGCTCCTCGGCCGGTGATGGTGAACAGGCCGAGGAGCGCCGCATGAGCGATGGGTTACCGAGCAAGCAGACCGTGAACGCGGTGGGAGGGCGTCTCCAGGCCCGCGAGGTCGCAGTCGGCACCAGGCTGTGGACGCTGGACGGGTCCCGCGCGGCACAGACGACGGTCACGGACGTCACGGCCGTCAAGGCGAGGGCGGTTGTGGACGTCGTCACGAGTCATGCGGCTTTCACGGTTGCCGGGCACCTCCTGCTGGCCACACCGAGCGGCTGGGTCCGGGCCGAGGACGCGACGGGCAGAACCATCGCGTGGACCCATGCGCGCAAGCTCTGCCGCGAACGGCTCACGTTCCGCATGGGATACGCGTTCGGCTACTTCGTGGGGGCCACCTGTGCGGACGGCACGGTGGGCAAGAACTACGTGTCGCTTGTCGTGAACGACGAGGCGTTCGCCACCCGGTACGCGCGCAGCCTCACCGAGGCGACGGGCCTGGCGGCCCGGCTCCAGCCCGTGACGCGGCCCTCCGGCTACCTGGGCCGCGAGATTCCGGGCTTCCGCGTCCGAGTGGTGTCCTCCTACCTCGCCGACGCCCTGCGCCAGTACGCCGGCGGCGACGCGCACCACATGAGGCAGGCGTTTCCCCGGGTCGTACTCCGGGACCGTGAGGTGTTCGACGGCTTCCTCGACGGATACGCGGATGGTGACGGGTGCCGTGCCAAGCGCTGGGCCGGCCGGACCCTTGTCAGCGCCAACGTGCCCTTTCTTGTCGACCTGGCCGAGATCATCGGCGCACGGTTCACCCCAGCGAGGAAGGGTCTGGCGTCGCACCTGATCCTGGTGGACCGGTGGGCGGCCCGCGGCACGTTCCGGCCGGAGCACCACGCCACCGATCCCGTGGAATCCAGCTGGGTGACCGTCGAGTCCGTGCGGCCGCGTCCCGCGCCCGGCAAGCCGTTCACCGTCTACGGATACCGGCTTCGGCCGCATTCCGCGTTCCTGGTCAACGGGCATCTGGTCCGCGCGGCGGCGTGACCGGCGCGGTGGCCTCGTGCATCGGGCGGCCGGGCCCGTGCGGCGTTACGCCGCTGCCGCGCCCGTGCCGTCGTGGTCGTTGCCGTCCTCCGGGAGGCGGCAGACCCGTTCCAGGAAGAGCGCGGCCGCGATGACCGCGATGCCGGCCACCACCGCCGCGCCCGCGTAGATGGCCTGGTCGCGGCGGGGCGGGATGTCGAGGTAGCTCAGGAGGAAGACGCCGGTGCCGCCGTACATCCCGGCGACGAGGGCGGCGACCAGGGCGCTCGCCTGGCCGAAGACGACCGCGCGCGCCGCGAACAGGGGCTCGACCCCCTTGGCGCCGGGGCGGCGCTCGCGCTGGGCGCGGAGGCGGGTGCGGGTGGAGAGGGCGGTCGCGAGGAGGATCGCCGCGATCACGGCCAGCACGATCGACGCGGCCAGCGGGACGCTCGGCAGGGTGCCGAGGGAGTCCCAGAGGCGGGCCCCGCCCCAGGAGAGGACGCCGGCGGCGGCGAAGAGGCCCGCCAGTACCCCGAGCCGTAGTTGCTTCACCGAGTGAGCCGCCCTTCGCGCCGCCTGTGCCCGGTCCGGCCGTGCGCCGGACCACCGTCCGTCGAGCCTAACGATTACACCGGCAGGCGCAGTTCCAGGTCGGCGCGGGGCAGGACGCTGTCGCGGCCGACCTCGGCGAGGAGCTGGGCCACCGGGCCGGCGCCGGGCAGCTGCGCCTCGGGGTCGACGTCGTGCCAGGGGGCGAGGACGAAGGCCCGCTCGTGGGCGCGCGGGTGCGGGAGCGTGAGCACCGGGTCGTCGGAGAGGACGTCGGCGTACGCCACGATGTCGACGTCGATGGTGCGCGGCCCCCAGCGCTCCTCGCGGACCCGGTCGAAGGCCTCCTCGACGGCCTGGCCGCGCTCCAGCAGGGAGGCGGGGGGCAGCGTCGTCTTCACGAGGATGACGGCGTTGAAGTACGAGGGCTGGGAATCCGCCTCGACGCCCCAGGGCTCCGTCTCGTACACCGGGGAGACGGCCTTGACCCTCAGGCCCGGGGTGTCCTCCAGGGCGTCGACGGCCCCCTGGAGGGTCTCCAGCCGGTTGCCCAGGTTGGAGCCGAGGGAGATCACGGCCATCTTGGGGTTGGAGAGCGTGATGTCGGCATCGTCGACCTGGCGGACGACGGCGGTCGGAACCGGCTGTACGGTCGGGTCGCTCTGCCCTGCGGTGGAAAATGCAGTCATGCTCGGCTCCGGATGATGGTGATGGTCACGTCGTCGAAGGGGACGGTGATCGGTGCGTCCGGCTTGTGCACCACGACCTCGACCTCCTGGACGCCTTCGTGCTTCAGGCACTGCTGGGCGATGCGCTCGGCGAGCGTCTCGATCAGATCGACCGGTTCGCCGGTCACCACGTCGACGACCTCCTCGGCCACCACGCCGTAGTGCACGGTGCGGGCCAGGTCGTCGGTGGCTGCCGCGGGGCGGGTGTCGAGGCCGAGCACCAGGTCGACGATGAAGGTCTGGCCCTCTTCCCGTTCCCGGGGGAAGACACCGTGGTGCCCACGGGCCTTGAGGCCGCGCAGCGCGACACGATCCACGCGAATCACTCCTGCTGTCGTTGGTCGAGAGACATCCGGCCGCGTGCGGGCGGCGAGGTGCCTTCTTTCGAATCTACCTGCGAGCACCGACAGTGCTCGCCCGTGGGGGCCGTGGACAGCGCCTCCGGGCTGGTAGCCGCCCATACCCGGTGGTCATCGGTTCCAACCCCCACGGGTCCCGTACCCACTCAGGAAGGCGTTTCCTCGTCGTCGTCCTCGTCGGATTCGGTCAGGACGGGCGACCCGTGGTGGGACCAGAGTTTCCAGCCGTCGGCGGTGCGCCGGAACACGTTCGTGGCGACGACCAGCTGGCCCACCAGCGGTCCCAGCGCGTTGCCCTCCTCGGCGGGGCCGCCGCTGAGGATGTTCTCGGTGCAGGTGACCAGGGCGGTGTCGTCGGTCATCGCGATGTTGACGTCGGTGAGGAAGAACTGGATGTACTCGGTGTTCGCCATGATCAGGGCGTAGCTGCGCAGTACCTCGCCGCGGCCCGTGAGCACCGGCCAGCCGGGGTGGACGCAGGAGACGGTGAGGTCCTCGCCCGGCAGCCACCGGCCGGAGAGCTCGTCGTGGTCGCCGCGTTCCAGCGCCTCGTAGAAGGCGGTGTTGGCGGCCTCGACCTCCGCGATGTCGGCGGCGGCCCGTGCGTGTTCCTCGTTCACGCGGCTCCCTCGACCGCGCGGGCGACGCGGACGGCGTCGGCGGTGGCCCGTACCTCGTGGACCCGGACCGCCCAGGCTCCGGCCGACGCCGCCAGGGCGGAGACGGCCGCGGTCGCCGCGTCGCGTTCGCGGGCGGGCGGCGGGGCCGAGCCGGGCCCGGCCAGGACGTGCCCGAGGAAGCGTTTGCGGGAGGCGGCCACCAGCAGCGGGCGGCCCAGGGTGTGCAGGCCGGCCAGGTGCGCGACGAGCGACAGGTCGTGGGCGGCGTCCTTCGCGAAGCCGAGACCGGGGTCGATCACGACGCGCGCGGGGTCGACGCCGCCCGCGACGACCGCGTCCATCCGCTGCCGCAGCTCGGCGAGGACCTCGGCGACCACGTCCTCGTACACCGCGCGGCTGTTCATCGACTCGCTGAAGCCGCGCCAGTGCATCACGACGAACGGCACCTCGGCGGCGGCGACGGCCGGGATCATGCCCGGGTCGGCGAGGCCGCCGCTGACGTCGTTGACCAGGGCGGCCCCGGCGGCGACGGCCTGCTCGGCGACGCGGGCGCGCATGGTGTCCACGGAGACGGTGACGCCCTCGGAGGCCAGCCCCCGCACGACCGGGACGACCCGGCGCAGTTCCTCGGCCTCGTCCACCCGGCTGGCGCCGGGACGGGTCGACTCACCGCCCACGTCCACCAGGTCCGCGCCCTCGGACACCAGGTGCAGACCGTGCTTGACCGCGGCCGCGGTGTCGAACCAGCGGCCGCCGTCGGAGAAGGAGTCGGGCGTCACGTTGACGACGCCCATGACCGCGCAGCGGTCCCACTCCGGCAGTCCTCGGACCGTGCCCCGCGTGCGTGTCGTACTCATACCACCAGACTAGGCCCCGCACGACGTGGCTACGCCGCGCTCACCTCGTGCTGCTCCGGGGGCGTGCGCCGGGCGTGGCCGCACGGGCGCGGGCGGCGGGGGCGGAACGGGCGGGGCAGCGAGAGGTTCACGAAGCCCTCCGCCCGCATCGCCGCGATCCCGATGCGGGGCAGGTCGCGGCTGGTGCGGAAGACCACGAAGCGGGGCTCCCAGCGGGGCTTGAACTTGGCGTTGAACCGGTACAGCGACTCGATCTGGAACCAGCGGGACAGGAAGATCAGCAGCCCCCGCCAGCAGCGCAGCACCGGTCCCGCGCCGAGTTGCTCGCCGCGGGCCAGCGCGGAGCGGAACATCGCGAAGTTCAGCGAGACCCGGGCGACGCCGAGCCCCTCGGCGGCCTGGAGGGAGGCGACGATCAGCAGCTCGTTCATGCCGGGGTCGGCCGAGCGGTCGCGGCGCATCAGCTCCAGGGACATGCCGTCCGGCCCCCAGGGGACGAAGTGGAGGACCGCCTTCAGGTCGCCGCCCGGGGAGTCCTCCGTACCGGAGCCGGTCAGGTGGGCGGTGGCGATCACGCAGTCGCCGTCGGCCGGGTCGCCGATCCGGCCCAGCGCCATCGAGAAGCCGCGCTCGGTGTCGGTGCCGCGCCAGTCGGCGGCGGCGCGGCGGATCCGGTCCAGCTCGGTGTCGCCGATGTCACGTGCCCGCCGGACCCGGGTCTCGTAGCCGTTCCGTTTGATGCGCTTGACCATCTGGCGCACGTTCCGCATGGCCCGTCCGGCGAGGGAGAAATCCGCCACGTCCACCACCGCCTCGTCGCCCAGCTCCAGGGCGGCGAGGCCGGTCTCGCGGGTCCAGACCTGGCCGCCGGTCTCGCTGCACCCCATCACGGCGGGGGTCCAGGAGTGCGCCCGCGCCTCGTCCATGAAGCGTTCGATCGCGCCCGGCCAGGCCTCCACGTCGCCGATGGGGTCGCCACCGGCCAGCATCACCCCGGAGACGACCCGGTAGCAGACGGCGGCCTTGCCGCTGGGGGAGAAGACGACGCCCTTGTCGCGGCGGAGCGCGAAGTGGCCGAGCGAGTCCCGGCCGCCGTGCCGCTCCAGGAGGGCCCGCAGCCGGCTCTCGTCGTCCTCGGTGAGGCGGGCCGCCGGGTGTTCGGGGCGGAAGGCGAGGTAGATGGTGGTGACGGCGGTGAGCAGGCCGAGCGCCCCCAGCGAGTAGGCCACGGTCCAGCTGGTGCGCCCGGCGTAGCCGACGGGCCCCTCGACGCCGAACAGGCCGTACAGCACGTGCTGGAGACGGTCGGCGATGGACGGGTCGCCGACGACCCGGCCGGGGTGGACGCTGACGATGATCAGCCCGAGCCCCAGCGAACCGGCTCCGAGCAGCACGAAGTTGACGAGTGCGCGCCAGCGGCTACGAGGGTCGGGCAGCGCCCGGAACTGGTCCCGGTGGCGCACGAGCAGCCAGCAGAGCGCCAGCGACACGAGCACCCCGACGATCGAGTGGCGGTACGCGAACTGGGCCACGGCCCCCGCGGGCAGCAGGATCACCGCCGCGCGCCAGGCCCGCCGCTTGTGCCGCTTCAGCCCGTGGGCGAGCAGGAGCAGCAGCATGCCCGCGCTGAGCGAGAGCGCGGCGGCGAACGGGCCGAGCGCCCCGGGGAGCACCTCGGCGAGGGTGTGCATCCGGCTGTGCCGGAAGCGGGGGAAGACCCCGGCGGCGACGTCGATCAGCCCGACGACGGTGCAGGCGGTACCGACGAGCGCCGGTACGGATGCGGGGCGCGGCCCGCGGAGCAACCGGCGTACGCGCTGCGGAACCGACACCGACTTATCCCCATCTAGCGTGACAGACATCGCTTCCCGTGGCTTCGCGAGAGATTCGTTGAGTCCGCCGGCTGGAGCCCCACGGACGATGTGCGCCCTCTAGGACGTGGGTTGTGGAGCGCGGGTTCACCCACATTCCGGAAATTTCCCGCATCCGGCCCACGTAAGGAATCACGGAGAAAGCACGCTCATGGGTCTCACCAGCTCCGCAGTTCTGGCGGTCGTGGCGGCGGTCGCCGTCGCGCTGTTCGCCGCCACGGTCGGGCTCTGGCCGCGGCTGGCCCGCCCCGGGGCCGCAGCGGTGTCGGGCCGGGTCGGGTTGTTGCTGGCGACCCAGCTGACGCTGTTCGCGGCGGTGGGGCTGGCCGCCAACAACGCCTTCCTCTTCTACGGTTCCTGGGCCGACCTCTTCGGCCGGCAGCAGGAACTCGGTGTGGTCACCGACCACGCGGGGAACGGGCCCGGCTCACGGCAGATGACGCGGATCGGCACCCAGCACCCGGACGTGCCGGGCGGCCGGGTGCCCTCGGTCGGCGGGCGGATCGACAAGGTGGTCGTCTCCGGGCGGACGTCGGGCATCGAGTCCCCGGCGTACGTCTATCTGCCGCCGGAGTACTTCCGGGCGGCGTACGCCGGGCGGACGTTCCCGGCGGCCGTGGTGCTCACCGGCTACCCGGGCACGGCGGAGAACCTGCTGAAGGGGCTGCGCTACCCGCAGACGGCGCATGACCGGGTGAAGGCGGGGAAGGCGCGGCCGATGATCCTGGTCATGTTGCGGCCGACCGTCGCGCCGCCCCGGGACACCGAGTGCGTGGACGTGCCCGGGGGTCCGCGGACCGAGACGTTCTTCGCGAAGGACCTCCCGGAGGCGATCTCGGGGACCTACCGGGTCGGGGAGAAGGCCCGCAACTGGGGCATCATCGGCAACTCGACCGGCGGCTACTGCGCGCTGAAGATCGGGCTGCACCACCCGGAGCGGTACGCGGCGAGCGCCGGCCTCTCCGCGTACTACAAGGCGGCCGAGGACCCGACGACGGGCGACCTGTTCCACGGGAAGCAGGAGCTGCGCGACCGCGCCGACCTCATGTGGACCCTGGAGAACCGGCCGCCGTCCGGCGGTTCGTTCCTGGTGACGACGTCCCGGGAGGGCGAGGACAACCTCCGGAGCACGATGGAGTTCATCGAGAAGGTGAGGGCGCCCGCGAAGGTGTCCTCCATCGTGCTCGACAGCGGCGGGCACAACTTCACGACCTGGCGGCGGGAGATCCCGCCGGCCCTGGAGTGGCTGAGCGCCCGGCTCAGCGAGAACTGACGCGGGCGGGACAGCCCTCAGGGCGTGTCCGGCGGATCAGGGCCGGATCGGCACGACAGGGCCTAGGGGGCGGGGATCGTCGCGACCGTCTCCACGGCGACCTCGGCGCGCGGTACGTCCTGGGCGTCCGCGTCGATGGAGCGGCGCAGGGCCTCGTGGAGCCGGGCGGGGGTCAGCACGCCGAGGAAGCGCCCCTCGCTCTCCTTGTCGATGACGGCGATCCAGCCCGCGTCGTGCTGGAGCATGGTGGCGAAGGCCTGCTTGAGGGGTGCCCCGAGCGGGAGCCAGGCCTCCATCCGGCGGGCGTGTTCGCGGACGGTGCCCTCGGCGGTGGCCGGTGCGCCGCCGGTCGCCGCGCCTGCGGTCGCGTCGGCGGGGATCCAGCCGTGGAGGTTGTCCCGGCCGTCCAGGACGACGGCCCAGCGCGCGCCCCGGGACCTGAGCCGTTCGGTGGCCGTGGCCAGCGGGTCGTCGAGGTGGACGACCGGCGGCTGGTCGAGGTCGCTCTCCTCGATGGGAGTCACCGAGAGCCGCTTGAGCCCGCGGTCCGCGCCGACGAAGTCGGCCACGTACGGGGTCGCGGGCGCTCCGAGCACGGTGGCGGGGGAGTCGAACTGCTCGATGCGGCCCTGGCCGTAGACGGCGATCCGGTCGCCCAGGCGGACGGCCTCCTCGATGTCGTGCGTGACGAACAGCACCGTCTTGCGCACCTGGGCCTGGAGTTTCAGGAATTCGTTCTGGAGCCGTTCGCGGACGACCGGATCGACCGCACCGAAAGGCTCGTCCATCAGGAGGACGGGCGGATCGGCGGCCAATGCGCGGGCCACACCCACGCGTTGGCGCTGACCTCCGGAAAGCTGTTCCGGATAGCGGTCGCCATAAACGGAAGGGTCGAGTCCGACGAGGTCGAGGAGTTCGGCGGCGCGTTCGCGTCCCTTTCCGCGCTTCCAGCCCAGCAGATGGGGAACGGTCGCGGTGTTCTCCAGCACCGTCTTGTGCGGGAAGAGCCCCACCTGCTGGATCACATAGCCGATTCGGCGGCGCAGTCGGACGGGATCGATGGTGGATATGTCGTCCCCGTCGAGGAATATCCCGCCCTCGGTCGGTTCGATCAGCCGGTTCACCATCTTCATGGTGGTCGTCTTGCCGCAACCTGAAGGCCCGACGAGCGTGACCAGTTCACCCTCGGCGACCTCGAAGGAAAGGTCGTCGACGGCGGTGGTGCCGTCTGCGTAACGCTTGGTGACGTGCTCGAAGCGGATCATGGTTCCCCATTGTGGAGGGCGTTCTGTGAAGGGCATGTTGCCGGAATACGACAGCCTCCGCGATTGTCAGTGGTCGAGGATAGGCTCGCCAGTCATCAGTTCGATCCGGGGCGGTCCGGGGCGGTCCGGGGGAGAACCCGGCGTGATCCGGGCGTGATCCGGGAGCGATTCCGGGCGACGAGCGAAAGCAGGAGGTGGGGGGCGGATGGCCGAGCAGAACTGCCTGGTGACGAACGACTGGATCTGCGGGGAGTATCTGCGCTCCCGCAGCCAGGAGTTGACCGACGCGACCGTGCAGCACATCGGGATCACGGTGGTCTCGGTGCTGATCGGGCTCGCGGTCGCCTTTCCGCTGGCGCTGCTCGCCCGCCGGGGCCGGCGCTTCGCCGGGCCGGTGCTCGGGCTGACGACCGTGCTCTACACCGTGCCCTCGCTGGCGATGTTCTCGCTGCTGCTGCCCCTGTTCGGGCTGTCGGCCGCGCTCGTCGTCACGGGCCTGGTGCTCTATTCGCTGACCATCCTCGTACGCAACATCCTGGCCGGGCTCGAAGCGGTGCCCGAGGAGGCCCGGGACGCCGCCCGCGGCATGGGATACGGCCCGGGGCGGCTGCTGTGGGAGGTGGAGCTCCCGCTGGCGCTGCCCGCGGTGATGGCGGGGCTGCGGATAGCCACCGTGTCGACGGTCGCGCTGACCACGGTCGGCTCGCTCGTCGGCAAGGGCGGCCTCGGCAATCTCATCGAGGACGCGCTGCCCAGCTTCTTCAAGGCCCAGGTGCTCGCCGCCTCGGTCCTGTGCGTGCTGCTCGCGGTGGCGGCGGACCTGCTGCTGCTCGGTCTCCAGCGGCTGCTGACGCCCTGGACCCGGATATCCGGGACCCCCCGGATATCCGGGGGGTCCGGGGCGGACGTGGCCAGGCGCACGACCCCGGACGGACCGGGCGGACCGGACGGACCGGCGGGCCCGCCCGCCCCGGCGAAGGTGGAGGCGGGCTGACCCGTGGGAGTCATCGGCGATGCCTGGACCTGGCTGACGACCGGGGCCAACTGGTCGGGCGACGGCGGGGCCGCGCACCGGCTCGGCGAGCATCTGTACGTGAGCGGGGCCGCCCTCGCGCTGGCCTGTGCGATAGCCCTGCCGCTCGCCCTGTATCTGGGGCACATCGGCAGGGGCGGCGCGCTCGCGGTGAACATCTCCAACGTGGGGCGGGCCGTCCCGGTCTTCGCGGTGCTCGCCCTGTTCATGATCACGCCCCTGCGTAACTCGGGCTACTGGCCCACCATCATCGCGCTGGTGCTGTTCGCGGTGCCGCCCCTGCTGACCAACGCCTACGTCGGGATGCGGGAGGTGGACCGGGCCGTGGTGGAGGCCGCGCGCGGCATGGGGATGTCGGGCGGGCAGCTCTTCGTCCGGGTCGAGCTGCCGCTCGCCTACCCGATGGTCATGACCGGGCTGCGGTCCGCCGCCGTCCAGGTCGTGGCCACCGCGTCGATCGCCGCGATGGTCGGCCTCGGCGGTCTCGGCCGGATCATCACCGCCGGGTTCAACACCTACGACACGGCCCAGGTCTTCGCGGGCGCGATCCTGGTCGCGGGACTCGCCCTGCTGGTGGAAGGGGTGCTCGTGGGCCTGGACCGGCTGCTGTCACCGCTGCGCCGCCGCCGGCCCGCGTGACGGGGCCCGGCGGCCCCAACTTCCCTTTGGTCACCCTTTTCAGTTCGGACGGAGAACAGACATGAGCAGAACCTCGCGGATAGCCGGAGCGGTCATCGGCATGGTGGCGCTGGCGGGGTCGCTGGCGGCCTGCGGCGGCGACAGCCTGGAGCAGGAGAAGGGCTCCGGCTCCTCGGGCGGCGACGGCAGGAAGGGCTCCCTCGTCGTCGGCTCGGCCTCCTTCACCGAGTCCAAGGTGCTCGCCGAGCTCTACGCGCGGATCCTCGGCGACGCCGGGTACGACACCTCGGTCACCACGGTGAAGAACCGCGAGCTGTACGAGCCCTCGCTGGAGAAGGGTGAGATCGACGTCGTCCCCGAATACGCCGCGACGATCACCGAATTCCTCAACGCCAAGGTGAACGGGGCGGAGAAGGCCCAGGCCGCCCCCCTCGCCTCCCCGGACGCCGACGCCACGGTCGCCGCGCTGGAGAAGCTCGCGGCCCCGCTGGGCCTCAAGGTGCTCCCGGCCGGGAAGGCCGTCGACCAGAACGCTTTCGCGGTCTCGGAGGAATTCGCCGAGAAGAACAGGCTCACCACCCTTTCCGATCTTGGGAAGTCGAAGCTCAAGGTGAAGATCGCGGCGGGCGACGAGTGCGAGGTGCGGCCGTTCTGCGCACCCGGTCTGAAGAAGACGTACGGCATCGACGTCACGGGTATCGACCCCAAGGGCGTCGGAACCCCGCAGTCCAAGCAGGCCGTCCGCGACGGCAAGGTCGAGCTGGTCCTGACGACCACGACGGACGCGGTGATGGACGGACTGGTCTTCCTGGAGGACGACAAGAAGCTTCAGAACGCCGACAACGTCCTGCCGGTCCTCAATGCCAAGGACGCGGGCGCCCCGGAGATCGCCGACGCGCTCGGAAAGCTCACCGACGCGCTCACCACGGAGGATCTCGCGGAGCTGAACCGCAAGGTCGATGCCGAGCGCGCGACCCCGGCCGACGTGGCCAAGGAGTATCTGGAGTCGAAGGGGCTGATCAAGAAGTAGGGCTCGGCTACGGGTCATTTCGGGGGCCGCCAGGTAACCGGCGGGGAACAGATTGCCGAGCGGCCCCCAAGTGGCGCGTACACACGGTAAATTTCAGGCCATGCCACGTGGACGCCACCGCCATTCCCCACCCCTCCACAGAATCCTGCCGCCCTCCGTGGTGGCGGGAGTGTCGGTCGTCGGTGCCGCCGGCGCCTGGCTCCTGGCCGAACCCCTGGTCCTGCGCGGCCTGGTGGCCGCCGTGGCGGCCGCCGCCGTCACCGGCGCGTATCTGATGCGCAGCTGGGACCGGGCGGCGGGGCTGCGGGTCGCCGAGCTGACCCGGGCCCGCGCCAGTGACGAATGGCGGGCCGAGGAGCGGATAGCCGAGCTGGAGCAGGATCTGGAGGAGTCGCGCGAGCTGCGCACCCGTCTGGAGACCAAGCTCCGCCGCAAGCGCGTCGAGCTCGCGGGGCTGCGCGGGGAGCACGCCGGACTGCTGCGCCGCTACGCCAACGCCGAGACCGAGCGGGCCAGCGCGCTGGAGGGCCGCAGGCAGCTCGCCATCGAGGCCGCCGCCCCCAAGGAGCTGCTGCCCGCGCGGTCCACGCCGACCCCCGAGTCGTACCGGCGCGCGGACGAGGCCCTGATGAACCTCACACGCAACGCGGCGCTCCAGGAGACCCGCCGGACGGTGGAGGCGGCCCGGCAGCGACAGGCGGCCGTCGACGACCGGCACCAGGACTCGGAGGGCAAGGGCCCGCACCGGCATCGGGACACGGAGGGGGAAGGCCCGCGGGGGAAGCACGCGGCGGCCCCCGGGGCGGGCGAGGACCGGGACCACCAGCACCGCCGCCCCTCCGCCCCCCTGCCCGCCCCGGCGCTCCCGAGCGTGAAGGCCCCGGCCTCCGTCGCGCCGGTGCCCGTGCCGCGCGCGATCCCGGCCGCCTCGGCCGTCGTCCCGTACGCCGCGCGCCGCGGCCTGGCACCCCAGGGCAACTTCGACTTCTTCGGCGCGCAGAACGCCCGGAGCACCGCGAACGCCCAGCAGGTGAACGCCGCGATCGAGTCCGTGCAGAACGAGGACCTCGCGGACGTCGTCGGCGAGGAGGTGCTCGCCGCCCACCGCACCGGAGCCGTCGACGACCGGGCCGTCGGCAAGGTCATCGACCTCACCGCGCACGACGAGACCGAGCAGATCGAGGTGGCGGAACTGCGCGGCGCGGTCTCCTGAGACGGCGCGGTCTCCTGAGTGGGCACGGTCTCCTGAGATGGCGCGGCCTCCCGGGAGAAGGCCCCGGCGCCCCTACTTGTCGATGTCGCCGACGACGAAGAACAGCGAGCCCAGGATCGCCACCATGTCGGCGACCAGGGTGCCCGGCAGCAGCTCGGTGAGCGCCTGGATGTTGTTGAACGAGGCGGAGCGCAGCTTCAGCCGGTAGGGCGTCTTCTCGCCCTTGGACACCAGGTAGTAGCCGTTGACGCCGAGGGGGTTCTCCGTCCAGGCGTAGGTGTGGCCCTCGGGCGCCTTCAGCACCTTGGGCAGCCGCTGGTTGATCGGCCCCGGCGCCAGGTGGGCCATCCGGTCCAGGCAGGCGTCCGCCAGGTCCAGGGAGTTGAGGGTCTGCTCCAGCAGGCACTCGAAGCGGGCCAGACAGTCGCCCTCGGTCCGGGTGACGACCCTCAAGGTGTCCTGGAGCTCCCCGTACGCGAGATACGGCTCGTCGCGCCGCAGGTCGAAGTCGACGCCCGAGGCACGGGCGATCGGCCCCGACACCCCGTACGCGTGCACCGCCGCGGCGGACAGCACGCCCACGTCGCGCGTACGGCCCCGGAAGATCTCGTTGCCGAGGACGAGGTTCTCGTACACGTCCATGCGGGAGCGGACGGAGGCGACGGCGTCGCGGACCCGGCCGGCCCAGCCCGCCGGGACGTCCTCCTTGAGTCCGCCGACCCGGTTGAACATGTAGTGCATCCGCCCGCCGGAGACCTCCTCCATCACCGCCTGGAGCTCCTCGCGCTCCCGGAAGGCGTGGAAGACCGGGGTGATGCCGCCGAGTTCGAGGGGATAGGAGCCGAGGAACATCAGGTGGTTGAGGACCCGGTTCAGCTCGGCGAGCAGCGTCCGCGTCCACACGGCGCGCTCGGGGACCTCCATGCCGAGCATCCGCTCGACGGCCATCACCACGCCCAGCTCGTTCGAGAACGCGGAGAGCCAGTCGTGGCGGTTGGCGAGCATGATGATCTGCCGGTAGTCGCGCGCCTCGAAGAGCTTCTCCGCGCCCCGGTGCATATAGCCGATGACCGGCTCCGCGTGCTGTACGCGCTCGCCGTCCAGGACGATCCGCAGCCGGAGGACCCCGTGCGTCGAGGGGTGCTGGGGACCGATGTTCAGCACCATGTCGGTGCTCTCCGCCGCTCCGCCGATGCCGATCGTCGTCTCCGTCATGCGGGACAGTATTCCCTGATGCCGGATCCCCTGATGCCGGATCCCCTGATGCCGGTTCCCTGATGCCGGCCCGCCACGTGGGTCACCCGCGATCCGGCCGCACCGGCCCCACCCGGTGCAGCAGCCAGCCGAAGTCGCCGAGGCCGCCGCGGGCCGTCAGCTCCGCCGCCTCGCCCGCAGCCGCCAGCGCCCGGACGTAGCCCGCCGGGTCGGTCGCCGCCAGGCCGATCGGCGGCCGGTCGCCGCCGACGCCCAGCCGGTGCAGCGCCGTCCGCTGGTCGGTCAGCTCCGCGCTCGCGTACGGGACCGCCGCCGCGCAGGCGTCCAGCGCCACGTGCGAGGTCAGGTCGCGGGAGCCGTCCGGCACCGGGCGCACCTCGCGCCCGCAGCGGAAGCCGGTCAGCGTTCCGAAGGGCGGCCGGGCGCCCCGGACGTGCGCGTAGTCCACCGCCACCGCGAGACCGGCGGTGAGGGAGCCGACCGCCCGCGCCCAGGCCGCGTCCCGGGTCCGGCCGATCTCGGCCCGCTCGCCCGGCGCGGTCAGCGGCCACCAGCGTTCCAGCCACGCCGCGTCCGCCCCGCTCACCGCCTCGCCGAGGCGCTCCGCGCCGTCCGAGGTCCGCACCTCGACGTACCGGGGGACGCCGTCCGCGTCCGCCTCCGCCACCTCGGCGGGAACGTTGTCCAGCCACTCGTTGGCGAACAGCAGCCCGGTGACCCCGGCGGGCGGCTCCGCGCACCACTCGATCCGGGGGTCCAGGCCCGGGGGCGGGTCCGCGACCTCGACGGCGTACGCGGTCACGTCCGGTCCGCCGGGCAGCCCGGCCAGCGCGGCCAGCACTCCGGTCAGCAGCTCGCCGCGCCCCGCCCCGACGTCGACCAGCGCGACCGTGCCGGTGCCCAGCTCCCGCGCCGTCCCGGTCAGCAGCCGGGCCACCGCCGCCGCGAAAAGGGGCGAGGCGTGGACCGACGTACGGAAGTGGCCCGCCGGCCCCTCCGGGCTCCGCAGCCGGCTGCGATAAAAGCCCTCGTATCCGTACAGAGCGGCCTGAGCCGCCTCCCGCCACCCACGCCACTCGTCCGTCACGTGGGCAAGTCTCCACCTTGGGGAGTAGGGTCCCAGGACCCGGATCGGCCCTTCGGTTGACCCGGGCACCGATCCGCTGTCCCTACGCTGGGTTACGTGCAGCGCCTCTACGACTTCATCCGCAGACACCCGACGGGCGTCGACGTCTTCTGGGCCGTCTTCCTCCTCGGGCTCTCCGGCATGTCGATGGTGTCGGGCATGTACGACGCGGGGCGCGAGGAGATCGTCGCCGTTCCGGTGGCGCTGGGGCTCTCCACGGTGGTGGCGCTGCGCCGCAGGGCCCCGGAGAGGATGCTGCTGCTCGCCATCCTGGTGGGGTTCGTGCAGCTGGTGTTCGACGTCCGGCCGGGCATCGGGAACTTCGCGATGCTGGTGATCACCTACACCGTGGCCACGGTCGGGGAGCGCTGGGCGTCCCGGCTCGCCCTGGTGTGCAGCCTGAGCGCGGCGGCCCTGTCGCAGCTGCGGTGGGAGGCCGAGCCCGGGGGTTCCTGGGTCCAGGTGATCTTCGTGACGATCATCATGACCGTGCCGTTCGTGCTGGCCTGGGTGCTCGGGGACTCGCTGCGGACCCGGCGGGCCTACTTCGACCAGCTGGAGGAGCGTGCCGCCCGCCTGGAGCGGGAACGGGAGGCGCAGTCCAAGGTCGCGGTCGCCGCCGAGCGGGCCCGGATCGCCCGCGAGCTGCACGACGTCGTCGCGCACAACGTCTCCGTGATGGTCGTCCAGGCCGACGGCGCCGCCTATGTCATGGACGCCGCCCCCGACCAGGCCAAGCAGGCCCTGGAGACCATCTCCAGCACCGGCCGCCAGGCGCTCGCGGAGATGCGGCGGCTGCTCGGGGTGCTGCGGACCGGTGACGCCCCGGAGAGCGGGGAGTACGTCCCCCAGCCCGATGTGGAGCAGATCGAGGACCTGGTCGCACAGGTGCGGCAGACCGGCCTGGTGGTCGATTTCAAGGTGGAGGGCACCCCCCGCCCGCTGCCCAGCGGCGTGGAGCTGACCGCGTACCGGGTCGTCCAGGAGGCCCTGACGAACACCCGCAAGCACGGTGGACCCGACGCCGGGGCCAGCGTCCGGCTGGTCTACTTCGACGACGGCCTCGGGCTGCTGATCGAGGACGACGGCCGGGGCGCGGCGCACGAACTGTACGAGGACGGCGGCGCGGACGGCGCCGGGCACGGGATGATCGGGATGCGGGAGCGGATCGGCATGGTCGGCGGCACTCTGGACGCGGGGCCCCGGCCCGGCGGCGGGTTCCGGATCAGCGCCCTGCTGCCGCTCAAGCCCCCGGGCTGACGCGCCGCCCGGTCGTCGACCCGCCTTTCACGGCCACGGCGACCACTACGGCCACCACGACCGACCCCAGGAAACGACCGACCCCAGGACAGGACACGATCCCCATGACCACGGCCATCCGCGTGATGCTCGTCGACGACCAGGTGCTGCTGCGGACCGGTTTCCGGATGGTGCTCGCGGCCCAGCCCGACATGGAGGTCGTGGCCGAGGCCGGGGACGGGGCGGAGGCGATCGAGATCCTGCGGTCCACCGCCGTCGACGTGGTGCTGATGGACGTCCGCATGCCCCGGCTGGACGGCGTCGAGGCGACCCGCCGCATCTGTGCGCAGCAGGACCCGCCGAAGGTACTCATCCTGACCACCTTCGACCTCGACGAGTACGCCTTCTCCGGGCTGAAGGCGGGGGCCAGCGGCTTCATGCTCAAGGACGTGCCGCCCGCCGAGCTGCTCGCCGCGATCCGTTCGGTGCACAGCGGCGACGCGGTCGTCGCCCCGTCCACCACCCGCCGGCTGCTCGACCGCTTCTCGCCGATGCTGCCCAGCGGCGACAAGGAGCCGAAGAACAAGCACGTCAGCAAGCTCACCGAGCGCGAACGGGAAGTCATGCTCCTGGTCGCCCAGGGCCTGTCGAACGGGGAGATCGCCGCCCGGCTCGTGCTCTCCGAAGCCACGGTCAAGACGCACGTCGGCCGGATCCTCACCAAGCTGAACCTCCGCGACCGGGTCCAGGTCGTCGTCCTCGCCTACGAGACGGGCCTGGTCCGGGCCGGCGGCGGCGCGGGCTGAGAGCCGCTCCTCCAGGAAGCTGACGGGCTCACCGCAGGACGCCCTCCAGGAAGTCGCTGCCGAGCCGGGCGACGACCGTCAGGTCCAGCTGGTGCAGGACGTAGCGGCCGCGGCGGCGCGTCGTGACCAGGCCGGCCTTCTTGAGCATGGAGAGATGGCGGGAGACCTCGGGGGAGGTGATGCCGTTGGAGTCGGCCAGCTCGCCGGTGGTGTACGGGGAGCGGGCCAGGTTGCGGCAGAGCCGCATCCGCATCGGGTGGGCCAGCGCCTCCAGGCGCAGCTGGAGCAGTTCCACGGAGGCGGGCGCCGGCAGGTCGGGCAGGTGGACCGGGTAGTGGATCACCGGCCGCCAGCCCGGGGCGTGCAGCACCATCAGATGCGGCCAGCCGAAGCTGGTCGGGATGAGCGTCAGGCCCCGGCCGACGCCCGGGTCGACGGCGGTGGTCCGGCCCTCGGACAGCTTGTCGACGTTGATCCGGCCCGCGCCCTCGTCCAGCGTCACGGCGGCCGACACCGCCCCGACCGCGTCGGCCAGTCCCTTGCGCCGCAGCAGCTCCGTCTTGTGCCGGGCGTCGGCGACCAGCTGGACGGAGACCCGCCGCCAGGTGTCGGCGAAGAACGCCTGGTCGCAGTCCTCGAAGAGCCGCCGGACCCAGCCGCGTACGGAGGCGGGGTCGGCCAGCAGCCGCCGGGTGAAGTCCATCTGCTGCGGGCCGCGCGCCGCCGCCAGGTCCAGGGCGCGGCCCCGCATCCCCGCGTCGTTCAGCGGTGACGGCGACCCGGCCCCGTAATGGCTGGCGCAGGTGAACTCCAGGGCCGCGGCGACGAACTGTTCGTCGTCCAGTTTGTCCAGCAGGTCCAGGTCCTCGGCGAGCGTCGCCCCGGTCCTGCCGTCGCCGCCCCGGATCCCGGAGAACGGCATGAACACGTCGGAGAAGGTGTTCCGCCAGAGGAACTCCGCCTCCAGCAGCCGGTCCGCGAGGTCGGGCTCCAGGGCCGTCGCGGTCGCGGTGGCCCAGCCGTGCAGCCCCGGATGGTGTCCGGGCTCGGAGAGCGCGTGCAGGGCGAGGCCCAGTTCGGCCAGGGGAGAGGTCGCGAAAACGACGCGGTCGGCGGGCAGGCCCGCGATGTCTATGTGCACGCTCACCTCTCCATAGTGGGGGTACGCGGGCGGGCCGTCGTGCCATTTGACGGGGGCCGTCAATCAGCGCGCGGTGGAGCCGTGACCTGCGCAGGCTGATGCGTATGGACGCCCTTCAGCAGCACATGCTCGACTCCTACCGCGCGGCCCGGCTGTCGCAGCCCGCACCCCCGCCCCCGGGCCGCCACGACCGCTCGGTCCTGCGCGACCTGTACCGGAGCCTCCGCGGACCCGGCACCTTCAGAGGACCCGGCACACCCGGCGGGCCGGGCACACCCGGCACACCCGGCGGGCCGGGCACACCCGGCACACCCGGCGGGCCCGGCACAGTCAGCCCGTCCGGCGTTTGAGGACGGAACCCTGAGGCCGGGGGGCGGCCACTCGACAGGGCCCCGAGGCCGGGGGCCCCAGCGGGCCGGGCACACCCGGCACACCCAGCCCGTCCGGCGTTTGAGGACGGAACCCCGACGCCGGGGGGCGGCCACTCGACAGGGCCCCGAGGCCGGGGGGCGTCCGACAGGGCCCCGAGGCTGGGGGGCGCCCGACGAAGCCCCTACCGCGTCAGGTACCCCACGAACCCCGCCACCGCGTCCCGCACATCCTCGGCCGACCAGTCGAGACCCGCCCCCGCCACCGTCACCTCGGTGCACGAGACCCCGGGCGGCAGCCCCGTCCCGGCCGACCCCGCGAACCAGCGCCGGAACAGCGTCACGCCCGTCTCCTCGGCCTGCCGCACCGACGCCTCGTCCAGCACATCGGCCCCGTACGGCAGCCAGACCTGGAACTGATGCGTGTGCGGCGGCTCCGGACGCACCCGGAACCACGGCACCCCCGACGCCGCGAACCCCTCCGCCAGCGCCCCGGCCACCACCTTCGCGTGGGCCACGTACGCCGGGAGGCGAGGCAGCTCCCGCTCCAGGCCCAGCAGTGCGGAGAGCGCCGCCGGATACTGCTGGAAGAGCTGGCCACCGTACCGGTGGCGCCACACGCGCGCCTCCTCCACCAGGGTCTCCGGACCCGCCAGCACCGCGCCCGACAGCCCGTCCAGGGACTTGTAGAACGACACGTACACGCTGTCCGCGAGGGCGGCGATCTCCGCCGGCTCCCGCCCGAAGTGCGGGCCGCACTCCCACAGCCGCGCCCCGTCGAAGTGGATCACCGCGTCCCGCTCCCGGGCCGCCTCCACCACCGCCGTCAGCTCCTCCCAGGACGGCAGTACGAACCCCGCGTCCCGCAGCGGCAGCTCCAGCATCAGCGTCCCGAACGGCTCGGGGTACTCCCGGACCTCCTCGGCGCTCGGCAGCCTCGGCTCGGACGTCGGATGGACCGTGCGCAGCCCGCTCACCGCGCCCAGCGCCCCGCCCTCGTGCAGCTCCGGGTGGGACAGGGGGTGCAGCGCCACCGTCGCGTTCCCCGTACGCCCCGCCCAGCACCGCAGCGCGATCTGCTGGGCCATCGTCCCGGTCGGGAAGAACGCCGCCGCCTCCATCCCCAGCAGCCCGGCCACCCGCCGCTCCAGATCGGCGACGACCCCGCCCCCGTACACGTCGGTCCAGTCCTCCAGGTCGTGTACGGAAGAGGCGTCGGCGGCCAGCGCCGCCAGCCGCTCGCCCAGCGTTCCGTCCGCCCCCACCCGGGCCAGCGTCCGCCGCGACGCCCGCCACGCGGTCAGCCGTCGCCGTCGCCGCTCCTGCTCATCCATGGTCACCATCCCTGATCTTGCGTGGGTATCCCCGGCTTCAGTCGGGGAGGGAAACGCATCCTTGGCCCGGAGGCGCGGAGCGCCGGAGTTCTCTGCGCCTCTGGGGTGAGGGTCAGACGGGCCGTTTCTGTCCTTCGATGTACTGGCGGATCACGGTCAGCGGTGCGCCGCCGCAGGACCCGGCGAAGTAGGAGCGGGACCAGAACACCGAGCCCATGCCGATCCGGTTGATCCGGCCGGTGTACTCCGCCCGCAGATACCTGGAGCTGACGCCCTTGAGCGAGTTGATCAGCTTCGACAGGGCGACCTTCGGCGGGTAGTGCACCAGCAGGTGGACATGGTCGGCTTCGCCGTTGAACTCGCGCAGCTCGGTCTCGAAGCTGCCGCATACCTCCCGCATGATCTCCTCACACCGCTTGAGCATGTGGTCATCGAACACATCACGCCGGTACTTCGTAACGAACACCAAGTGTGCGTGGAGGTTATGGGCTACGTGACGGCCGGTACGGATATCGGGGTTTGGTTCCCAGCGTGGTGACATATGCCAAGTCGCTTATGATCAAGCGAACTTGACCGAAGGGGGTGGGCTGGGTGATCCGTGCATACAAGTTCCTCATGCGGCCCACCGTGGGCCAGACGATCGCGCTCGGCGAGATGCTCCGTGATCAATGCTCGCTGTACAACGGGGCCTTGCAGGAACGCCGTGACGCTTACCGGCACGTCTCGAAGACGAGCGTCAAGTACGGGACGCAGTCCGCGCAGCTCAAGGAGATCCGGGCGTTCGACCCGGAGCGTCAAGGCCGCTGGTCCTTCTCCTCGCAGCAGGCGACGCTTCGTCGACTGGACAAGGCGTTCGCCGCGTTCTTCCGCCGGATCAAGGCCGGTGACACCCCGGGCTACCCGCGTTTTCGCGGGGTGAACTGGTTCGACACGGTTGACTTCCCCAAGGACGGCGACGGCTGCCGGTGGGACTCCACCCCGCACGACCCCGTCACCCGCGTCCGTTTCCAGGGCGTCGGGCACGTCAAGGTCAACCAGCACCGTGCGGTGGCCGGCAAGGTCAAGACCGTGTCGGTCAAGCGTGAGGGACGTAAGTGGTTCGTCGTGCTCACTGCCGAGCAGAAGCAGCCCGAGCCGCTGCCCGCCACGGGCAGTGTGGTCGGGATCGACCTGGGCATCGCCTCGTTCCTCACCACGTCGGGCGGCGAGCACATCCCAAACCCGCGCCACGCCCGCAAGGCCGCCAAGAGGCTCGAAGCGGCACAGCAGGCGCTCAGCCGGTTCCCCCGCCGCAAGGCCAAGGACCGCACCCGTCATCATCAGCGCGCCGTGGAGAAGGTCGCGGCCCTGCACGGCAAGGTCCGCCGCCAGCGCCTCGACCACGCGCACAAGACCGCCCTTGACCTCGTGCGCAACCACGACTTCATCGCGCACGAAGACCTCAAGATCCGCAGCATGAGCCGGGCCCCCAAGCCGAGGCCCGACCCCGGGACGCCGGGCGGCTTCCTGCCCAACGGGGCCTCGTCCAAGGCCGGGCTGAACCGCTCGATCGCCGACGCCGGTTGGGGGGTGTTCCTCGCGATCCTGAACGCGAAGGCTGAGAGTGCCGGGCGGGAGGTGATTGCCGTGGACCCCCGCAACACCTCCCGGCGGTGTCCCGAATGCGGGCACACCGACAAGGAGAACCGGCCCACACAGGAGAAGTTCCACTGCGTCTCGTGCGGCCACTCAGCGCACGCGGACACGGTGGGCGCCCTGAACGTCCTACGGGCCGGGCTGGTCCGTCGCAACGCCGACCAGGCATAGCGAGAAGCCCCCTCGTTCACGAGGGGGAGGAGTCACGGGACGATCATCACCCGGGCCCCCGGGCCTCCCGGGCCTCCCACCGAGCGCCCGCCGGTTTCCGCTCGTCCGGAGTCCAGCCCGGGGTCCAGCCCGGAGTCCCGCCCGGAGTCAGCCCGGAGTCCCGCCCGGAGCCCCACCGGATTTGGGTCCGGAAAGTTATCCACAGGCTGTGGGCGGCCGGAGGGCTTCGCCGAAACGCTGGCGTAGCATGCAGAGAAATCGTCCGGTACCCCCCGCGGACTGGAACGGAAGGCCATCGCCGCGTGAACGCACCAGTTTCGAAGGAACCCCTCGACGCGAGGGACCGCCCCGCCCGACTCACGGTCGGCGTCGTCGGTGCGGGCCGGGTCGGACCGGCCCTCGCCGCATCGCTCCGGCTCGCCGGGCACCGCCCGGTCGCCGTGTCCGGTGTCTCCGACGCCTCCCGGCGCCGCGCCGCCGAGCTGCTCCCCGACGTGCCCCTGGTGGAGCCCGTCGAGGTGCTGGCCCGCGCCGAGCTGGTGCTGCTGACCGTCCCCGACGACGTGCTGCCCACGCTGGTCGAGGGCCTCGCCGAGACCGGCGCCGTACGGCCGGGCCAGCTGCTCGTCCACACCTCCGGGCGGTACGGGGCGCGGGTGCTGGATCCCGCGCTGCGGGCCGGGGCCCTGCCGCTCGCGCTGCACCCCGCGATGACGTTCACGGGCACCGCCGTCGACGTGCAGCGGCTCGCGGGCTGCTCGTTCGGTGTCACCGCCCCCGAGGAGCTGCGGCTCGCCGCCCAGGCCCTGGTCATCGAGATGGGCGGCGAGCCGGAGTGGATCGCCGAGGAGTCCCGCCCGCTCTACCACGCGGCCCTCGCCCTCGGCGCGAACCACCTGGTCACCCTGGTCGCCCAGTCGATGGAGCTGCTGGCCGAGGCCGGGGTCGCCGCCCCCGACCGGATGCTCGGCCCGCTGCTCGGCGCGGCCCTGGACAACGCCCTGCGCTCCGGCGACGCCGCGCTGACCGGTCCGGTCGCCCGGGGTGACGCCGGCACGGTCGCCGCCCACATCCGCGAGCTGCGCGCGCACGCCCCGCAGGCGGTGGCCGGTTACCTCGCGATGGCCCGCGCCACGGCCGACCGGGCGCTCGCCCACGGCCTGCTCAAGGCCGAGCTGGCCGAGGACCTCCTCGTCGTCCTGGCCGACCAGGAACGCCGCCCCGGCGGCCCCGGACCGGGGGAGACCCGATGACGCCGATCACCAGCCGTACGACCACCAGCCGTACGGGACCGGCCCCGGCGCCGATCACCGCCGGTACGGGACCGGCCCCGGCGCCGATCACCGCCGGTACGGGACCGGCCCCGGCGCCGATCACCGCCGGTACGGGACCGGCCCCGGCGCCGACCACCGGCCGTGCAGGATCCGGGGTGACCCGATGACGCGCATGGTCCGGCCCGCCCTCCTGCGCACCGCCGCCGAGCTGGACGCGCTGTCCCGCCCCGCCGGGGCCGAGCGGGCCGTCGTCATGACGATGGGCGCGCTCCACGAGGGCCACGCCGCCCTGATCCGGGCCGCCCGCGCGGCGGCCGGCGCGGACGGCCAGGTCGTGGTCACCGTCTTCGTGAACCCGCTCCAGTTCGGCGAGGCCGCCGACCTGGACCGCTATCCGCGCACCCTGGACGCCGACGTGGAGACCGCCGCGGCGGCGGGGGCCGACGCGGTCTTCGCCCCCGGTGTGGACGAGGTCTACCCCGGCGGGGAACCCCAGGTCCGGATCACCGCCGGCCCCATGGGCGAGCGACTCGAAGGCGCGGCCCGCCCCGGGCACTTCGACGGAATGCTCACCGTCGTCGCCAAGCTCCTCCACCTCACCCGCCCCGACGAGGCGTTCTACGGGCAGAAGGACGCCCAGCAGCTCGCCCTGATCCGCCGCATGGTCCGCGACCTGAACTTCGGCGTCCGGATCACCGGCGTGCCCACCGTCCGGGACGCGGACGGCCTCGCGCTCTCCAGCCGCAACCGCTTCCTGACCGCCGAGGAGCGGCACACCGCGCTCGCCCTGTCCCGCGCCCTGTTCGCGGCCCGCGACCGGCTCGCCGCCCAGCAGGCCCTGCACGAGCGGGCTCTGGCCACCGCGCCGGGCGGCGACCGGGCCGCCGGGCTCAACAGGCTCGGCGAGGCCCGCGCCGCCGCCGACGCCCAGGCCGTGGCGCTGGTCCGGCCGGGCGGGGCGCCCGCCGCCGTCCGGGCCGCCGCGCGGACGATCCTGGAGGAGGCCGCCGCCCGGGACAGGGCGCCGCTCGCCCTCGACTACCTGGCCCTGGTGGACCCGGCGGACTTCACCGAGATCCCGGACGACCGCGAGAGCGGGGAGGCGGTCCTCACTGTCGCGGCCCGGGTCGGGGACACCCGCCTCATCGACAACATCCCCCTCACCTTCGGAGCCCTGACGTGACCGGAATACGGCTGACCGCCCCCGCCCCCGGCTGGGCCATCGACGCGGACGTCGTGGTGGTCGGCTCCGGTGTCGCCGGGCTCACCACGGCACTGCGCTGCGCCGCCGCCGGCCTGGACACCGTCGTCGTCACCAAGGCCCGCCTCGACGACGGCTCCACCCGCTGGGCCCAGGGCGGCATCGCCGCCGCGCTCGGCGAGGGCGACACCCCCGAGCAGCATCTCGACGACACCCTCGTCGCGGGCGCGGGCCTCTGCGACGAGGAGGCCGTGCGCACCCTGGTCACCGAGGGCCCCGACGCCGTGCGCAGGCTGATCACCACCGGCGCGCACTTCGACACCACCGACAGCGGCGACATCGCGCTGACCCGCGAGGGCGGCCACCACCGCCGCCGCATCGCCCACGCGGGCGGCGACGCGACCGGTGCGGAGATCTCCCGCGCCCTGGTCGGCGCGGTCCGCGAGGCCGCCCTGCACACGATCGAGAACGCCCTGGTCCTGGACCTGCTCACGGACGCCGAAGGCCGTACGGCGGGCGTCTCGCTGCACGTCATGGGCGAGGGCCAGCACGACGGCGTCGGCGCGGTCCGGGCCCCCTCGGTCGTCCTGGCCACCGGCGGCATGGGCCAGGTCTTCTCCGCCACCACCAACCCCTCCGTCTCCACCGGCGACGGGGTGGCGCTCGCGCTGCGGGCCGGGGCGGAGGTCTCCGACCTGGAGTTCGTCCAGTTCCACCCGACCGTCCTGTTCCTCGGCGCGGACTCCGAGGGCCAGCAGCCGCTGGTCTCCGAAGCCGTACGCGGCGAGGGCGCGCATCTCGTCGACGGCGACGGCGTCCGCTTCATGCTCGGACAGCACGAGCTGGCCGAGCTGGCCCCCCGCGACATCGTCGCCAAGGCCATCACCCGCCGCATGCACGAGCACGGCGCCGAGCACATGTATCTCGACGCCCGGCACTTCGGGGCGCGGATGTGGGAGCAGCGCTTCCCCACCATCCTGGCCGCCTGCCGCTCCCACGGCATCGACCCGGTGACCGAGCCGGTCCCGGTCGCCCCGGCCGCGCACTACGCCTCCGGCGGCGTCCGCACCGACCTGCGGGGCCGCACCACCGTCCCCGGCCTGTACGCCTGCGGCGAGGTCGCCTGCACCGGTGTGCACGGGGCCAACCGCCTCGCGTCCAACTCCCTCCTGGAGGGCCTGGTCTTCGCCGAGCGCATCGCCGCCGACATCGCCGGGGCCCGCCCGCCCCGCACCGAACCGGCGGGGAGCCCGGACGCCGGCGACCCCGTGCCGCTGCTGGCCCCCGAGGCCCGTACGGCGATCCAGCGCGCCATGACCCGGGGCGCCGGAGTCCTGCGCTCCGCCGACAGCCTGGCCGCCGCCGCCGAGGAGCTGGAGGCCCTGCACCGCGACGCCGCCGCCGACGCGGAGGGGCCGCGAGACGCCAAGGCGGTCGTCCCCGGGGTCGACGCCTGGGAGGTCACCAACCTGCTCCTGGTCTCCCGGGTCCTGGTCGCCGCCGCGCGGGAACGCGAGGAGACCCGCGGCTGCCACTGGCGCGAGGACCGGCCCGACCGCGACGACGCCCACGGCCGCAGCCACCTGGTCGTCCGCATCGCGCCGGACCGCACCCCGGTCGTGCACCGCACGGAGACCGCCGCGTTCCCGCCCGTACGCCCGTCCGATTGAGCAGACTGCTGGAAGCAGCCGCACCGCCGGACACCACAGGGCGGCACCGGCGGCACACGAGAACCACCCGCCCTACCCGCACCACCCGCCACGCCCCCGAGGAGCCGTCACCGTGAGCACGCCCGAAGAGAATCCGCGCCCCACACCCGTGGACGTACCGCTGATCAGCGTCGGCGCGCCCGCATCCTCCGTACCGGCGGAAGGCGGCTGCGGCGACGGCTGCGGCTGCGGCGGTGACGACGGATTCGACCCCGAAGCCCTGGAGTGCGGCCTGGACCCCGGGCTCGCTCTGCTGCTGGCCCGGGCGGGGCTCGACCCCGTCCAGGTCGAGGACGTCGCCCATGTGGCGATCGAGGAGGATCTCGACGGCGGGGTGGACGTCACGACCGTGGCGACCGTCCCCGAGGACGCCGTGATCACCGGTGACTTCACCGCCCGCGAGGCGGGCGTCGTCGCCGGGCTCCGGGTCGCCGAGGCGGTCCTGTCGATCGTCTGCACCGAGGAGTTCGAGGTCGAGCGGCACGTCGAGGACGGCGACCGGGTCGCCCCCGGCGAGAAGCTGCTGACCGTCACCACCCGCACCCGCGACCTGCTGACCGGCGAGCGCAGCGCGCTGAACCTGCTCTGCCGCCTCTCGGGCATCGCGACCGCCACCCGCGCCTGGGCGGACGTCCTGGAGGGCAGCAAGGCCAAGGTCCGCGACACCCGTAAGACGACGGCGGGCCTGCGCGCGCTGGAGAAGTACGCGGTGCGCTGCGGCGGCGGCGTCAACCACCGGATGTCGCTCTCCGACGCGGCCCTGGTCAAGGACAACCACGTGATCGCCGCGGGCGGTGTCGCCGAGGCCTTCAAGCGGGTCCGCGCCGAGTTCCCCGAGCTGCCCATCGAGGTCGAGGTCGACACGATGGACCAGGTCCGCGAGGTGCTGGACGCGGGCGTCGACCTGATCCTGCTGGACAACTTCACCCCGGCCGAGACCGCCGAGGCCGTCGCCCTGGTCGCCGGCCGGGCGATCCTGGAGTCCTCCGGCCGCCTGACCCTCGACTCGGCCCGCGCCTACGCCGACGCGGGCGTCGACTACCTCGCGGTCGGGGCGCTCACCCACTCCTCGCCGATCCTCGACATCGGCCTGGACTTCCGCGACGCCGACGCCGATGCCGACGCCGACGCCTCCGCCACCGACGGGGCCGACGCCTGATGCTGCTCACCATCGACGTCGGCAACACGCACACGGTCCTCGGCCTCTTCGACGGCGAGGAGATCGTCGAGCACTGGCGGATCTCCACGGACGCCCGCCGCACCGCCGACGAGCTGGCCGTCCTGCTCCAGGGCCTGATGGGCATGCACCCGCTGCTCGGCATGGAGCTGGGCGACGGCATCGAGGGCATCGCGATCTGCGCCACCGTCCCCTCGGTCCTGCACGAACTGCGCGAGGTCACCCGCCGCTACTACGGCGACGTCCCCGCCGTCCTGGTGGAGCCCGGCGTCAAGACGGGCGTGCCGATCCTGATGGACAACCCCAAGGAGGTCGGCGCGGACCGCATCATCAACGCGGTCGCCGCCGTCGAGCTGTACGGGGGCCCGGCGATCGTCGTCGACTTCGGCACCGCCACCACCTTCGACGCCGTCTCCCCGCGCGGCGAGTACACCGGCGGGGTGATCGCCCCCGGCATCGAGATCTCGGTCGAGGCCCTCGGCGTCAAGGGCGCCCAGCTCCGCAAGATCGAGCTGGCCCGGCCGCGCAGCGTGGTCGGCAAGAACACCGTCGAGGCCATGCAGTCCGGCATCGTCTACGGCTTCGCGGGCCAGGTCGACGGGGTGGTGGCCCGGATGAAGAAGGAGCTGGCCGCCGACCCGGACGACGTCACCGTCATCGCGACGGGCGGCCTTGCTCCGATGGTGTTGGGGGAGTCCTCGGTCATCGACGAGCACGAGCCGTGGCTGACGCTCATCGGGCTGCGCCTGGTGTACGAGCGGAACGTCTCCCGGTCGTAGGCCCCTCCTGCCGGAGCCCGGCGGTACCTGCGGGAACGGCCGGGGTGGGACCGGGGCACCGGGCCGGGCACGCCGCGCCACCGACGACCAGTTAAACGGATTTTGTCCCTTTAGCACCTATTGTCGCGTTATGCCCACGCCCTACGGTTCACGAGGCGGCATGGCGTTCAGCGCGGACGAGCTGCGGGTGCTCCGACGTGCCCTTGCCATCGCCCTCCACCCCATGCCCCTGTCCGACGAGGACGTCCAGGACTGCCTGCGGCTCGCCGGCTCCGTGGACGAGGCGGCCGGCGAGGCGGGTCGGCTGCGAGCGTTCCTCCTCGCCGACCTCGCCCGCTACCGCAACGCCCTCCCCGGCTCCGCCGCCGGCTACCTGGAGCTGCTCCAGGATGCCCTGGCCGCCGGTTACGACCCCCGCCCGGACGATCTGGCCGCCCTGCGGGCCCTGCGCGGCGGGCGGCTCGCGGCGGCCCTCCTGGAGCGCTGCCAGGTGCTCGCCGAGCGTTCCGTACGGGCCCGGCTCGCCGGCCGCTCCGCCGGGCTCACGGCCCCCGGGCCCCGCAGCCGGCTGCTCGCCCTGCCCGGCGGCCGCGCCGCCGACCGGGAACCGGACCGCCCCAGGACCCCGGCCGCCCCGGACCGCCCGCAGAAGCCCGGCGACCGCCCGATGCCCAAGCCCTCCGAGGTCTTCCCGCCGCGCCGCCGCCCCGCGCCGCCGCCGTCCGAGGAGCGGGCGGTCGGCTGACCTCCGCGGTGTCCGACGCGGCGGCCTCCCACCGGGAGGTCGCCGCGTCGGGCCGTTCCGGGCTCGCTACTCTGGACGGCATGGACTACGTATCCGCGCTCGTGCCCCCCGTGGTGATGGCCGTCTTCTTCATCGCCCTGATCGTGATCATCGTCAAGAGTCAGGGCGGTCCGAACAAGACCAAGGAGGACGCCGTGGTGGACGCGGCGCTCGCCCGCGCGGAATCCGTAAAGCAGACCGCTCGTCCGGAGAACGCCTGATCGCGCGAGCGGCCCGTCCGCCCCGTAATCCTCCCGACGCGCACCCCCGGAGCGCACGACTCATCGGAGCCGTGCGCTCTTTCGTGGTGTAAATACCAGAACATTCAGGACATCTAGCACTAAAGTGATCCTGTGCCCCGCCCATTGGGAGACCTCGAAGACGCCGTGATGACACGCGTCTGGCAATGGAACCGACCGGTCACCGTGCGGGAAGTCCTTGAGGACCTTCAGCAGGAACGGTCCATCGCCTACACGACCGTGATGACGGTAATGGACAATCTCCATCAGAAGGGCTGGGTCCGCAGGGAAGTCGACGGCCGGGCCTATCGATATACGGCCGTCTCCACCAGGGCCGCCTACTCGGCCGCGCTGATGAACGAAGCCTGGTCACGCAGTGACAACCCCGCCGCCGCCCTTGTCGCGTTCTTCGGCATGATGTCCGCCGAACAGCGCGAAGCGCTGCGGGACGCTGTTCGCATGGTTTCCCCCAGCCCCGCCGAAACCCCCGGCAGCCCCGCCGAAACCCCCGGCGATCCCGCGGAACCGACCGCCGGCGCCGACGGAGATGACGCCCCGGCCGATGACGTGGAGCCGGAGAGCGGGAGATAGCGTCGGGGCATGTCCTCAGAGCAGCCAGAAAACGATCCGGATACCGAACTCCATACCGACCCGTCGGTAAATAAGCCCGCCATCACCGTCCGGCGGGCCAGGACGAGTGATGTCGCGTCCGTACGACGACTCCTCGACGGGTACGTGTCCGGAGGCATCCTGCTCGACAAAGCGACCGTCACCCTTTACGAGGACATCCAGGAGTTCTGGGTCGCGGAACGCGACGAGGACGCGACGGTCATCGGCTGCGGCGCGCTTCATGTCATGTGGGAAGACCTGGCGGAAGTGCGGACCCTTGCCGTCGACCCCCGCATCAGGGGCGCGGGAGTCGGACACCACGTACTGGACAAGCTCTTGCAGACCGCGCGATGGCTCGGTGTCCGCAGGGTTTTCTGTCTCACCTTCGAAGTGGACTTCTTCGCGAAGCACGGCTTCGTCGAGATCGGGGAGACGCCTGTGGACACCGATGTCTACAGTGAGCTGCTGCGTTCGTACGACGAGGGCGTAGCGGAGTTCCTCGGTCTCGAACGAGTGAAGCCGAACACCTTGGGCAACAGTCGGATGCTTCTGCACCTGTGATCTGCAGAAGGACCTGCAACCCTATGTCCGAATCGCGCACGTTTCCCGTCTTCTCGGGCTGCTGAACCTCTGCAGGGGGTTTGTGTTTTCGAGGGAAAAGCGGTTTCCTTTCCGCGTACTCCATTTTCGATGAAAGGAAATCCCGTGGCACAGAAGGTTCAGGTCCTTCTTGTCGATGACCTCGACGGCGTCGAGGCCGATGAGACCGTCACGTTCGCCCTCGACGGCAAGACGTACGAGATCGACCTCACCACGGCCAACGCGGACAAGCTTCGCGGCCTTCTCGAGCCCTACACCAAGGGTGGACGTCGCACCGGTGGCCGTGCCGCCACGGGCCGTGGCAAGGGCCGCGCAGTGGCCGGCGGTAACAAGGACACCGCGGAAATCCGCCGGTGGGCGCGGGAGAACGGCCACAATGTGAATGACCGCGGCCGCGTTCCCGCCGAGATCCGCGAGGCTTACGAGAAGGCCAACGGCTGATCCGTTCCACCCCTTGTCGGCGCCCCGGAACGGGCGCGTGACAGCCGGACCCGATGGCATTCGGTTGCCGCGGCGTCCACCAGGCGTACGAGATCGGGGGCATCCCCACCGCTGCTCCCGAAGCCCGCGAAGGCCGGCAGCATCCTCTCGGGCGCACGCCTCGGCTCTGGGGGCCGCAGCCACACAGCGGCCCCCGGCGAGTCCCCCGGGGCGCCCGGGAGAGGCGGGGCCGTGACGCGGCCCCCCGCGCCCACGGCGGTCAGGTCCAGTGCGACCGGGCCCCACTCCAGCCAGTCGAGCAGCCCCGGCAGCTCGTCGGCGCCGCCCGCGGCGACCAGCAGCCCCATCCGCGTACCGGACAGCAGCACGGGACCGGTGCGCACCCCGCGCCGCAGCACGGCGTGACCGGCCTCGGCAGGCAGCTCCAGCACATCGAAGAGCGCCCCGGTGAGCAGTCGCAGCGGAGTCCGTCCCGCGGTGGCCCAGCCCAGCTCCCTCGCGTACCGCTGAGCGAGTGCGGCATCGGCCGAACCCGGAGCGGCATCGGGTGACGATCGGGGCTGAGGGACGGTGGGAGACATGTCCGATGAACCGCCGAACCACCACCGAAGTTACGCAGGGTCCCCGAGGCGTCACGTTCAGTCCTGGCTGTGGGGGCGCGCGAGAGCGTTCAGCAGCGCAAGGATGTTCGCCCGTAGCGGAGGGAACCGGGGCGCGCCGCATGGACTGTCAGTGATTGCGGGTAAGACTTTCCTAGTGGGAAGGGGCGACACGCTGGCCGAGGCGTCTCACGTTCGCCATCGGCGTACTGGCGAAAGGGGTATCTGCCTGGCCTGCGGGAACATCGTCTCGCACCATCGGGTTGGAGCAGTTGTCAGCTGTTCGGCAGTAAGAATCCCCGCCAGGCGCGGGGTGATCCGGACGGATGTCGGCAGTTGGAATGAGCTGTCCCGTCCTGCGGGACTAGCATGCGGAAGGACTGGGAGGGGACCGACCCCTCACTGACCGACCGCTCTGAGGAGCGATTAACGATGTTCGAGAGGTTCACCGACCGCGCGCGGCGGGTTGTCGTCCTGGCTCAGGAAGAAGCCCGGATGCTCAACCACAACTACATCGGCACCGAGCACATCCTCCTGGGCCTGATCCATGAGGGTGAGGGTGTCGCCGCTAAGGCCCTGGAGAGCCTCGGGATTTCGCTCGAGGCGGTCCGCCAGCAGGTGGAGGAGATCATCGGGCAGGGGCAGCAGGCTCCTTCCGGGCACATCCCCTTCACCCCGCGAGCCAAGAAGGTCCTGGAGCTGTCGCTCCGCGAGGCACTTCAGCTGGGCCACAACTACATCGGCACCGAGCACATCCTGCTCGGCCTGATCCGCGAGGGCGAGGGCGTCGCCGCCCAGGTCCTCGTGAAGCTGGGCGCCGACCTGAACCGGGTCCGGCAGCAGGTCATCCAGCTGCTTTCCGGGTATTCGGGCGGCAAGGAGGCGGCCACCGCAGGCGGTCCCGCCGAGGGCACGCCCTCCACGTCCCTGGTGCTCGACCAGTTCGGCCGGAATCTCACCCAGGCCGCTCGTGAGTCCAAGCTCGACCCGGTCATCGGGCGCGAGAAGGAGATCGAGCGGGTCATGCAGGTGCTGTCCCGCCGGACCAAGAACAACCCGGTCCTCATCGGCGAGCCCGGCGTCGGCAAGACGGCGGTCGTCGAGGGCCTGGCCCAGGCGATCGTCAAGGGCGAGGTGCCCGAGACCCTCAAGGACAAGCACCTCTACACCCTGGACCTCGGCGCCCTGGTCGCCGGCTCCCGGTACCGGGGTGACTTCGAGGAGCGCCTGAAGAAGGTCCTCAAGGAGATCCGCACCCGCGGTGACATCATCCTGTTCATCGACGAGCTCCACACGCTGGTCGGTGCGGGTGCCGCGGAAGGCGCCATCGACGCGGCTTCGATCCTGAAGCCCATGCTGGCGCGCGGTGAGCTCCAGACCATCGGCGCCACCACGCTCGACGAGTACCGCAAGCACCTGGAGAAGGACGCCGCTCTGGAGCGCCGCTTCCAGCCCATCCAGGTCGCGGAGCCGTCGCTGCCGCACACCATCGAGATCCTCAAGGGCCTGCGCGACCGTTACGAGGCCCACCACCGGGTCTCCATCACGGACGAGGCGCTGGTCCAGGCCGCGACCCTGGCCGACCGGTACATCTCGGACCGCTTCCTGCCGGACAAGGCGATCGACCTGATCGACGAGGCCGGCTCCCGCATGCGCATCCGCCGGATGACCGCGCCGCCGGACCTCCGCGAGTTCGACGAGAAGATCGCGGGCGTCCGCCGCGACAAGGAGTCGGCCATCGACTCCCAGGACTTCGAGAAGGCGGCTTCCCTCCGCGACAAGGAGAAGCAGCTGCTGGCGGCGAAGGCCAAGCGCGAGAAGGAGTGGAAGGCCGGCGACATGGACGTCGTCGCCGAGGTCGACGGCGAGCTCATCGCCGAAGTCCTGGCCACGGCCACCGGAATCCCGGTCTTCAAGCTGACGGAGGAGGAGTCCTCCCGTCTGCTGCGCATGGAGGACGAGCTCCACAAGCGCGTCATCGGGCAGAAGGACGCCATCAAGGCCCTTTCGCAGGCGATCCGCCGTACGCGAGCCGGTCTGAAGGACCCGAAGCGCCCCGGTGGCTCGTTCATCTTCGCCGGCCCGTCCGGTGTCGGTAAGACCGAGCTCTCCAAGACGCTCGCCGAATTCCTCTTCGGCGACGAGGACGCGCTGATCTCCCTCGACATGTCGGAGTTCAGCGAGAAGCACACGGTTTCCCGTCTCTTCGGTTCGCCCCCCGGCTACGTGGGCTACGAGGAGGGCGGGCAGCTCACCGAGAAGGTGCGCCGCAAGCCGTTCTCCGTCGTCCTCTTCGACGAGGTCGAGAAGGCCCACCCCGATATCTTCAATTCCCTGCTCCAGATTCTGGAGGACGGTCGCCTGACCGACTCCCAGGGTCGGGTCGTGGACTTCAAGAACACGGTCATCATCATGACGACCAACCTCGGGACCCGGGACATCTCGAAGGGCTTCAACCTGGGATTCGCCGCCCAGGGCGACGTCAAGACGAACTACGAGCGGATGAAGACCAAGGTCAACGAAGAGCTCAAGCAGCACTTCCGGCCGGAATTCCTCAACCGTGTCGACGACACGGTCGTCTTCCACCAGCTGACCGAGGAAGACATCATCCAGATCGTCGACCTCATGCTCGCCAAGGTCGACGAGCGCCTCAAGGACCGCGACATGGGCATCGAGCTCAGCGGCGAGGCCAAGATGCTGCTCGCGAAGAAGGGCTACGACCCCGTGATGGGCGCCCGGCCGCTGCGCCGGACGATCCAGCGGCAGATCGAGGACATCCTCTCCGAGAAGATCCTCTTCGGTGAGCTGCGTCCCGGTCACATCGTGGTCGTGGGCACCGAGGGCGAGGGTGACGACAAGACGTTCACCTTCCGCGGCGAGGAGAAGTCGGCTCTGCCCGACGTCCCGCCGATCGAGCAGGCGGCAGGCGGCGCCGGCCCGAACCTCACGAAGGACGCGTGACGCGCGCCTAGGGCGTGAGCCCGAGCGTGTGTGAAGGGGCTGCCCCGGAACCGGTATCCGTACCGGTCCGGGGCAGCCCCTTTTCCTCTCGGCGGCCAGGCCCGGGTCAGTAGGTGAGGACCCTGAGCCGGTCGCCCAGCTGCTCCCACCCGAGGAGCAGCGGGGTGTGGCCCCTGCGAACCGTCACCTGGAGATCGGGTGAGGCGAGCAGGGGCGTCAGATCGAGCTCGGGGTCCGAGCGGCGTGCGGTCAGGGTCAGATGGGTGAGCCCGGGGAAGAGCAGGCCGGGCAGGGTCAGGTTCGCGGGGTTCTGCGGGGCCGTGATGGTCAGCTCCCTGAGCGAGGGGACCGGCCGGTCGTCGGAGACCAGTCCTTTCCAGGAGGTGGAGCCGAGCCTGAGCCGCGTGATCCGGCCGTGCCGCCGCACCGCGTCCACCGCGTCATCGAGCGAGACGGCCCGGGAGACCTGGAGATCCCGAAGGGAGTCCCAGTCGGCGAGGCTGTCCAAAGCCACCGGGCGGTCGCTGCTCACTTTCAGGTGCCGCACCCCGGGATGGACGGGGATCCGGCTGACCTGACCCGACGCGAGGCGGCTGATCTCCAGGTAGTTCAGCGCCGGAATACCGGTGACCGGGGCCAGGAAATCGGCGGGTCGGCTCATCATGTCCACGCTCAGCGCGACGAGGAATCTCAGCGTGGCCAGGGGCGCGAGGCTCTGCACCGCGGGGCAGGTGTCCAGTCCCAGCTGTTGAAGCGTGCCCGCCTGCGCGCCGAGTGCGGAGAGGTCGGTGACGTGCGGGTTCATATGGAGGTAGAGAACCTCCAGCCGGAGTTCCGCGAGTGCCGCGCGGAGCTCGTCCTGCGGCAGTTCGCCGGAGATGACGAGGTGCCTCAGGGACGGAAGGTGGCGCAGGGCGCCCAGTTGCGCCCGCTGGGCCAGCACGAAGTGCGCGGCCAGGTCGTAGTGGGCCAGCACATCGGCGGCGAACTCCTCCGGCGGGAAGGCTGACCAGTTCGTCGCCAGGCGGCTCACCGCGGACGGATGGGCGGCCGACCATTCCCGGGCGTGCGGGATGGCCGCGCTGCCGCCGATCCTGCCGAGCAACTGCACCACATGCCGGGCGTGCGGGCCGTCGGCCGCCAGGCTCCCGGGCGGGGGCAAAAAGTCCAGCGCCGATTCGCCGAGCCGGGCGAGCGCGTGCACCTGGTCGTCGTCTGCGGGCGGGAACAGCGCCTGCACGGTGTGCCGGACCCGTTCCCGTACCGGTCCGTCCAGCCAGGCCGCGTGCTGCGCGCACAGAGCGGCGAGGACATGCAGGGTGGTGCGCTGGGCCGACCCCTCCGCGTGCGCCTCGCCCACGTCGAGCAACCCGCCCACCAGTACGGCGAGTTCGCGCCGGCCACAGTGACCGGCCGCCAGCAGGACCACGTCCTGCCAGGGTTCCTCGTCCGCGTGCCGCAGCAGCTCCCCCAGATGGTCGTCCTCGATGAGCTCCTTCGCGGCCAGATAGTCCTGGAACGTGCGGTGGACGAACTGGTAGATGTCGTCCCCGTGTTCCTGGAGGAGGCCGCTGCGGTTGAGGAGGTGCGTGAGGATCTTCTCGGGCGGCCCCTGCGCGCTCACCCGCTCCATCCCCGCGAGACCCCGGGCGAGTTGGCGCAGGGCCTGTTCGCGGGTGCACTCCGACTGGCCCTCGCGGACCAGCCAGACGGCGACGCGCTGGAGGAGCTGGGTGTGCTCCTCCAGCTCCAGGTCGATGCCCTCGGGGGCCCCGATCCGCCGACGTCGGTCGCGGTTGCCGAGGAGCATTTCCAGCGCCGAGCGGTACAGCTGCCAACGGGTCTCCGGGAGGAAGCCGTCGCGGCGGCGGTGCAGGGCGCAGATCACCGCGCAGAGCAGCGGTGTGCGGGCCAGGTCGCGCAACGTGGGGTTCAGTTCGAACTGGCGGGAGAGATCCCGTTCGAGTTCGTCGAGCCGTTCGTGGTCGTCCTGCTCGGACAGCCGGGCGGCCCAGTGCCAGGAGGACACGAAGGTCTGGATGTCCTCGTTCCGCATCGGCAGCAGCCGCAGCTCCTCGAACCCCTCGGACCGCAGCCAGTCCGGCTCGACGGCGAGCGGCCGTACGGTCGCGACGCAGCGGGTCTCCGGGTAGCGGGCCAGGAGCTGCGCGAGCCAGGTGTGCGCCTGTTCACGGTCCTCGGGCGGCACCTCGTCCAAGCCGTCCACCAGCAGCAGGGCCCGCCCGGACTCCAGGGCCCGGCCCGCCCAGCCGTCCGGGGCCGCATCGATCACCAGGCCCGCCGCCCCCGACAGCTCCGCCGGGCTCGGGAACGTACCGCCGCGGGCGCGCAGCGTGCGCAGGGGCACCACGAAGGGGATCAGGCCGTTCAGCGGGGCCAGCGCGTCGACCAGGGTCCGGGCCGACGCGTGCGAGGCGAGCCACCACAGCAGGGTTGTCTTGCCCGCGCCCGCCTCCCCGCGCAACAGGACCCGGGGGCGGCCGGTGAGGAGGGCGTCGATGCGCTGGGGAAGCGACCGGGTGGGGCCCGTGGCGCGGGCCGACGGGGGCTGCGCCAGGGCCTCCAGGCTGAGATAGGCGGTGTCCAGGTCCCACTCGGAGTCGTGCCGGCTCAGCTCGTCCAGGCCGAAGATCTTCGTACGGCGGTACGCGACGCCGAGCGCCTGGGCGTACTCCGCCTCGTACCGGAGATCTCGCGGGAAGCTGCCGTGCACCCGTTCGTGGCGCGGGTCGGTCCCGGTCCGCTGGTAGACGAGGCGGAAGGGCTGCGCCGCCAGGACCGGCGCGAGCGGGACGCACTCGACCCGGCGGCCGTGGCGTCGGCGCGGGACCTGCCGGGCGACGCCCAGCAGCACGTCGCCCATGAAGACCGGGCCGCCCGAGAGCCCGGACAGCGCGGAGTCCGCGTCGTCCGGGTCCGCGGGGGGCGGGCCGTCGAGATCGCAGACCAGCAGGTCGCGGACCCGGCCCGCCAGGGGCAGGACCGTCGCCGTGTACTGGTCCGCCTCCAGCCGCCCGTCCCGGCTGTAGCGCTGGACGCGCGGGAAGCCGGTGATCTCGCAGCCGGGTATCGCCTGGCGCGTGTCGACCACGCCGAGGCGTACGGGCGGAACGTCGCGTACGGGCTCGACGGCCTCCAGCAGCGCCACGTCCAGCCGGTAGTCGATCCAGGCGACGGTCGCCCGCACCCGGGCCGTCAGGGCGGGATGGGCGATGAACACGGACCCGGACTTGACCACGTGGGCGCAGGTGAGGACCAGCCGGTCGGTGAGCAGGACGCCGCTGCCCTGCTGGATCGCGGTGACGACCACCGTACGGTCGGCGGGGTGGACGACGGGCGGGCTCATGTACGGGAGGCCCCGTCACCGAACCCCGCCGTCGACCCGTCGTCCTCGGTCCCGATCTCCCAGGCCTCGCCCGTCGCGGCGTTGCGCGGGGTCAGGGTGAAGGCCACCTTGTGCGTGCGGCCCGTGGTGCGTGCGGCGTCCGCGCCCGCCTCGACCACCCACGCCTTCACCTTGCCGCCCGCCCTGGCCTCCCGGCGCAGTTCGAGGGTGAACTCCATCTGGATGTCGCCGACGGCGAAGGAGACCGGGTGGTCCGTGGCCCGGGTCGCCGCGTCGATGAGCTGGTTGCGGATGGACGCGACGGCGTCGGCGAGCTCGATGCCGTCCAGTGCGTGGCCGTCCAGCGCGTGGCTGTCCGGTACGTGGGTCTCCGGTACGTGGGTGTTCTCGGCCGTCATGGGGTCCCCCCGGGGCGTGGTGCCGCTTTCCCGTCAGCGTAGTGAAGTAGCAGGCCGAAGGTCCCGAATCGGAAGGACCTAGGTCCCACCGGTGGTGACAAGGCGCACAGCCCGAAACAGGTCTACTACCCGGACTAGGAGAAAGGGGCGTGAACGGTGGCGGGACCTTCGGCCCGGTGTCGACGGGCCCTTCCGAGGTTCTGGGCGATACAGCACTTTCGCGGCACGATGTCCGGAAAAAGCCCCCTGGAACAGGCCTTAAACGTCTTCCGCGTGAAGGATGTCGTGGCCGCGCGCCCTTCCCTTAAAGGGGCAAGTGCGACGAATTCCCCCAGCCCCCTCTACGGCTTTTCATCGTAGATGGGGTGTTTGAGCACCGGCGGGGGTGCGGGTTACCAAGGTGGAGCAAGCCCGGACAGCACGCCGGGTCCACTCACCTTCGGAGGACTTCCTCGTATGAAGCGCGCAACGAACCAGCACACCATCCGCCCGTCCGCCTTCCGCGTCCGTGGCGCCGTCCTGGCCGCCGGCCTGGGAGCGTCCGTGGTGCTGGGTGCCGGAACGGCGTTCGCCTCCGGCGGCGAGGCCGCCGCGGCTCCCCTGGCCGCGGGCACGACCGCCAACTCCGTCGCCGCGCAGGCGACCGCCCAGGGCAAGGCCGCCGAGGCGGCCGCGAAGAAGGTCTCCGACGCGAAGAAGAAGGCCGAGGACAAGAAGAAGGCCGCGAAGAAGAACGCCGCCTCCTGGAAGACCCCGGTCAAGAAGTACACGCTGAGCGCCAGCTACGGCACCGGCGGCGCCCGCTGGGCCTCCAAGCACTCCGGCCAGGACTTCGCCGTGCCGATCGGCACCACGGTCACGGCCGTCCACAAGGGCACCGTCGTGAAGGCCGGCCCGAACGGCGCCGGCGACGGCCCCGCGTACGGCAACGCCGTCGTGATCAAGCACTCCAACGGCAAGTACTCGCAGTACGCGCACCTGTCGCAGGTCAACGTGAAGGTCGGCGAGACCGTGAAGACGGGCGAGAAGATCGCCCTGTCCGGCAACACCGGAAACTCCAGCGGCCCGCACCTGCACTTCGAGATCCGCACCAGCCCGAACTACGGCTCGGCGCTGAACCCGGCCGCGTTCCTCCGCTCGGTGCACGTCTCCATCTGATCCGGCCGGCGTAACCGCGCGACCCCACGCCCCGGAGCCCGGTGCCCGGTGCCCGGCGGACGCGCAGCACAACCGAAAAGAGTCAGTGGACCCGTTACACCCCGGTACCCGGGGCGTGCGCCCGGGTCACCCGTCCGACGGCGACGTCGAGGACAGCCAAACGGCTCACTCCTCGGGGTCGCCGTCGGCGTTCCACCGCGCCGTTCACCACGCTGTTCGATGGCGCCGTCCACCGCGCCGTCCACCAGGCTGTTCGACGCCGCCGTCCGCCGCCGCCGTCCACCGTGCGTCCGGCTCAGTCCGACGCCGGCCGCTGGTCCGCCATCCGCAGCACCGGGAAGCTCCCGGTCACCGTCGGCGCGTGCTCCGGCAGCCACAGCACCGCGATCGCCCCGCCCGTGCCCTTGGCCGCGCCCGAGGGCGCCGCGTTGCGAAAGGTCAGCCGGGCCCCCAGCACCCTCGCCTGGCCCGACGCGATCGTCAGGCCGAGACCGTGCCCGTGCCCGGCCCGGTCCATGCTTCCGGTACGGAACCGGCTCGGCCCGTCCCGCAGCAGCTCCTCCGGGAAACCCGGGCCGTGGTCGCGGACCCGGACCACCCGGCCCTCGACCGTGACCTCCACCGGGGTCGAGCCGTGCTTCGCGGCGTTCCCCAGCAGATTGCCGAGAATGCGCTCCAGCCGGCGCGGATCGGTGGACACCCACGACTCGTGCACCACCCGCACGGTCACCTCCGGGCTCAGCAGCCCTATCCGGCGGCTGACGAACTCGCCGAGCGGCAGCTCCTGGAGCTCCGCCCGCTCCGAGGCGCTGTCCAGGCGGGCCACCTCCAGCACGTCCTCGACCAGCGTCCGCATCGCCTGCGCCCGGTCCCGTACCAGCTCGGTGGGGCGGCCCGGCGGCAGCAGCTCGGCCGCCGTGAGCAGCCCGGTCACCGGGGTACGCAGCTCATGGGCGATGTCCGCGGTGACCCGGCGCTCCGCCTCGATGCGCTCGTTCAGCGCGTCGGTCAGCGCGTCGACCGCCCGCGCCAGCTCGTCGGTCTCGTCGCGGACGACCCCGCCGACGGCCTCCCTGACCCGTACGTCCGTCTGCCCCTGGGCCACCCGGCCCGCCGCTGCCGCCGCCTTGCGCAGCCGGCGCGACAGCTGGCCGCCGATGAGGACCCCGAGCGCACAGCCGCCGAAGACCACCGAGACCGAGCCGATGATCAGGGCCCGGTCCAGGTCGTCCATGATCGTGGCGGATCGGTCCGCGAACCGGGAGTGCAGCGAGAGCACGTCCCCGCCCGCCAGCGGTACCGCCGCCCAGACCTCGGGGACCCCGTCGGAGCCCTGCGTCACATGGGTGGCCCGGCGGTTCTTGCGGACCTCGTCGCGCAGGCTCGGCGGGATCCTCGGGTCGTTGAGCTTCGCCCCGAACTTCGGCCCGCCCTTCTGCATGTTCGTCGCCTCGTAGAACCGCTGGGCGCCCAGCAGCCGCTCCAGCTGCACCTCGCGGGCGTTCTCGATCATCGACACGCGGGCCGCGTTGTGCACCACGAGGCTCAGCGCCACCGCGACGAGCGCGCCCACCGCCGCGATGGCGATGCTGATCTTCCAGCGGACTCCGGTCCGCAGGGCCAGTCGCTTCATGCGCGCCCCACCGGCCGCTCCGTCGTCGCGGGGAGCTTCGTCCTCTCGGGCCGTTTCCTCCGCGCTGGCGGCTCCATCCCCACCGGCCGCTTCATCCGCGCAGCTTGTAGCCGAAGCCGCGGACCGTATCGATCCGGTCCTGGCCGATCTTGGTGCGCAGCCGCTGGACGTGGACGTCCACGACCCGGGTGTCCCCGCCCCAGCCGTAGTCCCAGACTCGCTCCAGGAGCTTGTCGCGGGACAGGACCGTGCCCGGCGCGGACGAGAACTCCAGCAGCAGCCGCATCTCGGTGGGCGTCAGCGCCACCTGCTCACCGGCGCGCCGCACCTCCATGCCGTCCGTGTCGACCTCCAGATCGCCGAAGACCAGCACTCCGCCGAACGTCTCGGCGTCCGCCTCCGCACCGCCCTGGCCCAGCCCGTCCGGCCCGGCCGCGTGGCCGAAGCGGCGCAGCACCGCCCGGATGCGGGCCACCAGGACCGCTCCGTCGAAGGGCTTGGTGACGTAGTCGTCCGCCCCGGCCTCCAGCCCCAGCACCACGTCGATCGAGTCGGCCCGCGCGGAGAGCATGATCACCGGGACGGTCGACTCGTCCCGGATGCGGCGGCACAGGCTCACCCCGTCAAGACCCGGCACCATCACGTCGAGCAGGGCGATGTCCGGCCGGTCGGCGCGGAACGCCTCCAGACCGGAGAGCCCGTCGGGCATCGCGGTGACCGTGAAGCCCACCCGCTCCAGGGCGAGCTGGGTGGCCTCGCGGATCACGTCGTCGTCCTCGACGAAGAGGACGTGGGTCTCGGCCATGGGGCTGCTTCTCGCTTTCCGTTCCCGCCCGGTTGCACCGGCACGACTTCGCTTCCGCCCGGTCTCAATTCCTGCCCGGCTCCACCGGCGCCTCCGACGGAACAGGTTCCACCGGCTCCACCGGTTCCACCGGCTCCGACTGCACCGGCAGATCGCCGTCCGTGCCCTCGACGGCACGGCTGAAGTCGTTGTGCACCCGGTCGTGCTCGGTGAAGCGGTCGCTCGCCCAACGGTAGGTGACGACCTCCGAGCCGGACGGGTACGCCAGCGGATCCTTCGACCCGTAGACCTGGGTCGTCACCACCAGGTCGCCCCGGTCGATCGTCCCGTAGACGGCGGGGACCTCGGCCGCGAAGACGTTCTTGTACGAGCCGTCGCCGTCCGCCCGGTACACATACGTTCCGACGCCCACCGAGTCGGCGCAGCTCATCACGTTGACCACCACGTCGGCGACCCGGCCGCCCGTCATCGACCCGTAGGAGGTGTCGACCGGATAGGCCTTGCCCGCGCAGGGCTTGAGCCCGTCCCTGACCTGCTCGCCCACCTTGGGGTCGGCCTTGAGCAGCCGCACGGCGTCGACCCGCCTGACGGGCGGGGTCGTGCCGGAAGGGCTGGCCCGGGGGGTGATCTGGGCGACCGGCTGACTGCCGGCGGGGCCCTCGTCCCGGGTGCCGGTGCCGCCCGTGGAGCAGCCGACGCCGAACAGGCCGAAGGCGACGAGTCCGGCCAAGGCCGTGCCACTCGCCGCCATACCGCTGCGGAACCCCCGGCTCCGGCGCGATCTCCCCGGATCGTCGCCGTCGTCCGAGCTCCCGGAAACGCTCACGGACGAACCACTCGGGGAGGATCTGGTCGAGGAGGAGCCACTCAGGGAGGAGTTGCTCGAGGAGGAATCACTCGACGCAGGGCCACTCCCGGAAACGCTGCCCAAGGAGTCGTCCCCGAAGCCGCCCCCGAAGCCACCCCCGCTGCCGCTGCTGCCACTCAGGCCGCGCACCGCTCCATCCCCCGCTCGTCGTGACGCCCGTTGCGCTGCGCCGGTGTGTGTGCCCTCGCCCCCGGCACCGTCGTGACGGGCGACCGCTGGGCGGGGACACGGGCGGAGGCGACCGGCACCGCGCTCCGGTGGCCCCCGGCCTCCCGGGCGACCGCCTCGCGGCTGACCAGATCGCGGCTTTCCAGCTCCTGGCGCAGTCGTGCCAGGGCCCGGTGCAGCGTGCTCTTGACCGTACCGGCCGACATGCCGAGCGCCGCGGCCGTCTCCTCCGTGCTCATCTGCTCCCAGTGTCGCAGTACGACGACGCTGCGCTGCTTGGGAGCCAGAATGCCCAGAATGTCCATCAGGAGGGCGCGGTCGGCGCGCTGCTCGCTGCCGTCGTCGACACTCGCGTCGGGCAGCTGCTCGGTCGGCACCTCTTCGAGCTTGCGCGCCCGCCACCACTCCGTACGGGTGTTGATCATGACGCGGCGCAGATAGGCGTCGGCCAGCGACTTGTCGGCGATGCCGTCCCAGCGGCCGTAGGTGCGCACCAGGGCGGTCTGCAACAGGTCCTGGGCGTCCACAGGGTCGGGAACCAGACGGCGCGCGCTGCGCAGCAGCGCATCCTGCCGTGTGCGTACGTAGTCCTCGAACGCGAGCACCTCGCCCTGCGCCATGACAACCGCCTCCGTCCCCGAACATCCCCGTGTCACCGCCGGGCCGCGGGTGTTCCGCGGTCCGGCCGGCCTGCTGTCGGAGACGCTACGGAGGCGTTGTCACGGCGATGTGCGGAGCAGCCGTAGGCCGGTGCACGGCTGCCCATCGGTTGTGTAACAGCGCGGGAGAGGACGTTCCCCCCGGACCGGGGCCATGCGCCGGGGGGTCAGGTCAGCGGCAGCCGGTACCGCCCGTCGGCCAGCGGCTCGACCAGTCCGTCGGCCACCAGCCCGTCCAGCGCACGGGCCCGCTGCACCGGCTCCTCCCACACCGCGTCCAGCGTGGCCTGGGCCACGGGGCTCACCGAGTCCCGCAACACCGCCAGCAGCCGCCCGCGCACCTGACGGTCGGTGCCGGCGTACGTCTGGCCCTTGCGCGGCGGACCCTGGTGCGCGGGCTTCCCGGCCAGCCGCCAGGCGCACCGCGAGGCGATCGGGCACCGGTCGCAGTCCTCGTTGCGCGCGGTGCACACGAGGGCGCCCAGCTCCATCGTGGCCGCCGCCCAGCGCGCCGCCCGCTCGTCCTCCTCGGGCAGCAGCGCCCGCGCGAGCTTGCGCTCGGCGGCCGTGGTCGCGTTCGGCGGGTACTGGACCCCGGACGCGGCGCGGGCGAACACCCGGCGGACGTTCGTGTCGAGCACCGCGTGCCGCTGTCCGTACGCGAACGAGGCCACGGCCGCCGCCGTGTACTCGCCGATCCCGGGCAGCGCCAGCAGCTGGGCGTGCTCGCTCGGCACATCGCCGCCGTGCCGTTCCGTTATCGCCTGCGCGGCCCCGTGCAGGCGCAGCGCACGACGCGGATAGCCGAGCCGGCCCCAGGCGCGGACCGCCTCCCCGGGCGCCTCGGCGGCCAGGTCGGCGGGGCGGGGCCAGCGGGCGAGCCACTGTTCGTACACCGGGAGGACCCGGCTCACCGGGGTCTGCTGCAGCATGAACTCGCTGACCATCACCGACCAGGCGCCCGCTTCGGGGCGGCGCCAGGGAAGATCGCGGGCATGCTGCTCGAACCACCCGATGACGGGTGCGTGGAGGGAGGCGGCGGGGGGCGTCTGTGTCGAAGTCATGGCAGTCATCGCACGGACGATCCTGGCACGGAAGAGGGAGCGGCGGTCACGGGCAGGGGAGTGTCGGCCCACGCGGCGGCCCAGGGGGTGACAACGCCACCCGTTCTGTCCCCTGTGACCGGATCCCCGTGATGATGATCGGCAAAACTTGCCGCCGGAGCGGCGGGTGGGGCCTGAGCGGGCCCGGATCTCTCGTAGAGTTCGGGACGTGGGATCTATGCGCAATCCGGTCGGTCCGCTTCCCTCCAGCATCTACTGGCGACGAAGGGCGGTAGCGGGACTTCTGGTTGCGCTGCTCGCCGTGTTGATCGCCTGGGGCGTGACGTCCGGAGGCGGTGGGGGGAACCGGAACGACGGCAAGTCCGGCGGCTCCGATCCGGTCGAGTCGATCACTCCCGGGCCGTCGCGCTCGGGCCCCGCGATCAGCCAACAGCCGGGCGGCCGCGACGAGTCGGATGAGGACGGCGGCTCCGGGGGCTCGGGCGGGCCGGGCGGCTCCGACGGTGGCGCGGGCGCGTCCTCCGGCGGCGCGGGCGACGGGGCTTCGTCCGACGGGGCGTCAACGGGCGGTGCGGACACGGCTGGTTCGGGAGCGGGCGGTTCGGGTGCGGGCGGCGGCACGGCCGGCCAGCAGGTCCCGGCCGGCTCCCCGCTCCCCGAGTGCAAGCCCGACGCGGTGCGGTTGAGCGTGCGGACGAAGGTCAGTTACGGCCCCGACGACAAGCCGAAGTTCGAACTGATCGCCAAGAACACCTCGTCGGCCGTGTGCAAGGCCGACCTCGGGCCGAAGAGCGCGGTCCTCACGGTGACCGAGGCCGGCGGCGAGGACGACGATCCGATCTGGTCCTCGAAGGACTGCCCCGCCGTGGCCGGTCCGCTGTTCCTGAGGGTTCCGGCGGGCGCGACGGTGATCCACACGGTCGACTGGAACCGCACGCTGTCCGCCCCCGGCTGTGCGACCCCGCCGGCCGGCAAGGCCGGCCCGGGGACGTACCTCCTGGAGGCGAAGACCCCCGGCGAACCGGTCCAGCGAGCGTCTTTCGTCCTCGCGAAGGACTGACCGGCGGGCCCGATCCCAGCCTGTCCGGCAACCCAGTCCGTGCGGCGTTCGAGGACGGAACCCCGCCGGCAACCCAGTCCGTGCGGCGTTTGAGGACGGGACCCCGCTGGCAACCCAGCCTGTCCGGCGTTTGAGGACGGAACCGTGCGGATGGGCGCGCGAGGCGTCTCTGGGGCCGGGCGAGCCAGGCAAACCCAGCCTGTCCGGCGTTTGAGGACGGAACCGTCCACGCGGACGAGCGAAGAACCCATGGGGCGGCGCGAGCCCGTATGAGCACCGCCCGCCCAGGCCCGGGGTTCCGTCCTCAAGCGCCGGACGGGCTGGTTGTGGCCGGGGGGTTCCGTCCTCAAGCGCCGGGCGCGGGCTGGTTGCGGCCCGGGCTCGTCCTCAAGCGCCGGGCGCGGGCTGGTTGTGGCCCAGGGGCGACGACCTCAAGCGCCGCACGGGCCGGCGGCGGCCGGGGTTCCGTCCTGGAGCGAACCGTCGGCACGACAGCGCCGGGCGGCACGCAGAAGAGGGCGCCACCAGGACGCCCTCAACCGCGGCCGATCTCAGACGTACCGCTCCAGGATCGACGACTCCGCCAGCCGCGAAAGCCCCTCCCGCACGCTGCGCGCCCGCGCCTCGCCGACGCCGTCCACGGTCTGGAGGTCGTCCACGCTCGCCGCCAGCAGCTTCTGCAGACCGCCGAAGTGCTCCACCAGCCGCTCGATGATCGCCCCCGGCAGCCGCGGCACCTTCGCCAGCAGCCGGAAACCCCGCGGGGACACCGCCGAGTCCAGCGTCTCGGGCGAGCCGCTGTAGCCCAGCGCCCGCGCCACCACCGCCAGCTCCAGCAGCTCCGTGTGGCTCAGCGCGTCCAGTTCGGTCAGCGCCTCGGCCACCGTGCGCGACCGCTTCGCCGTCGGCTCGGGGACGTAATCCCGGACGACCAGCTCCCGCTCCGGCTCCACCCCGGCGATCAGCTCGTCCAGCTGGAGGGAGAGCAGACGCCCGTCGGTGCCGAGCTCGACCACGTACTCCGCGATCTCCGTCGCGATCCGCCGCACCATCTCCAGCCGCTGCGCCACCGCCGTCACGTCCCGGACGGTGACCAGGTCCTCGATCTCCAGCGCGGACAGCGTGCCCGCCACCTCGTCGAGGCGCAGTTTGTACCGCTCCAGCGTGGCGAGCGCCTGATTGGCCCGGGACAGGATGGCGGAGGACTCCTCCAGGACCCGCCGCTCCCCGTCCACGTACAGCGCGATCAGGCGCATCGACTGGGAGACCGAGACGACGGGGAAGCCGCACGCCTTGGAGACCCGGTCCGCCGTGCGGTGACGGGTGCCCGTCTCCTCCGTGTGGATCGAGGCGTCCGGGACCAGCTGCACGCCGGCCCGCAGGATCTTGGTCATGTCCTTGTCGAGGATCAGCGCCCCGTCGAGCTTGCACAGCTCGCGCAGGCGCGTCGCCGTGAACTCCACGTCCAGCACGAATCCGCCGGTGCACATCGACTCGACGGTCTTGTCCATGCCCAGCACGATCAGCCCACCGGTATTGCCGCGGAGAATGCGCTCCAGGCCGTCCCGCAGGGCCATTCCGGGCGCGACCGCGCTCAACGAGGCGCGCATCAGCGCCTCGTTACCGGTGCCTTGGCCGGACTTTCCGGGCGTCGTCGCCCGGTCGTTGGCTGCCACTGCACTCCTCCGGTCACAGGTTGCGGTGCCCTTGCGTCCCCCATGCCGTGTCCACGGGCGGGCGAGACCAGGGCAAAGTCTACCGGCGCGCGCTCTCCTCCTGTGGTGCCTCCTGACGAGACCGGCGCGGGAGGACCCGCAGAGCATCGCCCATGTCGGCGACTTCGGTGACCTTCATACCGGCGGGGACTCTTCCCGGGTCGGTCGGAACGAGCGCGTGGGTGAAGCCCAGACGGTGTGCCTCGGCCAGCCTCCGCTGCACCCCGGTGACCCTCCTGACCTCGCCCGCGAGCCCCACCTCACCGATCGCGACCAGGTTCTTCGGGAGCGGGGTGTCGCTGGCCGCGCTGGCCAGCGCGAGCGCGATCGCCAGGTCCGCGGCCGGCTCGGTGAGCTTCACGCCGCCCACCGTCGCGCTGTAGATGTCCCGCTTGCCGAGCGCGCTGATCCGGCCGCGCTGCTCCAGCACGGCCAGCATCATCGAGACCCGGGAGGTCTCCAGACCCGAGGTGGTGCGCCGGGGCGAGGGGATCTGCGAGTCGACGGTGAGCGCCTGCACCTCGGCGACCAGGGGCCGCTTGCCCTCCAGGGTCACCGTCAGACAGGTGCCCGGCACCGCCACGTCGCGGCGGGTCAGGAAGAGGCCCGAGGGGTCGGCGAGACCGGTGATGCCCTCGTCGTGCAGCTCGAAGCAGCCGACCTCGTCGGTCGCCCCGTAACGGTTCTTGACGCCGCGCACCAGCCGCAGCCGGGCGTGCCGGTCGCCCTCGAAGGACAGCACCACGTCCACCAGGTGCTCCAGCAGCCGGGGCCCGGCGATCGCGCCGTCCTTCGTGACGTGGCCGACGAGCAGCGTGGCCATCCCGCGCTCCTTGGAGGCCCGGATCAGCGCCCCGGCGACCTCCCGGACCTGGGCCATCCCGCCGGGCGCGCCGTCGATCTCGGGCGAGGCGACCGTCTGCACCGAGTCCAGGACGAGCAGCGAGGGCTTCACCGCGTCCAGATGGCCGAGCACCGCGGAGAGGTCGGTCTCCGCCGCGAGGTAGAGGTGGTCGTTGATCGCACGGATCCGGTCGGCCCGCATCCGGACCTGGCTCGCGGACTCCTCGGCGGTCACATAGAGCGTGCGGTGGTCCTCGCTCGCCGCCTTGGCCGCCACGTCCAGCAGCAGCGTCGACTTGCCGACGCCAGGCTCGCCCGCCAGCAGCACGACGGCGCCCGGCACGAGTCCGCCGCCGAGCACCCGGTCCAGCTCACCGACGCCGGTCGAACGGGCGGTGGCCTGCCGGCTGTCGACCTGGCCGATCGGCACGGCCGCCGTGGAGACCCGGCCGGCCGCGGTGGTACGCACGGCGGGGGCGCCGCCGAACTCCTCGACCGTCCCCCACGCCTGGCACTCGGGGCAACGGCCGAGCCATTTGGCGGTGGTCCAGCCGCATTCGGTACAGCGGTAGGACGGCCGGTCCTTCGCGGATTTCGTACGGGCAGCCATGGCGCCACCGTATAGGTGGGGTACGACAACGCCTCCAGGGCGGCGGCGTGCGGGGCACCTCCGCGCGCAGGGCGCACGGAAGCGCGCCGGAGCACTACGGGCGGAATGCGTGGCCCCTGTCCTCTTTCGAGGGATACGTTCACCCGTAAGGATTAAATGTGCTCCAGGGGCACTTGGGACATGTGCTCCTTTGCCTACGGTCGCCGGGTGATGAGCAGCAGGCTGGAGACCCCGACGCACACCACCGGCGCACACCGGGCGCACCGCCGAGCGACCCAAGCCCCGGCACAGCGACCGCCCGCACGTTACGAGCCGTATCTCGACGGACTCTTCACCTACTGCCTCTCCGTGCTCTGCGACCACGACGCGGCCACCGAAGCGCTCGGCGCCGCCCTGTCGGTCGCGGACCGGCAGGACGCCCGGGGCCCCATGGCCGAGGAGGAACGTAAATCCTGGCTGTACGCGCTGGCCCGGTGGATGTGCCTGCGCACCCTCACCGAGCGCGGACGCGGCCGGCAGGCCCACCGCCGCCCCTCCGGGACGGCCAAGCCGCTCCGCACGGCCAAGGCCTCCGCCACGCGCAAGACCTCCGCCACCCGGCAGAGCTCCGATACGCCGAAGGGCTCCGGTACGCGGAAGGGCTCCGCCACTCGGAAGGGATCCACGACCTCCGCGCCGCCCTGGCACCCGGGGGCGCACACCGCCCGGCGCACGCCGGAGCACACCTTGCCCGCCACCCCCGAGGACGCCACCGCGCCCGCCCCTTCCGAGTCGCCGGCCGCCGAGGCCCGCCGCCGGGAGCTCGCCACACTCGCCTGGCCCGAGGCCGCGGGCACCACTCCGGAGCAGCGCGAAGCCCTCGAACTGGCCGTGCGCCACGGGCTCGCCCCGCGCGCCGTCGCCACCGTGCTCGGTCTGGAGCCGGCCACCGCCCGGGAGCTGCTGTCCGGCGCGGCCTGCGAGGTGGAGCGCACCCGCGCGGCCCTCGCGGTCGTCGAGACCGGCGGCTGCCCCACCGTCGCCCGGATCACCGGCGACCACCGGGTGCTGCTCTCCGCCACCCTGCGCCGCGAGCTCGTCCGGCACGTCGACGACTGCCCCCGCTGCCGCCGTGCCGCCGAGCGCGCCGATGCCGCGGGGCCCTGGCCCGGAGCGGCCCTCGCCCCGGTCGCCGCCCTGCCCGTCGTCGAGGCCCCCCGCCCCTCCGTGTACGTCGCGATGGCCCAGGCCCAGCGCTCCCGCGCCGCCGGCCCGCGCTTCGACCGGGCCGGGTATCCGCTCGACCCCAAGGACCAGGCCGCCCGCCGGGACCGGCTGCGCGCCCGGGTCGTGACGACCACGGTCGTCGCGACCGTGGTCGCCGCCCCCGTGATCGCCCTGTGGGCCGCGTACCGGGGGGCGCCCCAGACCGGTGAGGGCCACGACGGGACCTCGGTCACCGCCACGGAGGCCGACGGCGTCGGCGGTACGAGCGGCGACTCCTACAGCGCCACCGACCACACCGGCGACGGCCGCCCCGGCAACCGCTTCGGCGCCCGCGTCCCGGATGTCACCGCCGAGGTCGTCAGCACCGGCGGCGTGCGGCACGGCGACGCCCGGCTCACGGTGACGGCCCGGACCTCCGGGACCGTCACGACGCTCACGCTGACCGCCTCCGGCCGTGGGCCGGTCAGCTGGTCGGCGGTGACGGACGCCCCGTGGCTGCGCCTCAGCCGTACGTCCGGCGCGCTCCCGGCCGGGCAGAGCACCACGATCGCGGTCTCCGTGATCCAGGACGCGCAGCCGGGCGGACCGTGGCGGGCCCGGATCTCGCTGACGCCCTCGGGTTCCGCCGTGCTCATCGACGGTCACGGGGCGACGGCCCCGACGACGGGCGGCCCGCGCCCCACGCGCCCGGGAACGGGCTCACCCCGGCCCACGGACCCGGGCACCACGGACCCCGGCCCGACCGACCCCGGCCCGACCGATCCAGCTCCGACCGACCCCGGCCCCACCGACCCCGGGCCGGGCCCGACCGACCCCACCGGGCCGCCGGACCCCACGGACCCGCCGGACCCGACCGACCCGCCCGAACCGACACCGGACCCCACTGATCCCACCGACCCCACCGACCCGAGCGACCCGAGCCCCACGGACCCGGCCGCGACCGACCCCGGCCCCTCCGCGCCGGACCCGGCGGGCCGAGCGCCAAACGCGGCGGGCTGAGCCCCGGGCCCGGCGGGCCGAGGGCCGGCCGGCCTCGGACTCAGCGCTTCTTCGGCGCCGGGAGCGGGTCCGCCGGGTGCGGGGCCATCGGCAGCAGCGACGACAGCCGCTCCTCGCAGAGCTCGACCAGCCGGTCGTACCCCTCCTTGCCCATCAGCTCGATCAGCTCCGGGCGGTAGGACACGTACACCGGGTCACCGGCCCCGTGCGCAGAGGTGGCCGAGGTGCACCACCAGTGCAGGTCGTGACCGCCCGGGCCCCAGCCCCGGCGGTCGTACTCACCGATCGTCACCTGGAGCACCCGCGTGTCGTCGGGCCGGTCGATCCAGTCGTACGTCCGCCGCACCGGCAGCTGCCAGCACACGTCCGGCTTGGTCTCCAGGGGCTCCTTGCCCTCCCGCAGGGCCAGGATGTGCAGCGAGCAGCCCGCCCCGGCGGGAAAGCCGGGCCGGTTCTGGAAGATGCAGGAGCCCTCCCAGCGGCGCGTCTGGCGTTCGCCGTCCTCGTCGACGCCGACCCATCCCGTCTCCGCACCGACGTCGTGGAACTGCCACAGCTCGGGAGTGAGCCGGGCCACGTGCCCCGCGACCCGCTTCTCGTCGTCCTCGTCGGAGAAGTGCGCGCCCAGCGTGCAGCAGCCGTCGTCCGCGCGGCCCGCCTGGATGCCCTGGCAGCCGCTGCCGAAGATGCAGGTCCACCGGGAGGTCAGCCAGGTCAGATCGCAGCGGAAGACCTGTTCGTCGTCGGCCGGGTCGGGGAATTCCACCCAGGCCCGCGCGAAGTCGATGCCCTTCTCGTCGGACGGGGCCGGTCCGCTCGCCCCCGGCTGTGCTGCCTGCTTGTTCGACTTCTGCTTCTTCGTGGCTTTGTCCTGCTTAGCCTTTTTCGTCTTTGGCACGCGGACAGCGTAAGTCCGACCGGCGCATGGGGGGCGGCGTCGCGGGGCTGGGAGCGCGCATCTGCCGCGTTGTCGTCAATCACCATGGCTCCGCCATGCCTCAATCCTCCGCCTTGCAGCTGCACGCACCCAGCCCCGCTCCTTCTCCCACCCCCCATGCGCCGGTCGGACTCGTCCGATGGCGCAGTAGCGTTCCCGTATGAGACTCGGAGTCCTCGACGTGGGATCGAACACGGTTCATCTGCTGGTGGTCGACGCCCACCCCGGCGCCCGACCGCTGCCCGCGCACTCGCACAAGGCGGAGCTCCGCCTCGCCGAACTCCTCGACGAGGCCGGCGCGATCGGCTCCCTCGGCGTGGACCGGCTCGTGGCGACGATCGCCGGCGCGGTCCAGGCCGCCGAGGACAAGGGGTGCGAGGACGTACTCGCCTTCGCCACCTCCGCCGTGCGCGAGGCGACCAACGCGGACGTGGTCCTGGAGCGCGTACGGGTCGAGACCGGCGTCGACCTCGCGGTTCTCAGCGGCGAGGAGGAGGCCCGGCTGACCTTCCTGGCCGCCCGCCGCTGGTTCGGCTGGTCGGCGGGGAAGCTGCTCGTCCTCGACATCGGCGGCGGCTCCCTGGAGATCGCCTTCGGCATCGACGAGGAGCCGGACACCGCCGTCTCCCTGCCACTCGGCGCGGGCCGCCTCACCAGCGCCTGGCTGCCGGACGACCCGGCCGGCCCCGAGCAGGTCAGGGCGTTGCGCCGGCACGTCCGGGCCAGCATCGCGCGGACGGTGGGCGAGTTCAGCCGGGCCGGCCGCCCCGACCACGTCGTAGCCACCTCCAAGACCTTCAAGCAGCTCGCCCGGATCGCCGGCGCCGCCCGTTCCACCGAGGGCCTGTACGTCCAGCGCTCGCTGAGCCGCAAGGCGCTGGAGGACTGGGTGCCCAAGCTGGCGGCGATGACGGTCGAGGAGCGCGGCCGGCTTCCCGGAGTCTCCGAGGGCCGGGCCGCCCAGCTGCTCGCCGGGGCCTTGGTGGCCGAGGGGGCGATGGACCTGTTCGGCGTCGAGGAGCTGGAGATCTGCCCCTGGGCCCTGCGCGAGGGCGTCATCCTGCGCCGCCTGGACCACCTCCCCGCGGAACGCGCCGCGCTGCTGGGCTGACGTAGCCCTGCGGAATCCGGGCCGCACCGATCGGGCGACGTTGCGGCGGCGGGACTCCGGGCCGCGCTGCTGGGCTGACGTACGGCGGCGGACTTCGGGCCGCGCTGCTGGGCTGACGTACGGCGATGGACTTCGGGCCGCGCTGCTGAGCTGACGTACGGTGACAATCCCATGGCCCTGGTCACTTTCCGCCAGGAGCCCTCGGCGAGGCGCACCCGTGCCCGTACGCTGTCCAGGTGGCAGAACCAGTGGTGCGCGTCCCCGATGCGAAGGTCGCCCTGTCGACGGCTTCGGTCTACCCCGAGTCCACCGCGACGGCCTTCGAGATCGCCGCGCGCCTGGGGTACGACGGCGTCGAGGTCATGGTCTGGACCGACCCCGTCAGCCAGGACATCGAGGCCCTGCGCCGGCTCTCCGACTACCACCGGGTCCCGATCCTCGCGGTGCATGCCCCCTGCCTCCTGATCACCCAGCGCGTCTGGTCCACCGACCCCTGGGTCAAGCTCCAGCGGGCCAGGGCCGCCGCCGAGAAGCTCGGGGCCTCCACCGTCGTGGTGCACCCGCCGTTCCGGTGGCAGCGCAACTACGCCCGCGACTTCGTGACCGGGATCTGGCGGATGGCGGAGGAGACGGACGTCCGGTTCGCCGTCGAGAACATGTACCCCTGGCGCTACCGGGACCGCGAGATGCTCGCGTACGCCCCCGACTGGGACGTCACCAACGACGACTACCGGCACTTCACGGTCGACCTCTCGCACACCGCGACCGCCCGCACCGAGGCGCTCGCCATGGTGGACCGGATGGGCGACCGGCTCGCCCATGTCCACCTCGCCGACGGCAAGGGCTCGGCCAAGGACGAGCACCTGGTGCCCGGCCGGGGTGACCAGCCGTGCGCGGAGCTGCTGGAGCGCCTCGCCCGTAAGGGCTTCGACGGACATGTCGTCATCGAGGTCAACACCCGCCGCGCGATGTCCTCCGCCGAACGCGAGGCCGACCTCGCGGAGGCGCTGGCCTTCACCCGCCTCCACCTGGCGACCGCGACCGCTGCCGACGGCCCGTCCCCGAGGATCCACCGCCCGTGACCGAGGAGCCCGACCGACCGCCGGTGACCGAGGAGCCCGACCGACCGCCCGTGACCGAGGACTCTCCCGCCGCTCCCTCCCCTCCCGCGCCGCGCCGCCGGGGCCGCCCCTCCCGCAAGGCCGCGTCCGAGGGCCCCGACGCCCGTACGCGCATCCTGGAGGCGGCCCGTACGGAGTTCGCCGAGCGGGGCTACGACAAGACGTCGATCCGGGGCATCGCCAAGGCAGCCGGGGTCGACGCGGCCCTCGTCCACCACTACTTCGGCACGAAGGACGAGGTCTTCGCCGCCGCCGTCGAGGTCACCTTCGAACCCGCCCTGGTCGTCCACACCGTGCTCGGCGGCCCGCCGGAGGGGCTGGGGGAGCGGCTGGCGCGCTTCTTCCTCTCCGTGTGGGAGGACCCGGCGACCCGCTCGCCCCTGCTGGCGATCCTGCGCTCGGCGGTCACCCACGAGGCGGCGGCGAACGTGCTGCGCGACTTCGTCCTGCGGCGGCTGCTGGAGCGGATCGCGGCGGAGCTGGACGTTCCGGACGCCACGTTCCGCGCCGAGCTGGCCGCCTCGCACATGCTCGGCATCGCGATGCTGCGGTACGTGATCCGCGCGGAGCCGCTCGCCTCGGCCGACCCGGAGGACATCGTGGCGATGGTCGCCCCCACGCTCCAGCGATACTTGGGCGAGCGCTGAACCCCGCCCGGGGCTGACCGCCACCCACCGACCACCCCGTCCCGCATTCCGGACAGGCTGTCCAGATCTTGGATCCGGGGCGTACGCTCGAAGGCAGTCTTTTCTTTCACTGTCGGAGGCAGTCCCCCTGCCGAAGGAGCGAGCGACGATGCCGCAGCTGAGGTCCCGCACGGTCACCCACGGACGCAACATGGCGGGCGCGCGCGCCCTTATGCGCGCGTCGGGCGTAGCGAGCGCGGACATCGGCAAGCCGATCATCGCGGTCGCCAACTCGTTCACCGAGTTCGTCCCCGGCCACACCCACCTCGCCCCGGTCGGCCGGATCGTCTCCGAGGCGATCCTGGCGGCGGGCGCGGTCCCGCGCGAGTTCAACACCATCGCCGTGGACGACGGCATCGCGATGGGCCACGGCGGCATGCTGTACAGCCTGCCCTCCCGCGACCTGATCGCCGACTCCGTGGAGTACATGGTCGAGGCGCACTGCGCGGACGCGCTGATCTGCATCTCCAACTGCGACAAGATCACCCCGGGCATGCTGATGGCCGCCATGCGCCTCAACATCCCGACCGTCTTCGTCTCCGGCGGCCCGATGGAGGCCGGCAAGGCCACCCTGGTCGACGGCACGGTCCGCAAGCTCGACCTGGTCAACGCGATCAGCGACGCGGTCGACGAGTCCATCTCCGACGAGGACATGCTCCGCATCGAGGAGAACGCCTGCCCCACCTGCGGCAGCTGTTCCGGCATGTTCACCGCCAACTCGATGAACTGCCTGACCGAGGTCCTCGGCCTCTCCCTCCCCGGCAACGGCTCCGTCCTCGCCACGCACACCGCCCGCAAGGGGCTGTACGAGGACGCCGGCCGCACGGTCGTCGAGATCACCAAGCGCTACTACGAGCAGGACGACGAGACGGTCCTGCCGCGCGCCATCGGCACCCGTGCCGCGTTCGACAACGCGATGGCGCTGGACATCGCCATGGGCGGCTCGACCAACACGATCCTGCACCTGCTGGCCGCCGCCGAGGAAGCGGAGCTGGCGTACGGCCTCGACGACATCAACGAGGTCTCGCGCCGGGTCCCCTGCCTCTCCAAGGTCGCCCCCAACGTCGCCCCCGGCGGCACGTACTACATGGAGGACGTCCACCGGGCCGGCGGTATCCCCGCCCTCATCGGCGAGCTCCACCGCGGCGGCCTGCTCAACGAGGACGTCCACGCGGTGCACTCCGACACCCTCGCCGAGTGGCTGAAGAACTGGGACGTCCGCGGCGGCTCCCCGTCCCCCGAGGCCATCGAGCTGTGGCACGCCGCCCCCGGCTGCGTCCGCTCCGCGACCGCCTTCTCGCAGTCCGAGCGGTGGGACACCCTCGACCTGGACGCGGCGGGCGGCTGCATCCGCGACGTCGAGCACGCCTACTCCAAGGACGGCGGCCTCGCCGTTCTCAAGGGCAACCTCGCCGAGGACGGTTGTGTCGTGAAGACGGCCGGCGTCGACGAGTCGATCTGGACCTTCGAGGGCCCGGCCGTCGTCTGCGAGTCGCAGGACGAGGCCGTCGACAAGATCCTCCGCAAGGAGATCCAGCCGGGCGACGTCGTCGTCATCCGTTACGAGGGCCCGCGCGGCGGCCCCGGCATGCAGGAGATGCTCTACCCCACCTCGTTCCTCAAGGGCCGGGGCCTGGGCAAGGTCTGCGCGCTGGTCACCGACGGCCGCTTCTCCGGCGGCACGTCGGGCCTCTCCATCGGCCACGCCTCGCCCGAGGCGGCCTCCGGCGGCACCATCGCGCTCGTCGAGGACGGCGACCGGATCCGGATCGACATCCCGAACCGCTCCATCGAACTGCTCGTCGACGACGCCGAACTGGCCGCCCGCCGCGAGGCGCTGAACGGCGTGTACGCGCCGAAGAACCGCGACCGCAAGGTCTCGGCCGCACTGCGCGCCTACGCGGCGATGGCGACGAGCGCGGACCGCGGCGCGGTCAGGGACGTCTCGAAGCTGAGCTGACGTTCCGGCTCAGGGACTCGGCGGACGACCGTCCGAGCTTGCCCGGTGGCTGGGGGCGGCCCATGTCGGCCCCTTCCGGGGGCCGTCCCGGTGGTTCGGGGCGGCCTCAGTTGGCCCTTGCGGCGGCCGTCCCGGCGGCTGGGGGCGGCCCATGTCAGCCCCTCCCGGCGGCCACTCCGGTGGTTCGGGGGCGGCCTATGTCGGGCCCTTGCGGCGGCCATCCCGGCGGCTCCGGGCGCCCCATGTCAGCCCCTCCGGCGATTGAGGAGCGGGGTCCGGGGCAGGGCCCCGGAAACCCGAGGGGGACCCCGGGCCTCACCAGCCCCCGGGCCTCACCAGCCCCCGGGCCTCACCAGCCCCCCGGCTCCGCCCCGTCCACCGCGAAGACCGACCCGTCCGGCGCCGTCCCCACGACCGTCCGCCCCGCCGTGACCGGGGCGGGCAGGTCGGAGGCGTAGGCGAGCTTCCCGCCGCTCAGCCGCGCCCGGGTCTGCCCCACCAGCGCGCCCCGGTCCGTGTCGACGGCCAGCAGCCGCCCGTCAGCGGCGGAGAAGTACAGGTGGCCGCCCTCCCCGAGCACCGGAGCGGAAGCCCGCCCGACCCCCGTCTCCAGCCGCCACAGCTCGGCCTCCGCACCGTCCGCCGCGGTGTCGACGGCCAGCAGCGACCCGCCCCGCGCCAGCAGGTACGCGACGTCCCCGGCCATGACCACCTGCGGCCCGTCCAGCATGAAGGGCAGCGGGACCCGGACCGATCTGCCGGTGCCGGGCGCGTACCGGACCAGCTCGGTGATGTCCGAGTTCTCGTCCATCGCCGTCAGCACCAGCTCCCCGGCCCCGGCGGCCCCGACCGGGGTGAGGGCCCCGTCCAGCCGCCGTTGCCAGGACACCCGGCCGGACGAGGTGTCCACCGCCGTGACCAGGGTCGACGCGCCCGAGGACGCCTGCTCGAAGGCGTAGGCGAGCCCGGACCCCCCGTCGTACAGGGCGAAGTCGGGCCGGGTGTGCTTCGCCAGCGGCCCCTCCCAGCGGGTCGCCCCGCTCGCCCCGTCCACCGCCGTCACCGTCCCGTCGTCCGCGACGGACAGCAGCGTGTCGCCCGCCGGGAACGCACCACCCGGACTCGCGGACAAGGCGGTGTCCCGGACGGCGGTGCCCTTCACCGGGTCGAACGCGCGCAGCTTCCCGTCCGGACCGGCGGACAGCACGACACCGCCCGAGACGACCGGAGCGTGGGCGGCCGTCCGCGACGAGGAGGACCGGGCCGACCACAGCACGCGCCCGTCCGCCGGATCGATCCTGGCGGTGCCGCCCCCGGCCGCCGAGCAGTACAGCGCGCCCCCCGCCCCGGCGATGGAACAGGCGGGCGTGGCGGTGCCGGAGGTCCGCAACGCGGTACGCCACGGGGTGACGGCGCCGTCGCCCCGCCCACCTTTGGCGCCCGCGCGTTCCGGCTCCGGGCGGCTCACGTCCGTACCGCCGCCCCACACGGCGTACGCCCCGGCGCCCGCCCCCGCCACCAGCAGGAGCAGCGCCGCCGCCAGGACCAGCCGGACGCGCGGCAGCCGCCGGTGCCGCACGACGGGCGCGGGGCCCACATGCGTGTCCGCCTCCGCACCGTCCCGCTCCCGCGCCGCCGGCACCGCCGCCGCGACCACCGCCCGGCGCCGCTGCGACGGCACGAACGCTTCGGCCTCGTACGACGGGGGCAGCAGCGCCTCCATCACCTCGCCCGGCGTGGGCCGCTCGGCCGGGTCCTTCGCCAGGCACCGGGCGACCAGCGGCGCGAGGTCCTCCGGCACTCCGCCGAGGTCCGGCTGGTCGTGCACCACCTGGTACGCTACGATGTACGGGCTGTCCGAGTCGAACGGACCCCGGCCGGTCGCCGCGTGGACGATCACGGCCCCCAGCGCGAACACGTCGGCCGGCGGCCCGACCTCGCGCGGCCGCTGGAACTGCTCGGGAGCCATATAGGGCGGCGAACCGATCAGCTTGCCCGTCTCGGTGCGCAGATCACTGTCGTACGGCCGGGAGATCCCGAAGTCGATGACCTTGGGGCCCCCGTCGGTCAGCAGCACGTTGCTCGGCTTCAGATCGCGGTGGATCACGCCCGCCCGATGGATGTCCCGCAGCGCCTCTGCCAGCCCGGCGGTCAGCCTGCGCAGCTCGGCGGGGGCCATCGGGCCGCTCCGCTTCACCTGCTCGGCGAGCGTGGGCCCGGGCACGTAGAGGGTGGCCATCCAGGGCCGCCCGGCCTCCGGATCGGCGTCGACGACGGGAGCCGTGAACGCCCCGCTCACCCGCCGCGCGGCCGCCACCTCCTGCCGGAACCGCGCCCTGAACTCGGGATCCGCCGCGTACGGCGCGTGCACCACCTTCACCGCGAGCTGCATCCCCGAGGCCGAGCGCGCCAGATGTACGACCCCCATGCCGCCCGAGCCGAGACGGGCCTCAAGTCGGTAGGCGCCGGCGTAACTCGGAAACTCCGCTTCCGGATGCGCTCCGGGCTCTCGCAGCGGCGGCATCGCCCACCCCCGTGTGTTCGTGCGCATGCGACGCACGGAGCCTAGTCGATGGTGCGTGCGAGAGGCACGGGGCTTGCTAGCCTGCGCGTCGTACGCGCCTCGCGTACACGACATCTCAACGGGGGAGGCCCACATGGGCGTTGAAGAGGACACCGCAGAGCCCACGCGCAACGAGGTGGACGGGGCGGAAGGGGCGGAGACGGCGACGGCCGTGGCGGAGGCCGAGCTGAGGGTGGAGACCACCGCGTCCGGCACCCGCTACCCGGTCGCCCCGGGCTACCGGGTCAACGTCCGCACCGGACCCGGCACCAGCTACCGCATCGTCAGGACCATGCCGTACGGACAGAAGATCCCGATCTACTGCCAGAAGCCGGGCGAGACGGTCACCGGCCCGTACGGCACGTCGAACCTCTGGGACAACATCGCCAACGGCCAGTTCGTCGCGGACGCCTACGTCTACACGGGGCGTGACGGCTACGTCGCACCGCGCTGCGACTGACGGCTCCGCCGGGGCATCCGGGGGCTTGCGGGGATAATCGGCCTCGTGAGCGAGAACAGCGCAGCCCCCGGCACCCCGCCCGCCACGGCCCCGGGCCCGCGGCCCGAGCCCATCCGCTTCTTCGGTACGAGCTGGGTCGACCACGACGGCGGTTACGGCCTCCGGCGGGCCGGCGTCGCCGTCGGCTCGCTGGCCGCCGCCGTGGCCGCCTGCTTCCTCCTGCGCTTCGCCTACCAGGGGCTGGAGATCGCTGAGGTCGGGAGCCTGGTCGGGATCTTGGTGATCGCGATGTTCTCCATCTGCAGCGCCATCGCGTTCCGCAAGACCTGGGAGGGCTTCGGCGCCCGCCCGAAGGACCCGGACCGCGAGGACTCCCTGCGCGGCCTGAAGTCGATCGGCTTCATCGGCTCGCTCCTCGCCTACTTCGTCCGCTCGCTCACCGAGGCCCCGGGCGAGAAGCTGCGCCGCACCGAGTACGAGAAGGCCCGCGTCCAGTTCGAGAAGCGCCGCTCGACCCGGACCGGCAACCCGTCGGCCCGCAGGACCTCCGGCCGCAAGCGCCCGAAGCGCGGCTGAGTGCCGGCCGCGCCCGCCCGAGCAAGTCAGCAGCCCGCCGACCCCGCGTCGGCGGGCTGAGCCGTCTCGCCCGCGTCCCACCCCAAAACGGGACCCCTTGCCGGGACCCCATAACGGGACCCCTTGACGGGACCCCATAACGGGACCCCTTGACGGGCGGCACTGTCGAGCGAAGAATTCAACACGTGATGAATTACATGGAGAATGACGGATCCGGGGCCACGCCGACCGCACCCCCGGCGCACCCACCCCCACCCCCGGCGATCGAAGCCCGCGGCCTCACCGTCGTCCGGGGCGACCGAACCGTCCTGCGCTCCCTCGACTTCACCGTCCTCCCCGGCAGCATCACCGGCCTCCTCGGCCCCTCCGGCTGCGGCAAGACCACCCTCATGCGCACCGTGGCCGGCACCCAGGCCAGAGCCACCGGCGCCCTCGCCGTTCTCGGCCGCCCCGCGGGCGACCCCGCACTGCGCAGCCGCATCGGGTACGTCACCCAGGCGCCCTCCGTCTACACCGATCTCACCGTCCGGCAGAACCTCGACTACTTCGCCGCCGTCCTGCACCCCGGCCGCGCCCACCGGGACGCCCGCCGCGCCGCCGTCACCCGCGCGATCGAGGACGTCGACCTCACCAGTCACGCCGACGCCCTCGCCGGGGCGCTCTCCGGCGGCCAGCGCAGCCGCGTCTCGCTGGCCGTCGCCCTGCTCGGCACCCCGGAGCTGCTGGTCCTGGACGAACCGACCGTCGGGCTCGACCCCGTACTCCGCCGCGACCTCTGGGACCTCTTCCACCGCCTGGCAGCCGACCGCTCCACCGCACTCCTCATCTCCTCCCACGTCATGGACGAGGCCGAGCGCTGCCACCGCCTCCTCCTGATGCGGGACGGCCTGATCCTCGCCGAGGACACCCCCGACGCACTGCGCCGCCGCACCGGCACCGAGACCGTCGAGGAAGCGTTCCTCCGCCTGGTCGACGAACACCCGGCCGACGTGGCCACGCCGCCCGTCCCGCCCCACACCCAGGAGGCCTCCCGATGACGGCCACCGCCCCGCCCGCGACCGAGGGCGCCCCCGCCCGTCCGCTCACGCCGTCCCGCACGGCAGCCACCGCGGGCCGCGTCCTGCGCCAGCTGGCCCACGACCCCCGCACGATCGCGCTCCTCGTGATCGTCCCGGTCCTGCTGATCACCCTGCTCCGCTACGTCTTCGACGGCGCGGCCGGGACCTTCGACGCGATCGGGGCCTCCCTCCTCGGCATCTTCCCGCTGATCACGATGTTCCTGGTGACCTCGATCGCCACCCTGCGCGAACGCACCTCGGGCACCTGGAGCGCCTCCTCGCCCTCCCGCTCGGCAAGGGCGACCTCATCGCGGGCTACGCCCTGGCGTTCGGCGCGGTCGCGGTACTCCAGTCGGCGCTCGCCACGGCCGTCTCCATCTGGCTGCTGGGCCTGGACGTCGCCGGCTCACCCTGGCTGCTCCTCCTGGTCGCCCTGCTCGACGCCCTGCTCGGCACCGCGCTCGGCCTGTTCGTCTCCGCGTTCGCCGCGTCCGAGTTCCAGGCCGTCCAGTTCATGCCGGCGGTGATCTTCCCCCAGCTCCTGCTCTGCGGCCTGTTCACCCCGCGCGAGGCGATGCACCCCGCCCTGGAGGCGATATCGAACGTCCTGCCCATGTCGTACGCGGTCGACGGCATGAACCAGGTCCTCCGTCACCCGGACATCACCGGCGACTTCGTCCGCGACATCGCCGTGGTCGCGGGAAGCGCCCTCCTGGTCCTCTTCCTCGGCGCGATCACCCTCCGCCGCCGCACGCCCTGAGAACCCCGATGCGAGGATGACGCCGGGACGACGGCCCGCACCAGACGACAGAGCACAGCCCAGAGCACAGTCCAGCACCGCCCGGAGGGTGAACGCATGACCCAGACAGTCGCAGTCCTCGGCACCGGCAAGATCGGCGAGGCCCTGCTCAGCGGGATGATCCGGGCGGGCTGGCGACCGGCCGACCTCCTGGTGACCACCCGCCGCGGCGACCGGGCCCAGGAACTCCTCACGCGGTACGGGGTCGAGTCGGTCACCAACGCGGAGGCGGCCAAGAACGCCGACATCCTCATCCTCGCCGTGAAGCCCCAGGACATGGGCAAGCTCCTGGACGAACTCGCCCCGCACGTCACCGCCGACCGCCTGGTCATCAGCGCCGCGGCCGGCATCACCACCGCGTTCATCGAGGACCGGCTCACCCCGGACACCCCGGTCGTCCGGGTCATGCCCAACACCCCGGTCCTCGTCGACGAGGGCATGTCCGTCATCTCCGCCGGCAGCCACGCCACCGGCGCGCACCTCGCCACCGCCGAGGAGATCTTCGGCGGCGTCGGCAAGACCCTGCGCGTCCCGGAGTCCCAGCAGGACGCGGCGACCGCCCTCTCCGGCTCCGGCCCCGCCTACTTCTACTTCCTGGTCGAGGCCATGACCGACGCGGGCATCCTGCTCGGTCTGCCTCGCGCCCAGGCCCACGACCTGATCGTGCAGGCCGCGATCGGTGCGGCCGTCATGCTCCGTGACAGCGGCGAACACCCGGTCAAGCTCCGTGAAGCCGTCACCAGCCCGGCCGGCACGACCATCAGCGCCATCCGCGAGCTGGAGAACCACGGAGTGCGCGCGGCCCTCATCGCCGCCCTGGAGGCGGCCCGCGACCGCAGCCGCGAACTGGCCTCCGGCAACGGCTGACGCCCAGCTCAACCCCACCGTCCGCCCCCGGCCGCCGGCACCACCGGCCGGGGGTTGACACACTCCGGACACATCCGTAGTGTGCTCCGAGTTGTCCGACGTGAGCGCCGACCCCGGTCGGTCCCCGGACAGCCATTCCGCAGTGACCACGACAGAACACGCGACCTCGTGTCGCATGCTCTTTCGTGTGCCAACGCGAAATGAGGAATCCGCGTTCGAAGGAACGCACCCCGATTAGCGTCGGGGCGCAGGATTCCGCTAAAGTCTCACTCGTCGGAACGGCCCAACAGCCGGGAAGACAAGCCCCGCTGACTGGGAATCAGGCCCGAAAGGATCTGATAGAGTCGGACTCGCCGGAAAGGGAAAACGCGAAAGCGAAGAACCTGGAAGGTGAGAGATGCGAGACCCGCTTCGACCGGGAATCGGACACGAAAGAG
>NZ_JBIRKB010000028.1:0-38627 GCF_044329855.1 Streptomyces sp. NPDC017520
TTCCGGGCCGTCGCTACCCGCTACGAGAAGCGCGCTTACATCTACCTCGGTACCGTCACGCTCGCAGCCCTCGTCATCTGGCTCAGAACATGATCTGAGAAACAGCGCCTAAGTCGAGGTCATGGCCGGCGTCCGCCCGAGCCCCACCGGCCAACGCGTAGCCTCGACCGGCGTCGTGGGTCACTGAACCGGTCGACGCCGGTCGAGCAGCCGCTCAGACGGCGTGGACGACCAGCTTGTTCTGTTCGCCGTCGAAGGCCTCGCCCAGGCCTCGGGCGCCCGGGTCGTCCGCAGCGAAGATCCCTGTCCGGTCGACGTGGACGGACAGGGCGCTGTGACGGTCGATCACGTCGGGGACGCGGGCCCGCCCGGTGGCAGCGCCGTTCGGGCTCCCCGCGCAACCTCCGCCCTGTGACGGCCGCCGCCTTCCAGAAGATCTCCTCGGGTTACGAGTGACGGGGACTACGGGCGTGAAGCGGGGTTCCCCACCGCCGTCTTCACCAACTCCCTCACCTGGCTGACGATGTCCTCCCGGTTCCGCTCGAAGTCCGGGTCGGTGACCGTGCCTGTCCGCGGGTCCGTGTTCTCCGCGCCGAACCGCAGCACCGGGGTGTGGAGATGACCGCCCGGCAGGTCGGGCAGCCCCAGCCGGTCGCGCAGCAGGGTGGCCCGGTAGGCGATCTCGTTGGAGAGGTAGTCGCCGCCGCCTCCGGCCCGCGACGCCGAGCCGGGCGTGGGTCCGTCCGGCCTGGTCACCGGTTGGCTGCCGCCCGCCGGGATCTCGGTGACCTCGGTGTTGTCGTACACGGGGAAGCGGCCCGTGTCCGCTTCGGTGAGCTGCCGGTACGGGAGCGTGGTCGTCGTCCACTGCGGCTGCGAGCCGGGGTCGTCGACGGGGACGGTCCCGGTGCTCGCCGCGTTCTCGTTGTCGGGGAAGCCGCCGCGCCAGGCACCGTTGGTGCGTTCCACGTCGAAGCGGCCCTGGCGGCCCTGGCTGACGGTGGTGAACAGGTCCAGGCGGGGCAATTGCGGGGCGAGGGCCCGCTCGACGGCTCCCGCCGCGAAGTCCGCCCAGCGCACCGGGAAGACGACCGTCTCGATCCGGGCCGGTCCCTCCTCGGTCCGTACCAGGGTGCCGTCCAGGGCGAGCGCGCTCGCGCCCGAGGGGTTGCTGATCCGGACGTCCCTGTCCAGGGTGAACGGGTCGAAGCCGGTGACGAGGACCCGCTTCACCCGGTGGCCCGGGAAGCGGATGTCGTCCTGACCGCGCGAGGAGGTCTCCAGGGCGGTGTGCAAGGCCTTGCGCTGCTCGTCGCTCAGTCCGAACCGGGGTTCCCACGAACGGAGTTCACGGCTGAGCGCGAGTCGGGCCCAGTACAGGGGACGGTCATCGCCCCGGCTCAAGTCGCCCGTGGCCGGTCCTCGGCCCTGGGCTCGGTCCACGGCGCGCCGCCACAGCGCCGAGGCGTGGCGGGTGACCGTTCGCTCGGCCTGCGCGTAGCCGCCGGAGCCCCGCAGGGCACGCTCGAAGCGCGGGGCGAAGGAGTCGAATCCACTGCGCCTCAGGATCTCCTGCGGCGCTGTCCGATCGAGGCGCTGCTCCTCGACGGTCGCCGTCACGGGGGCGCCGGCGGCGTCCGCCGGGAACGCGACGGCGGGCAGGGCGGGGCCCGCGAGGACGAGCAGGAGCGCCAAGCCGCCGAGGCCGAGCCGGGTGGTCGCGGAGAATGGGTGCGTCACGTGGGTCCTTTCGGGTCAACGGCTCGTCGCAGTATCGCGGCACCGGCGGGGACGAAGCCATAGGGCAGGACCTGTGGAGCCCGTGAAGAAGGGGACGGAGTACGCAGAACACGCCCGCCCCCTCGCGGGCGCCGCCCGCCCCGCGAGCCGTCCACGGTCGGCGGGGGTCCCGACGGTCCGCGGGGCCCGTTCCGGCCTTCTCCGCGCGCGCCGTCCCCTCGCTCCCGGGCCGGCGCCGGAGCTGCCCGCCCGGCCCCGACCGGCCTGTACGCTGCGGTCATGCAGCCGCCCGCCCCCTCTCCCCCGTCGGGTTCCGCGCGGCCGGGTCCGGTCGCGGACCCCGCCCGGCGCGGGCTCCTGACGGAGCGCATCGCCCGCGAGCTGGAGCACGACATCCGTTCCGGCGCGATCGCTGTCGGGACCAAGCTCCCCTCCGAACGGGAGCTCGCCGCCCAGTTCGGCGCCAGCAGGAACGTCGTGCGCGAGGTGCTGCGGCGGCTGGAGGCCCAGCATCTGATCGAAGTGGCCCCGGGACGCGGCTCCTTCGTCCGGGAGCAGTCGTCGGGGCAGGCCCGGGGGTACGACGCGCTGTACCGGGCGGGCCGGCCCACCGTCCGGCAGCTCATCGAGGCGCGGATTCCGCTGGAGGTCGAGATGGTCCGGCTGGCGACCGAGCGGGCCACGGACGAGGACATCGCGGCGATGCGGGCCGCCCGGGACGCCCTGGAGTCGGCGACGGACGTCGTGGTCAAGGCCCAGGCGGACATGGACTTCCACGAGGCCATCGCGGTGGCCGGCAAGAACCCGGTGCTGAGGATCATGCTGTCGTCGATCGGCGGGATGATGTTCGAGATGATGCTCCGCTCGAACTCCGATCCGTCGATCGGCGAAGCCGGGGTACCGCACCACCCGGAGATCTTCGAGGCGGTCGAGGCGCGGGACGGGGAACTGGCCTGCGCGCGGATGCGGGAGCACCTGATGCTCGGCCTGCGGACGTACGGGGCCGATCTCGACGTCCAGGTCGACACGATGGCGCGCAACCACATCGAGACGCTGCTCGATCAGGCCGAGGGCCGCCGGACGCCTCCGAGGCGGTAGCCGACGCGTGGGCATGCCGGGCGGAATTCATCCGTCCGGTCCGTGGAACCTTCGCTTCAGGGTCTGGCCGGGGAGGTTTCCGTGCTGTTACGGTCCCGCATACACCAACTGGTCCTACCAGTTGGACCGGGTCGGACCAGCCTGGTTTCCCGGGGCCGACAGGCAACACGTACCGCAGAGAGACGAGGACGAGGATGTCCCCGACCAGCCAGTCCCTGAGCCGGCGCGCCTTCGGCAGGCTCGCCGCAGGGGCCGCGACGGCGACCGGGGCAGGAGCGCTGAGCGCCTGTCCGGGCGGGAGCGGCAGGCCCTCGGCCGGCGCGCCCTCACGGATCACGGCGATCAACCAGGGCTGGCCCCAGGCGGTCAAGCGCCGCACCGCGGAGTTCGAGAAGCTGCTCGGGCGGCGGGCCCCGATGACGCTGCTCACCGCCGATCAGCTCGCCGGCAACTACAGCGTCGAGCTCAACGCGTCGGGCACCGACGTGGACGTGATGATGGTCCGCGCGCTCCAGGAGCAGTTGCCCTTCGGGCCACAACCGCTGGCTCGCCGGAAGTCCGGGATCGGCAGCGCCGAGGCCGTCGCCGCCTACGAGTACTACGGCCGGAGGCGGCCGGCGCCGGGCCGCACAACCTTCCCTCCTGGAGCCTGGACAGCAACGCCTTCTCCCGACCCTCACTCCCCCACCTGCGGAAAGAGCACACGCGCATGAAGATCGTCGACGCGAAGGTCATCGTCACGAGCCCCGGCCGCAATTTCGTCACCCTGAAGCTGACGACCGACGAGGGGCTCACCGGCCTCGGTGACGCCACCCTGAACGGGCGGGAGCTGGCCGTCGTCAGCTATCTCGCCGACCATGTCACGCCCCTGCTGATCGGGCTCGACCCGCACCGCGTCGAGGACACCTGGCAGTCGCTGTACCGGGGCGCGTACTGGCGGCGCGGCCCGGTGACCATGGCCGCCATCGCCGCCGTGGACGTGGCGCTGTGGGACATCAAGGCGAAGGCCGCCGGGCTGCCGCTCTACCAGCTCCTGGGCGGTGCGAGCCGGGAGCGCATCGGAACGTACGGCCACGCCAACGGCCGGGACATACCCGAGCTGCTCGACTCCGTACGGGCCCGGCTCGCCGAGGGCTACCCCGCCGTCCGCATCCAGTCCGGCATCCCCGGCCTCAAGGCGGTGTACGGGGTCTCCGACACCGACGACACCGGCGCGCCGGTCCTCCACCAGCAGGCCCGCCCCCTGGTGGAGGACTGGGACACCGCCGCGTATCTGCGCCATGTGCCGGCCGTCTTCGAGGCGGTCCGCGCGGAGTTCGGCGCCGAACTGCCGCTGCTGCACGACGCCCACCACCGGCTCACCCCGGTCCAGGCCGCCCGGCTCGGCCAGGACCTGGAGCCCTACCGGCCGTTCTGGCTGGAGGACTGCACCCCGGCCGAGAACCAGGAGGCGCTGCGCCTGGTGCGCCGGTCCACCACCACGCCGCTGGCCGTCGGCGAGGTGTTCAACACGGTGTACGACTACCAGGCCCTGATCACCGAGCAGTTGATCGACTACGTGCGCTCGGCGGTGACCCACTTCGGCGGGGTCACTCCGCTGCGCAAGCTTTTCGACTTCGCCGCTCAGTACCAGATCAGAAGCGCGATCCACGGCCCGGAGGACATCTCCCCGGTCGGGATGGCGGCCGCCGTCCATCTGGACTTCGCCGTGCACAACTTCGGCATCCAGGAGTATTCCGGCCACACCCCGCTCACCGACGCGGTGTTCCGACACGCCTACACCTTCACCGACGGGCACCTGCACCCGGGCGAGGCGCCCGGCATCGGCGTGGAGCTCGACGAGCAGCTGGCCGCCGCCCACCCGTACGAGGCCGCGTATCTGCCGGTCAACCGGCTCCACGACGGGACCGTCCACGACTGGTGAACCCGGCGGCGCGGGGCCCGGCGAGCGCCGGGCCCCGCGCGCACAGGCCGATTCCTTCGCCCGTGCCGCCCGTCCTGGCCGCCGGTCACCGCCCAGGGCCGCCGGGGAGCAGATCACGGTGGCGCGACGGGTCCTCGGGGCCCTACCAACTGACGCCGAGCCGCTGCGGACTGCGGAAGGTCGTCCCGGTCCGCCACTCGACCGTGTCGACGGGGGCGTCCAGGCGCAGCTCCGGGAAGCGGGCGGCCAGGCGGTGCAGGGCGAGCTGGAGCTCGGTGCCGGCCAGCCAGGCGCCGAGGCAGTAGTGGGGGCCGGCCCCGAAGGAGAGCGTGGGGGCCTCCAACGGGGCGAACAGGTCGTGGAGGGTGGCGGGCGGGAAGACCTCCGGATCGCGGTTGGCCATGCCGCAGTCGGCGAGCACGATCGCGCCCGCCGGAATGGTCACTCCGCCGACCTCGACGTCCTCGGCGGCGTGGCGGGTGCTGCCCCGGTCGTCGCCCAGGGGGACGAGGTGGACGAGGCGGTCCACGAGACGGCCCGCGGCCTCCTCGTCGGCGCCGAGGCGGTGCCAGGTCTCACGGCGTTCACCCAGCAGATAGAGCAGCGCGTTGCCGAGCATGGTCATCGTGCTGTCGTGCCCGCCGACGACCAGCCCGCACACCAGGGTGACCAACTGGCCCTCGGGAACACCGCCTTCCTCGTCCGCCGCCGCGACCAGACTGCTGATCAGGTCCTCGCCCGGGGTGCCGCGCCGCTCCGTGAGGAGGTGCGCGCCGAACGCGCTGAACTCCTTGAGGGCCGCTGCCACCTGCTCGCCCTCGTGGGTTCCGTCGGAGAAGGCATGCTCGCTCCAGTACCGCATCCGGCCCCACGCGGACTCGTCGAGCCCCATGAGGCGGCTGATCACCGCCGCCGGCAGCGGGAGGGCGAACTCCGCGACGAGGTCCGCCGGTTGAGGCCGGGCCTCCAGCCGGTCGAGGAGTTCCTCCACTATCGCGGCGATCCAGGGCCGCCAGCGGGCCACGGCCCTCGGGGTGAACGCGCGCCGCAGGGTGCGGCGCAGCCGCAGATGGCCGGGACCGTCCTGGTTGAACATCAGGTCGGGGTCGTTCACGAGGTCGGGTACGCCGGAGAGGGCGGGCGCGTCGGGGGCGTACAGCTGCGACCGGCCGAACCGCGGGTCCGAGAGCACCTGGCGGACGTCCTCGTACCGGCTGACCAGCCAGGCCGGGTCGCCGCCCGGCAGCTCGGCGGGGCGGGGCGGCCCGGGCGCCTCGAAGAACATGCGGTGCAGCGGTTCCGGGGCCTGATGCGTGGGGTCGGTGGTGGTCAACGTTCCTCCTGGACAGCACCGTTGGATCGAGCGGGGGAAAGGGGTGCGCTCAGAGTTCGACGAGTACCTTGCCGCGGTTGGCCGCCCGGTCGGCGTAGAGACTTCCGTAGGCGGCGGGGATGGCGTCGAAGCCGTGGTGCAGGGTGTGGTCGCAGACGACCTCGCCGCGCCGGACGCGGCCTCCCAGGTCGGTGTGGAGGTCCTGCCAGTTCTGTTCGGTGAACCATTCCAGGGAGAAGATGCCGCGCACGGTGGTGCGCGGGAACATCAGGTAGGGCAGGAGCCGGGGTCCGGTGCTCTCGTTGCCGACCTGCGTCGCCCACTGCCAGCACACCGCCACCTGGCTGCCGATGTTGAGCAGGGGGAACACGGCGTCGGTGACCGCGCCGCCGAGGTTGTCGAAGTAGCGGTCGACGCCGTCGGGGGCGGCCCGGACGAGCGCGTCGCGGACGGTCTCCGCGGCGTCCCCGTGGCGGTAGACGACCACGGCGTCGAACCCGAGCCCGGTGAGATAGTCCGCCTTCTGAGGGGACGAGGTGGTGCCGACGACCCGGGCGCCGGCGAGCGCGGCGAGCTGTCCGACGAGGGCGCCCACCGAGCCGGAGGCCCCGCTGATGACGAGGGTCTCCCCCGGGTTGATCGTCATGTACTTGGTCAGGGTCCCCCAGGCGGTCATGCCGGGGCCGCCCATCACGCTGAGGGCGGTCGGCAGCGGCAGGGCGTCGTCGTACCACCGGGGGTCGAGCCTGCGGTAGGCGGGGAAGACCATGGGGAACGTGCCGGTCTGCCAGAGTTCGGGGACGCCGGTGCTGATCACATGGGTGCGCCAGCCGCCGAACCCCTGGACGAGGTCGCCGACGCGGTGGGCTGCGCGCGGTCCGGCCTCCACCACCTCCATGATCGAGTCGGCGCCCATGTGCCGGCCGATCGGGGTGTCGAGGGCGATGCCCTGGAGGTAGGGGTCGACGGAGACGTACAGGGTGCGCAGGAGCATCTCGTCGGGGGCGAGGATGACGTCGACGTTCTCGACGACCTTCTCGTAGACGCGGTCCACGTCGGGGACTCCTTCGACGTGTTCGCGGACCACCCATTTCGCGATCTTCATGGTTTCCTCCCGGTCGGTGCGGCGGGGCGTTCGGCCACGGGGATGACCCGGTGGGTCGGTGGTGGTGCGGTGAGGTCGAGCGAGGCGGTGAAGGGCTTGTCGTCGTCGCGGCAGACGAACTGCATGACGTGGCGTCCGGCGGCGGCGGCCCGGATGAGCCCGCCGGTGGTGGCCCAGACGCCGGACTGGTAGAAGTCGCGCAGCCCGGGGAGGCCCGGGCCGTGCTTCTTGATCAGCTCTTCGAGGGTCTCGCCGCTCTCCACGAAGGGCTGCCAGCCCAGCACGGTGCCGTCGTAGTTGCCGGTATAGCGGACCTGGGTGAGGGGGCTGGAGACGTCACGGACGACGATCGCGTCCCGCAGGCCGGGGTAGCGCTCCTCCAGGAAGCCCACGAGTGTTTCGCGGGCCCGCCGCTTCGCCGCGTAGTAGCCGCGCCCGTGCCGTACGGGCAGGGTGTGCAGCTCCTGTCCGCCGCGGGCGCGGGTGATCTGTTCGGGGCCCTCGTCCAGGGCGCGCCAGGGAGCGATGTCGCAGAAGTAGGTGGCGTAGACGACGGTGGTGCCGTCCGGGGACAGTTCGGGGTAATGGCGGCTGCGGAACTGGACGTTGATGCTGGGGTGGCGGATGCCGGTCAGTTCGGCGGCCGTCGCCCCGTCGAGGAGGTAGGTGGTGCAGGGGTCGCCCTCGGGGAAGGGGCGGGAGAGGCCGAGGAAGAGGGTGAAGTAACCGGGGAAGACCATGCCGGGTTCGTGGATGGTCTCGGTGTAGAGCTTGCGGTAGTCCTCGCCCAGGTACTTGCCCTGAAGGAATTTCATGGTCGTGGTGTAGCCGTCGCAGGCCGACACGACGATGTCGGCGCGCAGTTCCCGACCGTCGCTGAGGCGGACGCCCACCGCCCGGTCGTCCTCGACGATCACCGTCTCGACCTTGGTGTTGTAGGAGACCTCGCCGCCGAGCCGGCGGTAGCGGGCCTCGATCGACTCGGCGAGGCCCAGGGAGCCGCCTTCGGGGACTCCGGCGGAGAGGTTGGCGTGCGAGGCAAGCTGGAAGTGGAAGGGGAGGACGGGAAAGGCCGGGTGCTTCTCGTACAGGATGAAGTTGAAGGCCTCCCGCAGGAGGGGGTCCTTGAACTTCTTGGAGAAGTCGCTCATCAGGACGGTGATCGTGGTGCGGACGGAGTTGAAGTACGGCAGGAACGAGGCGAGCATCCGCCAGCGCTCCCGGCGTCCCATCAGTCCGACGGGCTTGAGGAAGGGGTAGACCGCGAGCGCCTTGCGGAAGCTGCGCAGTTGCGCGCAGAACTTCCGTACGAGGCGGGCGTCGGCGGGCGAGATGCCGATGAGGTGGGCTTCGAGCCGGTCGGGGTCGGAGTAGAAGTGGACGGCCCGGCCGTCCGTGCCGCGCACGATGTTGAAAACGTCGAAATGGCGGATCTCCTTGCCCTGGAGGGCGCCGAGCTCCAGCCAGATCTGGTGCATCTCGTTGCCGGGGCCGCTGCCGAGGAGCCAGCTGACGCAGGCGTCCAGCGTGAAGCCGCCGCGCTCCCAGGCGGTGCAGCAGCCGCCGGGGATCTCGTGCATCTCCAGGATGCGGGTGCGGTAGCCGTTCATCTGGGCGTAGCAGCCGGTGGAGAGCCCGCCGAGACCGGCCCCGATGATGATCATCGTCTCCCGGGGCCGGCGGGCGCCGCCGGCCCCGGGTCCGTTCCTGTCCTCGCTCACGATCCCTCGCTCTCCCGTGCGGACCACCGGTCGAGCTGGGGCAGGTGTCCCAGCTTCCCGGGGCGCCAGGGTTCGGCGCCCTTGCTCTCCCAGGCCCGGAATTCCAGGCCCAGGTCGCGGCAGAGGTACTGGACGGCGAAGCGGCCGGTGGAGGCGGCGCGGATCAGGCCGCCCATGCCGATCCACTGTCCGGCCATGGAGAAGTTGCTCAGTCCCGGCAGCCGCATCCGGTCCTTGCCGACGAGGCGGGCGGCGACGTCGTCGGCTTCGGAGAACGCCTTCCACGCGAGGATGGAGCCGCCGAGGTTGCCGGTGTAGCGGTAGGTGGTGGCGGGCGTGGCGACCTCGACGATGTCGATGCGGTCCGCGATGCCGGGGGTGCGGCGCTCCAGGAAGTCGCGGACGAAGTGGGCGACTTCGCGCTTGCGCCGGCGGTACTCCTTGCGGTCCCTGGTGCGGAGGTCCTTCCAGTGGGCGTAGTCGCTGAAGTAGGTGCAGTGCAGGACGGAGTGGCCCGGCGGTGCGAAGCCGCCGGAGTAGCGGGAGCGTGCCTGCACGACGAAGCTGTCCTGGAGGGCCCCGGGGAGGAGGGCCGCGTCGTCCGGGCCGAGGAGGTGTGTGGTGCTGTGCGCCTCCTCGGGGTCCAGGTCGCCGCGCAGGCCGACGAAGGCGGAGACGACGGCGGGGAAGAGGGTGCCGGGGCGGTGGAGGAGGTCGGTGTAGAGCTTGTCGATCCGGGGGCCGGTGTACCGGCCGCCCAGGAGTCCGTAGACGGTGGTGTGGCCGTCGCAGGCGGAGACCACGTGTTCGGCGAAGTAGCGTCTGCCGTTGCGGAGTTCGATGCCGATCGCCCGGTCGTCCTCGACCAGGATCCGTTCGGTTCGCGCCCGGTAGGTGATCGTTCCGCCCAGGCTCGTGTAGCGCTCCTCGACGGAGCGGGCGAGGCCGAGCGAACCGCCCTGGGGGAAGCCCGCGTTGCCGTGGTGGGCGGCTGCCATGTTGAAGAGGTACGGCAGCATCGGGAAGCCTTCGGGGTCCTGGAAGAAGATGTTGCGGAACGCCTTGCGCAGCAGCGGGTCCTGGAACCGGTCGGCGAACGCCTGCATCGGGGTGGCGGCGGTCCGCCAGAACAGCCGGAAGGCGGGGAGCACCGTGCGCAGGGTCTGGGCGCGTTCCCGAACGGTCCGCAGCGCGGGGGCGGTCAGGAACGGGTACAGCTCGATGTCGATGAAGCGCCGCAGGTCCCGGGTGAAGGCCCGGATGAGCGGGGCGTCGGCGGGTGAGACCTCCAGGAGGTGGGCCTCCAGCCGGTCGGGGTCGTTGTAGAACGTCACCGACCGGCCCGAGGCGTCCTCGACCTTGTTGAACAGGTCGAAGTTGGTGACCGTCTTGCCGTCGAGCGCACCGAGTTCGCTCCACACCCGGTGGGCGTCGTTGCCCGGGGCGGTGCCGATGAGCCATTCGATGCAGTAGTCGAAGAGGTACCCGTCGCGCGACCAGGCGGTACAGCAGCCGCCGGGCAGCACGTGCTTCTCGAAGATGCGGGTCCTGGCTCCGCTCATCTGCGCGTAGACGCCGGTGGAGAGGCCGGCCACGCCCGCGCCGATGACGATGACACGGGGCGGGGTGCCCGGGGCGCGTTCCCTGCTGGTCCAGTCGGTGGGGTCGTCATCCGCCATGGGCCGCTTCTCCCCTCAGGACGGAGCGCACCAGCTCGGCGTTGCGGGGCAGGTGTTTGGCGTCGAGCATGTCGGCGTGGATGCCGGAGCCGCGCAGTACGGCGGTGGCGCCGGTGGAGCTGCCGTGCCAGGTGCCGTGCTCGCCGGCGGCGTAGAGGGCGGCCTTCTCCTCGTCGGTGATCACGCTGACCGTCGCGGCGACCGTGCCGGTGTTGGGGGTGCGCCCGCAGAAGGCGAGGTATTCGGCGGCGTGGGCGAGGGTCTCCCGGGCGACGGCCTCGGAGCCGGTGTGCTTGCGTACGTGGTCGGCGAGTTCGCTCTCGAAGGCGGCGATGCCCGAGGCGTCCGGTTCGTAGGCGGCGAGGATGCGGCGGGAGTCGAGGATGACGACGTGGGCGACGTCCCGGCCGCGCCGCTCCAGCTCCTTGGCCGTCTCGAAGGCGAGGTTGCCGCCCAGGGAGTAGCCCAGGAGCAGATACGGGCCGTCGGGCCGGTCTGCCTCGATCAGGTCGGCGTACCGGCTGACCTTGTCGTCGCCGGGCAGGTAGTTGAAGCCGGTGACGGAGTAGTCGGGGAGCTGTGCGGCCAGCCCCCGGTAGACGAGTCCGTGGCCGCCGGCGGGCGGGAAGCAGAAGAGGGCTGGGGTCTGTCCGGCGTTGAAGGTGAGGCTGGGCAGTTCGTCGGCGGTGGTGCCGAGCAGGACGTCCTCCACGGTGGCGGCCATGCCGTGCAACGTGGTGACCTGGTAGAGCCTGCTCACGGGGACGCCGACGCCGAACTCGGTACGCAGGTGGTGGAGGAGTTCGATGAGCTTGATCGAGCTGCCGCCGAGTTCGAAGAAGTCGTCCTCCAGACCGATCTGTTCGCGACCGAGCAGGGTCTTCCAGTGGCGGGCGACGCTGACCTCGTAGAGCGTCACGGGCTCCTCGTGCGGCCGGTCCCCCGCCTCGGCCCGGGGAGAGGGCAGGGCGGCCGTGTCGACCTTGCCGTTGGCCGTCAGCGGCAGGGCGGGCAGTTCGGTGAAGTGGGCCGGGATCATGTACGAGGGCAGTGAACGGGCCAGGTGGCGGCGCAGGGCCCGGACGTCCAGCGCCGCACCGGGTGCGGTCACGCAGTAGGCGCAGAGCGCCGCGTCTCCCCCGGTGTCGTTGCGTACGGTGACGACGGCCCGGGCGAGCGGGGGCCACTGGGCGAGCTGCGCCTCGATCTCGCCGATCTCGATGCGGTGGCCGCGCAGTTTGACCTGGCCGTCGGTGCGGCCGAGCAGGTGGACCCGGCCGTGCGCGTCCCAGCGGGCGATGTCGCCGGTGCGGTAGAGGCGTTCGGGCCGGGCGTCGGCTCCCCGGCCGAGCGCCCGGGTGACGAAGCGCTCCTCGGTCTGTTCGGGGTCTCCGGCGTAGCCGAGGGCGACGCCGTCGCCGCCGATCCACAGTTCGCCGGGCACGCCGGGCGGGACGGGTTCGCCGTGGGCGTCGAGGACGTGGAGGGTGCTGTTGGGCAGGGGCCGGCCGATCGGGACCATGGCGCCGGGTTCCAGGTCGTCGACGGGCCCCTCGAAGAACGCGCTGTCGATGGTGGCCTCGGTGAGGCCGTAGGAGTTGACGAGTCGGGTGCCGGGTCCGCAGAGTGCGGCCAGCCGGCGGTACTCCCCCACGCTCCAGGCGTCCGAGCCGACCACCAGCAGCCGCAGGAAGTCCAGTCGCAGCCCTTCCCGTGCGCAGTGGTCCATCAGGCCGCGGACGACGGCGGGGACGAACTCCGCGCAGTCGACGCGTTCCTGACGCATCGTGCGGTAGAGCCTGGTGGTGTCGAAGAGGAGGTCGCGGTCGGCCAGGACGAGGGTGCCGCCCGAGCACAGGGCGCGCACCAGGTCGCCGGTGAACACGTCGAAGGACGGTTCGGCCATCTGGAGGTGCGTCCGGACGTCGGTGTCCAGCCGGTACTCCTGGCGCCACGCGGCGTGGGCGGAGGCGAGGTTGCGGTGGCTGACGCGGACGGCCTTGGGGCGGCCGGTGGATCCGGAGGTGGTGATGACGTACGCGGGCGAGTCGGGGCCGGCCTCGGTTGCCGGTCCTTCCGGGTGCGGTTCGGTGCGTCCGAGGGCGGCGAGGGTGAGCGTCGGCACGGTCAGGGCGCCGGTCTGCTCCGGCGTGGCGTCGTCCGCGACGAGGACGAGTGCCGCGCCGGTGGTCGTCACGAGGTGGGCGAGCCGGTCGGCGGGCTGGTCGGACCGGAGCGGGAGGTAGGCGGCGCCGGACTTGAGCACGCCGAGCAGGGCGACGATCAGCTCGGGCGACTTGTCGAGGCAGAGCACGACCACCGAGCCCTCGCCGACGCCGAGCGCCCGCAGCCGGGCGGCGGTGTCGGCGGCCCGCCGGTCCAGCTCGGCGTAGGTCAGCCGGCGGGCCCCGCCGTGTGCGGTGGGCAGGGTGACGGCGACGGCCGCGGGGTGTTGGGCGGCGACGCGGCCGATCAGTGTCTGGACCGGGACGAACGGCTCCGCCCCGGTTCCGGCGGACGGCAGGGCCGGGCGGCTCCACTCCCCGACGAGCCGCTCACGTTCCCGGTCGCCGAGCATCTCCAGCCGTGAGGCGGGCTGTTCGCCCGGCGCCCGGGTCATCCGGTCGAGGAGCCGGGTGTAGTGGGCGGCCATGCGGCGCATGGTCTCGGGGAGGAAGAGGTCGGTGTTGTACTTGAACACGCAGTGGAAGCGGCCCTCGGCCTCGTCCTCGTAGGCGGACAGCGTTATGTCGAACTGCCCTTCCTCCTCGGGGAGTTCGATGTACTCCAGGCGGTAGCCGTACTGCTCGGTGGCCACCTTGTGGGTGAGGAGGATGAACATCGCCTGGAAGACGGCGGAGCGGCTGGGGTCGTGCTGGAGGCCCAGCTCCTCGACGAGGAGGACGAAGGGGTACTCCTGGTTGTCCAGGCCGCCGAGCACGGTCCGGCGGACCTGTTGCAGCAGTTCGGCGACGGTCGGGTCATCGGACAGGTCGGCGTGCAGGGGCAGCGGGTTGACGAAGTAGCCGTAGACGGAGGCGAAGTCCTGCCGGGTGCGGCCGGTCACCGGGCTGCCGACGACGATGTGGTCCTGCCCGGAGTAGCGGTGCAGCAGGAGGTAGTACGCGCTCAGCAGCACCATGAACGGTGTGACGCCGTGGGCGCGGGCCAGGGCGTGGACACGGGCGCTGAGGGCGTCGTCCAGGACGAAGAACTCGGAGGCCCCGTTGTGGGTCTGGACCGCCGGGCGCGGTTTGTCGACGGGCAGGTCGAGGAGCGGGACCTCGGCCGGCAGGTGGACGCGCCAGTAGTCGAGCATGCCCGCCGCCCCGGGCCCGGCCAGGAAGGCGTTCTGCTGGTTGAGGAAGTCGAGGTAGCGGGCCTCGATCGGTGGGAGCTGGGGTTCCTGGTTGCGGCGCAACGCCTCGTAGACGGCGAGGAGTTCCTCGATGAAGGTGAAGGTGGAGATGGCGTCGGAGACGATGTGGTGGACGGCCTTCATGATGATCCAGCGGTCCGGGCCCCGCTTGAAGAGCCGGAAGCGGACCAGCGGGTCGTGGGCGAGGTCGTAGGGTTTGCGGTATTCCTGGACGATCGTCGCGTGGATGGACTCCCAGTCCTCTCCCTGGACGTCGAAGAGGGCGAGGTCCGTCGCGGCGTCCTCGGAGACCCGCTGCACGGCCTGCCCGTCCACCAGGAGGAAGTTGGTGCGGAGCGCGGGGTGCCGGGCGATGAGCCGTCGGACGGCCTCGAACATCAGGTCCGGTTCGAGCGTGACGGTCACCTCGACGGCCCCGCCGATGTTGTACGCGTAACCGTCGGGGTTGAGGTGCTTGAGGAACCAGAGCGCTTTCTGGTTCTGCGTCAGCGGGTACTGCCCCGCGTCGCTGTGGAGTTCCACCGCACCCCTTGCCCCGTCGGGGGCGTCGGCCGAGGCCAGGGCGGCGAGGCCGTCGTGGAGCTGGGCGGCGAGTTCCCCGGCCGGGGTGCCACTGAGCAGGGCGACCACGGGGAGGGCGACGCCGAGCTCGGCGTGGATCCGGGCCCGCAGCTCCATGGCGAGGAGCGAGTCGAGGCCGAGTTCGCCGAGTCCGGTGGCGGGGTCGATGCGGTCCGTGCCGGTGCGCAGCACGGTGGCGGCGAGCGCGGCGAACCGCTCGGTGACGAGGGTGCGGCGGGTCTCTTCGTCGGCGGCGCGGAAGGTGTCGAGGAACCCGTTGCCGGAGGCTGCGTCCGTCGGCGGGGCGGCGGACGCCGCGAGATCGGCGACCAGGGGCGGCGGGGACGGGTACCAGGCGAGGAAGACGGGCCAGTCGACGACGGTGGCGACGACCAGTTGGGCGTGGTCCTGGCCGATGACGCGTTCCATGACGGCCATGCCGGCGTCCGGGGACAGCGAGCTCATGCCACGGCTGTGCAGATAGTGGTCGACCAGTCCCAGTTCCTCGATCATTCCGGTGGCCCAGGGGCCCCAGTCCAGGCTGAGCGCGGGCAGCCCCTGGGCGCGGCGGTGGTGGGCGAGGGCGTCCAGGAAGGCGTTGCCCGCCGCGTAGTTGGTCTGGCCGGCCGTGGTCAGCAGCGAGGCGATCGAGGCGAAGAGCACGAAGTGTTCGAGGGGCTCGTCGCGCAGGTGCCGGTGCAGGAGGTGGGCACCGACGGTCTTGGGGTCGTGGACGGCGTCGAAGGCGGCCCGGTCCAGATCGGCGACGAGGGTGTCGCGGACCTGTCCCGCGAGGTGGAACACCCCGCGTACGGGGGGCGCCCCGCTGTGCCGGTGCGTGTCGAGCCAGCCGGCCAGGGCGTCCTCGTCGGTGATGTCGAGGGTCGCGAGGACGGGCTGCGCGCCGAGCGCCTCCAGCTCGCGGAGCAGGGCCACGGCCCGGCCCTCGGCGGTGGCGGGGTCGGTGCCGGACCACTTCTCCCGGGCCGGGACGGGGGTGCGCCCGACCAGGATGATCCGGCGGGCCCCGCGGCGTACGAGGGTGCGGCACAGCAGTCGGCCGAGCGCGCCGAACGCGCCGGTGACCAGATAGCTTCCGTCCTCCCGCAGGCGCAGCGGCAGCGGCCGGGTCAGACCCTCGGCGGGGCGGAGGCGGCTGGTGCGGCGGCCGCCGTCGCGCAGGGCGATCTCCTCCTCGTCGTCGCTGAGGACTTCGCCGAGGAGCGCTTCGGCCTCGGCCCGGTCGCCGTCGGGGCCCGGCTGCCGCCTGGGGTCGAGGTCGATGAGTTTACCGGGGTGTTCGATCAGTTCCTGGTGCCGCAGTACGCGGCCGATGCCCCAGGCGGGTGCGCCGAGGGGTTCGGGCCCCTCACCGGGCAGGGCGGGCTGGGCGCCGCGGGTGACGATGTGCAGGCGGCCTCCGGCGCCCCGGGCGGACAGGAGCCGGGCGAGGGCGATCAGTGAGTACGCTCCGGCGCCGGTGTGGTCGCGGACGGAGCTCAGGTCGCACGCGGCGAGGGCGGGGGCGTCGAGGTTCCACAGGTGCAGGACGGCCCCCCGGAAGGGCCCCCCGTCGCGGTCCAGGTCGGCGAGGAGCCGGCGCAGATCGGCGTCGGACGCGGGGTCCACGGTGAACGTGGCGCCGTCGCCGGACGCGGTATAGGCGGCGCCCCGGCGCACCAGGCGGCAGCGTTCGCCCCGGGCGGCGGCCAGGGCGGCGAAGGCGTCCGCGACACCGCCGGTGTCGGCGAGGACGAGCCAGTCGTGGTGGCGGGCCACGGGTGCCGGTACCTGCCGACGGTCGGCGGTGGGCCCCGACGCTTCGCCGCGAACGTCGTCGTCGCGCGTGTCACCGTCGTTCACGTCCTGCGGCAGGGCGCGGGCGTCCTCGGCGGGCAGCGGCGGGCAGTCGGTCCAGACGGGTTCGGCGAGCCAGGAGTCGATCGTGGTCCGGGCCACGGCGGTGGCCGCCTTCTCCACGTCGGCGGCACGGAAGCCGAGGACACGGCCGAGCGGCGCCCCGTCGTCCGCGTAGAGGGCGATGTTGCCGAGGGTGGTGTCGGCGTCGCCGGGGAGCAGGGTGGCGTGGGCCCAGAACGGCTGGTCGCCGATGGGTTCGAGGGCGACCTCGTCCAGGGAGAGCGGCAGCCTGATCCCGGTGACCGGTGCGGGATCTTCGGGAGTCAGCGGAATCAGCGGAGTCAGGAGAGTCTGGAAGCAGGCGTCGAGGAGGACGGGGTGGAGGTGGTGGCCCGCCGCGTCGTCGCCGATCGCCCGGGGCGGGCGGATCCGGGCGAGGACCTCTCCGGCGCCGATCCAGACCTCCTCGATGGCCTGGAAGGCGGGGCCGTAGTGGTAGCCGAGGGCGGCCAGCGCGGTGTAGCAGTCGGGGCCTTCGAGGTGCCGCAGGGACCTGGCGCGGAGCGCGGGGGCGTCGAGCGGCGGGGCGGTGCGACGGCGTTGCCCGGTGCGGACGATCCCGCTCGCGTGCACGGCCCGTTCCCCGTCGTCCCCGGTCGGGGAGGCGATGGTGAAGGCGGCGTTCTCCAGGGAGAGCGACACCTCCACGGTCCGGTCCTCGCCGTCGGGCAGGAAGAGGGCCTTGCGCAGATCGATGTCGGCCAGGACGGCGGTGGTGCCGCCGGTGAGCCGCAGGACGGCCTGGGCGGCCATTTCCAGATACCCGGCGGCGGGGAAGACCACGGTGTCCTGGATGCGGTGGTCGGCGAGGTACGGCAGGTCCTCGGTGTCCAGGCGGGCCTGCCAGGTGGGATCCGTACGGTCGGTGCGGCGGCCGAGGAGTCGGTGGTCGCGGTGGCCGAGCCGGACCTGGGCGACGGGCCCGGGTTCGGTCCAGTGACGGTCGCGCCGGAAGGGGTGGCGGGGCAGGGTGACCGGCCGGCCGGCCGGCTGGAGGACGCTCCAGTCGATGGGGACGCCCAGGTTGTGGAGCGAGCCGAGGGAGGCGGCGAAGCGCTCGCTCTCGTTCTCCCGGCGGCGGATCGAGGGCAGGGTGAGTCCGCTCGTCCCGCCCGTGTCGAGGCATTCGCGGATCGCGTGGCCGAGGACCGGGTGCGGGCCGATCTCCAGGAACACCTGGTGGCCGTCGTCGGCGATGCGGTCGACCGCGGAGCGGAAGCGCACCCGCTCGCGGACGTTCTTCCACCAGTACGCGGCGTCCAGTTCCTCGCCCCGGGCGGTTCCCTCGACACCTGTCGGATACAGCGGAACCCGGGTGGCTCGCGGCTCCAACGGCGCCAGTTCGGAAAGCAGTTCGTCCTTGATCCGCTCCATGACGACGCTGTGGTAGGGCACTTCGACGGTGAGGAACTTCGCGAACTGCTGCTCGGACCGCAGCTCCTCGGCCAGCAGGGTCAGCGCGGCCTCGTCCCCGGCCAGGGTGATCGCGGTGGGGCTGTTGACGGCGGCGATGGAGACCCGGTCGCTGTAGGGGCGCACCCGGCGCTCCGCCTCGTCCTCCGAGAGGCTGACGGCGAGCATGGCGCCGGTGCCGGCCAGGGTCTGCTGGAGGCGGCTGCGGTGCACGACGATCCTGGCCGCGTCCCGCAGGGAGTAGACGCCCGCCGCGTGGAAGGCGGCGATCTCCCCGGTGCTGTGGCCGACCACGGCGTCGGGGCGCACTCCGTGGGACCGCCACAGGGCCGCCAGGCCCACCTGCACGGCGAAGTTCGCGGGCTGGGCGAGCCAGGTCTCGGCCATCCGGGAGACGGACTCGTCGGCGGTCATCTCCTCGATGAGGGACCAGTCGGCGAACTCCCGCAGCGCCTGGTCGCAGGCGGCGATCGCGTCGCGGAAGACCGGTTCCTCCGCCAGCAGTTGGCGGCCCATGCCCCACCACTGGGGGCCCATGCCGGTGAAGACCCATACCAGTCGCCGGTCGGCGGCGTCCCGGGCGCGGCCGTGGACGACCCGGGGGTGGGCCTCGCCGCGCGCGTGGGCGGCGAGGGCCTCGTCGAGGGAGGCGCGCGAGGTGTAGGTGACGGACAGCCGCTCGGGGAGGTGCTGGCGGCGGTGGGCCAGGGTGTGGCCGAGGTCGTCGAGGGCCACGGCCGGGCCGTTGTCGCCCGCCAGCTCGCCCCGGATTCCGGCCGCCATCTCCGTCAGGGCGCCGGGGTTGCGGGCGCTGAGGGGCAGGATGCTCCAGCGTCGCCCGGCGGGCGCGGCGGGGCGGATGTCCGGCCGGGCCTCGGGGGCCTCCTCCAGGACGACATGGGCGTTGGTGCCGCCGAAACCGAAGGAGTTGACCCCGGCGCGGGCGGGCCCTTCGTGTTCGGGCCAGGCGGTGGGCCGGGTGGGGATCTCGTAGGGGAGGGTCGCCGGGTCGATGGCGGGGTTGAGGTTCTCCAGGTTGATGTGGGGCGGGATCGTGCGGTGCTTGATGCTCAGGGCGGTCTTGATCAGCCCGGCGATCCCGGCGGCGGATTCGGTGTGGCCGATGTTCGTCTTGACCGAGCCGACGTAGGCGCGGGCGCCCGGGCGGCGTCCGACGGCCAGCGCGCGGGCCAGGGCGTTCGCCTCGATCGGGTCGCCGACCGGGGTGGAGGTGCCGTGCGCCTCCATGTACTGGAGGTCGCCGGGGGTGATGCCCGCCTCGGCGCAGACCCGGCGGATGAGCTCGACCTGGGCGTCGGCGTTGGGCACGGTGATGCCGTTGGTGTGCCCGTCCTGGTTGACGCCGCTGCCGGCGATCACCGCGTGGATCCGGTCCCCGTCCCGTACGGCGTCGTCCAGCCGCTTCAGCGCCACCAGGCCGACGCCTTCGGCCCGTACGTAGCCGTCGGCGGCGGCGTCGAACGTACGGGAGCGGCCCTCGGGCGACAGGAACCCGCCCTTCGTCTCCGCGACGGTGTACTGCGGGGCCATGTGCAGCAGGGTTCCGCCGGCCAGCGCGAGGTCGCTCTCCCCGTTGTTCAGTGCCTGGCAGGCCAGGTGGACGGCGACCAGGGAGGAGCTGCACGCGGTGTCGATGGAGAGGCTGGGGCCGCGGAAGTCGAAGCAGTACGAGATGCGGTTCGACACCATCGTCATCATGGTCCCGGTCGCGGTGTGGGCGGCCAGCGAGGTGAAGCCCAGGTCGGCGAATTGCAGGATCTTGTAGTCCAGGGTGAACGCGCCGACGTAGACGGCGACGTTGCCGCCGGCGAGGTCGGCAGGGCGCTGGCCACCGTCCTCCAGGGCCTCCCAGGCCACTTCGAGCAGCTTTCGCTGCTGCGGGTCCATGTGGTCGGCCTCGCGGGGGCTGATGCCGAAGAACGCGGGGTCGAACTCGTCGAAGCCGTCGATGTACCCGCCGCGGCCCCCGACGAGGCGTCCGGGTTTGTCGCGGAACCGGCTGCCGAGCGTATGGACGTCGTACCGGTCGGGCGGTGTGGGCGTGATGCAGTCCTTGCCCTCCACCAGGTTGCGCCAGTACGCGCGGTGGTCCGAGGCGCCGCCGGGCAGGCGGCAGCCCATCCCGACGATCGCCACCTTGTTCCGTAACGCCCGGTTGTTCGCGTCGGCCATGTCGAACTCCTCAAGTCGTGGTGGAGCAAGTCGTGGTGGAGCGTCAAGGGGGACGGTGGTCACTCCGGCCGGGAGGCCCGTGCCGGTCGGCGTCGCCAGGGATGTGCGAGGGCGGCGAGGATCTCGCCGGTGCCGGGGAATGACGTCGGGTCGTGCAGGCCCACGGCGGCGGGCTCGCGGCCGGGGTACCAGGTGAAGCTGCCGAAGAGGTGGTCCCAGCACGACAGGTCGGAGCCGTAGTGGCCGGCTTCGGACAGATCGGTGCTGTGGTGGAGACGGTGCTGCTCGGGACTGGCCAGCAGATGGTTGAGCCGTCCGATGCGGACATCGATGTTGGCGTGGACGAAGTAGCCCTGGGCGGCGACGAAGAGTCCGACCACCAGCACCGCGGGTCGGGAGAATCCCACGGACGCCAGAGTCAGCTGGACGAGGGCCTGCGCCAGGACGATGTCCAGCACATGGTTGACCCCGTTGTTGGCGACGTTGACCTTCTCCGGCACGTGATGCACTCCGTGCAGCCGCCAGAGCAGGGCGTTCCGGTGCCCCAGCCGGTGCACCGTGTAGCTGACGAGAGATCCCGCGAGGAGCGCGCCCGGGATCTCGACCCCGAGGTGGTAGGCCGACTCCGCCGGCGAGATCAGGCCGACGGCCAGCGCGACCAGTAGTTGCGCCAGTCCGCTTCCGGCCATGGTGAGCAGGAAGTAAATTCCGTACCAGCACCATTCGGCCCTTTTGGGGTGCCAGTTCCGGTCATAAGGTATCAGCCGTTCCAGGATAGCCAGATAGGCGATGACCCCGACCAGAAAGAGTGAACTGACCCAGGCCGGATCCCACTCCAGCCACAATGCGGCCGCGCCCACGGATACGACCGCGAGGAGCAGAACCGGGTACGCAGCCACGCGAAGAAGCCGGGCAGGAGAATTACCGGCCCACCCCTTCCGGTCGACCGAATATCCGGCCGAATAGATTCCGCCATCGGCGGATTGCTCGCGCTCGTCCATCCGTGACCCTCCACAAGTGGCAGTGCTGGGGGGAGAGACCTTCGCATCGCATCAGAGCAGGCCAGAGCACCCCCTGGGACATGACAGGAAACCCCGGGCGGCGACCACGACTTCCGCGCCGGCACCTTTCGGACACCCGGCCCCGATGGAATTCGGCCGTGGCGTGAACTGATGCCCCCGACCCCATCAGCCCAGATCATCTATTTCCCGTTCCCACCGCTTTAATCACGCCCGCCCCGGAGAAATCATCCGGCGCATTTGTTCGTGACGAGAATGCGAGAAGAATCATGCAACCGAGGCGCGTTCATTTGTGCGAACAATTCTTTCGTAGGATCATCGCGACGTTTAGGGACGGCGCATTTCGGTGCGCCGGGAGACGCTGCCCCACGCTCCGGCGCATGTCCGAGGGGGAGCTGTGCGCCCGCGCGGAAACAGCCCCCCCAAGCGCCCCCGAAGCAGGACCTTGGGAGCGGGGATCCGCCGGAGGGGCTCCCGCTCCTTCCACCGGAGGACACCGCCTGCGATGATCACAGCGAGATCCGGCAGCACATCAGCGAGCGAATCGAGGAGCCTCCTTGTCGTACGACGTCGGCGCGGTGCGCGCACAGTTCCCCGCCCTGCGGTCCGGTACGGCGCACTTCGACGGGCCCGGCGGCACCCAGGCCCCGGCCGCCGTCATCGCCGCGATCGGCGAGGCGATGAGCGGGCCCCTGTCGATCCGGGGCGCCGGGCTGCCCGGGGAGGTGAACGCGGAGGAGATCGTCCGCGGGTTCCGGCAGGCGATGGCGGACCTGCTGGGCGCGGACCCGGGCGGGATCGTGTTCGGCCGCAGCGCCACCCAGCTCACGTACGACTTCTCCCGCACCCTGTCCAGGGCCTGGGGCCCGGGGGACGAGGTGGTGGTCAGCCGGCTGGACCACGATGCCAACATCCGCCCGTGGGTGCAGGCGGCCGAGCGGGTGGGGGCGACGGTGCGGTGGGCCGACTTCGACCCGTCGACCGGCGAGCTTTCCCCCGAGGCGGTCGGCGCGCAGATCACCGGGCGGACCCGGCTGGTCGCGGTGACCGGCGCCTCCAACCTCATCGGCACCCGGCCCGACGTCCCGGCCATCGCCGAACTGGTCCACCGGGCCGGCGCTCTGCTGTACGTGGACGGGGTCCATCTGACGGCCCACCACGCGGTGGACGTGGAACGGCTCGGGGCGGACTTCTTCGTCTGCTCCCCGTACAAGTTCTTCGGCCCCCATCACGGGGTGCTCGCCGCCCGGCCCGAACTGCTCGGCACGCTCCGTCCGGACAAGCTGGCGCCGTCCACCGACGCTGTGCCGGAACGCTTCGAACTCGGCACCCTTCCCTACGAGTCGATGGCGGGGACCCGCGCGGCGGTGGACTTCCTCGCGGGCCTGGGCGCCGACGGGGATGCGGCGGGCGGGCGCCGGGCGCGGTTGCGGTCGGCGTACGCGGCGATCGACGCCCACGAGAGCGCACTGCGGGAGAGCATCGAGAAGGCGGTGGGCGAACTGGGCGGGGCGACGGTCCGTTCCCGTGCCGCCGAACGCACCCCCACCCTGCTGCTCACCTTCGACGGCCGGGACGCGGCGGACGCCTACCGCTCCCTCGCCCGCTCCGGGGTGCACGCGCCCGCCGGCTCCTTCTACGCCCTGGAGGCCTCCCGCCACCTGGGGCTCGGCGACAGCGGCGGCCTGCGCGTCGGACTCTGCGCGTACAACGACACGGACGACGTGGAGCGCCTCCTGACGGGCCTGGCGGACTGGCTGCGGTGACGCGGCCGGGGCTCGCGGCGGGAAGGGTGCTCGCGGCCCGGGACGGCGCACTCGGCTCGTCGGAGGCCGGTTCTTCGCGGAGGCGGGCGTCCGAGGGACGTCCGGGAGCTGGGCACCGCTACGGCTCGTGGCGGCGACGAGCGAGATGGGCGGTGATGTCGGCGTCGATCTCGACCGTTTCCGGCAGGGCCCGAGCGATACGGCCGAGCACCTCCTCCCGTCGCGGGGGCGGCAGTACGAGATAGGCCGAGACCGCCGTGCCAGGATGCTCGGCATGTCAGATCGTGCACTGAGCTTCGGGACGATCGCGCCCGCCGGCCGTCCGGTCCCCGCCCGCCGGCCGGCCGGCGGGCGGGACCACCGACCGCTGACGCCGGCGGTCGGCGGCCGACGGCCCGCTCGGCAGCGCTCAGACCTTGCGGTAGCGGGCGTTGGCCCAGGAGAACACGCCGAAGGCGACCAGGCCGAGGGCGATGACCACCAGGAGCCACGGGCCGACGGGGGTGTCGGTGAAGGAGCGCAGGGTGTCGTCCATGCCCTTGGACTCGTCCGGCTGATGCTTGATCGCGGCGGCCACCGCGAATCCGCCCGCGGTGGCGAACACGATGCCGCGCGCCGTACCGCCGAAGACTCCGGTGAAGTCGACCGCCTGACGGACCCGCTTCGACATCTCGGAAGTCTTCAGGTGCTTGTGGTACTTCCGCAGGAGCGCCCGGACGGCGATCCAGAGACCGGCGCAGGCCACCCCTGCCCCCGCGATCCCGACGATCCACTGGCCCCCGGGCCAGCCGAGCGCCTTGGCGGTGATGTCCTTCGACTGCTGGTCGGACGATCCGCCTCCACTGCCCGAGTCACCGGCGGCGAAGGACAGGACGGAGTAGGCGACGAATCCGTAGAAGACGGCGCGGCCCGCCGCCATGGCCCGCTTGGTGGGCTTGCGGCCGTCGGACCCGGCCCCGCCGAACAGGGCCTCGGAGAGCCGCCAGAGCGCCATCCCCACCAGGGCGACGCCCAGCACCCACAGCAGGATCTTCCCGAAGGGCTTCTCGGCTATCTCACCGATCGCGCCGCCCCGGTCGGCCTGTTCACCCCCGCCTCCGGACAACCCGATCTGCAGGGCGAGGGCGCCCACGAGCACGTAGATCACCCCACGTGCCACGAAGCCCGCGCGGGCTCCTGCCTCCATCGCCGTGCTGTTCGCGGCTCTTCTCGCCTGGCCGCGTCCCTGCGCTGCTACTGAACGGGTATTCATGCATCCCAGTTGCCCCGGTCCGGCGGATCAATGTCATGAGCGCATCGTTGGTGACTCGCGACGCGGAGACGACGACGCGGCGGGCGGTCCGAGCGGACGCGCGTCAGCGCGGGAGAGGACGAGAAGACCCGCCCCCGCTCGCTGCCCGGACCTCGCGACGGTCCGGGCGCGGCGCGGCAGTCCGGACAGGGCCCCCGCGCGCCTGTTCTATACGCTGAGGGCGTGACCAGCGCCGACGACCGACCGAACCGCAGCGGCTCCCCGGAATCCGGGGAGCCGCTCGCGGACCTCCAGGCGTTCGCGGTGGAGCTCCGCCGGATGAACGGCGAGATCAACCGGATGACCCACGGTTTCGCGGCGAACCAGCAGCTGCATCCCACGGACGTGAGTGCGCTCGCGGCCATCCTCGACGCCCCGTCGCCCCTCACCCCGGGGGCCCTGCGTGAACATCTGGGTCTCACCTCCGGCGCGGTGACCGCCTGCCTGGACCGGCTGGAGCGGGCCGGTCATGTCCGCCGCGCCCGGGAGAGCACCGACCGCCGGGTCGTGCACGTGTACTACGAGGCGAGCGCCCGGACTGCCGCCCGCGACTACTTCATGCCGCTCGCCCAGGCCACGGCACGAGCGAGGGCGCGCTTCAGCGAGACGGAGCTGGCGACCGTCCTGCGTTTCCTCGCCGCCATGAACGAGGAGCTGGGCGAGGTTCCCCCGGCGCGTCGCTGAGCTTTCCCTGCCGGATCGGGGGCACCCGCGGGAGAACGGGGGCCCACGGGAGGACGGAGGCGCCCGCGGGAGAACGGGGCCGGCAGGAGGACGGCGGGGCCCACGGGAGGACGGGGCGGCCGTCGAACCCACCCCTGCGGCCGTCCGCACGAGCAGTCCCGTAATGTATTTCAACGATTGAGATTGTTCACTACTGAGATATCTCCACCCCCGGGAGAGACATGTCCACCCCCGCACGCTCCGCACGGTCGATCCGCTGGCTCGTCCCCGTCGTGCTGCTCATCGCGTGGCTCGGCGTCGGCGGCGGGCTCGGCCCGTACGCCGGGAAGCTCGGCGAGGTCGCCACCAACGACCAGGCCGCCTTCCTGCCCCAGAACGCCGAGTCCACCCAAGTTATCGACGCGCAGAAGGCGTTCCAGCAGAACGAGACCCTGCCGGTCATCGTCGTCTGGACCTCGGCGGAGAAGGACGCGCCGGTGAGCGACGAGCAGCGGGGGGCCGCCACCAAAGCCCTCGCCGCGCTCGCCGGGAGCGACGGCGTCGTCGGAGCGCCCTCCCCCGCACTGCCCTCGGAGGACGGCCTCGCGCTCCAGGGCATCGTGCAGTTGAGCCCCGGCCTCGGGGACGAACTGCCGACGGTGCTGGAGAGGATCGAGGAGGCGGGCGCGTCCGTGCCCGGCACGACGGTCCAGCTGGCGGGGCCGGCCGCGAGTCAGGCCGACCTGTCCGACGCCTTCGCGGGCATCGACGGGCTGCTGCTCGGAGTCGCGCTGATCACGGTGCTCGTCATCCTGCTGCTGGTCTACCGCAGTGTGCTGCTGCCCTTCGTCATCATCCTCGGCGCCGTGTTCGCCCTCGCCCTGTCCTGTGCGATCGTCTACGTCCTCGCCGACCACGACATCGTGCGCGTGGACGGTCAGGTGCAAGGCATCCTGTCGATCCTGGTGATCGGCGCGGCGACGGACTACGCACTGCTCCTCACCGCCCGGTTCCGCGAGGAACTCGCCCTCCACGGCGACCGGTTCACCGCGATGCGCATCGCGCTGCGCGAGTCCTTCGGCCCGATCACGGCCAGCGCCGCGACGGTGGCGGCGGGCCTGCTCGCCCTGCTGCTCAGCGACCTCACCAACAACCGGGCGCTGGGGCCGGTGGGCGCGATCGGTATCGTCTGCTCGGTCCTCAGCGCCCTCACCTTCCTGCCCGCCGCCCTGGTGCTGCTCGGCCGGAAGGCCTACTGGCCGGCGAAGCCCAGGCCCGCCGACGACAAGGTGTCCGGCGCCCACGGCATCTGGCACAAGGTCGCGGCCCTCGTCGACCGGTCGCCCCGCAAGGTGTGGGCGATCACCCTGGCGGCCCTGATCGCCTGTGCCGCGTTCGCCCCCACGCTCACCTCCAAGGGGGTTCCGCTCGACGAGATCTTCGTCAACGACGCCCCGTCCGTGGCCGCGCAGGAGACGCTGAGCGAGCACTTCCCCGGCGGTTCGGGCAATCCGGCCGTGATCATCGCCGCGGCGGACCGCCTGCCCGAGGTCACCGAGGCCGCCGAACGCACCGAAGGGGTGGCTTCGGTCGCACCGGTGAGCGCGAGCGGGCGGCCCGGCGGCGAACCCCTCGTCGTCGACGGCAGGGTCCGTATCGACGCGACCCTCGATGACGCGGCGGACAGCGACGGCGCCAAGGAGGCGGTGGCCGCGCTGCGCACCTCGGTCCACGCGGTACCCGGATCGAACGCCCTGGTCGGCGGCTACACCGCCCAGCAGTACGACACCCAGCGGACGGCGGAGGACGACCGCATGCTGATCGTGCCGGTGGTGTTGGCGATCATCCTGGTGATCCTGGTCTTCCTGCTGCGGTCACTGCTGATGCCGGTGCTGCTCGTGGCGACCGTGGCGCTGAACTTCCTCGCCACGCTGGGCATCTCCTCGCTGGTCTTCACCCATGTGTTCGGCTTCAGCGGCACGGACTCGTCGGTGCCCCTGTACGGGTTCGTGTTCCTGGTCGCCCTGGGCGTCGACTACAACATCTTCCTGATGTCCCGGGTCCGGGAGGAGTCGCTGCGGCACGGCACCAGGGAGGGCATCCTGCGCGGGCTCACCACGACCGGCGGGGTCATCACGTCGGCGGGCGTCGTCCTGGCGGCCACCTTCGCCGCGCTGGGCGTGATCCCGCTGGCGTTCCTGCTCCAGATCGCGTTCATCGTGGCCTTCGGCGTCCTGCTGGACACGCTGGTCGTCCGGTCGCTCCTCGTCCCGGCACTGGTGCGGGACATCGGGCCGAAGGCGTGGTGGCCGGGTGCTCTGAGCCGGGAAGGGGCGGGAGGTCAGCGCGGCACGGTCGCGGAGGCCGGGTCCGGGTCCCGGTAGGCGGCCAGGGCCCAGATGACGAAGATGTCCAGGGCGATGACGATCACCGACCAGAGGGGCGCGTACGGCAGGAAGAGGAAGTGCGCGAAGAGGCTCAGGGAGGCGAAGAGGATGCCGGCCACCCGCGCCCAACCCGCCCCCTTGAGCAGCGCGGCCCCGGTGACGGCCGCGCAGACGCCCAAGCCCAGGTGGATCCAGCCCCAGCCGGTGAGGCTGATCCGGTAGAGGTACTCGCCGACGTCGCCGTAGACGTCCCCGTCGGCGAGGGCCGCGACGCCTTCCAGGGCCGCCACGGTGCCCTGGCAGAGCATCAGGATCCCGGCGAGGAGCACACCGCCGGTCACCCAGAGGCTGTCCGGATCGGGCGTCGGCGCGGGGCCGGCCGGGCCGTCGGCGCGCTGCCACGGCGCGTCCCCCTGCCCGGGTCCGGTCCGGGGCCCCGGCGCGAAGCCGGCGGGTGGCGGGGCGTCGGGGCCGGCCGGGTCGGCGGCCCGGGAGGGGTCCTCGCCCATCAGGACCCCTCCTGCGGCCGGTCGGACTGCGCCCTCGTGCGCTTGCCGACCACCGCGGCGGCGGCGACCGCACTGCCCGCGAAGGCCAGCGCGACCATCCAGGCGCGGTCGAAGACATGGCAGGTGGCGTGGTCCACGGAGTAGCGCCCGGGACCGGTCAGCCCGATGGCCGCCGCGGTGAAACCGAGGAACGCCGGGTACTCGTAGCCGCCGCCCTGGGCGAAGAAGCCCGCCGGGGCGTGCACGGCCACCGCGCCGGCCATCGCCCCGGCGGCCGCCGCGCCCGCCGCCGGGGTGGCGAGACCCAGGGCCAGCAGGACGCCGCCGCCCGCTTCGCCGAGCCCGGCGGCCACGGCGCTGTGCTTGGGCGGGTGAAATCCCATCGCCTCCATCGCGGCCGTGGTGCCCTGGATGCCTCCGCCGCCGAACCAGCCGGCCAGCTTCTGGCTGCCGTGGGCGGCGAGCACCGCGCCGGTGCCGACGCGTAGGGCGAGCAGACCGAGATCACGCCGGTTGACGCAGACCATGAAGACTCCCGGGGCTGGTGGGTTCGGGGTGGTTTCCTACGGCTCCCACTGTCGTCGGCCCCGGGAGAGGGGGCCCGGTCGGACTGGGCCGTACGGGGCACGGCCCCGGCGGGACGCGGCCCGGAGTGCGACGCAGATCATTATGCAACTTGTTGCATAGCCGACTCGGGGTGGTCTACAACTGACGCGACGACCCCGTGCGGAGGAGACCCCGGATGAGCCTGTACCCGACCCTGCTGAGCCCGCTGGACCTCGGGTTCACCACCCTCCCCAACCGGGTCCTCATGGGATCGATGCACATCGGCCTGGAGGAGGCCGATCGCGGCTTCGAACGGATGGCCGCGTTCTACGCCGAGCGCGCCCGGGGCGGGGTGGGGCTGATCGTCACCGGCGGCATCGCCCCCAGCGAACGGGCGTGCTCCTTTCCCGGCGGGGCGAAGATGACGACCGAGGCCGAGGCGGCCCAGCACCGGGAGATCACCTCGGCGGTGCACGCGGCGGGCGGCCGGATCGCGATGCAGATCCTGCACTTCGGGCGGTACGCGCACCACCCCGACCTGGTCGCGCCGAGCGCGCTCAAGGCCCCGATCAGCGGGTTCACCCCGAACGCGCTCACCGACGACCAGGTCGAGGAGACCATCGAGGAGTTCGTGCGCGCGGCCGGTCTCGCGCGCCTCGCGGGCTACGACGGCGTCGAGATCATGGGCTCCGAGGGCTATCTGATCAACGAGTTCATCGTCTCCGCGACCAATCACCGCACCGACCGCTGGGGCGGCGGTTACGAGAACCGCATGCGCCTGCCCATCGAGATCGTGCGCCGGGTCCGCGAGCGGGTCGGCGACGACTTCATCCTCATCTACCGGCTCTCCATGCTGGACCTGGTACCGGGCGGCTCGACGCTGGAGGAGGTCGTGACGCTGGCGAAGGAGATCGAGGCGGCGGGCGCGACGATCATCAACACCGGCATCGGCTGGCACGAGGCGCGGATCCCGACCATCGCCACCTCCGTGCCGCGCGGCGCGTTCAGCTGGGTGACCGAGAAGGTGCGCGGCGCGGTCTCCGTACCGCTGGTGACGAGCAACCGCATCAACACCCCCGAGGTCGCCGAGGAGATCCTCGCCTCCGGCCGGGCCGACATGGTCTCCATGGCCCGCCCCTTCCTGGCCGACCCGGAGTTCGTCGCGAAGGCGGCGGCGGGCCGGGCGGACGCCATCAACACCTGCATCGGCTGCAACCAGGCCTGCCTGGACCACATCTTCAGCCTCAAGATCACCTCCTGTCTGGTCAATCCGCGCGCCTGCCACGAGACCGAGCTGGTCCTGAGCCCGACCCGGACCCGTAAACGCGTCGCCGTGGTCGGCGCCGGCCCGGCGGGCCTCGCGTGCTCCGTCACGGCGGCCGAGCGGGGGCACGCGGTGACCCTGTTCGACACGGCGGACGAGATCGGCGGGCAGCTGAACGTGGCGCGCCGGGTGCCGGGCAAGGAGGAGTTCGACGAGACGCTGCGCTACTTCCGTACGCGGCTGGCCGAGCTGGACGTCGACGTCCGGCTGTCCACCCGGGCGGACGCCGGATCGCTGGACGGCTTCGACGAGATCGTGCTCGCCACCGGCGTCGAGCCGCGTACCCCGGCGATCCCCGGCACGGACCACCCGAACGTCGTCAGCTATCTGGACGTGCTGCGCGACGGGGCGCCGGTCGGCGACCGGGTCGCGGTCGTCGGGGCGGGCGGCATCGGCTTCGACGTCGCGGAGTTCCTGACCGACGGCGGCGACGCGGCGAGTCTGGACGCGGACACGTTCTTCCGGCAGTGGGGCGTCGACACCGCCTACGCGGAGCGCGGCGGGCTGCGCACTCCCGAGCGTCCCGAGTCACCGCGCACGGTCCACCTGGTCCAGCGCAGGACCACCAAGGTCGGTGCCGGGCTCGGGAAGACGACGGGGTGGATCCACCGCACCGAACTGCGCCACCGGGGCGTCGAGATGATCGCCGGAGCCGCCTACGACCTCATCGACGACGAGGGCCTCCACCTCACCGTCGACGGTGAGCGGCGGGTGCTGCCGGTCGACACGGTGGTGCTGTGCGCCGGTCAGGAACCGCGCCGCGAGCTGTACGAGGAGCTGCGTGCGGGAGCCGTCCCGGTCCATCTGATCGGCGGCGCGGACGTGGCGGCCGAGCTGGACGCGAAGCGGGCGATCCGTCAGGGCACGGAGCTGGCAGCGAGGCTCTGAGCGGCAGGGCGCCGCCGGAGTACGCAGGGGGCGGGCCTTGTCGGCGGCCGGCCCCCGGTCCGGCCTCACGCTGCCCCGTACGTCGGTGAGCGAGGGCGGGAGGCGTGAATCGGGCGGGCGGAACCGGGTTCGCCGGATCTCAGCCGGGGCGGCCCTCGGTCCCCTGGTCGCCGGGCGTCCCGCTGTCCGCGCCGCGGGACGGCACCCGTCGCCGCGGTTTCTTGTCGTCGTCGGGAATACCGACCAGTTTCTCGACGTCGAAGAGCCGCGCGATCGGGACGTCCGTACTGCTGTGGGCCACGATGGAGAAGGCGATGGTGACGGCGATCAGGGTGAACGCCTCCTCGCCCTGGGGGATGCCGGCCTGGAGCACGAGCAACCCGTAGACCACGGAAGCGAAGCCCTTGGGGCCGAACCAGGCCGCCGTGAGCTTCTCCTTGCGGTCGAAGTCGGTGCCCACCAGGGAGAGCAGCAGCGAGGCCGGACGAATGAGGAAGATGGCCAGGACCGCCACCGCGTAGCCGCCGATCGGCAGCTCGCCGAAGAGGTGAGGGGTCAGCAGAGCTCCGAAGACCAGGAGTGCCGCGAACTTCGCCAGCTCGGCGAGGGCTTCACCCAGCGGCTCGAAGGCGGTCCTCGCCTCGGGCGCGACGGCGACGATCACCGCGCCCGCGGAGAAGGCGGCCAGGTACGGGTTGGCATGGGTGAGGTGGCAGGCCGCGTACAGAATGACCGCGACCGCCAGCGGCAACAGGGGCTGGAGCCGAGGTTCCGCGCCCAGCAGACGGAACCGGACGAGCCAGTGCACCAGCAGCGGCAGGGTCACCCCGAAGACCAGCCCGAGCAGGAGTTCACCGCCGATCGAGGCGAAGCCGACGTCCTCGGCATGGCCGGTGGGCGCGGCGGCCGCGATGAAGATGAGGACGAACGGCAGGGCCAGCCCGTCGTTGACGCCGCTTTCGATGTTGAGCAGTTGCCGTAGCCGGGCGGGGACCTCTTCCCGGCCCACGATGGCCGAGGCGAACACCGGGTCGGTCGGCGCCAGCACGGCGCCGACGAGGAAGGAGGTCGTCCAGTCGAGGCCGACGAGGAAGTGGGCCAGCAGGGCGACGCCGATGAAAGCCAGCGGCAGACCGAGGCCGAGGGCGCGGGCGGGGTTGCGCCACGCCTGTCGCAGCGCGGGGAAGGAGACGTGCATGCCGTCGGTGAACAGCACCGCGAAGAGCGCCAGGTCGGCGGTGACCCTGACGATGTCGCTGTCCGGCGTGATGTGGATCAGACCGAGGAAGCCGTCGCTGACGAGCGCGCCGCCCACCAGGAAAAGCAGCGATGTGGAGAGCACCGACCGGGCGGCGAGACCGGACAGCAGCACGGCCACCAGCAGCGCCACTCCGAAGACGATGACCAAGACCACCTGACGCGCTCCCCGCTGTCGATCGAACGAACCGGCGTCGGCGCCGGTCGGGCCCTCTGCCCGGTCCGAGAAAACCCAACCTCGAACGTCTGCCCGTTGAAACGGCGGTCACCCGCGCGGCCCCGTACGGACGTGCCCGCCCTCGGGGCCTGTCCACCACCACGCCGCGCCGCCGGGGAGGCGGTCAGGCCCTGCGCACATCCGGACGCCGTCCGCGTGCCCGGCTCCAGCGGAGTGCGACGCCTCTGCGGCAGAGAACCAGGAGGGCGACGTGGGCGACGCACGTCGCGGCTGCCGGCGTCCCGTGGGAGACGGCCCGTAGCACCGAGGCGGCCAACGCGTCGCAGACTTCGACTCACGGAAGGCGCTGCCACGGTGGGGGCGGCCGGTCGAAGCGTCAGCGGTCGCGGACGGCGGCGAGCGCGGAGTGCGTCGTCTCCTCCACCGTGCCGGTGATGGGAACGATCGCTCCTCGCTCTTCGTCGGTGAGTCGCTCCAGCGCGTCCAGTTGGGACCGGAGGAGCTCGACGGGCATGAAATGTCCTCGCCGGGCGGCCATGCGCTCGGCGATGAGTTCGGCCGGGCCGTCGAGGTGGACGAAGAACACCCGTGGCGCCGCCGAGACGAGGCGGTCGCGGTAGGACCGCTTCAGAGCCGAGCAGGTGATGACTCCTCCGTCGGGGGTGTGCTCCCGGAGCCACTCGGCGATGGCGTCGAGCCAGGGACGCCGGTCCTCGTCACCGAGGGCGGTCCCCGCGCGCATCTTGGCCACGTTCTCCGGGGGGTGGAAATCGTCGGCCTCAGCGAACAGCACGCCCAGCGAACCCGCCAGGGACTGGCCCACCGTCGTCTTGCCGGACCCTGACACACCCATCACCACGACCAACGGAGCGTTCTCATTCTGCGCCATCGCATCAGGCTAACGCGGCGCGGCCCGCGGGACTCAGGGCCGGTCGGCGTCGTCGGCGCAGGCCTGCGCCCGGTGGAACGCAGGCTGACGGGTACCCCGCGCGTCTGGTTCTCCAACCAGGAGATCGGCGGCCGGGGGGCTCACCCCTCCAGGTCGATGACCACCTTGACGTCGTCCGGCCGGGACTCCAGCGCCTCGGCAGCGCGTTCGAGGGGAACGCGCCTGGTGATCAGCCGCTCCAGCCAACTCCTGTCCGCCCGCGCCAGAGCGGCGGCGGCCTGCCGGAAGTGGCGCTGGTTGGCGTTGACGGAGCCCACCACGGCGTCGTTCTGGAGCACCATTTCCCGGTTGATGGTGCCGGCGTCCGCGGTGATGCGACGGCCGGCGGGCGAGACACCGGTCAGGCACACCACCCCGTACGAGGCGGTTCCGGTCAGCGAGGCGAAGACCAGGGTGCTGGCTCCGGTCGCTTCGATGATGACGTCCGGGCAGACTTCGTCGATCACCCGCTCCGCGTCGTCGGTGTGGTAGGCGGCGCCGAGATCGCGGACCAGCGAAGGCTTGGGGCCCTCGCTCACGCGGTCCAGGACGTGCACCTCCAGCCCTCGCTGGACGCCGAGGAGGGCGGCCAGCAGTCCGATCGGTCCCGCCCCCGTGACGAGGGCCCGACGCGGCTCGAACCAGGAGCGCCCCCCGACCCGGTCCACCTGCTCCCAGGCCTTCGCCACGACCGAGGTGGGCTCCATGAGTACGCCGACGCCTGCCAGGTGGGGTTCCAACCGCACGGCGTAGTCGGGCTCCACACACCACGCCTGGGCGCCGAAGCCGTCGAGCTCCTTGATTCCGCGTTCGGTGTAGCGTCCGTTGCGGCACATGTCGAACTCCTGCCGGGCGCAGGCGCCGCAGGGCACGGGGTCGGGTCGGCGCACCACCCCGGCCACCAGGTCACCGGTCGAGAAGCCGCTGCCCGACGGGGCCCGCTCGACCCTGCCGAGCGACTCGTGGCCGAGGATCAGCCAGTCCCGGCCGGACGGCGCCCTTCCGTACTGGCCTCCGGTGATCTCGCGATCCGTCCCGCAGACGCCCATGGCCAGGCCGCGTACCAGCAGTTCTCCGTCGGCCGGGGACGGGTCCGGCAGCTCCCGCACGTCGAGGCTGTCCTGCCGGCCAGGCTTCACGGTCAGTGCGCGCACGGGTGTGCCGCCTTTCTCATGGTCGTGCCGGTATCGGTTCGCGGCGGGCGATGACGGCCGCGGGGCGGTGCCGTCCTGCCCGACGCCGGGTGGGCCGGCGGGCCCACGGGCCCGACTGCGCGAGGAGGCCGGGCGGAACGCCCAGTGCTACGTATACCTGCCTGGTCGACCGGTAAGCCTTCCCAACGCGCTCGGAGAACCGGCGCCCCACGCCGGGACCATGAAGGGACGAGCCGCTGCCCGGGCCCGGCACGGTGGAAAGACACCGGCCCATGCCCGGCACGGTGGAAGGACAGCCGATCACCCGGTCACCGACGCGGGGCTCGGCCGTTGGAGGTACCAGGCCGCCAGGAGGACATCCCGCCAGCCGGATCGGGTAGCCGCTCCGTCATGCTCGATGTTCTGCTGACCGTGGTCGGTTCGTTGGCCCTCGTCGTCGCCGCCCTCTCCCGTTGGGTCCAGCGTGCGCCGCTGAGCGCGCCGCTCCTGGCCCTGGTGACGGGGATCGCTTTCGGCCCCGAGGTGCTGGGGGTCGTCGACCTGCCCACCGTGCTGGAGGGGCACGAGGAACTGCACGAGTTCTCGCGTCTGCTCCTGGCGATCTCGGTGATGGCCGTGGCCCTGCGCTACGGGTTCCGTGACGTGCGGGCGCTGACGCGGCCGGCGACCGTCCTGCTGTTCGGGGCCATGGCCGCCATGGCCGTGGTGACGACCGCGGTGTCGGCCGCCGCTCTGGGCGTCGGCCTGGGCGCGGCGGCGCTCCTGGGCGCGGCCTTGTGCCCCACCGACCCGGTGCTCGCCTCCAGTGTGGTCTCCGGCGAGCCGGCCGAGAAGAGCGTCTCCGCCCGTACCCGGCGGCTGGCCTCCCTGGAGTCGGGGGCCAATGACGGTCTCGCCCTGCCCCTGGTGCTCGTCGCCATCGCGATCGCCGGACCGCTGGGGGGCGGCGAAGCGCTGCTGGAGTCGCTCTGGCAGGTCCTGGGCGCCGCTCTCCTCGGGGTCGTGGCCGGGTGGCTGGGCGGCAAGGTGCTGTCCGTCGCCGAGCGGCACCGCATCATGCAGTCCGGCCCTCTGCTGGTCTACACCCTGCTGCTGGCCCTGCTGGTGCTGGGAGCCTCCGGGCTGCTGCACGTCGACGGCGTCCTGGCGGTCTTCGTCGCGGGCCTGGCCTTCAACGCGACCAGCTCGTGGGAGGCACGGCGGGACGAGAACAGGATCGACGAGGCGGTCAACCGGTTCATCGTCCTACCGCTGTTCGTCGTACTCGGCGCCATGCTCCCCTGGCACTCATGGGGCGAGCTGGGCTGGTGGCGCGGCGCGCTCCTGGTCCTGGGAGCGCTGTCGCTGCGCCGCCTTCCGGTGCTGCTCGCCCTCAAGCGCCCGTTGTCGCTGACCTGGCGGGACGCTCTCTTCCTGGGCTGGTTCGGGCCCATCGGCGTCTCGGCGCTCTTCTACCTGACCATGGAGGCCCACCGGCTCGGCGTCGACCCGACTGTCCTGGCGGCGGGGACCCTGGTCGTCGTGGCCAGCACCGTCGTCCACGGCGTCACCAGCGCGCCAGGACTGGCGCTCTACCGCCGGCTCGGCGAGCGGGCCCGGGGCGACGGGAGCACCGAGGTGTGAGGCGGCGGGGCCTGGTCGCCGCGCGCCCCGTCGTCACAACACCGTCGAACCGGGTGGCCCGGCGGCCCTGCCCGTCGCCCTCGCGCTCCGCGACCGGTCAGCCGCTCGCGTGGGCGGGGACGGGTTCCGGGACGCCCGCCGGGGGTGCGGTGTCCGCGCGCCGGGGGCTGCCGATGACGACCCTGGAGGGAACCTGGCCCCCGGGGACAGGGGCATCGGGCGGGGCGGCCGGTTCCGTGTTCCGCGCCTGGGCCCGGCTGAGGAGGACCACCCCGCGCACGGCCGCCGCCGTACCGAGGAGGGCGAGCGCAAGGCTGACCGGCCCGCCCTGGAGGCGCTCGCCGAGCAGGGCCAGGCCGATCGCGGCGGCGGCGACCGGGTTGGCGAGGGTGACCACGGCGAGCGGTGCGCCGAGCCCGCCCCGGTACGCGGTCTGGGACAGCAGCAGACCGCCCATCGCGAAGGCGGAGACGAGCAGCGCCACCGTCAGCAGCCGCCAGCTGAACAACGGGCCGCCGGAGTGGTCGGTGACCGCGACGGTGAGGGTCTGGGTGAGCGCGGAGGCGACCCCGGAGGTGATCCCGGAGGCAGCCGCGTGCCGCAGCCCCGGGCGGGCCCCGGGCCGGCTGAGTCCGGCGACGACCGCCATGGTGGCCGCGCCGACGCCGAGCGCCTCGGGAAGGCTGAGGGTCTCGTGCGGCCCGGAGCCGCCCGCGGTCAGGAGCAGCGCGCCGAGGCCGAGCAGCGTCAGGGCCGTGCCGCGCCACTCGACGCGGCCGACCCGGCGTCCGGCGGCGCGCGCCCCGAGCGGGACGGCGACGACGAGGGTGAGCGCGCCCAGTGGCTGGACCAGGGTGAGCGGGCCGTAGTTGAGCGCGGCAACGTGCAGCAGCGCTCCCGCGGCGTTGAGGCCGACCGCCGACCACCAGGCGCCCCGGCCCAGCAGGCGCAGGAGTCCGGTGGACGGGTCGGTGCGGCCGGCCAGCCGGGACTGCGCCACGGCGGCAGCGGCGTAGGCGCCGGCCGAGACGAGGGAGAGCGCGACGGCGAGCAGCGTGGCGTTCATCGCCCGGCTCCGGCCCGGTCGGGCTCCCACGATTCCGCATCCGAGCCGGCGGCGGGCCCGGCGGAGCCGCCGACGGCTCCGAAGGGCGGCGGACCGGCCGACGCGAAGACCCGGGGCACACTGGCGGGCCCGGCGGACCTCACCAGGACGGCCGACGCGGAGGGCCCGGGCCCTGCGCCACCCGCGTACGCCGGTACGGGAGGCCCGTCGCCGCGCCCCCACAGGTCCGGCCGGGGCGGGGCCGGAACGGTCCGGGCGGACAGCGGCAGCCGGAAGACGGCGAGGGCGACGGTGAGCATGGCCCCGACGACGATCGCGTCGAGCCAGTAGTGGTTGGCCGTGCCCACGACGACGAGCAGCGTCAGCGCCGGGTGCAGCAGCCACAGCCAACGCCACCGGGAACGAGTGGCGAGGATCAGCCCGACCGCGACCATCACGGCCCAGCCGACGTGCAGCGAGGGCATCGCGGCGAACTGGTTCGCCATCGTGTCGGTCGCGGGCGTCTGTCCGTACACCGTCGGCCCGTAGACCTGACCGGTGTCGACGAGTCCGGCGACCGGCAGCATCCGGGGCGGGGCGAGCGGGAACAGCAGGTGCAGTGCGAGGGCGGCGGCGGTGAGCGCGGCGAGAACGCGGCGCGACCGGACGTAGTGGCGGGGTCGGCGCCAGTAGAGCCAGACCAGGAAGAGGGCCGTGGCCGGGAAGTGCACGGCGGCGTAGTAGGTGTTCGCCGCGTGGATCAGTGGCTGGCTGTGCAGCAGCAGCCCCTGGACCGCGCCCTCGCCGGGGAGATGCAGGGCACGTTCGAGGTCCCAGACGTTCCCGGCGTTACGGAACGCCTCCTCGACATGGCCGTTGGCGGCCTGGCGGCCGAACTTGTAGGCCAGGAAGAGTCCGGCCACGAGAAGGAACTCGCGGACGAGGGGCGGTCGGGCACGTATGTCCGGCTCCTGGTCCGTGGGCTCGGTGCGGGCGTAGGTCACCCGGTGCCCCCTTGGATGCGAAGCGGTGTCAGGACGGCCCGGTGAACTCCACGCCGTATCGATACGCCAGTGTACCGATACGCCGACGTATCGGTACACACGCGTATCGGTACACTGGCGTATCGAGAACCTCACCGCACCGCCGCAGGAGGTACAGCCCATGTCGTCGCCCGATTCCGTACAGGAGTCAGCCCTCACGTCCCGCCGGTCGAAGATCACACCGGAGCGGGCCCAGGAGCTTTACGCGGCGGTGCTGGAGCTGTTGCGGGAGAGCGGTTACGAGTCGCTGACGATGGAGGGCGTCGCCTCGCGCACGCGGTGCGGGAAGTCGACGCTGTACCGGCAGTGGGGCTCCAAGCCGGAGCTGGTCGTGGCCGCGCTGCACGGCACCCGGCGGATGCGGCTCCCGAACATCGACACCGGGACGCTGGCCGGGGACCTGCTGGAGGCCGCGCGGGCGATCGGCGAGGCCTCGGGGAGTGACACCCCGCTGATGCACGCCCTCAGCCATGCCGCGCTCCAGAGCCCGGAGCTGCTGTGTGCGCTGCGCGAGGCGCTGATCCTGCCGGAGATCGCGGCGATCGACGCGATGGTCCGGCGGGGTCGGGCGCGCGGCGAGATCGCGGCCGACCTTCCGGGGGCCGAGTTCGTCGCGGCCCAGCTGCTCGGCGTCATGCGCGCCCGGCCGCTGCTGGAGGGGCGTTACGCCGACGCGGCGTATCTGACCCGGTTCGTGGAGATGGCGATCCTCCCGGGCCTCGGACTCACGGCGGGAGCGCCGGAGTCCTGACAGACGTGGACCGCCCGCCCCAGCGGATGGGCGGCGGTCCACCCGCGCCGCACCGTGGGGACGGGGGCGGCGCACCGCCCGGCCGGGCGGGGGCCACGACGGAGGCCCCCCGCCCCCCGGGGGGGCGCCCCCCAGCACGGCCCGCCCCCGCCACCCCGCAGGGCCCCCCCCAGGCGGGTGTGAACAACC
>NZ_JBIRKB010000028.1:38637-62322 GCF_044329855.1 Streptomyces sp. NPDC017520
CGGGGGGGGGGGGGGGGGGCCCCCCCGCCGCGGGGGGGGGGGGGGGGGGGCCCCCCACCGCCCGGCCGGCCGGTGACCTCTACGGAGGCCACCGGCCGCCCGTGTGTCCGCACCTCTTCACGGCCCGCCACGGACTCCCGGCAGGCCCACCTCCTGGCTTGTCTAACAAGCGCTTGGTAGATTCGCTTGGCAGATTCCGGAGAGGCGGGCGGGGACGAGCTCCGGGGCCAGGGGCGAAGGGCGGACCATGGAGCAGCTTCAAGCGATGGACCTCACCGGGCGTGCGGTGCTGATCACCGGCGGCACCAGGGGCCTGGGGGCCGCGCTGGCGAGGGCCTTCCTCGCGAGCGGCGCGGACGTCATGATCTGCGGTCGCGGCACGCCGGCCACCCTGCCGTCGACGGGCGGGCGTGAGGCCTCGTTCCGGGCCACGGATCTGCGGGACCCCTCGGCGGCCGCGGATCTCGTCACCGCGACCGTCGAGCGGTTCGGCCGGCTGGACGTGCTGGTGAACAACGCCGGCGGCTCCCCGGACGCCGACGCGGCGACCGTATCGCCGCGCTTCGTCGAGAGAGTGGTCGCGCTCAACCTCCTCGCCCCCTTCTACACGGCCCAGGCGGCGAATCTGGTGATGCGCGAGCAGCCGGACGGCGGGTGCGTGATCAACATCGGCAGCGTCTCCGCCCACGCCCCGCAGCCGGGCACCGCCGCCTACTCCGCCGCCAAGGCGGGCCTGCTCGGGCTGACCCGGGCCCTGGCCCTCGAATGGGCGCCACGGGTCCGGGTCAACCACATCACCGCGGGTCTCATCCGCACCGAGAACGCCACCGCGCTGTACGGCGACGAGGACGGGGCCGCGGTGGCCGACATCGTCCCGATGGGACGACTGGCGGAACCGGACGACGTGGCGCGAGCCTGCCTCTGGCTGGCCTGCGACCTCTCCTCGTACGTCAACGGCGCCGATCTCGCCGTGCACGGTGGCGGCGAGATCCCGGCCAGGCATGCCGCCCGCCGGACCGCACCCCCCTTTTCGTCACCTTGACTCTATTCACCCTCACCCCTTATCGTCGCACTGACGAAATCGAAGGGGGCCTCATCATGGCCGACATCACCCGGCGCTTCGGCTGGCGCCACCTGCGCTCCGCGCCCACCGCCCACATCCGCCACCACCACCGCGGCCGGCTCGCCCACGACGGCCAAGGGCTCAGCTTCTGGTACCGGTCGCTGTCGGCGGCGCTCTCCGAAGTGCCGGTCGACGACCGGGAGCTGGCCATGGCGTTCCACGCCCGTACGGCCGACTTCCAGGACGTCACCGTGCAGGCCACCGTCACCTACCGGATCAGCGACCCGGCCGAGGCGGCGAACCGGCTCGACTTCTCCGTGGACCCGGACACCGGGAGCTGGCGCGGCGCACCGCTGGAACAGATCGCGACCCTCCTCACCGAGACCGCGCAGCAGCACACGCTGGACGTACTGGCCCGCACGCCGCTCGCGGCGGCCCTGGTGGACGGGGTCGCGTCCGTACGCGAACGGGTCGCCACCGGGCTCACCGCCGAGCCCCGCCTCCCGGCCACCGGCATCGACGTGGTGGCCGTGCGCGTCGTCGCGATCCGCCCCGAGGCCGAGGTCGAACGTGCCCTGCGCACCCCGGCCCGCGAGCAGATCCAGCAGGAGGCGGACCGGGCCACCTACGAACGGCGGGCCGTGGCCGTCGAGCGCGAACGCGCCATCGCCGAGAACGAGCTGGCCAGCCAGATCGAACTGGCCCGGCGCGAGGAGCAGCTGGTCGACCAGCGCGGCACCAACGCCCGCCGCGAGGCCGAGGAGAAGGCCGCGGCCGACGGCGTACGGACCGAGGCGGAGGCGGCCCGCAAGGTGCGCCTGGCCCGCGCGGAGGCCGAGGCGGCGCGCGAGACGGGCGCGGCGCGGGCCGAGGCCCAGGCCGCCTGGCTGCGGGTGCACGGCGAGGCCGATCCGGCCACGCTGCACGCCCTGGCGGCGACCCGGCTCGCGGAGAACCTGCCGCGCGTCGAGAGCATCACCCTCTCCCCCGACGTGCTCACCGGGCTGCTCGCCAAGCTCGGGCGTCCGGAAGGCGGGGCGGACGCGTGAGCCTGGCGCCGCGGGCGGTGCTCGTCCACCGGCGGACGGAGTACGAGGAACTCCTCGCCCGGCACGGGACGCACGGGCAGGCCGCGTTCTTCCTGTCCAGCCGGGGTCGCTCGATCGACGAGGTGGCCCGCCGCCACGAGGACAACCGGCGGGCGCTGCGGGAGGTGGCGGCGGCGGTGCCGCTCACCTGGCGCAGCTCCCGGGTGGAGCGGGCCGACCTGGACCGCTTCCTGTTCGCCCCGGAGGACGTGGTGGTCGTCGTCGGCCAGGACGGGCTGGTCGCCAACACCGCCAAGTACCTGTCCGGGCAGCCGGTCGTGGGCATCGACACCGCCCCGGGGCGCAACCCCGGCGTCCTGGTCCGCCACCGCCACGCCGACGCGGCCGGCCTGCTGCGCGCCGCGATCGCCGCCGGAGGGAGCGCCGAGGAGCTGACCATGGTCGAGGCCGTCGCCGACGACACGCAGCGCCTCCTCGCCCTGAACGAGATCTACCTCGGACCGCCCGGCCACCAGACCGCCCGCTACCGCCTGGGCCCCGACGGCGAGAGCACCCCCGGGGAGGCGCAGGCCTCCTCCGGGGTGCTGGTCGGCACCGGCACGGGAGCCACCGGGTGGCTCCGCTCGCTGTGGCTGGAGCGCGGCGGCACCCTGCCGCTGCCCGCGCCGTGCGACGCACGCCTCCTGTGGTTCGTGCGCGAGGCCTGGCCCTCCCCGGCGACCGGGACGTCCAGGGTGGCGGGCGAGCTGGGGCGCGGGCAGGGGCTGCGGCTGACCGTCGAGTCGGACCGGGTCGTGGTCTTCGGGGACGGGATGGAGTCCGACGCCCTGGAGCTGACCTGGGGGCAGAGCGTACGGCTCGGCATCGCGGAGAGGTCGCTGCGCCTGGTGACCTGAGCGCACCCGTCCGCCACGGCCGCCCGGGCCGCTTCGCTACGGTGTTCCCGACCCGGCGCCGAAGAGCGGAGAACCAGCACCATGTCAGCCGACCCTGTCACCGAGCCCGCCCGCAACACCCGCCCGCCCACGGCACAGGCGGCCCTCGGGGTCGGCGTGATCGTCGAGGACGGCCGGGGACGCGTACTGCTGGGCCGGCACCACAGCGGTACGTGGGAGCTGCCCGGCGGGAAAGTCGACGCGACGCACGAGTCGATCGCCGCCGCGGCCGCCCGGGAGCTGCGCGAGGAGACGGGTCTGGTGGTCGACGAGGCGGCCGTGGACGTCGTCGCGATGGTCCACGACGTGATTGGCGGGATCAACCGCATCAGCATGGCGGCCGTCGTGCGGCTCGCCTCCGGCGTCCCCGAGGTGACCGAACCCCACCTGATCAGCACCTGGCGGTGGACCGCGCCCGAGGATCTGCCGACCCCGCTGTTCGACCCGTCGGCCCAGATCCTCGCGGCCTGGCGACCGGAGTGGGGCACCGACCACCCGCCCGCGCATGTGCTGCGCATCGCCCCGGACGAGAACCGCGCCTGACGCACACCCCTCCGCTCGCGGACTCTCCCCGTACTCACAGATGCGGTGCAATCGGACCCACTGTATGAATAAGGGACCATCTGTGCGATAGGGAGTAGGCTCATGGACGATTACCCGCTCCTGGACGTCTTTCTGACCATGCTGTACCTGTTCCTCTGGGTCATGTGGTTCTTTCTGCTGTTCAAGGTCGTCACCGACCTCTTCCGGGACCACTCGCTGAACGGCTGGGCGAAGGCGGGCTGGCTGGTCCTCGTCATCCTGCTGCCGTACCTGGGTGTGCTGATCTATCTGATCGCCCGCGGTCGCAGCATGCGCGAGCGCGACGAGAAGCTGGCCAAGGACTCGGAGGCGGCGTTCCGCGACTACGTGCGTGAAGCTGCGACGAGCCAGGGCGGACCCGGCGGCAGCGACCATGTGAAGGATCTGGCGAAACTCGCCGAGCTCAAGGACAAGGGCGCGCTCGACGCCGAGGAGTACGAGCGGGCGAAGGCGAAGCTGCTCGCCTGAGGCAGGGTTCCGGCCCTCGCCCGAGGGCGAGGGCCGGAACCCTGCTCGCGTGTTCTATCGTGGGGTGACCTTCGAGGAAGAGCAGGCGTACATGAGGCGAGCGACGACCCCCGCGGCGGCCACCGTCGCGCTGCGCGGTCTGCTCGTGCTCCTGGTGGCCGTGGTCGGCCTGCTCTGTCTGGTCGGCCGGTCCTCGCCGCAGGGCGCGCCCCCGTCCGACTCGATCTCCGTAGCGCGGGCGGCAGCGGTTACGGCCGTGCAGGCCTCGGCCGACGAGGGATCCGCTCCGTGCGGCAAGAAACTGACGGTCGCCGAGGACGTCGCGCCGCGCTCCGACGCCGCCGCGGGGACCGCCCCGGCGGCCGGTTCGCCCCAGTGGACGGACGGGCCCGTGCCGGCGGCCCGTTCGGGCGCCTCGTTCTGCCGCGGCGGCCCCGCGCCACCTCATCCCGTCACCACCTTCTCCGTTCTGCGGATGTAGGCCGGCCCTCGCGGTCGCGTTCTTGATCTCTTCCATCCGGAAACGGAGATTTCCGCATGTCCTCTTCCCGGCGCTCCTGGAGCCGGGCGGGTGAGGCGCTGCGCGCGTGGCAGGCCAGGCAGTGGCTGGTGGCGGGGCTCGGCGCCCTGGCCACGGCTGTCGCCGTCGGCGTGCCCACGGATGTGGTGCCCACCCCCCTGTTCGGCCGCTCTGTCCCCGTGCAGTGGTGGAACTATCCCGCCCTCGCCCTCACCGCTGTCCTGGCCGGCCTCGTGCTGAGCACGTACGTCCGCCCGCCGGCCGCGTCCCCGGCCGCCCCGCCGTCCACGCAGCCTCCCGGGACCGTCCGGGAGGGCCGTATGGGAGCTCTCGGCGGGGTGCTGTCGTTCTTCGCCGTGGGCTGCCCCGTCTGCAACAAGCTCGTGCTCGTCCTCCTCGGGTCGTCCGGCGCGCTGAGCTACTGGGCTCCCCTGCAGCCGCTGTTCGCCGTCGCGTCCGTCGCGCTGCTCGCGGAAGCGGCGCTGCGGCGCCTCTCCACCCAGAGCCGGTGCCAGGTCACGGCTTCGGCCTGACGTCCACGGCCGCCCCTCCTTCTTCTTCCTCGCCCCTCTCACCATCAGAGGCACTCCATGACTGCATCACCCTCGTCGCCTTCCTCCCCTTCCTCTTCGCCCTCCCCCTCCTCCTCCTCGCCTTCCTCACCGTCCCGCCGTGCCCGCCGTACCCGCCGAAAGACCTACGCGGCCGGAGCTCTCCTCCTGGCCGCAGCGGCCACCGCCGCCTTCGCGCTCACGCTCGACGGCTCCGACGACGAGCGCGATCGCGGCGCGCGGGGAGCCACCCCGGTGGAGTCCGGCTCCGCCGCCCCCGCTCCGGCCGACGAGAGTCTGCTCGCGCTCGCCCGCCGGGACGCCTCCGACGCGCTCGCGGTCGGCCGGGCCGACGCGCCGGTGGTGATGATCGAGTACTCGGACTTCCAGTGCCCCTTCTGCGGCCGGTTCGCCCGCGAGACCAAGCCGGAGCTGCTGCGCCGTTACGTCGACGAGGGCATCCTGCGCATCGAGTGGCGGAACTTCCCCGTCTTCGGCGAGGAGTCCCAGCGGGCCGCGCTGGCCGGATGGGCCGCGGGCCGTCAGAAGAAGTTCTGGGAGTTCCACGACGTGGTCTACGCCGAGCCCCGGGAGCGCAATTCCGGCGAGTTCAGCGCTGACAGACTGGCCGCCATGGCGCGCGAGGCCGGAGTGCCGGACCTCGCCGAGTTCCGCTCGGACATGGCTTCCGACCAGGCGCGCGAAGCCGTCGAGAAGGACCAGGACGAGGGGTTCGGCCTGGGCGTCAGCAGCACTCCCGCGTTCCTCGTGAACGGCAAGCCCATTCTGGGAGCCCAACCGACGGCCACCTTCAAGGACGCCATCGAGGCGGCGGCGCGGTGAGCGACGTCGGCCTGGCCATGGCGTTCCTCGGGGGGCTGCTGGCCCTGCTCAGCCCGTGCAGCGCACTCCTGCTGCCGGCGTTCTTCGCGTACTCGTTCACCAGCCGTACACGGCTGGTGGTGAGGACCGGCGTGTTCTACGCCGGACTGTGCACGACGCTGGTCCCCCTCGGGGTGGCCGGTTCGTTCGCCAGCCGGCTCTTCTACGGCCACCGCGACGTCCTGATCGCGGTGGGAGGCTGGACGCTGATCGTGCTCGGTGTCGCGCAGATCGCCGGCTTCGGGTTCGGCTCCCGGCGGCTGGCCCGGGCGGCGGGGAAGCGGCGCTCGGGCTCGTCCCTGTCCGTGTTCGCCCTGGGAGCGGTGTACGGGCTGGCGGGTTTCTGTGCCGGACCGATCCTCGGCTCCATCCTGACGGTCGCCGCCGTGGACGGCGATCCCGTGCACGGTGGTGTACTGCTCGCGGTATACGCCCTGGGAATGGCGGTGCCCGTCTTCGCCCTGGCTCTGTTGTGGGACCGGTTCGACCTCGGCCACAGGCGTTGGCTGCGGGGCCGGGCCTTCAGGCTGGGTCCGCTGTCGCTGCACAGCACGACGACCGTGGGCGGAGCCCTGTTCGTGGTCCTCGGAGTGGTCTTCCTGGCGTTCGACGGCACGTCGGCGCTGCCCTCACTGCTGAGCACCGAGACCGAGTTCGTGTGGGAGGAACGCCTGTCCGCGATCGGCGGGGCGGTCTCCGACCGCCTGCTGCTGTTGGTGCTGGCCGGAGTGGCCGCCCTCGGAGCCGCGGTCGTGCTCCTGCGCGGCACATCACGGCGGCGGGAGACGGAGGAGCGGGAAGTACGGGAGAGGGAGAAAGCGGCGCCGCCCGATACGGAGACGACGACCATCCACTGATGGTGACGGGCCCGGGCCGCCGGGAGCGGTGACGCCTCCCCGGCCGACGGGCGTTCGCACCGTTTGTCCATGATGCTGGAAAATGTCACGTCTCATCCGTTAGGAAACGGAACTCGCCGATCCCGGGGTGGCCGAGACACTGCGCCAGATCACGGACGACCGGTTCGACCTGCTCAGCGACGAGGACCTGCGGACCGCGTCCGACTCCCTGGGTAACGGGTCCTCCGCACTCGTCGTGGCCTGGGAGAACACGTGGGCGGCGCGGTCATCTCGGGCACCGCCACCGCGGTCTCCAACCGGGTGGACCGTCGCGACCTGCGGCGCCAGGGGCTGCCCAGGCCCCGCCGATGCCGGCAGCCGCACCCCCTCCCCCGGCACCTGCGGGCGCGGACCGGGTGTCCCAACTGACCCAGCTCGCCGAACTCAAGGCCCAGCGGCTGCTCACCGACGAGGAGTTCGCCACCGAGAAGGCCCGCGTCCTGGGTTCCTGAGCGGCCGCCCCACCTCGGCCCCGACGACTTCCCGCCCGTGGCCGCCTTCTGGTCGGTGACCATGTACCTCAACCCGCAGGGCTTCCTCGTCGAGAACCCGACCTCACCGGCCGCTACGCGCCCCCGGCCGTCGTCCGCGTCGACAGCTGACCCTCCACCGCCCTGCCCGTCCTTCGGGGAGGTGGTCACCTTGCCGTGGCGCGGTGGCCACTGGCTCGGGCGCCGAGCCCCGGCCGGTCCCCAGAAATGATCAAGGGCCGGTTTCGGATTGCTCCGAAACCGGCCCTGATCTGCGACTGTCTCCAGTCGAGACGACAGGATTTGAACCTGCGACCCCTTGACCCCCAGGAGTAAGAGTCAAGGATATTTTCTGGATATAGCGGACTTAATCCGGGCGCGATTTGTGCGTGTAGGCATGCATCGTGCACCACCGCGCGTAGCGTGTGGTCCCCAACTGGTCCCCACGCGCCCCCTTCCCATTGCCCGGCCGACGCCTCGCGCGAGCACCTCAAGCTCCTTCGAGATCGCAACCCTCTGACCACCTACGAGGTCATCAGGGTGGCCCCGGGGCCGGATCATAGGGTTGAGGACCTCCGCTGCCGTTCTCACGTAACAGCCAAGAGTGCGCTCGCTCGGTCACGCAGCGGTCAGCGGCATGAGCTGGGTGACGTCGTTGCGGTTGCCGCCCGTCAGAATCACGGCGAGCGGTGTGCCGTGTCCGTCGGTGATCAGGTGGTGTTTCGATCCGGTTCGGCCACGATCAACCGGACTTGGTCCCGTCTGGCTCCCCCTTTTATGGCCCGCGCGCAGCTGGAGTCGACCACCGCACGCGACCAGTCGAGACGGGCCGCCTCGTTGAGCTCGGCCAGCAGCGCTTCATGCAGCTGCTGCCAGACGCCGGCCTCGTTCCAGTCCCGCAGTCGCCGCCAGCAGGTCATGCCCGAGCCGAAGCCCAACTGCCCGGGCAGGAAATCCCATTGGATGCCGGCGTGTAGCACGAAGAGGATGCCGCACAGCACCTGCCGGTCCGGCAGCGGCTTCCGTCCAGGGTGCCAAGACCGGCGTTCCTTGCGTGGCAGCAGGGGTTCGATCCGCTGCCACAGGTCATCCGACACGATCCACGGCAAAACCCCCACGCCCGGACAACGCCCTACTCCTGACGCGAACACAGTCAACAGCGCCGTTCCGCGTCATTGTGTTAGCCGCTGTGAGCCCGGGCATTTCGTCCGGGCTCAAGGGCGAGGAGGCGAGCCTGACTGTGCGCGCTCCAAGAGTCGAGCAGTAATTCTGCTTGACGTCACTCGAAACCGACACCCCCTATTTGCTCGAATGACGGCTCCCCTTGAATAACAGGAACGTCAAGGTCCTCGCACAGCGCAGCCCAAAGGAAATCAGCAAAGGTCATCTCGAAAATGAACCACGCCCCCATTTCCACCGCGACCTGCCACTGCATTCTGTTCTGGTCAGGGGGAACGAGAAAGATATGGTTGCCCGAAATCGACCTAGCAACCGCAAAGTACCCACCCTCTTCTGGGTATATGGGGTGCCGACGCGAATGGGTATCGCTTTGAGTCAGCTCTCCGTACGAATAGGATGCCTGATCCCATAGCGATTCTAGGCGCAGGCCATGATCCCCTCTCGCGGCTCGTGGATGAAAGAGGTAAACCTGATCACTGATGCACCCCGGCCCGTAAGCAGAGACGAACTCCTTGTAATCGGCGGGTAGAGTGATGTGGCTCGTTCTTTCAATGGCTTCCCAGTCAGCGGCCGTGTCGCCGTTGACCAGGGGCAACCCTAGAAGTTCACGGAACTGAAAGTTTTCCACCTGATGACCTTTGTGAGCAGGAGTATCCACCAGTAGCACGATTATAGACCGTGCAGTCCAGCCTGTAGCCCTTGTTGCCGACCGCGTACATTCTAATTTCTGCGGGAATCGCCGGATCGGTGCCTTTGTATACGGGTAGCACGCCCAGGGATATGGTCTCTCCGGACTTCACGGCGTTGGTGACATCGTCCTCGAGTCCCCTCATGTGCGGAGAGTTGGCGGGAGTTTGGTACCCCGCCACGAAATTGCGCAATGTGCCATTTTCGCCGCCCATTTGATTGCCGATCAGGTGGAGTGCTGCCCTGTTTCCCACGGGCAGCCGGTCGAAGCCTGCGGGCTTCCACTTCGGGTCCAACCGCCACGGGCGAAGATCGTATTGATCGATATGGGCAACTGCGCCCGTAGCCCGGCAATCATCTGCGCCCGTACCGAACCTCGTCATAGGCGCATAGTAGAAAGCAGGGTCGCTCGAAGGGAAATCTCGCGAGCACCTATTGCGAGTGCGCTTTGCGTGCGGGTCTGCCCCCGACAATCCGTGACCCAAGTCAGGATCGATGTTCTCTCCTGGAAACATGTCGCTCAGCAGATCGAGGCTTGCTGCGTCTTCAGGAGTGTAGGGTTGCTGACTATTTGCCAGGGCAAGCATGTGGCCAGCACCGACGACCAGTCCCACAGGTGATCCTGGCTGCCACCCAGAGTTCTTCGGATTCCAGTCCGGCTTGGGCGCCGGTCGAGTCGGTGCGGGTTTGGCGTTTGGCCCGCGATTGGGGTTCTGAGGAGGGCGCGGGGCGGGCGGGCGGGCGGTGACGGTTCCTTGGGGCGGCCTGTTCGTGGTCCCTGTGCGGGAAGAACAGTTGTATGTGCAGCGGCCTCCGTTGCCCGGGCGCGTCGTGTTGGCAACCGGCCTGGTGCGTATCGGGCCCCGCGCGGTCGGCCTTACGGGTCGGCTGGTGGGTTTGGAGGGTCTGGCCGGACGGGCCCGGCCGGCGCCGCACCGACTGCTGTTGCAGAGGTCCGCGCGGGGGTCTCGGTAGGAGGTTTTGGCTCGTGTCTTGGACTTCGACTTGGACTTGGGCCGTGTGGCTTTGCTGCCGCCTCCACCGCCTCTGGACCCGCCGCTGCGGAGGAAGACACTTCCGCCGCCGCAGGCGCACGCGCGGTTGTGGCCGGTGGGGTCGGTGCCGTTCACAGGGTCTGAGTTGGCGTATACGTGGCGGTTGGCCTGGGCTGCCGGGCTGGGGTCGAGGAGCCAGGTGTCTCTGGAGATGAAGGCTCCGCTTCCCGGCTGGTACCAGCGGGCCGCCATGTTGACGTCCCCGTTGCCGGGATCGGTCCAGCCGGACTGATAGCCGAGTGCCGGGGTTGTTCCGTTGGTCGCTGTCTTCTGGCCGAAGGGGTCGTAGGTGGTGGAACTCGTGACGGTTGTGCCGTCCGCGGAGAGGCCGGCTACCAGGTCCGTGTGCCGGTCGGTGATGGAGAATTGTGGTGTGCCGCCCTGGCTGCTGGCGAGAAGCGCGCCGTCGGGGGTTCGGGCGTAGTGGGATGTGCCGTCACTGATCAGTTGGTGGGAGCCACCGTCGTAGGTGAACGACGTGGTGCCGCTGGTGGTGGTGCGGTCGAGCGAGTCGTAGGCATAGCTGGTCGATCCGTCGGTGATTTTCCGCTCGAACGCGTCGAAGGTGAGGGTGCGGGTGCCTCCCGTGGCTGCGGAGACGGAGGCCAGGGTGGAGCGCGGGGTGTAGGAGTACGTGGAGGCGTCGTCCGTCAGCAGGCGGTTGCGCGCGTCATAGGTCGCCTTCCGGGTTCCAGCTTTGGTGCGGTTGCCGGCTTTGTCCCACTCGTATGACGTGGTCGTGGAGCCGTTCGTCCAGGAGGAGAGCCGTCCTGCGTCGTCGTATGCGTAGGAGTGCGTTCCCGCGCCTGCCACCCCGGTGGTGGTCTTGCTGGTCAGCCGATCATCGAGGTCATAGCCATAGCTGAGGGAAGTGACCTTCTCGCCGGTGTCGGTCGCGGTCACCGCATCGCTGGTTTGGCGTCCCAGGCTGTCGTACTCGTATGCGCGTTGGGCTCCGACCTTCCAGGACCCGTCGGCGAGTGGCTCGGCGTACTGTGTCAGCCGCGGTCGCCCGGCCTCGTCGAAGTCGACCCAGGTCTGACGTCCGGTGAGGGAGTCGCTGGTCCAGTCCAAACGGCCGACTGCGTCGTAGCCGAAGGAAGTTTGAACGTCTTGGTGCCAGCGGCTGGTCATGCTTCCGTCGCCGTCGTACTCGTAGCTCACTTCGCCGCCGGGACCCTTGGCCGACAGGAGGAGGCCGCGATCGTTGTAGGTGTAGGTGTTCTTCTCCAGCAGGCTCGCTGTTCCCGCGGAGACGAGTCGGCCCGCTGGGTCGTAGCCGAGGGTACGGGTGACAGTGGCGGCTTCGGCTCCTGTTCCGGTCTCCTGTACGAGTCGGCCCATGCCGTCATAGACACGGTCTCTGCGGACTCCGCCCGGCAGACGCTCCGTTGTGGCTTGGCCGGCCTTGTCGTAGACGGTGGTCCAGGTGCGGTCGCCCTCCGATGGGTGGGCTGCGGTGGCCGGCTCGATGGTCGACTCAGGCAGGCCCCACGAGTTGTGGGTGTAGAGAGTGATGTTGCCTCGGCCATCGGTGAGGCGGGTGCGGTTGCCGGTCGCGTCGTACCCGAATGAAAGAGTTGTCGACTTTGTCGCCGTGGCTTTCTCGGTCTGTCCGGTGACATGTCCGAGTGCGTTGAAGGTTCGCTCGGTGTGCGCCCCTTCTGGGGAACTCGTTGTCGTGTTGTTGCCGTCGAGGTCGAATGTCGCAGCCCACGACCTCAAGGGAGTGGCGCCCTTGCCGTAGTCGACGATCGCGGTCACGTTGTCCATGGAGTCGTAGGTCGTCCGGGACATGCGGCCGGTGGCGTCGGTGGTTTCGGTCGGCCGCCCCAGACGGTCGTAGGCGAAACGAGTGGTTCCGTAGGCGTCGCTGAAAGTCACTGGGTCGCCGGCGGCGTTGTAGGTGGCGGTGGCCGTGTGGCCGACGGCTGTGGTGTGGGTGGTTTGGTTGTCGGCATCGTCCCACGTGTACCGGCTGGTGAGATTCTGCAGTGCTGGGTATCGCTCGATGGCCGTGGTGGTGAGCTCACGGCCGAGTTCGTCGTATGTCGCCTCGGTCCTGGCGCCGGTCGGGTCGGTGACCGACAGTTGGAGGCCGGTCGGCGTCCATGCGTAGCGTGTCGTGCCACCGTTGGGGCCCAGGTCTGTGGGCTCACCCAGGGTGACGGGCGGGTCGAGGGAGGGCGCCGTCGCAGGGGGGTCGGTCCGGCTGACGAGGTTGTCGAACTGGTCGTAGCCGTAACGAGTTGTGCGGTCGAGCGGGTCGGACGTCGTCGCGATCCGACCTGCTGCGTCGTACGTGGTCCGGCTGGTGGCGTCGGTGATGACGGTGCCGCCGGGCGGGGTGTACGACGGCATGGTGATTGAGGTGGCCCGGCCGAGCTTGTCGAACTGCGTGCGTGTGATCGCGCCCAGTGCGTCTCTGGTCTCAGTGGGTTCGCCGAAGACGTTGTAACCGGTGACGGTCTGCGGCCTCAACGTAGTCGGCAGAAGGTTCTTTGCCTCGACCCGGACGGGCGGGCTGGTGGACGTCACGAGCCTGCCGAGAGCGTCGTACTGGTAGGACGTCGTGTAGTCCGACTTGGCAACGCCTCCCGCGTTACCTCGGGGACTGACTTCTGCCTGAAGCAGACCGCGTTGGTCGAAGGACCGTGTGGTGACGTGTGTGGAGGTCCCGTCGCTGAGTGTGTCCCTCTCCGGGTTTCCGCTCGCGTCGAATTCTGTGGTGATGGTCAGCTTCTTGCCGCTGGAGTCGATCGTCGACGCTTGCTCGCTGACACGGTCGTCCTTGTCGTACCCGTACGTGGTGACGCGGTTGAGCCCCGACGGGTCCAGGATCTCGCGTGTCGTCCGGCTGCTGGCGTCGACCTGCCATTCGATGGTGGTCTTGCCTCCGCCAGTGGTCTGCCGGGTCAGATTGCCCGCTCCGTCGTAGGTGTTGGACACCTGGACGATGTCACGACGTGTCCCATCGGGTTGTGAGACTGCCTTCGCGGTCTCGGTGGCCGGCAAACCGTCGTCGAAGTAGGTGTAGGCGGTGGTGGATCCCATCGCGTCAGTAGCGGTGGCAAGCTGTCCGGCCGGGTCGTAGGCGTAGGAGGCCACCACCAGGTCGCGGACTCCGCCCTCGGGGTGACCGGACCAGTCCTGGAGCACGGTCTGCGCATGCTGGCCGCGTGAGGTGTAGGAGTGGCGGTAGGTACGTCCTGCCGGGTCCGTCTCAGCTACCACACGGCCGAAGGCATCATGGGAGAAGGATGTCGTCCGGTTCTCCGCATCGGTCACCGAGTCGTTGAGGCCGTGGACGTTGTAGCGGTAGGTGGTGCTGCGGGTGGTGTCGCCGCCTGTCGTGTCCTCGGCCTTCTCGGTCAGAAGATTGCCGTCCGCATCGAAGGTGCTGCTGACCTTGGTGGTGTGAGTCCGCCCGGTGATCTCGTTTTTCACACCGGGGCCGCTCTCCGTCACGATCCGGGACTGCTGATCGTAGGTGAACGAGGTGGTCACCCCTGATGGGAAGGTGTCGGAGATCTGGGTTTCGCTGGTCTTTCGGCCCAGTCCGTCGTAGGTGTACTTGACGACGAGGCCGGATGGGGCCTTGGACTCGCTCAGATCGCCGTTGGCGAAGTAGGAGTGGGCGGTCATCGCACCGGCCGGCGTGGTCTCGGACGCCACCAGGCCAGCTGGGACAGTTCCGCCGCCCACAGCCGGCTCGGTGCCGACCGTGTAGGCGAGCTTCGTCGTGCGGCCGTCCGGCAGGGTGGTGGTGTCGGGGAGTCCCTGAGACGTGTAGGTCTGAGCGGTCAGATAGCGCGAATCCCGGGGTCCGGTGGAGCGGGCGTCCCTCATCTCCACCGGTCGGTCATTGCGGGGGTCCAGCTCATCGGCCTTGTTCTCGTAGTACTCGGTGAACGAGGTCCAGCATGAATTGGTGTCTCTGCAGGTCGTCGTGGTGACCGTGTTGCCGCGCTCGTCCTGCCCTGTGATGGTGGCATGGCCGTTCGGATCGGTCACGGTGTGCAGAAAGCCACCGCTGTCGTACCGATACGTGGTCGTTCCACCATCAGCATCGGTCACTGAGGTCGGCCGCATCCCTCTCAGAGCGTCATAAGAGGTGTTCACGAGCTTTCCCGCGGGGTCGGTAACGCTGACGGTGGAGGTGAGCGCCGAAAGGGCGGAGCGCTCACGGGTCGCATAGTGGTCCGCCACCTGCTCAGCCGTCAGTGCATGTGTGTAGAGAGCTGCTTCGTCGATCTGGCCGGTGAAGTGGTAGGTGCCGCTGGGCACGCCCATCCAACCGGAACTGGCGTATCCGGCGCCCAGGTAGGCGTAGGGGCGTCCCTGTTCGGTGATGGTGCCCGGCAACGTTCCGATCAGCTCGCCGTCCAGGTAGAGGGATTGCGTGGTGCGAGCGCCGGTGAGAACCGCGTGGTGCCATTTGCCGTCGGTGACGGTTCGCGAGGAGGTGATGGGGTTGGCTCCGGGGCTTCCTGTCAGGTACCACTGTCCTCGAAGCTTTCCGGCTGCGTCGACGTTGAGAGCTGGCCTCCATGAAGTGGGTGTGTCACCGAGCTTGGTGTTCTGGAAGCCGAGCAGCACACCGGACTTGGATGTTCTGAACCAGAGTTCTGCTGTGAGGTCGGTGGTACCGGCTATGACTCTGCCGGGGATCGAGACAGCGCCGTTGCCCGAGAGCTGCACGGCATGTCCGTCTCCTGTGCCGAAGATTCCCGTCGCGCCGGATGCGGCGTTCATGTAGGTGCCGTTCCCATCCGATGCGGCAGCCCGGCTGACAGCGGTGGACGCTCCGCTGTCCTCGTCCAGGGGCCAGTAGGCGGCGGGGGAGTCGCCCACGACTTCGCCGCGGTACTGCGCGCTGTCGCCCGAGATGAGTGCGGTGCGTGCGGCGAAGTGCTTCTTCACCGTATCCATCGACATGGTGTGCTCGTACAGCGCCACTTCGTCGATCTGGCCGGTGAAGTGGTAGGTGCCGCTGGGCACGCCCATCCAGCCGGAACTGGCGTATCCGGCGCCCAGGTAGGCGTAGGGGCGTCCCTGGTCGGAAATGGTTCCCGTCTTCGAACCGACGAGGGCCCCGTCCAGGTAGAGGAACTGCTTGTTGCCGACGCCCGTGAGTACGACGTGGTGCCACTGGTTGTCGGTCACCGACTGGGTGGAGGTGATCGGATCGGCGCCGGGGTTTCCGGACAGGTACCACTCGCCTCGGAGCTTGCCGTTCCCATCGATGTTCAGCACCGGCCGCCAGGATGTGGGGGCCTCGCCGAGTTCGGCATTCTGCAGCCCGAGGAGAACGCCCTGCTTGGCGGTCTTGAACCACATCTCCACGGTGGGCGTGGTGGGGCTGGTGGGCAAGTCGTTGGGGAGCTGGACGAAAGAATCGGAGCTTCCGTCCAGGGAGATGGCGGTGTCATCGGCCTCGGCGAAGACACCGGGATCGCCGAGGCGTGCCCGGTCTCCGTAGGAGGCTTCGGAGGCATCCCCGGCGGCGCTGGTCGCCTTCGACCCTGAACGTTCTCCGAGCCGCCAGTAGCCCTCGGGAGCATCCGCTTTGACCTCGTCGGCATACGCGGCTGATCCAGCGGAGTAGGTTGGCGCCGAGACCTTCCAGGTGCCACCGTTCTGGTCGGTGTGTTCGGTGAGACGGCCGCTGACGTTGTCGTAGCTCGCCTCGGCGTGGGTTCTCCCGGATGGCAGCGTCACCTTGGTGATGCGGCCGTTGCTCGCGCGAGCTGCGTAGTGATCCTTGACTGTGGCGGCATCCAGGGGACGGCTGTAGATGGCGGCCTCGTCCAGGCTGCCGTTGAAGTGATGGGTGGCAGCTGCTGTGCCCATCCATCCTTCGTTGCCCCAGCCCGCCCCGAGAAAAGCTCGCTGGTCCTCGCGCATGCTGACCGTACCGGTCAGAGTCCCGATTCTGGAGCCATCCAGGTAGAGAGTCTGCTTGGTTCCCTCACTGGTGAGAACGGCATGGTGCCATGCGTTGTCGGTGACGATCGCGGGCGACGTGATTGGCCGGGTGCCGGCATGTTCGACCGTGTAGAACTGGCCTCGCAACTTCCCCGCGTTATCCACACTGAGAAACGGACTGTACCGGGTGGGCTTCTCCCCGATCTCAGCATCCTGAAGGGTGCCAAGTACGCCGGGCTTGGTGGTTTTGAACCAGAGTTCGACAGAGAGAACGTCGCTCGATTCCAGTGCACCGTCAGGCAGCTCGACCACGGAATCCGTGCCGTCGAAGGAGCCGGCCGTGTCCGTGGTTCCGAACAACGCGGGTCCGGCTCCCAGCGTGACATCCCGGTAAAGCGCGTCATGCAGACCGGACCGAGAAGGCGAATGGCTGTGTGCCGTTGAACCTTCTTGCTCACCGAGGGGCCAGTACGAGACAGGGCCGGCGTCCAGAACCATGCTGCGGTACAGCGAGCCTTCTTCGTAGTCGTAGACCGTGCACGCAGTGGAGGTGGCGGGTGGGCATACCTTCGTCAGGCGGTCGCCGGAATAGCTGTACGTCCAGTTCAAGCCAGGTGTCCCGGGGCCCATTGCATGGGTGGACACCGAGCTGACGTGCCCATTGCTCCAAGTGAAGTTCAGTGTCCGGCCGGAGAGCTTATCGGTGACCGTAGTCAGATTCTGCGTGCCTGTACCCGCATAGGCCAGAGTCTGTGTGCGGCCTGCTCCATCGGTGATCGAGGAGAGCAACCCGGAGATGTCGAACCGATAGGCCGTGCCGGACCGTTGCCGGAGCGTCCAACCCGAAGCATCGGCCCTGAGGTCCATGGTGGTACCGGTCGGGCCCGTAAGGCTCCCGTCGTTCGGGTTACGGCCGAAACGCACCTGCGAGCCGTCCGCCATGGTGACGAGAACAGTGTTGCTCAAGGGTTCCTGGACCAATCGTGCGTCCCAGCGTGTTGCCCAGCCTGCTCCGAAGGCGTTGGTTCTGCGGGGGTCGAGGGAGTTGTAGGTCCGGGTCACTGACAGTTCCGGTCCCACGGTGGGGATGGCGGCGTCCGTTGAGGCTGTCACGTAGTTCCCGGACCGTGATCCGATTTCTCCCGTGCCATCGGCTCCGCCGAGATGGCTCGTGACTGCCGGCTGGGGAACCGCGGTGCTAAGAAGCGCAGGGCGTGGTTCAGGGGATGTTGCGCTGCCGTCGTAGACATAGGCGTACCACGCGTAGTTCTTCCCCCACGCAAGCCAGCCCTCTGGAACGGTCCACTGCTGTCTGTCGCTCCGAGGGCCCTTACGGCAGTTCTTACGCGTGTTGTCGCCCTCGACCTCGCAGATTTCGAACGTGTAGCCCAGTGCGGCTCTCGGGTACCGGTCCACGTCTTTCCCATGGGCCCAGAGCGCTGGGGTAAGGGAGTCCACCTGTGTGCCGCTCGGAGGAGACTCAGCAGTGAGAACGGGCGGTATGTTCACAGCCGAGAGCTGGACGGCGGCTCCTGGCACACCGGCCGAGGTGAAGCGGCTGACGCCGAGGTCGGTCATGGTCCACTCGATGGTGTACGTGGCGGGAGTCAGCGGAGCGATCTTGGCATTCACCGTGACGCTCGCCCCGGGTGCGACCGCGCTCGGCATCTCCGTGTACGCGATCTTCGCGCTGTCGGTGATCTCGGTGCCCGCGGCGTTGTACAGGTTGTAACGCAGTTTGTAGTTGCCGCCCTTGGGCCAGGTCGCCTGTCCCCGGTTGGTGAGCGTGATCTTCATCGAGCCCTGGGTGGTGGCGGTGACGGGCGCGGTGAAGTCCCCGAGTCCGTAGGTCGCCCCGTAGGGCGTCCAGGTGACGTCCAGGCTCGGCTTGCCGTTGGGGTAGTCGTCCGATCCGAACTGTTTCCAGCCCTTGGAGTCGGAGGTCGACGCCTTCACGGCCAGTCCGTAGTTCTTCTTCCGGCCGTGCGTCCAGTCGTCCACCAGCTTGCGTCCGGCCGAACCGAGCTTGATGTTCTCCCACTTGGCGCCGCCGCAGGGGTAGGCGGTCTGGCCCGCGGGCCGCCAGCCGTGCGCGAAGCTCTTCGAGGCGAGCGCCGAACCCGTCGAAGGCCCGGGATACTTCGTCGTGGTCGACTCAGCCCAGTTCGAGGTGATGGGGTGGACCGTCACAGGGCGGGCGGTGCAGGAGTAGGAGTACGTGTTGTAGAGGGCCAGCCCGGCGTTGACCACCCAGGCGTTCTTGAGCGTGGACTCCAGGCCGGAGAATCGCAGGAACGCGGCCGCCTTGTGCCCGCCACCGTCGTAGGTGCCGGTCTTGAGGACCGTGTCACTGGAGAAGTTCTGGTTGTACGGGGACTGCACGTACGTACCGGAGGTCGCCGCGACGGACTTCAGCGAGGGGTCCACCCGGACCGGGAACACACGGTCGGGCGCGTGGAGCCACTCCTCGTCCAGATCGACCACCAGGACCTGTCCGCCGGCCTCCTCCACGAGGCTGAACCGCACCCCGGAAGAGATCTCTCCCTGACCGGAGTTGTCCTCGCGCCGGGAGTCCTCCATCCATCCCGCGGGCATCCACGCCTGTTCGACGCCCTGGGCGTCGGTGAACGACACCCCGCCGTGGTCCGCGATGCTCGCGGTGAGCCCCTGGACGTGAAGCGGGAAACGCCAACGCGACGGCGCGTCCTTGCTCCGCAGGATCATCGTCTCCTTGAGCGACCCGCTTCCGGCGACAAACTCCAGGTCGGCGGCTTCGTGCACCTCGGGATACGTGATGACGCTGCCGGACACCTGCCCGCCGGACGGCTGGGCATCCTCGACGCCATAGCCCACCGACAACTGGTCGTCCAGCTCCATCCGCACCACGGGGCCGGCCGCCGCGTCCGGGGCGAACGTCAGCGGCGCCTCGGCGGACCTGGTCCGCCATCCCGGGCCCTCCTCACTCCCGCTCATGGTCCGCGGCCCGGCTTCTTCGACAGGCACGAGGGAGGAGTCGGCCTTCTGCCATGCTCCGCTCTCGGTACGGAAGTTGACCGGCTCGTTGTAGAAGCGGGTGGTGTAGGTCCCGTCCTCATTGTGGAAGGTGGACTCCCGCTCCTTGCGGGCGCTCTCCACCTCGACGCTGCGTTCCGCATCGAATCCAGGAGGGGTGGCGGGGCGGGGGCTTTCGATCTCTTCGGCACGCCCTGGCGCCGGGAGCTCTGTCTGTGGATTCAGCTGCTCCACGGACGAGGCACTTTCGGCGGGCAGCTCTCCGGGCAGGGCCACCGCCCCGTCGCGGCCTCCGGTGGCGGTTGCGTCAGTAGCACTGCTGGGTGCGCGATGACTCAAGCCCGCGGCGGATCCCCATCCCTGGTCCGGCCTGTCTCCGGGCCCTGCCTGTGCGGCACCTGCAAGGTCGAAGGCCCTCGCCGCCTGCTCCGTACCGATGAGCGATGTCATCGTGAGGGCAGCAGCAAACGCCAGCGAACGCACAGCACGCACAGAAAACTCCCACAAGTGTGATGAAGATGTGCAGAGTTTTACGAGGACTGGAGAGGGAGCCGCAAGAGGTCTCTGGGATCTGTGATGATCTTGTGACGGAGGATGTAGTACGCTTGCGAATGGCTTTCGTCGCAGTCTGTGGTGAATAGTGCGGCCGCCAGGTAGCTCCGGACCCGGCCCGACGGTATGAAGACGAACCAACGCTCGACCTTCCAGTCAGGGCCCACGGGCCCTGGGGAACGTCGAGACCTCGGTGGAGACCTGGGATGGCGACGGACTCGACACCTTCCTCGCATCACTTGCCGAAGACTTCCGGGGCCGGGAAGGAGTGCGCACGTGGCACTCCCTCTGCTACGACCTGACCATCTCAGCGGAACACCACCCTGGGGGCAACGTCCAACGGGCCTGGGGCATCAGCGACAGGGCGCCCTCCGAGGAATGGCGGTTCGAGACCAACACGGTCCACGCGGCAGGGAAGGACATGCGCAACCTCACCCCAAAATCCACACGTTCATTGCGAGCGTTGCGAAGTAGCTGGGCGAGCCCCGATGCCGCGCAACTTCCCCTTGGTAACTCGTGCCGCGCTCCCCTTGACGAATCGTTTTGGCCATCAAGTCGGTAGAGGTCAGGGAGTGGGGCGGGCTGAGGAACTGTTCCTCCACGCCACGTCGAACTGCTGGAGGGCTATCGAGTACAGAAGTCCGGGGGCCCGGGCGTAGAGGCAAGGGGAGTTCCTGCCGTGGCTGGAGCTGCTGTAGAAGGTGAGGTAGGCCGCCCGGTCCGTGGCGATCACGCGGCAGGTGTTGGGGAGGTTAAAGCTGCGCAGTTGGACATGGGGTTGCTCGCGGGACACCCGGGCAATGTAGTCCGTGTTCGCCCGAACCTGGTTCTTGAGCAGGTCGGGCGTGAAGCCGGGATCGAAGAGGCGCAGATCCTGTGAGCGTCGGTCGAGCCAGGAGTCGCCCGGCGCGAGCGTGTCGGGCAGCAGTACCTGGACGGACCCTGGGGATAGCTCCCCCGACCACAAGGGCGAGAAGACCTCGCGGGTGAGTACGTTTCCTCGTCCCGCCAAGACCTTGACCCAACTGGCTCGGCCGAGATCGCGGGCGATATCGCCTTCGGCGGACGACTGGTGACGGTACACACGGGCGAGCCCGGTGCCGGTGAGGCGCGAGCAGACCGCGACCAGCCACCACAAAGGGCGGGACCCGCGTACGAGCCCGAGGACGAGGACGATCACGCTGGCTGCAAGCGAGCTGAGTATTCCGAACAGAAAGACCGTCATGCGAGCCATCTCCCTGTGTATGGCTGATCTCGGGCGGGCGGATTCGACGTTCGGCGTTCGGCGTTCGGCGTTCGGCGTTCGGCGTTCGGCGGAGAGTCAGCAGAGGTAGGTCAGCAGTTCTCGTAGGATGTGCGCGGCGTTCCGTGCCGCCAGCTCATGAAAGCCGTGCCCCTTGTCCTGGTCGGCATTGTCAGACACGCCCCGGATCACGATCCAGCCTGGGTTGGGTTCGCCATGGACTGAGTTCTCCTGCCAGTACTGGCTCAGTCCGCCGGCTTCCATGTCGACCGCTAGGACCTTCTCGTGATAATCCTTGAGCCAGTCACGGATATCGCTTTCCCGATCCGCGATGACGGCTTCACCGGACCCGATCAAGCCTGGGTAGACTTCGAATTCCTCCGAGGCGTGCGTGGCGAGTTGGCCGTGGATCCGTGCCGGGGTTCCGTGATCGGTGAAGAAGGCGTTCACTGCGTGGACGACCGGTGCGGGGGCCTGGCGGTGTTCGCCGCGCCGGCGGACGTCCCCCAGCGGGTTGATCTTGCGGTTCTCGTAGTACACGATCTCGGTGGAGACGATGACGTTGCCGACACGCGCGTGCTGATCGTGGATCCCACCGCCCACGCCCACGAGTGCCCACAGGCGCGGGCTGTAGTGACGACGCAGGTTTTCCAAGGCAGCCATCGCCGAGCGCTGCCCCTGGCTCTGACTCTGGGTGGCCACGATACGCACGGTCGCCCCCGGAGTGGTGTGTTCGCCCTGGTAGAAATACAACCCGCCGCCCACCTTGCGCCGTTCGAGTTTCAACTCGTCTACTAAGGAGCGCAGTTCCTCACTCAAGATTGTGACCACACCGATGTCCCATCCGGTGGAGTCCGGTTCGACGTCCGAGCCGAACTCGGCGGTACGCATGGAGTGGTGGGTGGGAGTGGCCGGGGAGACGTGAGCGTGCTCCCCGATGGCGTTGTTGTTGAAATTGTTGTGGTCGCCATGGCTGACGATTCCGCGATTGGTGTTCACTTGTTTCCTCCACCGATGGAGTTAGGGCCTGACGATTCATGTGCGGACGCGCCGACCTGTGCGGCGTCGCCCACGGCGTTGTTGCTGAAATTGTTGTTGTCGCCGAAGTTGAAGATGCCACTGTTGATAATTTTGGTCGCGCGGTCATTGAACTCGGACGCGTCCACGTCGTGAGTGGCCAGGAAGTCACCGGTAGCCCGGAGCAGCCGTCGCTCGATCGTCTTCATCCGACCAAGAATGTCGGTCTTCTCCAGTTGGATCTTGGACCATTCCTGCGCCGACTTCTCTCGTATGCTCACGCGGCTGCCGATCAGAACGTTACGGATTGGCGTGGAGGTGAGATCGCGGGGAAATATGACTGCTTTTGCCAGGGAATAGAGATATCGCACGAGTCGCCAGGAGTTTCGGATCTCCGAAGGTAGTTCGGCCAGCTCGCGCAGAGCCGCCCAGGCGACTGCCAGGACACCATGGTGCCCGAATTCTGCGGTGCGTTGGAAAGATCTCGGCGTGTGGGCGAGGACGCACGCGGCGGTGGAGATGCTCAGCGTGCGCCCTTGAACACTGATGTGCAGCAGGACCGTCGCGACGAACTCGGCCCCTTCGGCGGGAGTGGTCACCTCAAGGAAGTGGTACTCCTTCGATCCGGGCGTGTTAATGATCTCCCGCAGCCGGGTTGCGTCGAACTCGCGGGTCAGAAGCGAACGGTCAATCGCCACATCGGTCTCGGCGACGTACACGCGGTCGGTGACTCGTGCTGGAAGCCGGACGTCCTGGCTGTCGGTGTCGAGCAGCTGGACCGCCTCGCGCAGATAGTCGACCAGTTCATGCGCCCGGAACGGAGGGACGGGGTGCTCCCGTTCGTGCAGCGGTGCGCCGTCGTCGTCAGAGGGTCGGAGCAGTTGGATGCTCATGGGCGGGTTCCACTGGTAGACCAGCTCACCCGCTCCGATGAAGGGCGACTCGTCGCCGAACAGCGTGAAGACAGCGAAGTCGTCCTCGTCATCGTCCTCGCTGTGACGAGCGCGGCGGTAAACCGCACAGGGATGGCGCTGCTCCGTGTCCGCCGCCTGCTCTCGGCTGGACAGGTACCGAGGCCGCAGAGTCGGTGCCCTCATGATGCGGTGGAGTAGCAACTGCCTTACGGCTCCGACGCCGAGGCATACGAACGTGATACCCGCGCCTATGTGGAGGGCGGTAGTCGCCTGGCCCGGATGGGTGAGCGCGAACATCAGGCCGACCAGCGTCAGGGACAGTGCAGCCCAGCCGACGCGTCTGAGGGCGTGTGCGCTCTCCGAGTACCTACGAGGGAACAGCCACCTCAACAGAGCCCGAGGGCCCGGCACCGGCCCCAGCCCCCGACGCTTGGACTTCCGCGCCTTCCGCCTGCTGCGCCTGGTCCGGCCGATCCGGTCGAGCCCAGGCTCCTGCCGGTCCAACTTCCTCAGCTCGACGGCGAGCGGAATCAGGCACAGGAGAGCGAGACCGCAGGAGACCATGACTGCGGCGGGCAGGGCGCCAACTAGGGCGTGTATCGGGTCGTGATCACTGGGTGGTTCGCGTGAGGTCTTTGATCCAGATCATGGAGGCCCGGAGTTGGAGTCCGGCCAGGTAGCT
>NZ_JBIRKB010000029.1:0-54584 GCF_044329855.1 Streptomyces sp. NPDC017520
TCAGTTGCGCCCGTGTCATGCGATACGGACTACCGGATCCGCACGCGCCGTGAGGGCAAAACGCGCATGTTGATCGCGACCCGATACACGCCCTAACCCGCTGGGACCCGAAGAAGTACAAGCGCGTCCACGCCCTCACCCACGCCGACCTCGGCGACAGCCTTGCCGCCCAGGCCCGAGCCGACGAAGCGGTCGCGGCCTGGACCCAGGCCCTCGTCCTCATGGAGGGCATGACCTCCGACCGCACCCGCAAGGCGATCACCTCGATCCGCTCCACGCTCGCGATCTACCAGCGCCGCCGCGTCCCCGGCGCCGCCGATCTCGCCCGCCGAGCCCGCGAGGCCCTCGCCTAACATGCCCAACAACCCGCCCGACGAAGGGAACCCCGTGGCCCAGCAGACCGACAACCGCCCTCCAGCCCTCAAGCCGGCGCTCGACTCCATGACCCTGCTGGTCGCGGCCGTCATCGTCCACGACAAGACCACCAACCGCGTCGTGCTCCTCCAGCGCAGCGAGAACGCCAAGTTCGCCCAGGGGATGTGGGACCTGCCCGTCGGAAAGAGCGAACCGGGCGAGCCCATCACCGAGACCGCAGTCCGCGAGCTCTACGAGGAGACCGGCCTCACGGTGAAGCCCGAGTCCCTCAAGGTCGCGCACATCATTCACGGAGCCTGGGGCGTTGAGTCCCCCAATGGCTTCCTCACGGTCGTCTTCGCCGCTCACGGCTGGACCGGCGAGCCGGAGAACCGTGAACCCCATAAGCACTCTCAGGTCCGCTGGGTCGATGCCAGCGCCATCCCCGACGCGTTCGTGGACACTACGGCCAGCGCCCTCCACCACTATCTCAACGACGGCGCCGCGGTCTCCGCGATGGGTTGGCAAAAAGCGTGAGCATCGTGCTCCCTGAACTGAAATTAGGGATCTGAGTCCTCGCGGTCGGCCACCGTCTGAGGCGATCTGGCGGGCAGGCTAGAACGTACGGTGCGTCTGACCGGCGTGCAGCCTGATCTCAGCTTGGATGGTTGCAGTGAAGGCGATCATTTGTTCCGTTGTACCAAGCTCGGCGATGCGTCGAACGGCATATCCGATGGCCTGGTCAGTGCGCCCCTGAGCACGAAGCCATTCCAACATGGCATCGACATCAAGGTCTTGTCCCCCGCTGGGTCGCCGGCGGTTAGGACCTGCGGGTTCTCGGTGCTCTGGTGGCGTTGTCACGGGCATGAGCTCAATTTCCTGCTGGACCATGCTGTGCTTGGGTTCCGACTGGGCTGGGTTCGACTCTTTGTGAACTGTACCCCTCTGTAGGGGCGCAGGGCATTGTGTGGCTGGCAGCTCGTCCAACACTGTGCGGTGCTTGGCCAGGACGGTCTGACCGAAATTTAGCGTCGTCCAGGACCAGGAAAATGACTGAGCGGTCCCAGCCAGCGTCAAGCTGTCGGACAGACCCAGCCCGGCCAAGGCAGGCTTGCCCTCCACCAGACCGACAGCGCCTGCCTGGGTTCTGGGAGCCTCCCAATGGAGGAGATCCGGGTAGGTGAAGTTCTCCATGTGCTCTCGGTTTCCCGCGGAAATTGCTGCGAGGCGGACGGCTTCAGTCGCAATGTATTTGTAATCAGCGACATTGGAAGGCGGTTCGTCGTTGGTAACGCTTCCCACCAAGGCGGCTGCCATCGTGGCGATTGTGTCTGTGTCTGTCCCCACGGCCTGAGCGGCGATTTGCAGGATGGAGATGGGATGGCTTGAGCCGGCAACCGCCAAGGCTAGGGCGGCGACAACTGTATTCGTCCCGCTCCCTCTGGTGGCGGGTGAACGCAAGTCAAGCTTTTCGATAAGTAGCTCGTAGGCGGTCCGAAGGGATTCGAAATCCTCCTCCTGTAGCGCGGTGTTGCCGGAATGTGCAAACTCCTCGGCCGCGTTAAACATCTCGATCACTTCGAGGACCGTGGCCTCCCAGGCAGCGTCTAGTGTTTTCTCGGCGCTGCGCTCCCAGGCGGAGCACCACAAGGAGAGCTCTGCGTGTTGGCGGATTATCGAGGGAAATTGATGCATTTCGTCAGCGATGCTGACCCACTCGACGGGGTGTGGAGTTCGGCCGCGATCGAGCATGAACCCCAAAGTCATCGCGTGAAACAGGGCGCCAACAAGGGCTCGTGGGTGACCATGGGTGATCACAGCATCGATTAGAACATCCAGAAGATGCGATCCAACCCGACTCGGTTCCTGCGCCGCCCAGATATGGGGTTGCACACGCATTGCGGCGCCATTCCCTCCAGCGTCAGTCCACCCTTTGTAGAAGTTGCCGAACCAGGGAACACCAGTGCCGGCGATATGGGATGCCGCCGCCTTGGACGCCTTCCCGCCACCAAGGGAGTAACTAGTCCAGACAGGAAGCTCGATCTTCGAGAAGACTTCAGGGTCGAAACCACTAGGGCGGATCGCTCGTCCGACTGCCAGGCGAAGTTGTGTGTCATCGCTATAAGTTCCGGCGGGTAGTGGAACGGTTACCCCAAATTTTCCACCAATACGGCGTTTCCACTCGACCGGATGCTGCAGGGTTCCTCCGGCTAGGCGACGACGGAGGCCCGCCTCGTCGATCAACTCGCTGATGAATCCAAGTGCATCCGCCCAGGCTGCCCATAGCGCCGAGTGCAGTCGCTGCTGGATGTGCATACTTGCATCATTCGGGCTCATGTGAAGACCTTGGGTGCGCAGATGATAGGAACGGTGGGGGCTGATGGGAAGCTGGCGAACCAGCCGCTGATGTCGTCTGCGTGATGCTCCTCGCGCACATATATGCGCTGCAGCTGCGCCAGAGGTAGGCGGCTCGGGTACAGGACTTCCGCCTGTCGGTCAGTAGTCCAAGAGGTTGGCTGCCCGACTCTTCGTACCATCGGCTGAGAGTAGCGCCCGCTGACCACCTCGGCGAACAGTGCGTTCAATCCGTCCGCGCCCGTGCCCCTGCGAACGGAGGGGTAGATGTTGTTCGTGGTTGTGAAATAGACGCCAGGAGCGCTCAGGATCTCGGCTTCGAAGCTTAACGCGGCCCACCACACTTCATCGACCTCGTGCCATCGCTTGCTGGCATCGAACATGGAATCGTTGATGCGGGAAATGCTGAGATTGACATAGTCAAGCCAAGCGTGATCTTTCCGAGTGCTGCAATTTGGTGTATAGATGTGCTCTACATATTTCTCGGATGGGAGTTGCCGTCGGCTGAGTACTGCGGATGTGCCAAGAATTCCTAGCAGTCCGAGATTGGTTGTGAAGTGGAGTGCCTCGGAGATCTTCCGGCTCGTAATGATCGATTCGACCGTATCCTTGGTCTCCGGGGCGTCCTGGGTGGACGTCACAGGCGCACCTCCTTGTACGTGCCGACGGCCAAGAGGTTGATAAGCGTTGACGGATCGTCGGCCTTGTATCCCAAGGTCACGGTCTCACGGGACCGACCTACGCCCATGGCTAGCAGTCTGCGGAGCATGTCCAGCATTGCATCGCCTTCCTCGTCGCCGTGGGGGGTGACCTGCTGGTTCAAGCCAAGCATGAACACATGGTCGAATTCCAGCCCCTTGGCCGAGTGGATGGTGCAGAGGGCGACTGACTCGGGCCCAGACGGCCAACCGGATGCGCGAGTCAGGTCACACCAGGCGATGCCTTCGCGATCCAATTCCTGTCGTAGGTGGTCGAACCATCCGCCGCCCTTCGGGTGGAGAAACGCGACAGACTCGCTCGTCAGGTCGATCTCGGTGCGCAGACGTCGGATCGCGTAGCGCACTTGAGCGCCGAAGCGGCCAACCGCGACAGTAGGGAGCGGGCCGTCGCGATCGGATGCGTGGAAGTCAGGGAGTGATCCGTCATCCTCGTTGGGTAGTCCTTCAACGAGTCCGCGCGCGAAGGCAGCAACCTGCCGGGTGTTCCGGTAGTTGCTGCGCAAGACATGGGAGTTCACGAGCTGGACGCCAGCCTCGGGCCAGGTGAAGAAGCGTGGGTAGATGCGCTGAGTCGCGTCCATGACGAATGTCGTGGTGTGTTCGGCACCAACGTGTGCAGCGATTGCACGTACCTGATTGGCGCTGAAGTCCTGTGCCTCATCTACGATCACGACATCCCAGGCCGGGTACCCTTCCACCAGGGCAGCTTCCGCGGCGATGTCGTTCCAGTCGCGCCAGCCCTGCTTCTCTTTGTGTGCAATATATGGAAGGACCACGTCGGTCAGTAGGCGCTGGCGAAGTGCTCGCTCGACGCGGGGAGCTTGACCTCGCCCTTCTCGGCGGGCGCCTAGGTAGTCCTCCAATTCGTCGGGGCGGAAGCGTCCCATGAGGTATTCGACCTCGTCGATGACGAAGTCGATTGGAAGTGGAACCGAAGCAGCCAAGCTGCCGATGGCCGGCCGGGTTCGCTCGCGATCGACGAGGCCCTCATTGCCGACCATCCCGACGGCCCACTTGCTGAAGGTCGAAACGTGAAGGATCAGCCCCGGTGAGCCGGAGACTTGCTGACGGGCTAGTTCTCCGACGTATCCCTGCAGAGTCTTATTGTAGGTAAGTACCAGCACTCGCACAGGGTCGACTAGCTGTAGTCGCTCGCGACGGCTAAGCCTGGTGGCGCACAGCTGCCGCAGGCGCAACAGTGCAGTGGTGGTCTTGCCGCTCCCGGCGGCGCCACGGACCAGATGAAAGCCCGGCCGCGTGTCGGCCAGGATCCGCATCTGCTCTGGGCTTGCTTCAACGTGTGACAGCAACCTCATGTGCACCCCCCACGGTTGGGTCCGGTGTTACGGACTCGCATGCCGTTCAGGCTAGGCCGAACGGAAGGAGTGGGTGTGACTTTCAGTACATCGGGTGAGATCTCACATGTGGGATCTGGGCTGATTCCAGGAAGCAGGCTCCAATTTGTCGGAGACCGGGGCGGTCATCGTGGCCAGCTCGACGTGCGTCTGGGGCGGGCGAGCGCGGGGGTACATCCACACGGGTCCGGTGTGCGTGGTCGAGGAGGGACTTTGTGTAGACGCAGCCGAGGGCTTCGTCTACGGCTCAGTCCAGCTGTTGGCGAAGTCGCATTGCAGGTCCGTCCAGCGGCGCGGCTCGTCGGGCACGTAGCCCTGGTGGCCGCACAGGTGGGGCAGGGCATTGACCCACTGGTCCCAGAGGCCGTCGGGCTGGGTGAAGCGGTCGGCGTGGTGGGTGCCGAGGTGGGCGTCGAGGCGGAGGAGGGCGCCAAGGGCTGCGGGCTGGTCGTAGCGGAGGTCGGTGCGGGGGAGGTAATGGTCGAGGTAGGCGGTGAGGATCTCGGCGTCCGCGTGGGTGCCGAAGCGGGCCAGGGCGAAGCAGTAGGCGCTACCGGAGAAGCAGACCTCGCTGGCCAGGAGCAGATCGCCGATGCGTTCGCGGAACCGATCGCGGCGGTCGACGCCGATCAGCCACGCGGCGGTGAGGCGCGAGCGCCACTCGTAGCCGAGAAGGGCTTCCAACTCGGCATCGGTGATCGTGGCCGCGTCGTCGATGAGGTGATGGGCAAAATGTTGGGCGTGAGGCCACTCGGGCCGAAGGAATCGACCACCTTTCAGGATGAGGTAGCGCGCGTGGCCCGAGTCCTTCCTTGCCGCGTAGCGCTTGATCACGTAGCCGTAGCCGATCTCCTCGGGGCGCTGGAACGGCATCGGTCACCTCTCCGGGTGCAGGTCGGTCCGGTCGATCCAGGTGGGAGCAACGAAGACATTGTCGGCGACGGGGGCTTCGGTGGCTTCCAGGAGGGACCAGGCGCGGGCTTCCTCGACCAGGTGCTCCCAGGGCGCGGTCCAGTCGAGCTGCCAGTCGAGGCCGGTGCCGGAGACGCCGTACGTCTGGCCGGCGTCCACTCGCCAGAACTGGGAGTAGAGGACCAGTTGGGAGTGGTCGGCCAGGTCGTCGATGATCTCCGCGAAGTGGGCCGAGGGCCAGCCGGGGCTGTCCGGTCCGGTACCGGCTTGCAGCCGGGCGGTCAGGGAGGGGACGACGGGGCTGCGGGCGCCGAGATCGGTTAGGGCCCAGCGGATGGCGACGGGTTCGGGCTCGTCGGGTGGAGTCCGCCGCTCCAGGCAGGCGCGGTAGGCGCGGCGCAGGGGCTCAATCGCGTCCTCGATCTCCAAGCTCGCCAGGGCCGAGGCCGCCCAGTGCCGGACGGTGGGGTTGTCGCCGTCGAGCAGGGTGATCAGGGCGGGGCCGCAGCGGGGGTCGGCGACTTCCTCGAAGACCTCGATGACGGTCAGCTGCCCGAAGCCCCCGAGGGAGGGGAGGGCGTCGAGGATGGCGGGGGTGGCGACGGATCCGATGTGGATCAGTTCAGCGCGGGCGTCGTAGGACTCGCCGGACTCGCCGTCGAGCTGCTGGGCAAGCCTCTCGATGTGGGTGGTCATGACGCCGGGTGGTCGCGGCGCCAGAAGCTGGGGAGCCACCAGCAGAGCACTGAGTGGTCATCAGGCCACGGAACGCGGTCCTCGGCTCCCCAGTCCTCGAAGGAGTCGCGCGTCAGGTCGATGGGGCGCCAGGCGGGGTCGAGCAGTTCGTCCTCGGTCGGCGGGCGGACGTACCGTCGGCCGTGCTCGTCGCAGGCGCCGAAATCTTGGTAGTTGCGCTGGGCCTCGATCAGGGAGACCTTGTTCGCCCCGCCGGCCATGGTCGGCCAGCGGAACTGGACCCCGTCGTCCTCCCAGAAGCAGACGGGGCAGATCTCGTACGAGCCGGGCATCGCGTCCAGCACGCGATGTCCGCAGCACGGGCAGGGGTAGGAGTTGCTCACCTGCGCAGTCTCCTTGGAGGTCCCGCTGGTGAGCCATGCATTTCTCTGACTGGGTGCCCGGCCAGTCCGCAGCCAGTCCGCAGGACACCCGTAAACGGCCGTCGGGAGCCAACGCGTGCCAACCAGGAAATCCCAGGTCAGAGCCCTGAAGAGGGCTCCGCCGCAGGTCAGGATCAGCCCGCAGACATTCCGCTTCAATGTGTAGTGGCTGACATATCACCACGTCGCTGATCTGGCAAACATGCAGTTCAGGAGGGGCTCGACTCTTCGGAGTCGGGCCCTTTGCTTTTCCGGTGCTGGGATGGTGCTGGTTACCTGACCCCTCGTCACCTGTCGTCATCCCTGGTCATTCGTACCGTGCTGGGTTTGCGCTGGGACGCGGATGCGCCGCCGGTGCCAGGTTCCACTCCGATGAGGCATCCCGAGGCTACGAGCCGATCGTCGCGGGGAGCGCAGCCTGCCGTGCCCGGGTTCGTTCTTGCCGACTTCCCATGTCTTGCGGAGTGGCCGCTCCTGCGACATGGCGTCGATTCGTTCACAGAGTCCCAGGTCAGGGGGCAAACCGGCAGTGCGGGCGCGGCTGGATGTGCTGGACCGCGATGGACTCCTAGCAGTGTGCGCCCCGACCGAGTATGAGGTTCTGTACTCGGCGCGTGGAGAGCCCGAGGCGCTGCGCCTGCGTACCCTGCTCCGTGGTTTCGACTACTTGCCCTGCAACGACGAGGAGTTCGAGCGGGCACTCGCGATCCAGGCGCTGGCGCTGAACGCTGGCTTTCACCGGACGCTGTCGCTGGCCGACGTCCTCATCGCGGCAACCGCAGAACGGCATGGGGCCACGGTCCTGCACTACGACGGCGACTTCGACATGATCGCCTCGGTGAGCGGGCTGCAAGCCGAGTGGGTCGTGGAGCCCGGCACCGCGGACTGAGCCGGCAACGCGCATGTACGCGGTCACCGCAGAGTTTCGTCTTCCCGTAGACGGCCTCCAACACGGTCAGGGCCGACACGAGGACGGGCACGACGGCGGCGACTTCTCTGCCTCGCCGCGTGATGACTGTGGCTACGGGGTTGGACTGGCCCTTGCTGCGTCCTGCGTGGGCCCAGCCGGACCCGGCCAGGCCGCGAGAGCCTCCGCCGTGGCGCGGACGAACGCCTCGTGGTTGTCCAGCATGATGTTGTGCCCGCAGTCGGCAATCGGTACCACTCTCACGCCCGCCGCTTCGAGCAGCGCCGATCCGGGCAGTGGACCGGTGTTTTCGGGCAGCACATAGGTGCGCGGGATCCTCAGCTCCGTGAGCAGTGTTCGCAGGGGCGGGACGCCGCCGCGGGCGAGGTGCACCGCGCTGCGGTGCAGGGCCTCCAGGCTCGCCAGGCGCATCGTGGACCACCAGTGGGCGCCGACGGCATCGCGGACCTTCTGCCAGCCGCCTGCCAGGAACTCCTCCTCGGTGAAGTGGGCGATGCCCGCGCTTCCCGGGCCCGGGGCGGGGGTGACCGGGTCGAGATTGGCGTCCACCAGGACGAGTCGGGAGACCAGGTGCGGGTGCCGGGTGGCCAGGACGATCGCCACCGAGCCGCCCATGCTGTGCGCGATCAGCTCGGCTCCCACCACCCCGGCTGCCTCCAGCGCCGCGGCGAGCGCGTCGGCGTGCGCGTCGAGTGTGTAGTCGAAGTCGACCGGGCGGTCGCTGATCCCGAATCCGAGCATGTCGATCAGCAGGGAGCGACGCCCCGCGAGCAGGGGGTGGGCCGCGCTTTCCGCGAAGTAGGCGGGTGAGGTGGCGCCGAGCCCATGGACGTAGACGCGGGAGGGCTCCGCCCCCGGCAACTCGACCCACCGTATCCGGTCACCGCTAGGTGTCGCACTGGCGCTACGCACAGCCTTGAACTCCCGCACTCGAACTCGTCGGAAAAGGCGAGGCTACTCGTCGGGCGCCGCGTGGGGGCACATCTGTGCAGTGCACAGGCGAGGGCTCGCGTCTCCGACGCGTTCCGCGGCCGTAGATCGGCGGGCCGAACGATTCCCTGCGGGGCAGAAGGGGTAAGTAGCTGAGTAGGTCCCCTTGGGGAGGCTGATTCGATGCCGTGGTTCGCTTGGCTGCTCGCCGCCGCGGCGCTGGGCGCAGCGGAGTTCTTCACTCTCACACTCGTTTTCGGGTTGCTGGCCGGCGCGGCGTTGGTCGCCGCCGTCGTGGCCGGAGTGGGCATCGGCCTGCTCGGCCAGCTCGTGGCGCTCGGACTGGCGGCGGCAGCGGGCCTCGCCCTCGTCCGTCCTGTCGCGTTGCGGCACATGGCGCAGGGGCCCCTGACCTACGAGGGCAGCGACGCGCTGATCGGCAAGCAGGCCGAGGTCATGCAGGAGGTCACCGCGACCCACGGCCTGATCAAGCTCTCCGGCGAGGAATGGTCCGCTCGCGCTCTCGACGAAAGCCTGGTGATTCCGGTGGGCGCTCTGGTGGACGTCATGGAGATCGATGGCGCTACAGCCGTCGTGTATCCCCGCGAGCTCCTTCCGTGAACGGCTGAACACGCGGTGCGGGAGGACGTACGCGGCAGGACCATAGGGGGACCTAGGAGGCAGAATGGATCCGGTTGTCATCCCGATTCTTGTGGCGGCGATCGTCGTCGTCTTTCTCGTGGCCGCCACCGTGCGCATCGTTCCGCAGGCACGCCGCTACAACATCGAGCGGTTCGGACGGTACCGCCGGACGCTGCAGCCCGGCCTGAACTTCGTCCTGCCGGTGGCGGACCGGGTCAACACCAAACTCGACGTGCGCGAGCAGGTGTATTCGTCCGACCCCAAGCCGGTGATCACCGAGGACAACCTCGTGGTCAACATCGACACCGTGCTCTATTACCAGATCACCGACCCGCGGGCGGCGGCCTACGAGGTCGCCGACTATCTGCAGGCCATCGATCAGCTCACCGTGACCACCCTGCGGAACGTCATCGGCAGCATGGACCTGGAAGGGACACTCACCTCGCGTGAGGAGATCAACGCCCGGCTCCGTGCCGTCCTCGACGAAGCGACCGGGAAGTGGGGCATCCGGGTCAACCGGGTCGAGATCAAGGCCATCGATCCGCCGAACACCATCAAAGAGGCGATGGAGAAGCAGATGCGGGCCGAGCGTGACAAGCGCGCGGCCATCCTGCACGCCGAGGGCGAGCGGCAGGCCAAGATCCTCACCGCGGAGGGCACGAAGCAGAAGGACATCCTGGAGGCGCAGGGCACCCAGCAGGCCATGATCCTCCGGGCGGACGGCGAGTCGAAGGCGGTGGAGCTCGTCTTCCAGGCCGTCCACCGCAACAACGCCGACGCGAAGGTCCTGGCCTACAAGTATCTGGAGACGCTCCCGCATCTGGCGCAGAGCGACAACAACACCTTCTGGGTGATCCCGGGCGAGCTGACCGAGGCGATCCGCACTGTCACCAGCGCGTTCGGCGACCAGGCGTCGGGCACCGGGCCCCCGCCGGGGGCGCAGCGCGAGGACGCGACCGAGGCCGACGCCTCGGACAAGGACTACGTGGGGGCCCCGGAGGTCGAGGCGAACTCCACGCTCGCGCTGGACGCCGTCGCGGCCGCCGACGAGGCCGCGAAGCAGGCCGCTGTCGCCGTGAGCGACGCGAAGGCGGAGGCGGAGGCGGCGGGAGAGACGCGGCTGCCGGGGCGGGGGTCCGCGTCCGACGGCTGAGCGACGGGCTCACCTCCCGGCGGTCCCGGCCGCTGTGGGGAGCCGGCCGTCCGTCTTACGGTGTCAGGCCCCGTTTCGGCCGGCGGGCTCACCTCCCTGCGGTCCCGGCCGCTGTGGGGAGCCGGCCGGCCGTCGTACGGTGTCAGGCCCCGTTACGGCGGTGGTGCAGGTCCACCGCCGTGTCGAGGGTGCGGTCGATGCCGGCGGCGACGGTGGTGTCGGTGTTGTTCATGTGCCGTACGATCGCCGCGCCCGCCCCTGAGACCGCCGGGGGAGGGGCCGGGAACGTACGGAAGAGCGGCGGCACCCCGTAGATCTCGCGGAGGATCTCCTCCACGACGAACTCGTTGACCGGTCGCCGCTCGACGCGGTGAGCGGCCGCGACCTCGTCGCTGAACGCCGCGAGGTCCTCGACGCCGCACCGGTCGCCCAGTCGCGGCGAGAGCAACACGGCGATCACCGAGACGAGGAATCCGTTGAAGGCGATCCGGTCGCTCGGCGACAGCGCCTCGTCGAGCGCCTTCGCCCTGCGGTCCTTGAGGACGAGGCACCTGATCTGGTCGCGGAATCGTGGCTCTACGCGCACTTCCCCACCTCCTGCTCGATAGCTGGGCTGCTCGGCCGCCGCACGACGCTGCGGCTACTCGACGTGGGTGAAAGACATCAGCACGGCCAGCACGGCATCCTCGAACGACTCGTACCGGCCGACCTCGTCCGCACGGAAGACACCGTGGGGCCGCACGACGGCGAAGGCGCTCCACAGCCCCAGGTAGTGGTCCAGATGGCCGGCGTGCAGCGTTTCCCCGCCGTCGTCCAGGACGACGTGGACGGTCTCGTCGCCGGGGTGCGTGCCGGGCTGCGCCCGGAGCACGAACCGGTGGCGCCGAAGGGACTGCCCGAGCACCTCGCTGATCTCGGGGATCGACATGTCGCACTCCCTGTCCTGTGCCGTCGTGCGTTCCCTGGGACGGCCCGGCCGGTTCAGGTCGGCGGGCCGCTCCGAAGGTTCGGGTGGGCTTCGGGGTTCGGTCAGTTCCGGCGGCGCTGGAGCCCGGCCGCGTAGGCGCGGAGGTTCCCCGGGCCGACGGCCCGGTAGTAGCGGCGTGCCGTGCTCGCCAGGTCCGACCTGAGCGGCCGCAGTCCGACGAAGTCGGTGAGGACGCGGGCCTGTTCCGCCTCGTCGAGGGTCGACCACTCCCCGTAGGTCCCGCCGCAGGCATCGACGAGGACGTCGAGGCACTGCGCCAGAGCCAGCGACTCCGAGCCGTCCCATTCGGCCGGCCAGCGTTCACGCGGTACGCCGGTCGCGAGCGCGGCCACGGCGGCGAGGACGGCGAGGGTGGGCGCCGCGTCCACCCGGTCCGGACGGGCGGGCTCGGCGCGCTCCTCCCCGGGCCGGCGGGGCGGACCGATTCCCAGACGGATGCGCTGTTCCAGGCCGGTCAGCCGCTCCTGGGCCGCGGTGTTGCCCCGGCGCGCGGCGAGGGCGTACCAGTACACCGCCCGGTCCTGGTTCCCGTACCGCTCCTCGTAGAGCTGCCCGAGGTGGAGCGGGGCGACCGGATCGCCGGCCTCGGAGGACCGCACGTACCACTGCGTCGCCTCCTGGAGGGCCTTCGCTCCGACCGGACCCGGCTCGATCCCCTGCATCCTCGCCCGGACCCGGCCCTCGGCGATCTGCCCGAGCCGGTTCATCGACGGCGTGTGTCCGGCCGCGGCCGGACCCTCGTACATCGCCGCGATCGCGGGGAGCCGCTCGACGCCCTCCTTGGTCTCCCGTCGGTACGCCTCGCGGTAGACGGCCTCCGGATCGGCGCCCGGCTCGGGCGGGGCTTCGGGTGCGTTGTTGCGGGCGAACACCCAGCGGGCGGCCTGATTCTCGATGCGGCGGCCCGGTTCGGGTCGTCCGTTCGCCACGAGGTGGTCGGAGACCGCGCCGAAGATGTGGTCGAACGTGAGGCCGGCCGGTGCGCCGCTCAGGCCCTCGTACACGGTGTCCACGAGGGCTTTGGTGAAGTACGTCTGCGCGTCGGCGACCGTCTCCAGCTCGTGCCAGGAGGTCTCGAACGCGCCGCTGCTCATCATCAGGTACGCGCCGGGCCCCGGGGGCAGGTGGTCGACGGAGAGGCGGCCGTACTCCTCCGTGGCGAGCCCGGCGTAGCAGCAGTCGAGCACCGCGATCTTGACCCGGGCGTCGCTGGCGCGGAACGCGTCCCGCACGGCGTCGAACGGGAGTCCCGTGGCGGCCGTGAAGTTCGCGTCCTGCCGGGTGTCGCCCACGGTGAGGCACAGCCGCTCGCGATGGTCGTAGATCCCGTGTCCGACGTAGTAGAAGAACGCGACGTCCTCGGCCTCCATGAGCGTCGCGATGAGTTCGCGGTGGGTCGTGCCGAGTGTGTCGCGGTTCCGGAAGGTCACGATGGATTCGTCGGGCCAGGGCCCGCACACCGGGTCGCGGAGCAGACCGTCCATCCGGTCGAAGCTGCGTTCCACCGCGGGTACGTCGTTGAAGTCCTCGTCCGCGTACTTCCAGGTGCCCATGAGGACCGCACGCGACCGGGAGTAGTCCCGGTTCACGGGTCACCCATCCCGGGTTCACCCATCCCGGGTTCACCCAATCCGAGCTCACCCGATCCGAGCTCACCCGATCCGAGCTCGCATCCGGGTTCACTCATCGCTGGTTCACTCATCGTCGAGCAGGCGCTCGACGATCTCGAAGACCTTCTGCGGGTCGTCGAGATTCCCGCCGGAGAGCGTGACCGTCCGGTCCCCCCGGGTCAGCTTCACGGTCACGGACGACCTCCGGGACCTGATGAACGCCGGCAGTGTCCGGATCGCGACGGCGAGCACCGCCGAGGAGGGTACGAGCAGCTGGATCACCTCGGCGGCGCCGAGTTCGCCCGCGCCGGGGCGCGACCGCTTCCGGGTGACGACGGCGCCCGGGACGGCGCCGAGGCGTCGGGAGAGGGGGCCGACACCGGCCGGCTCGGAGAGGGTCAGAACGACTTCGTACACGGCGTCAGCGGACCTTCCGTCTGCGGACTCCGCGTCTGTATCGCGCTCGTCGGGAGAGGTCGGTACGGACATCGGTCCTCCAAGTCAACAGTCCGCTCGTTCCAGGACCGCCTGTGGCGGCTGTGCAGCCGTCTCAGACCTCTACGCGTCGAACCAGGTTGTAGTAGATCCCGACGTCCTCCGGCGCGTGCAGGCGCACGGTTTCGCCGTCGTCGCTCACCATGCAGACCCAGCCGGCCGGTGCGGAACCGGGCTTCACGAGGGTGAAGGGGCCTTCCCCGTTGATGGCCCACACCGTGCTGCCGAGGCCCACGGTGTGACCGTCCTTCGTGCGAAATTTTGCGGCCATGCAGCAGTCGTAGCACCCCTCGTTCCGCCCAGGGGCCTCTTCACGGAACTTCGACAACCTGAAGCCGGGCTACCGGTCACCGGTGTGCCACAGGCACGCGCCGACGGGGCCCGGCGCGCCCTACCGGCCGTCCGCCTCCACCCGCAGCTCCGCCAGTCCCGCCGGCTTCTCCGGGTCCTCCGAGCGGACCGTCACGCGGACCTTGCGTGCTGTGTCACCCGACAGGTAGGGACGCCAGAAGCGGCCGTCGAGGGAGGTCTCCACCGTGTGCGAGGCGGGGGCGGTGTCGCTCCAGGCCGGAGTCACGGAGGTGAGCCGGAGGGGCCTCGTGCCCAGGTCCACCGTCAGGGAACCCTCCGCGCCGTCGGGGGACCAGGACGTCGCCGGGGCCCCGTCCACCGCCGCCTCCGCGTACAGGCCGGGGGCCTCGGACGTCGCCGCCACCGGGCGGCAGCGCGCCGCGTTGGCCGTCGGGGTCAGGTCGGGGCGCCGGGTGGGCAGCTCCAGCGCCGAGGAGAGGCGGCGCGGACCCCTGGCCGTGTGGACCGTGAACGGGGTGCCCGAGGTCAGGCGGACCGTGGTCGTCCGGGGGCCGATCGCGACCTCGTACGTCGCGTCCCGGTACCGCAGGCCCGTCAGCGTGACGCCCTCGTGCAGTTGGGGCGGCAGCGTCGGGTCCAGGCGCACGCCGTCCTCGCGGAGCCTGAGCCCCGTCAGGCCGTGCGTGAACACCTGGAGGAGCCCGCCCTTCCCGGTCAGGAAGTCGTCGGCGGGGAAACCGGACAGCGGGTCCTCGGCGCCCGCCTTGTCGCCGCGCGCCTCGGAGAACAGCTCGTACGGGCCCCGCACGAAGGGGCGCACCGCACGCTGGAGGTAGGTGTACGCCGAGCAGCCCGGCTCCCCGATCGCCGCCGCGTCGATCGCGTGGACGGAGTCCGTCATCGCCGGTCCGTCCGGGTCGGTGCGGGCCGCGTAGTAGTCCAGCGTCGCCGCCGCGGCGCCCGGCTCCATCGGCCACTCCAGCGGGTAGGTCAGCAGGACGGTGTCCGCCTGCTTGATCGTGGATCCGTTGTAGCCCGCGTACTGGAGGAAGACCTTCTTCTCCGCGTCGTACGGGATGCGCAGGCCGTCCGCCACCTTGTTCCAGGCGGCGGGCGGGCTCTGGCCGAGGAGTCGGGCGGCGCGGGTCGCGTTGCGCAGCGCGGTGGCGGCGCCCGCGTTGGTGAAGACGCCGTCGTCGACGCCGTTGCTGTACTCGTCGGGGCCGGCCACGTTGGTGATGGAGTAGCTGCCGTCCGAGTTGGGCGTGGCGCGCGACTCCCAGAACTCGGCGATGCCCCGGAGCAGGGGCCAGCCCCTCGACGCCAGCCAGTCGCGGTCGCCGGTGGCGAGGAAGTACTGCCAGACGGCCAGCGACACGTCGCCCTGGAGGTGGTTCTGGGTCAGACAGTGCGGCGGGTCCCAGCTCTGGCACTCGGAGTCCATACGGCCCCGGCTCGCGCTGGTCCACGGGTAGAACAGGCCCCGGTGGCCGTACTTCTCGGCGTTCGCACGGGCCGCGCCCCGGGTGCGGTAGCGGTATTCGACGACCGAACGAGCCAGCTCCGGGCGGGTGGCGAGCAGGCCCGGGAACATCCACGTCTCGGCGTCCCAGAACACCATGCCCGCGTAGTTGTCGCTGGTCAGACCGGCCGGGGCGATGCTGTCGGAGGAGCCGCGCCGGGTGTTCGCCAGCAGCCCGTACTGGGCCGAGCGCAGCCAGCCCTGGAGCCGGCGGCCCCCCGGCACCAGCACGTCGGCGGTCCAGGCCTCGCGCCAGGCGGCCTCGTTCGCCGCGAAGACCCGGTCCCAGCCGCGCCGCGCCGCCCGCTGCGCCGCCTCGCGGGCGTCCTCGGCCGGGGCGCGGGAGGTGAGGGCGGTGTCGACGCCGACGTACTTCTCGAACGTGTACGTCCGGCCCGCGCGGACCGGGGTCGCCGACGGAGGCGTTCGGGCCCCCGGCCGCAGGCTCCGGACGACGCCCGAGCCGCGCCGCATCGCCTGGGCGACGGCCCCCTCGACTCCGGTGCCCAGCGTCCGGAACGAGCCGTCCTCGCGCAGCGTGATCCGGCGCGCGCCCCGGTCGTCGAGTCGGCCGGTGACGGTCGCGGTGCCGCTCCAGCGCGGCGTCATCCGCAGGCGTACGGCTCCGGTGTGGACGTCGGACCGGTCGGCCAGCACCTCGTACACGAGGTCGGTGGCCCGGCCGTCGGCAGTCGTCCACCGGAGTGAGGTGCGCACGAGGCCGCAGGAGAGGAAGACCGTCTGCCGGTAGTGCGAGATCCGGCCCGCCGGGGTGTCCGGGCCGAGGGTCTCCTCGCCCACGCCCACATCGATGTTCGTCCAGCTCGGGAGCGCGGCGATCACCTCGCGGCCCTCGGAGACGGCCTTGTCCCGGGCGTAGAGCCCGGAGACGAACGCGCCGTCGTAGCGGGGGGTGTAGAGCGGCCAGCCGGTCTTCTCGCCGGTGGCCGCGTAACCGGCTCCGGCCGGGGGGACCCGGTGGCCGAGGTAACCGTTGCCGACGTACGGGTCGTAGCCGGCGGCCTCCCCGAAGCGGGTGGACGTCGGCGCCCAGGAGGTCCCGGGACCGCCCTGAGCGCCCGTCGTGCCGCAGGCGGGCACGGTCGGCTGCGGGTACGGGGGCGGTGCGGGAGAGCCGGACGGGTGGGCCGGGCCCGGCAGCGGTACGGGGCCGGGGGTCTCGGTGGCGTCGGCGAGGGGCGGCAGCGGTGCGATCAGGGCGGCCGCGACGAGGGGCGCGAGGACGGAGATGCGCGAGAGGCTCACAGGACGAAGGTAGGGACGCGCGGGCGCGGTCGGCCGTCACGGCACGCACGGCTCCGGCGCCGGGCGCCCGTCCGACCGCCCAATGGAGCAGCTCCCGCGCGCGCCCGCGCGCCCGCGCGCCGCCGTGCCCGTGCCCGTGCCCGGGTTGGGGTTGGGCGAGGGGCGTGGTCTTCTCGTGCCGTCGTGCCGTCGTGCTCGTGTTCGTGTTCGTGTTCGTGTCCGTGAGCGGGACGAGCGGGGTGCGGCCCTCGCCCAGGGAGATCGGCGGGGCGGCGAGCGGCAGGAATTCCTCGTAACACCACTATGAATCGGCCCGCCCGGAAAACGCGTTCGGCGGCACGCCCCGCGCGGGGATGAAGTCGAGGTCCCAGGGGCCACGGCAGACCGGGCAGCACCAGGTCAGGGCGGTGATCTCGGACCGGGGCCCGTCGTCCGGGCAGTGATGGGCCGTCATGCCCGCCGGCATGTCAGGCGTAGGGCAGATGAATGACAGACGTATGGCACAAGCCAAGGCACCCTTGTGAGTTCGCCATGGATCGGTCAATCTTTCGCTGGCAGCAGGGCATGCGGCTCACCGGACGACGCAGAAAACGGGGCGTTCGACCGGCTGATTTGTCATGCCCCTGCCGGGAGTCGTCGTGTGGCTCCGGCACCACCCCCCACCAGAGCACCGCCTATGAGGAGGACCCCTCAGATGTCAGTGACGCGTCACACCCCCCAGGCCCGTCGAAGACTCGCCGCGGCGACCGTCATAGCCACCGCAGCCGCCGTCGCACTGGCCACGGCCGCCCTCCCGGCGACCGCGGCCGAGCGCGCACCCGAAGGCGTGATCCTGAACGCGGACGCCCCCGGCACCATCAGCGACAGCTACATCGTCACGCTGAAGGACTCGGCCGCGAAGTCCGACTCCGCCCAGGGCAGGGCCCTCGCGAAGAAGTACGGTGCGGGCATCGAGCGCACCTACCGCTCGGCCCTCAACGGCTACGCGGTCGAGGCGTCGGCCGCCGAGGCGAAGAGGTTCGCCGCCGACCCGGCCGTCGCGTCCGTGTCGCAGAACCGCACCTTCACGGCCTCCGCCACCCAGAACAACCCGCCCTCCTGGGGCCTCGACCGCATCGACCAGCGGAGCCTGCCGCTGGACCAGCGCTACACCTACCCGGACAAGGCCGGCGAGGGCGTCACCGCCTACATCATCGACACCGGCGTGCGCATCAGCCACAGCGACTTCGGCGGCCGTGCCTTCAACGGCTTCGACGCCGTGGACAACGACAACGTGTCGCAGGACGGCAACGGCCACGGCACGCACGTGGCGGGCACCGTCGCGGGTACCGCGCACGGCGTGGCCAAGAAGGCCAAGATTGTCGGCGTGCGGGTGCTGAACAACAGCGGCTCCGGCACCACCGCGGGGGTCGTCGCGGGCATCGACTGGGTGACGGCCAACGCCGTCAAGCCTGCCGTCGCCAACATGAGCCTCGGCGGCGGTGCGGACTCGGTGCTCGACGCCGCCGTGCGCCGGTCCATCGCCTCCGGCATCACCTACGCCGTCGCGGCGGGCAACGAGTCGACCAACGCCTCCACCAAGTCGCCGGCGCGTGTCGCCGAGGCGATCACGGTGGGCTCGACGACCAACACCGATGCCCGCTCCAGCTTCTCCAACTACGGCTCGATCGTGGACATCTTCGCCCCCGGTTCCTCGATCACCTCGTCGTGGCACACCAGCGACAGCGCCACGAACACCATCTCCGGCACGTCGATGGCCAGTCCGCACGTCGCCGGCGCGGCCGCCCTCTACCTCGCCGACAACCCGGGCTCGACCCCCGCACAGATCTCCGCCGGCCTCGTCGCGGCCTCCACCACCGGGGTCGTCACCAACCCGGGCAGCGGCTCGCCCAACCGGCTGCTGTACGTGGGCGCGGGTGGCACCACGCCGCCCCCGGGCAAGAAGTTCGAGAACACCACCGGTTACGCGATCAACGACAACGCCACCGTCGAGTCACCGGTCACCGTCACCGGAGTCACCGGTAACGCCCCGGCCGCGCTGAGCGTCCCGGTCAACATCTCGCACACCTACATCGGCGACCTGAGGATCGACCTGGTCGCGCCCGACGGTTCGGTCTACAACCTGAAGGCGTACGGCTCCGGCGGCAGCAGCGACAACGTGGTCACCACGTACACCGTCAACGCCTCCTCCGAGGTCGCCAACGGCACCTGGAAGCTCCGGGTCAGCGACAACGCGAACGCCGACACCGGCCGGATCAACAGCTGGGCGCTCCAGTTCTGAACACGCTTCGGCGCGCTGTTTCCGAACACGCTCCGGCGCACTGTTTCCGAACACGCTCCGGCGCACTGAGCCGAATCGCTGAACCACTGAACCACTGAACCACTGAACCACTGAACCACTGAACCACTGAACCACTGAACCACTGAACCACTGAGTCCCGGAAGTCGGGCCGGGGCGACCGCGTCACGCGGCCGCCCCGGCCCTTTGGGTGTGAGCGCCGGTGTCAGCGGCGGTTGAGCCCGCGGTCGACCGCGGTGATCAGCTCACCGTTCTCGGTGTCCCCGTCCAGCGACCAGAACATCGCCCCGCCGAGACCCTTCTCCCGGATGTACGAGGCCTTGGCGCGCAGCACCTGAGGGTCGTCGTACGTCCACAGCGTCGTGCCGTCGAACAGCCACGCGTGGCCGTTCTTCACATCACGGTGCACCTTGTACGTCCCCGACGCGGCCAGCTGCTTCAGGACCTTGTAGTCCTCGTAGCCCGCCGCCCAGGTGGCCGGAGCCGGGCCCGTGGCCGGCTGGCCCATGCCCGTCCCGCCGCCACTCACTCCGGTCCAGCCCTGGCCGTAGGTCGGCATGCCCATCACGAGCTTGTGCCTGGGCGCGCCGCGGCGTACCCAGTCGCGCACGGTCTGATCGACGCTGAAGTCGTTCTTCGCGTACAGGGCCGACTGCTGGGCCGTCTTCTTCTCGCCGGAGACGTGGTAGTCGTAGCCCTGGATGTTGACGAAGTCGAAGTCCTTCATGAGGCGCTTCACGTCGAAGCCCGCGTCGATCGCCTTCGGGTTGGCCGCTACGTAGGCCGACAGGTCGTAGTGGATCGGCTTCGGTTTCCCGTGCCCGTGCCCGTGCCCGTTGCCCTTGCCCTTGGCCGCCTTCTCCTTGGCCTTCGCCTGGCTCTTCGCGTAGGCGTCGAGCTGGGTGCGGAACTCGTGGATCAGGGCGGTGAAGTTCTTCTTGTCCTCCGGGCGGAAGACGGTGCCTTCATTGCCCGCCGAGCCGGGCCACTCCCAGTCGACGTCGATGCCGTCGAAGAGGCCGGCCGCGGCGCCCTGGCCGCCGCGGGCCCCGTCCACCGGGAGGTTGCCCTTGATGTACAGGTCGAGGCAGGAGGCGACGAGAGCCTTGCGGGAGGCAGCGGTGCGGGCCGCGTCGGAGAAGTGGGTGGAGTAGCTCCAGCCGCCCAGCGAGATCATGACCTTGAGGCCGGGGTGCTTGGCCTTCAGCTCGCGCAGCTGGTTGAAGTTGCCCGCGAGCGGCTGGGTGTCGGTGTCGGCGACGCCGTCGACCGATCCCGCCGCGTCGAGCGGGCGGGCGTAGTCCGCCCAGGCGTCGGCCTGGCCGGGGATGTTGCCGGTGAAGCACTTGCCCTCGGCGTTGACGTTGCCGAAGGCGTAGTTGATGTGGGTCAGCTTGGCCGCGGCTCCGCTGGTGTCCAGGTCCTTGACCTGGAAGTCCCGTCCGTAGACGCCCCATTGGGTGAAGTAGCCGATGCTCTTGTACGCGGGGCGGTGGTGGCCCTTGTCGCGGTCGCCGCCGTTGCTCCGGTCGTGGTCGGCGCTGGCCGTGGCCGCGGGTGCGATGCCCCCCAGCAGCGCCAGGGCGACGCCGGCGGTGGTCATTCGGGACAGGTTTCTTCGGCGCATGAGGCTCGTTCCTGTGCGTGATCCGGTGCGGAAGGAAGGCAGAAGGAAGGCAGAAGGAAGGCAGAAGGAAGGCAGAAGGAAGGCAGAAGGAAGCGGAAGGAAGTGCGGGAGCCGTGCTGTGCACAGGAATGTATTGGTCTGGACCAGAAATGTTCAAGAGTCCGGGGGTGCCGGACTTCAGCGGTGGCGTCCGTGCGGTGATGTCGGCGATGCCGGCGTGGCCGTGTCGGCTGTGTCGACCGGTGCGGCGCTGGGCAGAGAGGAGTCGGAGAAACGTCCGGGTCTGATCTGGTGTCCGCGTCCGGTGTATGCGTGGATCGTCACAAGGTCATCACAATGAGTGAATCTCTGGCCCATGCTTGCGGTGCTCAACCAACGGTTGTCAGGCTGTCGCAGACTGTCAACCTGTTGGGAGTGGCCTGTGACTTTCGGTGAGCAGCCCGCCTATCTGCGCGTGGCGAGCGATCTCAGGGAGAAGATCGTCAACGGCGCGCTGCCGCCTCATACCCGCCTGCCGTCGCAGGCTCGCATCCGGGAGGAGTACGGAGTCTCGGACACCGTCGCCCTGGAGGCGCGCAAGGTCCTGATGGCGGAGGGGCTGGTCGAGGGGCGCTCCGGCTCCGGCACCTATGTGCGCGAGCGCCCCGTGCCCCGCATGATCGCCCGCTCCGGCAACCGGCCGGGCAAGGGGGCCAGCCCGTTCCGGCAGGAGCAGACGGCGGAGGGGGCGCGCGGGACCTGGGAGTCCCGCAGTGAGCAGGAGGGGGCGAGCCCCGAGATCGCCGAGCGGCTGGGTATCGAGCCGGGCGACCGTGTCATGCGTACGCACTACGTCTTCCGGGAGGCGGGGGAGCCGGTCATGCTCTCCACCTCCTGGGAGCCGCTCGCCGTCACCGGCCGGACGCCCGTGATGCTGCCGGAGGAGGGCCCGTTGGGTGGCTGCGGGGTGGTCGACCGGATGGCCGCGATCGACGTCGTCGTGGACAACGTCGCCGAGGAGGTCGGCGCGCGCCCTGGGCTGGCGGAGGAGCTCCTGGCGCTGGGCGGCGTGCCCGGCCATGTGGTCATCGTCATCGGGCGTACGTACTACGCCTCGGGCCGGGCCGTGGAGACGGCCGACGTGGTGGTGCCGGCGGACCGGTACCGGGTCGCGTACCACCTGCCGGTGAGATGAGGTGAGGTGACGCCCCGTCGGGACGGCCGAGGGGGCGCCGGCCGGGGGTGTTGGGGCACGAGGGGGCGCATTCTGCGGGTGCGCCCCTTTCGTGATGGCCGGATGTGTATCTCTTTGTGTAAACCCGCCTGCACTGAGTGAAGGTCAGGCGTACGCTCGGGCATATGCGTACTGCGGTTTCCTGGGGATCCTTAGAGACGTGCACGCCGGTGGGAAGAGGGGCGATATGCGGGGGAGCGACACGATGAGCGACAGCGGCGCCGTGCTCCCTTGGCAGGTGATACGGCAGGACGACGGCGGTAATCGCTATCGCGTGGGCAGGTACGCCACGCAGGCCGAGGCGCAGAAGGTCGCCGACGGCCTCGACGACCGCCACCGCCACCAGGTCTACCGGGTGGAGCGCGTGGGGCAGGGCACCGGGCCCTGACGCCGGTCGGCGGCCCCGAGGGGCGCCAGGAGGTCGTTCTGCGCCTCCAGGGGCCCCACGGCCTTCCCTGGGCGCCTTCGCACCCCCGCGCGCTCCCTTGGCGGCGTGCTCGCCCGCCCGCTTGACGGCGTGCCCGCCCGCCCTTGTATCTGCCCGCCTGCCCGTCTGCCCGCGCTCCCTCGGGCCGCTTCCGTTCCCGCCTCCGCCCCGCCTCTGTCCCCGCGTTCCGTGCGCCGGCGGTCCGGGCGGTAGGGTCCCGCCCGGACCGGGGGCGCGAAAGCCGCCGAGGGTGCGGCGAGCGGGGCGGAGCGGTGACGGTGCTGATCGACACGGTGGCGTGGGTGCGGATCGAGGGCGGCAGGATCCTCTGCGCGCGCCCCCGGGGCAAGGACGTCTTCTACATCCCGGGCGGCAAGCGTGAGGGTGGCGAGACCGATCTCCAGACCCTCCTGCGGGAGATCGAGGAGGAGCTGACGGTCGGCCTGATCCGGGAGACCGTCGTGCACGCCGGGACGTACGAGGCCCCCGTGGACGACCGCCCCGACGCCGCCGTCGTGCGGATGAGCTGCTATTACGGCGACTACCGCGGCACGCTCGCCGCAAGTAGCGAGATCGAGGAGATGGCATGGTTCTCCTTCGCCGACCGGGCCCTCGTGCCGCCCGTGGACCAGCTGCTCTTCGACGACCTCAGGGCGGCGGGGGCGCTGAGCTGATCCCCGGCCGTGGCGCGCGTGAGCGCTGTCCGGCCTCTGCGCCCGTCTGCACCAAACGGCAGGTTGCGCGGTAGTGAGCAACAAATGGTGGGTATGGGCTGTTTAGTCCCCATTTGCACAAGGGGTGAGCCCGTGGTCGTCCCTGGGAAGTGATCGGCTTGATCGGTACCGAAGGCGACTGCGCCGAGTGGGTCTTCCCCGCCGAACCCGGCTCCGTGCGGAGCGCCCGGCACGCCGTCCGGGGCACGCTGGGTTCCTGGGGCCTCGACGCCGCGGTGGGTGACCTGGCGGTCCTGCTCGTCAGCGAGCTGGTGACCAACTCCCTCCGGTACGCCTCCGGACCCATCGGCGTACGCCTGGCGCAGTCGCACGCGGACGGGGGTGCCCCGCCCGCCGGCGTCGCTCCCCCGGCCCCGGTACTGCTGGTGGAAGTCTCCGATCCGCTTCCGGATCCACCTACCGAACGCAGTGCGGGACCCGATGACGAAGGCGGCCGGGGACTCCAGCTCGTGGCCTGTTCCGCGCGTCGCTGGGGGACCCGGCGCGGAAAGAGCGGCAAGACGGTGTGGTTCGAGCTGGCTCTCCCTGGTTAGGAGAGTGGAGGGACGCACAGCGATCACCAGAGGTCGGGCAGAACCTGGCTGAAAGGGACTGAGACCTTGCTGTGATCGTGAACGCCGTGTCGGTCGGGGCCGTAGTGCTGAATACTGCGGGCAGGACCGGTCCGGTGTGTGAGCTGGAGGGGACGGTCGCGTGAGCGAAATACCTGGGACAACGGGTGATGTCGGCGATGTCGTCGGGACCACGGGCGACGTCGTGTGGCAGAGCAGCCCGCCCGGCTCGATCTACGACTACATCAGAGTCGCCTCTTTCTCGATCGGCCCCGACGGTCTGATCGAGCAGTGGAGCAGCCGGGCCGCCGGTCTGTTCGGCATGTCCTCGACCGAGGCGATCGGCCGCGACCCGGTGGAGGCCTTCATGCCCGCCGAGCTGCGCTCGGACGGTCAACGGAGGGTCGGCGAGATCCTCGACGGCAAGGAGTGGACGGGTCTCGTCCCCTTCCGGATACCGGGCGAGGGCGGGGCGCACGGCGTCGCCGAGGTCTATGTGATGCCGAGTCTGACGGACCGGGGCGAGCGGGCCGCGCTCTGTATCGTCGTGGACGTCCGGGCCCTGCGGCGCATCGAGACCGACCTCGCCGCCTCTCAGGCCATATTCGGCCAATCTCCTTTCGGCTTCGTGCTGTTCGGCACGGACTTCGCCGTCGTCCGGGCCAACCAGCGTTTCGCCACGGTCTTCGGCGGCGCGGCCGACGACCACCGGGGCCGCACGGTGGAGGACTATCTGCCGCGGGCCGAGGCCGACCGGCTGTCCGCCACCCTGAAACGGGTCCTGGAGACCGGGGAGTCGGTCACCGACCTCCAGCTCGTCGGCCCCGCCCCCGGCGGTACCGAGCGCCGCCACTGGTCCATGAACCTCTACCGGGTGCACAGTGGAGCCGGCCGTCCCGTCGGCGTCGCCGGACTCGCCACCGACGTCACCCGCCGGCACATCGCCGCCCGCGAGGCGGCCAGCGCCCGCCGCAACCTCGCCCTCCTCAACGAGGCCAGCGCCCGCATCGGCAACTCCCTGGACCTGGAGACCACCGCCCGCGAGCTCCTCGACGTGGCCGTCCCCGGCTTCTGCGACCTCGCCGCCGTCGACCTCTACCAGGGGCTGCTCACCGGCGAGGAGGCCGCTCCCGGCAGCTGGGCGCCCGCCCACCGCGAATCCGCCGGAGGCTCGGCGGAGCTGCGCCGGGTGGCCCACGCCAGCGCGGTCGCCGACGCCCTGCCCGCCGCCGTGGCCGGCAGCGGGCCCCCGGGCCCGGACGATCTGCCGCCCGCGCTCGGCTCCGTCCACCGCTTCCCGTTCGGCTCCCCGTGCGCCATGGCGCTGCGCTCCGGCCGGGTCGAGGACGTCCCCGGCGACGAGATGGGCTTCGTGCAGTCGACGCTCGCCGTGCCGATGGTCGCCCACGACACCGTCGTCGGCCTCGTCCAGTTCTCCCGGACGAAGGGCAGCGAGCCGTTCGGGGAGCGCGACCGGGCGCTCGCCACCGAACTGGCCGCCCGCGCCGCCGTCTGCATCGACAACGCCCGCCTCTACCGCCGCGAGCACGAGCGCGCCCTGATCCTCCAGCGCAGCCTCCTGCCCCCCGGCGACCCGGAGGCCGCCGGCCTCGACATCGCCTGCCGCTATCTGCCGGGCAACACCGCCACCGAGGTCGGCGGCGACTGGTTCGACGTGATCGAGCTGCCCGGCCACCGCACCGCCCTCGTCGTCGGCGACGTCATGGGCCGCGGTCTGCGCGCCGCCGTCGCCATGGGCGAACTGCGCACCGCCGTGCGGACCCTGGCCCTCCTCGACCTGGAGCCCGCCGAAGTGCTCTCCGCCCTCGACGAGGTCGCCCGCGGCCTCGGCTCCCCGGGCGCCGGCGAGCGCAGCGAGGGACTCGGCGGCAGCGGGGGAGCGCAGTGGCCCTCCCGCGCCGCGCAGAAGTCCCGCGAGGCGGACCTCTCCGAGGTGTATCTCGCGACCTGCGTGTACGCGGTCTACGACCCGGTCACCCGGCGCTGTACGTTCGCCAACGCCGGGCACCTCCCCCCGGCCGTCGTCGAGCCCGGCCGGCCCGCCAGGCTCATCGACGTACCGCCGGGCATGCCGCTGGGCGTCGGCGGCGAGCCGTTCGAGGAGGTCGAGGTCGAGCTGGCCGAGAACGCCCTGCTCACCCTCTACACCGACGGGCTCGTGGAGTCCCGGGACCAGCCGCTGGACGAGGGCCTGGACGCGCTGCGGGCCGTCCTCACCGGTCCGCAGATGGAGCTGGAGGCCGCCTGCGACCACGTCCTCAGCACCCTCGACACCCGGCACGGCGAGGACGACATCGCCCTGCTCATGGCCCGCATCCAGGGGCTCCCCGCGGAGGCGGTCGGGGACTGGACCCTGCCGCGCGAACCCCGCTCCGTGGGGCGCGCCCGTGAGCTGGCCCGCTCCCAGCTGGTCGCCTGGGACCTGGACGACCTGGTCGACACCACCGAACTCCTCGTCAGCGAACTGGTCACCAACGCCCTGCGCTACGGCGAGGGCGAGATCCGGCTCCGGCTGCTGCGCGACCGCACCCTGGTCTGCGAGGTATGGGACGCCGGCCTCGTCCAGCCGCGCCGCCGCCGCGCCCGGGACACCGACGAAGGCGGACGCGGCCTCCAACTCGTCGGTCTGCTCAGCGCGGCCTGGGGCTCGCGCCGCACCCCGCGCGGCAAGACCGTCTGGTTCGAGCTGGCCCTGCCGGACGGGGCCCCGGCCGCCGAACTCTCCGTGGAGCAGCTCCTGAGCATGTACTGACCCCCACCCGGCTCGGGAGGGCCGCCTGGACCCACCCGGTGCGCCCCGCGTCAGGCGCCCGTCTTCAGGGCCGCGAGCCGGGCCTCGACCTCCGCGCTGTCGCCCAGGCTGTCCAACTCCTCGAACTGGGCGTCCAGCGAGGAGGCCGCCAGCTCCTGCTTGCCCAGCGCCTTCGCCTCCTCGCGCCGCACCTTGTCCTCGAAGCGGCTCAGCTCGCTCGTCGGGTCCAGGACGTCGATGTTCTTGACGGCGTCCATCATCTGGTTCTGCGCCTGCGCGGACTTCGAACGCGCCACCAACTCGTCGCGCTTGGCCTTCAGCTGGGAGAGCTTGGCCTTCATCTGGTCGAGCCCCGACTTCAGCTTGTCCACCACCTCGCTCTGCGAGGCGATCGTGGGCCCGGCCGTCCTCGCCTCCTGCTCGGACTGGAGCTGGCGGCCCAGCGCGACCTTCGCCAGGTTGTCGAACTTGTCGGCCTCCGCGACCGACCCCGCCCCGCGCAGCTCGTCGGCCTTCCGGCTGGCGGCCAGCGCCTTGCCGCCCCACTCGGCCGCCGCCTCGACGTCCTCCTTGTGGTCCTGTTCCATCAGCCGGAGGTTGCCGATGGTGGTCGCGACCGCCTGCTCGGCCTCCGCGATGTTGTTCGTGTAGTCCCGGATCAGCTGGTCCAGCATCTTCTGCGGGTCCTCGGCCTGATCGATGAGGGCGTTGATGTTGGCCTTCGCGAGCTGGGTGACGCGGCCGAGGATGGTCTGCTTGGACATGGGATGGCTCCTTGGAGATCGAGACGGGTCATGTGCTGTGGTCCTGCCTGCCTGCCTGCCTGCCTGTCTGCCTGCCTGTCTGCCTGCCTGCTTGCTTGGCTGCTTGCTTGCTTGCTTGCCTGGCTGTGCCGGTCGGTCGGCCGGTCGTTCAGAAGCGGCCGCCACCGCCCCGGCGGCCCCGCGTTCCGACCCCTCCGAAGCTGCCCGGCCCGCCCCCGAAACCGCCGGACCGGCCGCCGCCGAACCCTCCGCCGAAGCCGCCGCCCAGGCCCCCGCCCCCGAACAGCCCGCCGAGGAGGATGCCGCCGAGCACCGCCCCGCCCGTGCCGCCGCCCCCGCCCCCCATGGGGCCGGGACCCCGCAGGGAGCCGAAGCCGCGGACGTCCTGCTCGGCCAGGCTCATCGCCTGCCCGGCCAGCGCGTCCGCCTGCCGCGCCTCGGCCAGCGCCCCCTGCGCGTCCGCGGCCGACAGCTCCCGGGCCCGCTCCCACCGCCGCTGCGCCTCCGCGAGCCGGGTACGGGCCTGGCTGCCGACCGCACCCCGGTGGGTCGTGATGTAGTCGGCCGCCGCCCCGATCGCGGACCGGGCGGTGAGCATCGCCTGATCGAGGAGGGAGCGGGCCTTCGCCTCGCCCCGCTCCTGGTCCCGGGCCCCCGCCAGCGCCTCGTCCAGGGCCGCGTCCGCCTCCTCCACCCGGCGCAGCGCATCGATCGGGTCGTACGGTCCCGCGGCCGTCGCGGCCCGCACATCGCCGAGCACGGCCTCGGCGCGGGCGATCCGGCCGCGCAGATCGGCGGTCGACGCGCCCTCGGCGGTGCCTTCGAGCAGCCCGCCCGCGTCCGCGAGGTCGGTCTCCGTCTCGGTCAGCGCGCCGGGCAGCTTCCGCGCGGCCTCGCCCAGCTCCGCCGCCCGCCGGTCCACCGAGTCCAGCAGCGTGCCCGCCTGGCCCACCGCGCCCTCGGCTCCCCGGATGTACACCGCGGCCCGGGAGTTCTCGCCGCCCTCGACCGCCGTACGGGCCTGCTTCACGGCCGAGGCCGCGAAGACGAGCCGGTCCTTCGCCTGCTCGACGTCGGCCGCCACGGGGGCGGCGGCGCCCTCCCCGTACCGCTCGCGCAGCCCGGCGGCGCCCGACTCGGCCGCCGCGACCCTCCCGGCGAGGTCGCGGTGCGTGGCGTCCACGGTGGCCAGGGCCTCCGGAGCGGTACGTTCCAGGGCGCGCAGCCGGTCGAAGTCCTCGGCGACGGTGTCCAGGACCTCGTTCGCGGTCGCGCACCGCCGCAGGATCTCCTCCAGCATCCGGCGGCGGGTCGCGTCGTCCTCGGGGAAGGCGTCGTCGAGCTGCTGGCGCAACCGGAACGATCGCGTCAGCTCGTCCTTCGCCCGCGCGACCGCCTCGGTGAAGGGCTTCGCCGCATCCTCGCCGAACTGGGCGGTGGCGAAGCCGAGTTCCTCCTCGCTGGTGCGCACCGCGTCGTCGGTGTCCACCAGCACCTCCTTGGCCTGTCCGTCCAGCTCCGGCAGCGGCGTCGGCGGCTCCGGCGCACCCCCCGCCCCCGCGCCCCGGCCCCAGCCGGTGGCCGCCGGGGTGGTACGGGTCGTCGTGCGCCGTCTGCGCCGGGCGTACGCGTAGGCGCCGACCGCGCCCACGCCCACCACGACGGCCACCGGCAGGACGAAGTCGCGGGCGCCGGTGGAGTCGGAGCCGTCCGTCCCGGGGTCGGCGGGCCCCGGGGTGATGGCAGGGGCGGTCACCGGGGGTCCGGCCAGTACGGAGCCGTAGCCGTCGGCCGCGCCGATCGCGGCCCCCGCCCAGTCGTTCTCCCGCAGCGCGGGTTCGATCGCGGTGCCCGCCACCGTGCGCAGCTGCTCGTCGGTGAGCGGGGAGCCGGCGTCGACGGAGTAGGCGTACTGCCGGTCGTGGGTGGCGACGGAGAGCAGCACGTCGTCCTGGCCCAGGCCGTTGCGGTCGGCGGTCTCGTCGCTCCACGTCTGTCCGGACCGGCCGGAGAAATCACGTACGTACACCACGAAGAGCTGGACGCGCTCTTCGGCGTACAACCGGTCGAGTGCGTCCTCCACCTGCCCCGTCCGGTCGCCCAGCGCCCCCACCCGGTCGGTGATCTGCCCGTCCCGGGACAGCTCGACAGGATCGTCGGCGCGGGCGGTCGCGGCGGCGGGGAGCACCAGCCAGCACACGGCGCACAGCACGGCGATCAGGCCGGTGAGAGGCCGGGCGAGAGACCCGGTGAGAGACCCGGTGAGAGACCCGGCGAGAGATCCGGCGAGAGATCCGGCGGACCGGCCGGGAAGCCGGGACCGGCCCGGGCACCGGACCCTGCCGGGTGGCGTGCTCCGAACCCATGGCGATCGAGGAGATGTCACCTTTGCGAGGTTATGTGCGCCTTTTCGCCCCCGCGACCCGGCGTACTGCCGACCCGCGTCGGCTGTTCGCATGAAAGGGCGCGGGAAAGAGACACCCTCGCGCGTGTACGGAGAGACGGAGGCCGCCGCCCGTCGTCAGATGGGCGGATGTGGCGCGTTCCGGGGCCCGGTGCCGGAGGTCGACGGTGCCGCGCCGGTGAGGCCCGGCACCCACGAGGGGCCCGAAGTCCGGAGGTGGCATGTGACTGGCCTTCAGTTGTCGGTCGTCGTGCCGTGTTTCGACGAGGCCGAGGTGATCGAGGCCTTCCACGCCGCCCTGGTCGGCGTCCTGGACCCCCTCGGGGACAGCTTCGAGATCTGTTACGTGGACGACGGCAGCCGGGACCGCACCCGCCTCCTGCTGAGCGCTCTCGCCGCGCGCGACCCACGGGTCCACTACACCGCCTTCAGCCGCAACTTCGGCAAGGAGGCCGCCATGCTCGCCGGCCTCCGTATGTCGCGCGGGGAGGCTGTGGTGATCATGGACGCCGACCTCCAGCACCCACCCGAGCTGATCCCCCGCCTGCTGGAACTGCACCGGCACGGCTACGACCAGGTCATCCCGCGCCGCGACCGCGCGGGCGAGGGCATGCTCCGCAGCACCCTCAGCCACACCTACTACGCGCTCGTCCGCCGCTGCATGGACGTGGAGCTCATCGACGGGTCCGGGGACTTCCGGCTGCTGTCGAGGCGGGCCGTGGAGAGCGTGCTGTCCCTTCCCGAGAGCAACCGCTTCTCGAAGGGGATCTTCTCCTGGATCGGCTTCGACACGGTCACCTTCCGCTACCGCAACAGCGAGCGGGTGGCGGGCCGGTCGAAATGGGGCAGCAGACGGCTGCTGAACTACGGCATCGACGGACTGCTCTCCTTCAACAACCGTCCGCTCCGCCTCGCGATCTACACCGGCTTCTGGGTCTTCGTCTCGGCCCTGGTCTACGCCCTGTGGACCGTCGTGGGTGTCGTCCTGCACGGGGCGGACACCCCCGGTTACGCCACCCTCCTGACCGCCGTCGTCGCACTCAGCGGCATCCAGCTGGTGACGCTCGGGGTGATCGGCGAGTACGTGGGCCGCATCTACCACGAGGCGAAGCACCGACCGCCCTATGTCGTGCGGGAGACCGACGCGACCCGGCAGGCACTGCCGGACAGCCCGCCGCCGCGCCCCCAGCTCACCGGAGGCCCGGGCGAACGCGCCGCCACCACGCCCCCGGGCCCGACGACCGCCACCCTCCCCCCGGCCCCCGCGACCGGAGCCCTGACCCCCACGACCGGAGCCCCCGCCCCCACGGCCGGAGCCCCGGCGCCCGCGACTGGAGCCCCGGCCCCCGCGATCGGAGCCCCCGCCGCCACGGCCGAAGCCCCCGCCCCGCCCCCCGCGGCCGGCAACCCCGCCCGGTCCCGTACCGTCCGCCAGTTCGGCAGCTTCCTCCTCATCGGCTGCGTGAACACCGCCGTCTACCTCGGGATCTACGCCTCGCTGAACCGCTGGATCCCCTACCTGACCGCCCATGTGATCGGCTTCGCGATCAGCATCGTGTGCTCTTTCCTGCTCAACTCCTACGTCACCTGCCGGACGAGGCCGACCTGGCACGCGTTCGTCCGCTATCCCCTCTCCAGCCTGGTCAACCTGGTGGCGTCCGGAGCGCTGCTCTACGGGGCGGTCAGCGGCCTCGGGATGGACAAGAACCTCGCCGCGCTGGCGGCGGGCGTCCTCGTCACCCCGGTCTCGTTCCTGCTGGCCCGGTGGGCGATCACCTCGGGCCGGACCAAGGCCGCCGACGCCGTGCCGCGGGCCGAACCGCTGCCCGGCGGCCCGACGCCCGAACCGCTGCCCACCCGCTCGTCCCAGGAGAGGTGACGCCCGCGATGTCCGACGACGTTCCCGTGACCGCCGCCCCGGAGAAGCCGCGGAGGGGCGAGGAGACGTCGGACCCGGCTGCAGGGCGCCCCTCGGACCGCCCCTGGACCGCCCTCTGGGTGAGCGCCCTCGCGCTCCCGCCCCTCGCCCTGCTCGCCGCCGCGTCCTGGTTCGGACGGTGGGCGAGGCCCGGCGCGGACGACTGGTGCTTCCTCCCCGCCGTACGGGACGACGGCGTCACCGGCCTCGTGGGCAAGTTCTACTTCGACGACAACGGGCGGGTCGCCAACGCCCTCCTGGTGGGCGCGTACGCGAAGTTCCAGGTCGCGGGACACCAGTGGTACCCCCTGGTCAGCGGGGCCCTGGTGCTCGCGGTCCTCTGGGTGGTGGCCGTCCTGGCCCTGCGCCGGGCCCGGCTGCGCACCCCGCGCGGCCTGCTGCTCCTGCTCGCGGCCCTGAGCACCGCGCTCTTCCTGTTCGTCACGCCGAACACGTACAAGACGTATTTCTGGCCCGCGGCGTCCGTCTCGCACACCCTGCCGCCCGTCCTGGCCTGCGCCGCGCTGATCCCGTTCCTGCTTGCCCGCTCCCGCCGGGGGCGGGTACTCGCGCTCGCCGTCGCGGCGCTCATGGGCGCCTTCCTCGCCACGCTGTCCGAGGAGACGGCGATCGTCGTCGTGGTGGTGCTCCTGACGGCGCTCCTCCTGTCCGGCCGGGTCGCCCCCGCCCCCGACCGGGGGTTCGTCCGGAGGTGGTGCGCGGCGGGAATCGCCGGGACGGCGGCCGGGGCCGTCGTCCTCATCACCTCACCCGGCTCCACGCGCCGCAGGGACCGGTTCGGCGCGGAGACCACCTCCCTGCTCGCCCCCGACTCCCTCACCGCGTCACTGCGCGCGTTCGCCGAGATCGCCGTCACCGTGGCCACGACCTGGCAGTACGCCGGCGCGGTCGCGGCGGGCGTCCTGCTGGGGCTGCTGTGCCGAAGGGCGGACGGGACACCGCCCCGCCCGCCCGCGCACTGGCCCCTGCTCACCGCCGCCGGGGTGCTCGCGCTCCTCGTCTCCGGCTACCTCTGCACGGTCATCGCCTACCCGGTGTTCGGCGACCGGGTGAGCGACCCGGGCGCCAACCGGCTGTGGAACGACTACCTCCTGCTGTACGTGATCCTGCTCGTCGGCGCGGGCGCCCTGCTGGGCCTGACCCTCCGCGGACACACCCGCCGCACCGCCCCGGCGAAGGCGGTGTGCGCCGCGCTCTGCGTCCTGGTCTGCGTCGGCCCGGCCGTGTCGCTCACCAACCTGGAAACCGCGATGCGGGCCCGGGCCGAGAAATGGGACGCCCAGGACCGCCGGCTCCGCGAGGGGGCGGAGGCCGGGAGGCGGGTCCTGCCGTACGAGCGCCTGGTGATCAGCAACATGCTGGAGCCGTTCAGCCAGGGCGGGCGTTCGTACTGGCCCGGCGGCTGCGTCGCCGACTTCTACCGGCTCGACCGGGTCACGGACGGGGTCAGGGACGCGCCCTGACGGGTACTCAGGCGTACGTGTAGAACTGCGTGTGGTCCAGCATGTTCTGCGGGGTCGTGTTCGGCCAGGGCGGCATGGTGTCGTTCAGGTCGATCACGTCGGCCGTCCCGCCGGCGGGGAGGTACTCGGCGCTCGTCGGATGGAGCGCGTGCCAGTCGGCCCAGAGCTTGTCGACGAACGCGTGGTGCAGCCAGAACACCGGATCGTTCGGGGAGACACTCGTCTCCATATGGCCCCAGACCCAGGTGTGCACCCGGTTGTGCATGCTCATGTATCCCGCGGTGCCCTCCAGGGTGGAGCGGAATCCCGCCGAGCCGTCGCGGAAGGGCGGAGAATCGTAGGTGGGCATGGCGAGGGCCGCGTCGACCTCGGACCGGGGCGGGAGCGTGGGAACGCGATAGGCGAGCCGGCGCGCGAGGAAGGCGCGGCTGTCGACCGAGACGTTGATCGTCCAGTTCCCGCCGGAATGCGCGAACGGCCCGTCCATAACCTGGTCGTCCAGGGGGCGGCCGGTGCCGCCGAGGAAGTCCGGGGCCCAGAGCGAGGAACCGACGGTGTTGTCGGCGGCCCAGTCCCAGTAGGGAATCGAGACCGAGGCGTCGATCTTCTGGAGTTCGTTCTCGAAATCGATGAGGAACTTGCGGTGCCAGGGCAGGAACGACGGCCCGAAGTGGCCGACGTACACGCCGGAGTTCATGTCTATCGAGAACCGCGTGCGGTGGGCGAGCACGAATTCGTCGTACACGCCGAGGCGTTTGACCTCCAGTACCGCGTCGACGAAGGCCTTCTTCTCGGGGGCCGTGAGGTTCGCCTGGTTCTTCCGTACGGTCATGGCTGCTGCTCCCGGGTCAGGCGGTGGGGTCGAACGGAACGATGACGGCGCCCTTGAGCGAGACGACCGCGGTGCGAGCGGCCTCCAGCGGGGTCGCGAACCTCTCGTAGTGGTTGATCGTGCTGCTCCAGCCGCTCTTCCCGTGCTGCATGACGGGTAGTTCGCGGCCGTCGATCAACACGCGGTAGCCGGCGCCGTGCCCGGCGTGCCCGGCGTGCGCGCTCGCGTGGGCCTCGGCGGGCGTGCCCTGGATGCGGCGGCCCTTGAAGACCTCGTCGAAGGAACCGGGTGCTCCGGTCCCGCCGGGTGCGGTGCCGCTGCTTCTGGCCTCGGCCGCCACGGTGTCCGTGGACGCTGCGGCCATACCGACGAGCGCTCCGCTCGCGGCGACGCCGATGACGGCCCCGAGGGTCTGACGGCGAGTGGGTCTGAACATGGCGGATGTACCCCCAGAACATGGCGGAGGCGGCCCCCCTGGTCGTTGTCCGGGGCCGCCGTGACCATGTCTACACGGAGGTGACCGTCCGCATAAGCAGGGAAAAAGAGGTTGGCTCTCATATGGACAGGTCTTCACGGACACAGGGGGGACAGAGAGTGTCCGCCGGCCTCCCGTGCCGCTTCGCGCCGGTGCTTGAGGTGTCGGAGGGCGCAGGTCTTGCCGCGTACGTGCCCTGCCTGTGAAGGATTTGCGGTATCCGTCGCGCTGTCGCCCACCGGAACGATCATCTGCGCATGGCTGGAAGTAGGAGCGGGTGCTCGCTCCGGGGAGGGTGTTCTCACCCGCCTACCAGGGCAGTTCCCCAGTCTCGTCCTGGAGGGTTCCCGTCGGGCCGTCCACGTCGAGCGTCGCGAAGCGCACCACGACGCCGGCGCTCTCCTCGGTGGAGCGTCCGATGCCGAACTCCGCGGTCATGTCCGTGGCGGTGGGGCCGGGCTCGACCGCGTTGAACTTGATGCCCGGTTGGGACTTGGCGTACTGGATCGTCAGCATGGTGGCCGCCGCCTTGGAGGCGGAGTAGAGCACCAGCGGCATGCCGGACTCGGGCCGGTCGGGGTTGTTCACCGCCCAGAACGACCCCGCGCTGCTGGAGACGGTGACCACGGTGGGGTTCGAGGACTCGCGCAGCAGGGGGAGTGACGCCTCCGTGACGCGGACGATCCCGACCGCGTTGGTGTCGAAGACCCGCAGGGCCTTGGGGCCGTCGATGTCTCCGTGCCCCAGGACGCCCGCGTTGTGCACGAGGACGTCGAGCCGCCCCTCGGTCGAACCGATCGTCGCCAGCGCGCTGTTCACCGAGGCGTCGTCGGTCACGTCGAGCTGGACGAACCGTGCGCCGAGCGTCGCCGCGGCCTTCTCGCCGCGTTCGACGTCACGCGCGCCGATGTAGACGGTGTGGCCCAGTGCGAGAAGCTGCTTCGCCGTCTCGAATCCGATGCCCTTGTTGGCTCCGGTGATCAGGGTGACGGTCATGGGGCTTCCTCCGGGGGCGGGCGGTCCCGAACGGGCCGCCGGATGTGATGGGCGATGCGACGAACAGTGCGACGAACGAGTTCTGTAGTGGTCGATGCGGAAGTCGTACGGTAGCACTTCCGCATCGATCGATACAGAAGGCTTAGGATGGCGGGGTGGAGACGAAGAAGAAGGGCCCGAGCGGCCGGCCGAGAGGCTTCGATGCCGACGAGGCTCTTGAGCGCGCGATGCTGGTGTTCTGGGAGCATGGCTACGAGGGCGCCAGCCTGGCCGCCCTGACGGACGCGATGGGCATCTCCACGACCAGCATGTACGCCGCCTTCGGCAACAAGCAGGCGCTGTTCCGCAAGGCCCTGGAGCGCTATGCGGCCGGCCCCAGCGACTACTTGGTCCAGGCCCTGGAGGAGCCGACCGCCCTCGGCGTCGCCACCGGGATCCTCAAGGGCACCCTGCGGACCACTACCCGCCCAACCGGTCCGCAGGGGTGCCTGGGCGTCCAGGGCGCGCTGGCCGCGAGCGGCTCCGGGCAGGAGGCCCGGGACCTCCTCGCCGCCTGGCGCAACGACAGTTGCGGCCGCGTCGAGGAACGGTTCCGGCGAGCCGTCGACGAAAACGACCTGCCTCCGGAGGCGGACCCGGCGCTCCTGGCCCGCTATGTGACCACCCTGGCCTTCGGTATCGCCGTGCAGGCCGCGAGCGGAGTCTGCCGCGACGAACTGCGGGCGATGACCGAGGCCGCCCTGCGGGCCTGGCCGCCCGCGTGATGGCTGTCCTCGCGAGGGCCGCCCCGGCGACGGCGGTGGCCGGCGTCCGGACGACCGGACTCGTTCCGTCCGGTGGGTGAGGGTTCTGTGCGGGCCGAGCGGTCGCTCCATGACCATGTCTGGGGTCTGTGACAGCGCTGTCCTGGAACGGCACACAGGGCCCCCTTCGGCCCTCGACCCCGCATAGTGATCAAGGAACACCCGGGCGGTCGGACTCGCTTCGGTGCCACGGCCACACTCAGGCTCACGACCCCCAAGGGGATCTCATGTTCGGCAACCGTCGCAAGGCATTCCTCGTCTCCGCTGCCCTCGTGGGCGGCGCCCTGTTGATGACGGCGTGCCAGGACACGGAGGACGGCGCCGCGGCGGGTCCCTCCGCCACCAACGTGCCCGCCGCGGACGTGTCCGGGGCCGACGCGGCCGGGACCGACGCCTCGAAGGGCGCCGACAAGGGCATGGAGCAAGGCGCCGCCAAGGACTCCGACGCGAAGGACGGGGGCAGCGCGGAGGGGTCCGGCGCCGACGCCGGCGACGGTACGAAGGTGCCGGTCCAGCAGACCTGCGGCGCCAACGACATCTCCTGGAGCACCCGGTCCGAGAGCCAGGCCGGCGGCTACATCCTGGTCATGGCCAAGGCCAAGCAGGGGATCACCTGCATCCTGCCGGCCGCGCTCCCGACCGTGGCGTTCGGCTCCGGCGGCACCGAGGCGGGCCCTGCCGAGCAGGCGGTCGGTGACGCGGTCACGCTGAGCGGCGCCACCACCGCCTACGCCGGGGTGAACCCGAAGACCACCAACACGGACGGCGGCAAGGAGTTGGACTCCATCATCGTCGGCGTCGGCAACGAGGACCCCGACCCGGTCTCCCTGAAGGTCGGCACCATCACGGTCGACAGGCCGGTCGTCACCAACTGGCACACCGCCCCGGCCGACGCCGTTCCCTCCGCCTGAGAGAACTGACGCGGGGCCGGGGCGGGCGGATCGGTCCCGGCCCCGGTCCTCAGTACCCGTAGATCATCTTGTACGCGACCTCCGGCAGGAACTGCCCGGCCACGGAGCCGGCGCCGACTCCGCAGTCGCCGTCGGACTCGCCGGGGGTCTTCAGCCACAGCAGCATCTCGGCTCCGCCGCCCGTCTGGCTGACCGCCCCCGTCCTGCGCCCGCCCGGGTTGCACCACGCGCCGTTGGAGCCGTTTCCGTTGCGGCTGGTGTCGATGACGTACGGCTTCGTGTAGCCGTAGGACGCCGACAGGGACCCGTTGACGGCGTTGCCGTACGCGGAGTTCTCGCCGGTGCCGTAGTAGTTCGAGACGTTCAGCGAGAAGCCGTGCGCCTGCCGGGCTCCCGCGCCGTCGAGGTGCCGCGCCATGGTGGCCGCGCCGATCCAGGCCGGGTTTCCGGCGTCCAGATAGGTCCAGGTGTTGGGGGCGTGGGCGGCGAACTGGGCGAGCGCGTCCTTGAGCATCCCGTTGCGCTCGTCGATCTGAGCCTGGTTCAGGCAGCTGAAGTCGCCCAGGGAGTCGGGCTCGATGACCACCAGGGCGGGCCGCGCGCCGATGGCCGAGGCGAACGCGGAGATCCAGGTGTGGTACGCGCTCGGGGTGCCCGCGCCGCCGCCGGAGTGCCCGCCGCAGGCGTCGCGGCCGGGGATGTTGTACGCGATCAGGACGGGCAGCTTGTCGGCGGCGTCGGCGGCGCCCACGTAGGAGCCGACCGCAGCCCCGATGTCCCCGCTCCAGGAGCCGAACCAGCGGGCCATGGGGCGCGAGGAGATGTTGTCGCGGATGGCGGCGGCCCGCCCGTCTCCGGGGTTCGCCGCGACCCAGGCGGCGGGCGTCGAGTGCGGGTCGGTGTAGAAGCCGTCGGTCATGCCGATCGGGTCGGCCGACGTGGTGGCCGCCGTGGCCTGCTGCCCGGCGCCGAGGGGAAGCAGCAGACAGGCGAACGCCGATACGGCGAGGGTGCGCAGGAGTCTTCTCATGCGTGCGGCCCTTCTGTGGGAGCGCTCCCAACCGACGACGGCCGCGCAGGTGATGGGGGGCGGGAGACGCGTGAATGGGGGGAGGGTGCGTGGGGCGGTGGGAAGTGCGCGGGGCGGTGGGAAGTGCGTGCGGCGGGCCGGTGGGGCTTCGGTCCGCGACTGCCGTCGTCAGACGAGACGGTGACAGCGGGGCGCCCCGCTGTCAATGAGCCCGGAGCAGCGGCTCCCCGGCGCGGGGCGTTCGGGGAACCGCGACCGTGTTCAGACGGCGGGCTGGGGGACTCGGGGGACTCCCAGGTCCGGCAGGTCGAGGTGGAAGCCGCGCCCGCGACCGGCCATGGTTCCGTCGTAGGAGAGGTCGGCCAGGTCGACGCCCAGGTGCCGCAGTTCCCCGATGAGCATGCGGGCCGCCGTCGCGGCGTGCGCGGGGTTGTCCATGGCGTCGGGGAAGCGGCGTTGCCAGATCGAGTGGGGGGACTCCCAGCCGCTCCGCGCCAGTCGGGCGGGGTTGGCCGCGCCCGGTTGGTGCACGTAGCCGGTTGCCTCGACGACAAGACTCAGATCCTGGCTCCAGCACTGGACGAAGCGCTGGGGATCGTCGGCGGATCCCAGGTGCAGTATGAACCTGCCGGGGAAGAACGGGGTGTCGTGGTCGAGGGAGCGCAGGGTTTCGGCCAGGCGCTTCTCCACCTCTTCCCAACTGGTGCCGGGCGCGTGCGGCGTGCCGGGCGCGACCGGCAGCCCGGCCTGCTCGGCGGCGCGCCAGCGGCCGCGGGAGTAGCCGCCTCCGGCGGCGTCGGCGTCCGCGTCGGGAGGCAGGAGTTCCAGGCTCACCTCGCCCTCGTCGTGCGAGTGCACGAGGAGGCAGGCGCCGGGGAGCCGCCACAGCATCCACGGGCCGGAGTCTCCTCCCCACATCGCGGGCGGGCCCAGCTCCTCCTCCATGACCCACCAGGCGGCGCGGACGAGACCGGCGGCGGAGGATATGTCCTCGGCGGGCAGGTCGACGACGCGGACGTTCAGTTTGCGCACCTGCTCGGGTGCCGAGGCGTCGGCGATCACCGTGCCGTAGCCACCCCAGGGCCCCTTCCGGGGAGCGAATCTGCGCCAGACCTGGCCCACGACTTCCTTGGGCTCGCGGAGTTCCCAGCCCAGCTCCGAGGTGGCGTGCTCGAAATCCGCCAGGCTCCACGAGCCGAAGCGGAGCGGAGTGACCTCGCGTACCAGCCTGCGGAAGGTGTCGTCGTCGAGCCAACTGCCCCGGGGGATCATGTTCTCCATCCGGCAGACAGTAGTGGGCCGGTGGTGATGGGATGGCGAGGGCCGATGTCGACGGATCGGTTCCCGGAGGACGACGCTCACCGCAACCAGGGGCGAGAGGTGGAGCATGGAGGCACGCGCCTCACAACTCGCGTTCGGGCAGCAGGTTCTGGACGCCCAGCCCTTCAGTGTCCTGCTGGGCGCGCGGCTGACGGCCTTCGGTGACGGGGCGGCGGTCCTGGAGCTGGACGTACGGGACGAACTGCGCCAGCAGAACGGGTTCGTCCACGGTGGCGTCCTGAGCTACGCGGCCGACAACGCCCTCACCTTCGCGGCGGGCGCGGCGGTCGGCCCATCCGTCCTGACCGCCGGCTTCACCATCGACTATCTGCGCCCGGCCCGGGGCGAGGTGCTGCGCGCGCGGGCCCAGGTGGTCCGCCCCGGCCGTACCCGGGTCGTCTGCCGCTGCGATCTGCTCATGGTGGATGCCGAAGGGGTGGAAACCCTCTGCGCGGTGGCCCAGGGCACGATCGCCGTCGCCGGGGGCTCCGGAAGCTGACCGTGGCCGTCACCCCGCCGGGCAGGCGGGGTGACGGGGAGGGCGCGGGCGGCCGGGCCTCAGATGCCGCAGCTGGGCGCGGACCAGAAGCGGCCGCTGCCGCCGGCGACGTGGGTGTGGTCGTTGTGGCCGGGGTAGCCCGGGCCGAGGATCTCGGTGAAGCCGTGGTTGCGCGCCGCCCGGGCGAGGGCGCAGAAGCCCTGGGAGCCCGCGCCGAGGTCCGCCGCGTGCCCGTACAGGTGGCGGCTGTTGGTGGCCCCGCCGACCGCGCTGTTGCAGGACACGCTGCGGAAGCCGCCGTTGACGGCGATCGGCCGGTCCCCCATCGCGTGCCGCATGGCCTGGAGCTTCCACATGGTCACCAGGGCGTTGGCGCGTGCCGTGCCGGCGCTGACCCTGCCGCCGGACCAGTCGGAGTTGCAGCGGTTCAGCTCGGCGTAGGTGAAGTTGACCGGGGTGCAGTCGTCGTCCTGCAACGCGTAGATCTTGCTGAACGTCTGGGCGCCGGCGATGCCGTCGGCGGCCAGCCCGTACGCGGCCTGGAAGCGCTGGACGGCCGCCTTCGTGGCCGGGCCGAACGCCCCGTCGATGGCGATCTGGTTCCCGGTGCCCGGATAGCCCGCGACGCGGATCTGGAGCTGGCGTACCGCTTCACCGCTGGAGCCCTCCTGGAGCGTGCCGCTCCAGGTGTAACAGGCATCGGCCGTACCGACGTTGCCGGCCGGAGCGGAACCGGAGGCCGGGGGCGGGGTCGCGGAGGCGGCGGCGGTGCCGCCGAACGCGAGGGCCGCGCCCGCGAGGGTCGAGAGGAGGAATCCGACGGGGCGTGATCGCATGGGGGCTGCACCTCATTGTCGTCAAGCTGTCCACGGGGGGTCCCGAGCCTCGGGCGCGCGGTCGTGAGTGTCAAGGGCATGTCAACATGCTGTCGAGGGTTCGACCACGTGGCGGGGTGACAGGATGGGAGTATGCGGATATATCGACCGAGGGCGGGGCTTCACGGCGACCTGCGGGCTGCGAAGTCATCGGTGTGCGACCAGAGTGGCTTCGCCTGCTCATAGCCGGGCCCCGAACCGGAGAGCGCCGACCGAACCGGAGAGCGCCGGCCGAACCGGAGAGCGCCGACCACGCGACTCACGGATTCACGCTCGACGGGCGGGCGGTCGCCTTCCGCGTGGCCAGGACCATCCCGGCCAGGACTATTTCGGCCAAGGCCGCCGTTTCCCGCGTGCGCGTTCCGCGGCCCGGGAACCCGCCCGCTTGTCCCGCCAACTCCGCGGCCCCCGCAGGGCCGCGTCACCCTTGGGAGGACCGTGTGTTCACGGCACAGCAATGGATCGACGCTCTGGGGCTCGAACCGCATGTGGAGGGTGGGTACTTCCGGCGTACCTTCCAGGCGGACCACCGTCCGCCGGTACGGACCCCGCGAGGCGAACGCCTTCTGCTCACCTCCATCCACTACCTGCTCACCGAGGAGTCACCCATCGGGTACTGGCATCTCAACCGGTCGGACATCCTCCACTTCCACCACTCCGGCGCCCCCCTCACGTATCACCTGATCCACCCCGACGGCCGTGCGGAGTCGGTGCTCCTCGGCCAGGACCCGCACCAGGGGGAGGCGCTGACCCTCGCCGTTCCCGGCGGGGTGTGGAAGGCCACCTCTCTCGACGGCGGGGACCACGCCCTGATCAGCGAGGCGGTGGCGCCCGGCTTCGACTACGCGGACATGACGCTCGGGGACCCCGACGACCTGACCGCCCGCTTTCCCCGACACGCGACGCTGATCCAGCGCTACTGCCGCCCGGACGCCGCGCGGGGCGCCGACGGCTCACGCGGGAGGCGCAGCGCCGATGAGAGCCGTACCGCCGGCCCGCCGGTCTCAGGCGAACGGGACGAATGAGTCCAGCGACTCGGGCAGGGTCTGGCCGCCGTCGACGGTGAGCGTCTGACCGGTGACGAACGAGGCTTCGTCGGACGCGAGGAAGAGCACGGCGTGTGCGATGTCGGAGGTCTCGCCGAGCCGGCCGGCCGGGATGGCGGCGGCCATGCGTCGCAGGTAGTCCTCGCCCAGATCGCTCAGCCCCTCGGTGCGGACGTTTCCGGGCAGGACGGCGTTGACGGTGATGCCCGCCGGGGCCAGTTCCAGCGCGGCGCTCCGCAGGAACCCCAGTTGGCCCGCTTTGCTCGCCCCGTAGTGGGACCACCCGCTGTAACCCGTGGTCGGCCCGGTGATCGAGGAGGTGAGCACCACGCGTCCGTGTCCCGCGCGTTCCATGGCCGGCAGGAACGCCTTCGTCGTCAGGATCGTGCCCCGCAGGTTGATGGCGAGGACATCATCCACATCCGCGGCCGTCATCTCCCTCAGGGGCTTCTCGGGGAAGACCCCGGCGTTCGCGCACACCACGTCCACGTGCCCGTGGCGCGCCTCGGCCTCGTCGGCCATCGCCTCGATCGCGCTCGGGTCCCGGAGATCCACGCCCAGACCGGCGACCCGGGACCCGGTGGTCCGTGCGAGCTCGTCCGCGACCGCGCGGGCCGCCTCCTCGTTCCGACCCGTGACGATGACAGCGGCGCCACGACGGGCGAACAGTTCCGCGATGCCCCGCCCGATGCCCCGCGTCGCGCCCGTCACGACCACGGACCGCCGTCGCCAATCGGTCTCCGTCACCATCAAGCTCCTTCGTACCCCGCGCCCGTACTCCGTGACCCCACGTAGCCACTCCGGCGATGATCAACACGCTAGGTCACCGGTGGAGGATTCGCCCCGGACCGCGAAATTCCGGCCGGATACTGCCTCGGTTCAGGCCGAGAACCGAGAAGTGGCAACGGGTCGGAACCGGAAAGCGGAGGAAGACCGGAGGCACCGCGGTTGCACCTTCCGTAGCGGCATGTGGTCCGGTGGACTTACGTCCCGGCGGGCTTACGTCCCTGGTCCCGGCCTCTGGAGAAAAGGTCCCTGCTCATGCACTCGTCCTTCGTGCCACCCCGCCGGATCAAGATCGGTGACGCGGCGGCCTTCGTCGGCAGCACGCCGCGGGCGATCCGCCACTACCACGAGATCGGCCTGCTCCCCGAACCCGAGCGGGGCGGCGACGACCGTCGCCGCTACGGGTACGAGGACATGATCCGCCTGCTGTGGATCCGCAGGACGGCCGAGGCCGGGATCGCCCTGGAGGACATCCGCGACGCCTTCGCGACCGGCACGGACTCCGCCGGCGCGGACAGCGGAGAAGCCATCGCGGGCGTCCTGGAGCGGTTGGAGGACACCCTCGCCGAGCAGGAGGCGGAGCTGCGGCGGCAGCGGGCCGCCGTGCGGCGGATGCGCACCGAAGGCAGCCGGATGGGCCTGCTCTCCGACCTCGTCACCGGCCGCCTCAAGACCCTGCCCGAGGGCTCCCTGCGCCCGGCGGACCTGGACACCCTGCTGGTCACCGAGCGGATTTTCGGCCCGCTCGGCGCGGCGGTCCAGGCCACCCGCTTCATCGCCCTGGCCGCGCAACCCACCCTGCGGCAGGAATCCGACCGCGTCGACGACGCCGAGGAGGCGCTCGACGACAGCGTCGCCGTCGACGATCCGCGGGTGGCTCACGTGGCCGCCGAGCGGTACGCCTTCGAGAACGCCCTGCACGCCTACATCGAGGAGTCCGGTCTGAGTGAGGAGGACGAGGCCCTCTGCGACGCCTGGGATGCCGCGCACCCTGAAACCGCCGACGGTGGCGAGCGCGGCGGCGAGGCCGAACCCGGCCCGGGTGGGCGGGAGGCCGGCTCCATGAGCGTGTTGGAAGCCGTCGGCAAGATGCCCTACGACTTCTCCCCGGCCCGCCTGCGCTGTATGGAACTGGCCGTGGAACTCTTCGCCCAGGACGCCCCCGGTACCTAAGGGCTGTGACCGCGTGGGCTCGTCGGGGCAGCACGGGGTTCGGTGCGTTACCGGCGAGCGGTGACGCTGCTCGTTCCGGCGGTGACAGAAGGACGACTCAGGAGGCGGACGGCTCGATCTCCCCCGCGAAGACGATGACCTGGTCGATGAGGCTCCGCCGCAGATGGACGACGTCCGTTCCCGCCAGGCGGGGGCCTCCGTCCGGCGTGGTGAAGACCCACTGGTACCGGGCCCATTCGTCGGGCATGTCCACCGCTGAGCAGCGCACCATCGTGCCGGTCCCCGCCGGGTGGCGCCGGATGTCCAGCACGAACTGCTCGACCGCCGCGATTCCTTCGCTGCGACCCAACGGCCCCCAGAAGACCACGTCCGAGGTCAGGGCCTGGGAGAGCAGGGCAGTCACATAGCTGTCGTCCGAGGCGTTGAACGCGGAGATGAACGTGTCGATCGCGGAGCGTGCCGTCTCTTCCTGCATGCCCCAGTAATACCAGCCGCCGTCGCGCGTGCGCTCGTCCCGCGGGCCGCCCTCCGGACCAGCGGCATGGCCATGGCGCCGGCTGCCTCGGGGTTCGGACCGGCCGCGCCCATCCCGGCCACGATCGTAGGTGCGGCGACTATGCCCACGGGCATCGGGCGACGGGTGCTACTTCGCGGCGGCGCCGGATTCCCCGCCGATGGACTCCTGATAGACGTCCGCATGGGTGGGCGAATCCTTGACCAGGTCGTCGCAGAACGCGGCGACGTCCGTGCCGATCAGCTCCAGGACTCCCTTGCCCGTGGCGGCGCCCTCCTCGAAGAAGTCGACGATCCCGGGGAGCAGCGGCCCGTCGGGCAGGTCGACCGGTCCGACCTTGAAGAAGTACTTCTGCATCTCCTTGTAGACGATCCGGTAGTCCGGCGGGAGTGCTTTGACCCGAGCTGTGTGCGCCCGCCACTGCTTCTTGCCCTCGATGATGTCCTGGATGCTCACGTCAGCCTCCCAGCCGGTTCAGTTTCCTTGCGACGTTCCTGTTCAGCTGCTCGCGCCACCGGTCGCGGTAGGTTGGAGCACCTTCACCGCCGACCAGTGCCGTGCAGAAGCCCTGGATGTCGTCGCCGAGCACCTCGTGGACGTTCTGCCCGTCGGCTGCGGTTTCTTCGAGCAGCCCCAGCGCGGCGTCGAGGAGCGGCATCAGGTTGCGGCCGGTGAAGTCCCCGTGGGGCAAGAGGTGGCCCTTGATCTGTTCCCACGCGGCCCGGTAGTCGTCCGGCAGGGCCTCGGCCCTGGCTTCGAACGCCTGCCAGTCCCTGGTGAGATCGCTGCCTGTGATGGTTTCCCAGAAGTTCACTTGCCGCCCTCCTTGAGCCTGTCGATGCGGGAAGAGACGTACCGCCATTTCGTCCAGAACTTCGCGAGTTCCTCGCGTCCGGCGTCGTTGAGCGCGTAGAACTTGCGCGGCGGACCGACCCCCGAGGGTCGCTTCGTCACCTGGACGAGTCTGTTCCGCTCCAGCCGCAGCAGGATCGTGTACACCGTCCCCTCGACGACGTCGGCGAAGCCGAGCTCGTTGAGTTGGCGGGTGATGGCATACCCGTACGTTTCCTCCCTGTCGATGATTTCGAGCACGCAGCCTTCGAGCGTGCCCTTCAGCATCTCCGTCAGGTCGTCCATCGCGAGTCCTCCTCGGCCTTACCGGTACTGCGTAGTACCGAATACCACTACAAAGTATCACTGAGTAGTGGGGCGTGTCACCGTGCGGTCGGAGAGCGCGTGCGTCACCGCCGACGGCCCCGCCTTGCTCCGGGCCTGTTGTTCGGTCCGCCCCATCACGCGGCCCGCGAAGGCGTGCCCGATGGAGGGCATCGCCCGCGATGGGCCGAAGGCCGGCGGAGCCGTGATCTGATCGACGGAAGTCACCGGGCATCTCCTGCCGTCACCAGGAGGCCGTGGTCCAGAATCAGGGCATGGACGTCCCCGAGCTGCTGGAAGCCGCATCCCTGCTGGTTCCCGAGAGGATCGCCACCGAGAACGACCTCACGGTGAACGACGTCTGGGAGTACCTCGCTCACGACGAGTGGGAAGTAGCCCTCGATCTGCTGGAGGAACTCGGCGACGTCCACCAGCTTTCGCTCGGCTTCTGGGAAACCCTGGCCACCGCAGCCGAACAGATGCGGCTGGACAGGAGCGCGGCCTGGTGTCACTGGCGCGGCTACGAGACCCGCCACGGGATCATCCGAGCCGATCTCACCCTCCGCCCGGCCGCTGAAGCACGACGACAGACGCCCATCTCCGGCGCCGGCGTCCTGCGACCGATGTGGAGCATCGGCCACCGGACCGCGACCGGCGGACCGGCTCTCGACATCGCCCGGCTCTGGGCGGAGTTCACGCCCTTCCTGGAGCCCGGGGGGCACGCCACGGTACGACTCGCGCCCCTGGACCCCTCGCAGTGGCAGCACCTTCGGCCCGGCCAGGTGATCACCATGCACGAGGACCAGTCCGTGGCAGGCACGGCAGTTGTCCTGGAGATCCAGCGTCCCCCGGCCACGGTCACCTCATAAGAACGGGCGCGGTCGGCTCGTGCCGTTGATGCAGTGAACGTCCAGCTCCCTCCACGCACTGTCCGGCCCGTTCACCTCTCGGGTGACGTTGCCGTCGTCGCCGGGCCGGACCGCTTGCCAGGGCTCGGTGCGGCCCGTCTTCCTGGTCACCTGCCGACGGGACCTGCCCGCTTCCAGACCAGGGTGTACCGCCAGAACAGCCGCCGTCGCAGCCGCGCACCGGGCAGCAAGCGGCTGGCCTCGCGAACGATGTCGGGGAAGGCTGTCGTCGCCGGCCGGGTCGGTGCGGTCATGGCGACGGGGCGCGGCGCCCTGCGGCCCCGGTTCTTGATCCAGGCCAGGGCGATGTTCGACGGAATGGCGACGGCGTCGATCAGGTGGTCGCTCAGGGACTGCGGGCGGTAGAGGCCGATGACGATCAGCGTCCCCCCGGGCGCCAGGTGTCGGCGGAAGTGCGTGAGCGCGTCGGTCAGCGGCAGGTGGTGGAGGGCGGCGACACACGTGATGACGTCGTAGGGCCCGGCCGGTACGTCCTCCAGCGCGTCCCCGACGGAGAAGGTCACCGGAGCCCCGGGAACCGTGCGCTCCCGCGCGCGATCGACGATGGCGGGGTCGGCGTCGACGCCGTGCACCGCTTCGGCCCGGGAGGCCAGCAGCCTGGCGAGGTCACCACTGCCCGAACCGACATCCAGGGCGCTGGTGAAACGTTCGGGGAGCCGGCGCAGGATCCAGCGGTGGTAGTGGGCGTTGTGATCCCACGGGTGGGTGGCGTGGAACTGGTCGAGTGCGCGCAGGAGGCGGGGGAATACGGCCGTCATGAGGTGAGTCCATCAGAGCCGCGCCGTCACCCGTGGCGGGGGAGCGCCGCTCAGTGAGGGTTCACCGTGTGCGTGCGGGCCCGGGTGCTTCCGCGCGTTCGTCTCCGGCCGGTGCCGGGGTGTTGGCAGGGTCCGTGCCCCGACAGCGGAACGCCCCACCGTGCGGGCACGGTGGGGCGCAGCCGGAGCGGCGGCGGTCAGGCGGTGGTGTCGAAGCCGCCGGCCTTGATGCACGCCACGAAGGAGGTGAACGCGTCGGCAGCGACGGCCAGGGCCGAACCGCCGGGGTTCTTCGAGTCGCGTACGGGGACGGTGCCGGTGGTGGACGCGGTGCGCGGGGCCCACTCGACGCAGGTGCCGCCGTTGTCGCTGTAGGAGGTCTTGACCCAGTATTGGGCCGTGGCTTCGGTAGCCATCTGCGCGCCGCCCTTTCGTCGTTGTCCGGTTGTGGCTGCGGTCGGTGCTACAGCTCGCCCGACTTGATGCCTGCGACGAAGGCGGCGAACGCGGTGGCGGGGACGCCGAGGGCGGGTCCGCCCGGGTTCTTCGAGTCGCGTACGGGGACGATCCCGGTGGCGGACGCGGTGCGCGGGGCCCACTCGACGCAGGTGCCGCCGTTGTTGCTGTAGGAGGACTTGACCCACTGCGGGGTCGTGAATTCGGTCGTCACGAGGTGCCCTTTCGGTGCTGGTGGATCATGTCCACGGTATCTGTCTGCGACAGAGACACAGCCTGCAACTGATGGTAGGCCCTCACCATCGGGATGACCGAGCTGAGTTCGCGGTCCAGCTGGCCCTGTGTCTCGGACTCGACGTAGGAGACCACGGACCGGTCCTGGAGCGTCAACAGATTTACGGCCCGATCGAAGGGCCGACGCTCGCCGGTGCTGAAAGGGGCGATCTGGAGCATGGTGTGGGACTGCGCGGCGAAGTCGATCAGATACTGCAACTGAGCGTCCATCACGGCGGGGCCACCGATCGCCCGGCGGATGCAGCTCTCGTCCAGCACCGCGATCAGCATCGGCGGCACGGTGCGCAACAGCGCGCCCTGGCGTTCCATGAGTAACGAGACGCGCTGGTCGGCCTGTTCGGTGGTGATGACGCCTCGATCGACAGCCGCGTTGGCCAGAGCCTGCGCGTAGGCCCGGGTCTGCAGCAGCCCCGGTACGAGCCCCACCTCGAACAGCCTGATCTCCGCCGCCCGGCCCTCCAGCGCCACGTACTCCGGGAAGCCCTGCACCAGCACCCCGTGCTTGATCTTGCGCCACTCGCGCTCGAACGAATCAGCGGTTCCCGTGTAGTTCATCGCCACGTCAACGGCGATCGAGAACTTGCGAGTTGGGGACTTGTGGCACAATTCCACCCCGGAAACGTGCCTCCCCGTGTAGCCGATGCGCGCGCCGAGGTCGTCCTGTTTCCAGCCCCGTGCTTCGCGCTCCCTACGTAGACGTGCTCCGTAGGCCGCCTCCGGGCCCCCGTCAGGGTTGACTTCCTTGCGGTTGACCAACGTATCCCCCAGATTCGAAACGTTGAAGACGTCTCCACGCTAGGCCACGCTGAGTCGTCCCGGTAGTCATACGGCTACAGAGAGGAGCGAACGGTGTACGGTGAGAACGTCAGCTCGAATACGGAGTCGTCCCCACACGTCCCGGCCCCCGGGACCCTCCTCGCGGACACCAGTCGCGGTGACCGCGTGGGGGAGTTCCAGGGCGTCGCCGGTCCGTACTGGTCCCTCCGGCCGGTCGCCGGTGGGCGCGAGTGGGAGGTCGAACCGCGTTACGTACGGCCCGCGCTGCTCATGGAGCAGCTTCGCGCCCGTACCGCGCGGCTCAACGCCCGTAGTCGGGGAGAAGTGCTGTGAAGGCGGCGGCGCTTTCGGCCCCGGGCCGCGTGAGGAATCTGGACTACGTCGCGGCCGTCACGGTGACGGCCGGCGGCCAGGCCCTCCGGCTCGGCGGAGTCGCCCTGCCGAGCCGCCGACTTGTTCTGCGCTGGCTCCGGCGACAGGCTCTGCGGCTGGCGGATGCTCACGGGAGGACCCTGCCCCCGGCCGCCCCGTGGCTCGGTGCCAGAGACGTCCGGCCGGTCACCTTCCACGGTTCCGACGCCCCCGAGGCGCTCCGGGCGTGGGCGGGCGACCCCGGCAGCCAGGACCACGCCATGAGCGCGCTGGAATCCGGACGGCCCGCCCTGCTCACCGTCGTCGACCCCTTCGTGGGGCTGCGGGTCACCCTCGGCGCGTGGCCCGTCGATCTGTGCGGGTGGGTGACGGCGGCGTCGGCGAGCCGCCCGTATCCGCCCCGTACGGAGACGGAAGGGGGCTGACCCCGTGCTGCAATGCACCGCCGTGACCCAAGTCCCGTACGCGGAGACGCTGCTGGCGCTCGCCACCATGGAGGGCGGGCCGGAGCACCCGCCCGACGTCGTGGAGGCGGAGGACTTCGTCCTGTGCGAGCTGGCCGACCACGACGAATCGGCCGAGCACGCCGCGCACCTGTGGACGGCGGACGTGCCGGACGACCGCGACCTGTGGTTCCGCTGGTCAGGAACCGGCGCGCACCGCCTCCACCGCCTCGACACGCTGCGGCTGTGTCCCGCCGTGCTCCGCGAGCTGGCGACCCGCACGGTCACCACGTGCGCGTACTTCGACCACCACCCCGGGCCGCACTCCTTCTCCGTGACCGACCCGCTCGGCGACCTCATCGCCGAACACGTCCACAGCGAGGTGCGACGACTCGTCTCCGAGGACGAGGCCCCCGGCGCGCCCGATGCCCCCGACGTACCCGACACCGACGTGCCCTGACGGCGACCGGAGGATTTCCACCCCCATGAACCAGCGCACCCCCATGAACCAGTGCACCGCCGTGACCCTGTTACCGCCCCCGGAGTTCCTGACCCGGCTCGCCGCACCCGGCGGCAGCCTCCCGGAGGCCGGGCATCTCCTCTGCGAGCTGGCCGCCGATCACGACGGCGACCACGCGATGGTGCTGTGGGACGACGACGTGAACCGCACCGCCGTCTGGGCCCGTTGGAGCGGCGAACGGGCGACCCTCGCGGAGCTGGCCTGGTGCGGCGTGATCGACCCCCGGGGCGAGGACGCGTGCGGGCTGTTCGCCGGCCACCCCACCGCCCACGACTGGGACGTCGTCGATCCGACGCTCGCGGCGGTGGACGCGGTCCTCGCGGGGGTGCACCCGCACCTGTTCTCCGAGAGGGATCGCTAGAAGGCCATTCCGTGCGCCCCTTCGGAGCTCTTGACCTACGCCATCCGGCGAAGGAACGCTCGTGCATGCTGATGTACCTCGACAGCGGGAGCTGGCCATGGCTTTAAGGTCTCGGCACCGACCCCGATTCCCCGACCGATGAGTCGCCGACGATCTGGCTTCACGAAGAAACGGGGGACCTTCTGATCCAGTCGTACCGAGCAACTGCGGCAGAAGTGAAAGACTGCAAGGAAGTCGGCTCCGTTCCCGGCCATTCCACCGATGTCCCCGACAACGAGACAATCATCCGGCTGCCGGCGGCCATGCTGGACTACCTTCCTGCTCGTCGGGAAGGCGATCGTGGCGGAGAGGCGGAACATGCAGCCCCCAGCGCGTGATGCTCTGGCGCGAACACAGCGATCGGCAGTGCACCTGGAGTTGCGCGATGCGTACATGCTCGACGATCCCGGGTACATCGCGTGGCAACAGGGCGTGCGGCTCGACCGGGGTGAGCGTTCGACGTGGTGGAACGGCTGGCACGACGCGGTACGCGAGGCCGTCGGCCGGGGAGTCTCGGTCCGGCGAGCCCGGGTCGTGTCCGAGCCGATCAGCGACTACGTGAGGTACGAGTACGACACCACGTTCACCAACCTCGCAGCGGGCGAGGTGGTTCGCTGGCTGCCCAGACGCAGAGCGACGGGTCTTGCCCTGCCCAGCATGGACTTCTGGCTGTTCGACGGGGAGCGGGCCCATTTCCACCACTTCACCGGCAACGGGCGGTTGGACGAGGACGGGCGGGAGTACACGGACGATCCGGTGCTGGTGAAGCTGTGCGCGGACGCCTTCGAGGCCGTGTGGGAACGTGCTGTGCCGCATGAGCACTACCGGCCTCGCTGACCTCGCGGAATCATGACCGAATCTCCTTCCTCAAGTCTTCAGCAGGCCCGACGGATTCTCGCGGATCGGCTCGCGGACCTCTGCCGGGATGCCGGGCTGACCGGGCGCGAGATCGCCGTGCGCTGTGGCTGGCATCCATCGAAGTCCTCGCGGATCATGAATGCCCGCACGCCCCCGTCCGCTGGTGACATCCGTGCCTGGTGCCGGGCGTGCGGGGCGGAGGGCCAGACCGCCGACCTCCTTGCCTCGCTCCGGAACGCCGAGGGCATGTGGATTGGCTGGGGGCAGATGGAGCAAGCCGGGCTCAAGCAGGCGCAGGAAGCGCGATTGCCTCTGTTCGACCGCACCCGTCGCTTCCGGTCCTACTCGTCGTGGTTCGTGCCGGGGCTGATCCAGACACCTGCATACACCGAGGCGGTGCTGCGCGCCGTCCAGCGACGCCGCGTCGAGGTCGACGACGTGGCCGAGGCGGTGGCCGCACGTGTGGAGCGGCAGCGCGTGCTGTACGAGGGCGGGCGCCGGTTCGCCTTCCTCATCGAGGAGTCGGTGCTGCAGAACGGCACCGGCGGAACGGATGTCCTCGTCGGGCAGCTCGGCCATCTGCTCACCGTGGGTTCTCTGCCCAACGTCAGTCTGGGGGTGGTCCCGGCCGGGCCGAACCGTTCCCGGATGCCCGTGGAAGGGTTCTGGATCTTCGATGCCGCACAGACCAATGTCGAGCTGGTCTCCGGGTATCTCACGATCACCCAGCCCAGTGAGGTGACCATGTACGCCGAGGCGTTCTCGGAGCTTGCGGCGCTGGCGGTCTACGGCGCCTCGGCGCGTGCGCTGATCGCATCCGCGAGGGATGCCCTGGAGTGAGCTTCCACCAACCTGAAATCGCAGGTCAAGGAGATGGTGTGGCCAGCCTTCGGGGTACTCGTGCTGGTCGTGGGCAGGAGTCCAGAGAGAAGATCGTCCGTCAGCGTTCGAGGCACGCCTTGGCATCGTGGCCAGGGTTGCGGGAACGTGCAGGTGGCGAATTCAGGCGGCGTAATGCCGGCCCTTTGCGGGAGGGTGGTTCGCGCCTGGGATCATGGGCGCATGTCCGAAGAGTCGAACCCGATATCAAGCCTGTGGCCGCTCGTGTCCTCCGAGGCCGCCGATTGGCTGCTGGAGCTGTGCGGCGACGGCATCACCGGGTTCATGCCTCCGGCGATGCCCGACGCCGTCTGGGTGCTCAACGCCATGTACGAGCACAACCAGGGGCCGGCTGATGTGTCGTACCACGAGTACCACCAGGCGCGGCTGGCGGATGGAAGTGTCCAGCCGCACGTCGTTGGAGGCATCGACTTCGACGCCGTGGGCATCGCCACGGGAGGAGGGCTGGGCCGTGCCCAGCACCCGGGCCCCGGCTGGCGGCGGCTGCGCTGGGCCGAGCTGGCCCGGCGGAGCGGCGACCCGGTCGTGCCCGACGGGCTGATGCCCTCCTACCGCTGCTTTCCCTCGGCCAAGAAGGAGGGCAGCTGGCCGCTGGGCATGGCCCCGCCGACCGAGGGGAGCCTGGACCGTGAGACCTGGAACCGGCTGATCGCCATCCTCACCCAGTTCAGCCCTGCGGGCCCGGACACCCGCTGCCTGGCCTACTACAACCCGATGACACTCGGGGCCATCGACTTCGACAACCTCCACGTGCGTACGGGCCGGATCGGCGACGCCGAGAGCCTGTACGACCAGTCCGAGGCCGACTTCAGCCCGTCCAACCTCTGGGCCGAGGACCGTTCGTGGGTCCTGTGCACCGACTACGACCTGTGGGGCACCAAGGTCGCCGGGCCCCCTGAACTCGTCAACGCATTGCTGAACGACAGTGAAATCGAGGCAGTTCGTCTGCCTTGGGCGCAGTGACACGTTCACCGAGTCCCGGAAGCCGAGCCCGTCCTCGTACGCGCCGAAGTCCCGTTCCAGTGCCCGCAGGTTGGCCACCGCCTCCCGGCCCGCGTACGGCAGGGCCAGGAAGGAGGCGTGCGGGGTGACGACGCCGTTGGTGAACGCGGAGGGAGGCGGCAGAGGTTCGCCGTCCGTGGTGTGTGTGCGGTCGGTGTTGGAGGCGTATCCGTCGACCGCCATGCCGAGCGCGTCGACCCCGTACTCCTGGTAGCCGCCCTCCGGGACGTTGGACGGGGAGAAGCCCCAGTAGCCGTACTCCGCCTCGCGCAGCCCGTGGTCGATCTGGCCGCGTACGTAACGCTGGTGGGTGACGCCCCACGCGCGCGGCGACCACTGCTGCTCCGGTACGAACAGCGGCACCATCAGCGCCTCGAACATCGAGCCGCCCCAGCTGGGGACCACCTTGCGGCCGCGGTGGGTGTAGTGCCCGTTCCAGACGCGTACGCCGTCGACCGTGACGTGACCGCCGTCCGGCCTCTGCTCCTGCTCGTGCTCCGGCAGCATCGTCCGCAGCAGGTGCCAGTAGTGGTCGCCGGGGAGGGAGCCGTCCGCGATGCCGAGGTAACTGGCCATGCGCGGCTCGGTGTTGAGCGCGCCGTAGTGGTGCGGGGTCGGCTCGTCCGTGTCGGTCCAGACGCCGCCGCGCAGCTGGCCGGGGCTCGCGACCGGGTCGGCCGGGTCGTAGGGCGTGTAGAAGGAGGACCAGTCGGCCGTGGCCAGGATGCGGTGGATGCGGGGGCGCAGCGCCGGGGCCGCGTCGGCTGCTATCCGGAGGCCCGTCACCAGCCAGGCGTTGTCGACGGAGGACAGGAACGGGCGGACCGGGTCGCCGGTGCCCGGCCACCGGGCGAGCACCGAACCGTCGTGCGCGTCGTACCAGTTGAGCCAGAAGCCGTGGTGGCGTTCCAGCTTCTCGACGGCGGCGACCGTACGGGTCAGGGCCCGGAGCATCGCGCCTTCGCCGATCACGCCCAGGCCGGCGGCGGCGACCGTCGACCACAGGCCGCAGCCGATGTTGGTCGGCGAGGTCTGGGTGGACTGGGCGGGGGCGCCGGGGCCGCTGAGGTCGATCTTGTCGGTGACGAGGCCGAAGTCGGTCGTCATCGCCTCGATCGAGCGGTACGTGTCGCGGAACCAGGTCCGCAGGAGACGCGGGTCGGCGGGGGCGGCTACAGCCGCCGGGGCGGTTACGGCTCCGAGCGACAGGGCCGCGGCCCCGGTCCCTGCGGCGGTGAGAAACGTGCGACGGTCCATCGTTCCGGCTCCTGGTGGCAGAAGGGGGAGGGGAAGGGCAAGTCGTGGTGTTCGGCCGTGCGGGGGGAGTGGGGGGTCGTGCGGGGGGGTGCGGCAGGTCGTGCGGGGCTGTGCAGGGGGAAGCGAGGTTATGCGCACGTCCGACGCTGTGCGGGCGCGTGTGAGATCGCGCCGGGCGTTCGGGGTTGTGCGCGGGATGTGAGGTCGCCCCGTGTGTGCGGGGGCGTGGTGCCGGGCGGGGGGGGGGGGGGGGGGGGGGGGGCGGCGGCCCGCCCCCCCCCCCCCCCCGGGCCGGGGGGGGGGGGGCCCCCCGGCCGGGGGGGGCCGCGGGGGGGGGGCGGGGGCGGCGC
>NZ_JBIRKB010000030.1:0-38447 GCF_044329855.1 Streptomyces sp. NPDC017520
GGTGTGCCGGGCGCAGGTCCGCGTACTGGACGTACTCGGGCGTGTGCCCGGTGCGGCGAGAGTGCGTGCATGGCGCCGCGGGGCAGGCGGGAGTTTGACGACAGGGCCTAGCGGCCCTCGGCGCGCGGAGGGCCTTCACCGTCCGGAGCGGCGCCGGCGAGGGCGGCCTCGCGCGGTGTGTCGTCCGGCGCCGGGTCGGAGCCCTGGACGGCTGCGTCGTGCGTGGTCCACGCCTCCAGGGCGGTGCGGCAGGCGTGGTCCAGGTGGCGGAGCCGCGAGAGGTCGAGCTCCACCGGCCGGTCCTTCGGCAGGGCCTCCAGGGTGTCGAGGATCAGCGGCAGGCGCAGGAAGGTAGCGCTGCCGCTGAGGGAGACCGTGATGAGGTCGCCCTGCTCATCGATGTCGAGGCGGACCGCGGAGGTCTCCCAGGCCGTCTTGATCACGGCCAGCCCGATGCCGAGCAGCACGCCCATGAACATGTCCGTGAGGACGATCGCCAGCGCGGTCACCACCAGGACCACGGCCTCGCCCCGGTGTTCACGCCAGAGCGGTCGGAAGGTCGCCACGGGGATGAGCTTCGCACCGGCGTGGACCAGGATCCCGGCGAGGGCGGCCACGGGGATCAGACCGAGTACGGCGGGGAAGAGGGCCGCGAACAGCAGCAGCCACGCTCCGTGCATGATCCGGGATGCCTTGGTGCGCGCACCTGCCTGCACGTTGGCCGCACTGCGCACGATGACGGCGGTCATGGGCAGCGCGCCGACGAGGCCGCAGATGGTGTTGCCCGTCCCCTGGGCGATGAGTTCCTTGTTGTACTGCGTGCGCGGACCGTCGTGCATCCGGTCCACGGCGGCGGCGCTGAAGAGCGATTCGGCCGAGGCGATGAGCGTGAAGGCGAGGATGACGCCCAGGAGACCGACGTCGGCCAGGAGGCCGAAATCGTCCAGGCTCGTCAGCCGCAGTGAGCCGATCAGCCCCTGCACCTTGATGGGAGCGACGGGCAGGTTGAACGCCGCCACCGCGGCGGTGGCCAGCCCCACGGCCACCAGCGGCCCGGGGAGCACCTGGGGCAGGCGTCCGGGAAGCCGCTTCCAGAGGATCAGTACGACGATGGTGCCGGCGCCGATCGCGGTGGAGGAGATCGCCGTGGCTCCCGTGATCCGCGTGAACAGTTCCGGCAGCCCGGCAAGGTTGTCGAGACCGTTCCCCGGCGCGGCGGCCCCGGCCATGGCGTAGAGCTGGCTGCCGATCAGGACGAGGCCGATGCCCGCGAGCATGCCGTGGACGACGGCGGTCGATATGGCGCGGAACCACCGGCCGAAGCCGACGAGGCCGAGCCCGACCTGGAGGAGCCCCGTGGCCAGGACGAGGACGCCGAGGGCCGCGACGCCGTGGGTGGTGACCGCCTCGTACACCAGGACGGTGAGCCCGGCGGCCGGGCCGCTGACCTGGAGCGAGCTGCCCGGCATCGCGCCGGCGATCAGCCCGCCGACGATGCCGGTGACCAGGCCCAGTTCGGCGGGGACACCGGAGGCGACCGCGATGCCGACGCACAGGGGCACGGCGACGAGGAACACCACGATCGAGGCGAGGATGTCGCGGGACAGGGCGTCCGGACGTAACCGGAGTTGTGGAGACGACATGAGAGCTTCAGCTCCTGGAGGAGTGGGGGGGGGAGACAGCAGGTGGCGGCGGGAGCGGCCCGCGTGTTCACCGGTGGGTCGCTGTCACAGGGAGGAGAAGGTTCCGGTGGAGGGGCGGTGGGCCTGCACGGCGCCGGTGTGGACCTCGTAGTACCAGGCGTGCAGCCCGAGCCGGCCTTCGCGCACGGCGCGGCTCACGCACGGGTAGCCGCGCAACGCGTCCAGCTGCGCCACCGCGTGGCGCTGTACCGGCTGTTCGCAGTCGGGGCCGAACTCGTCGGGGTCCTGAGGACCGCCGGCCAGGGTGCATCTGCCGAGCCAGCCGCGTACCGCCGGCAGGGTGCGCAGATCGTCGCCCCGGGCCAGGGCTCCGACGGCGCCGCAATGGGAGTGCCCGCAGAGGATGATGTCGGACACCTCCAGCACGCAGACGGCGTACTCGATGGTCGCCATCTCGCTGGTGGGCGCGTCCGGATCGTAGGGCGGGATGATGTTTCCGGCCGTGCGCATCTCGAAGAGCTCGCCGGGGCCGGAGTCGGTCAGCAGGGTGGGGACCACCCGGGAGTCGGAGCAGGTGATGAACATGGTGGAGGGCTGCTGGCCGGCCTCGAACTCCTTGAGTTCACGGCCTGCTCCGCCGCACCGGGCAGAGAAGGTGCGGGCGTGGTCGATGAGTCGTCGCACAGGAGTGTCCTCCATACGGAAGTGGCGTGTGGCCCTTCACGCGGGGCGGGCTCTCACCCCGCCCACGACCGGGCCTTCGTGGCACACGGGTGGCCCGGGTACCACGGGGAATCAGGTGCGGGTACTCGCGTCGCAGGGCAGGCGGGGGGTTCGCCTCCGTGTCTGCTGGTCCGGTGTGGCGGCGGCGCCCTGTTCCCGGGCGGGGCCGCGGCGACCGTCTGCGCCGCTCACGGGCCTCGCGTCACCGATGACCCGTAAGGAGGAGTCTCGGGGCGGGCGATGAGGTGGCGGTGAGACAGCGGTGAGACTGTTCTCATGGGCCCGGCGGGGTGCCTCCACCGCCGGGCCGAGGACCGCCCGCCCCGGTGGTCAGGCCCGGAGCCGGTAGCCGACGCCGCGCACGGTCTGGACCCGGTCGGCGCCGATCTTGCGCCGCAGATAGCGGATGTAGACGTCGACGATGTTCGAACCGGGGTCGTAGTCGAACCCCCATACCTGGCTGAGCAGTTGCTCGCGGGACAGCACCCGGTCGGGGTTGCGCATGAGGATCTCGGCGAGGGCGAACTCCCGGGCGGACAGGTCGGAGACGCGCTCGCCCACCTGGGCCCGGCGGGTGCGGAGGTCGAGGATCAGATCGCCCACCCGCAGCAGAAAGTTCTCCGCCGGCTCCTCGCGGCGCAGGCGCAGTCGCACGCGGGCCAGCAACTCGTCGAAGGCGAAGGGTTTGACCATGTAGTCGTCGGCGCCGCTCTCCAGTCCGGCCACGATGTCGCTCACGCTGTCGCGGGCGGTGAGGATGACGACGGGCAGGGAGATGTGCGCCTTCCGCAACTTGCGCAGCACGGTCAGCCCGTCGTCGCCGGGCAGTCCGAGGTCGAGGACCAGGAGGTCGAAGTCCCGGCCGCGGGCGTGCTCGTAGGCGGAGACTCCGTCGGTGACGACCCGGGTGACGTACCCGCTACGGCGCAGGCCTTTTTCGACGAAGGCAGCGATTCTTTCCTCGTCCTCGGCTATCAAGATCCTGCTCACCATGGGTTCCTTCCGTCGTGGGCTGCAGTGCGGGAAGGTCGATGACGAATCTCGCGCCGCCCCCGGGCGCCTCCTCGACGTGGGCGACGCCGTCGTGTGCCTGGGCGATCTCGCGGACCAGCGCGAGGCCCAGTCCGATGCCGGGAGTGGCCCGGCCGGGAACCGCGTTGCCCCCCTGATAGAAGCATTGGAAGATCCGCTCGCGGTCCTCCGGGGCCACGCCGGGCCCGGTGTCCGCGATCCACAGCAGTACCCTGCCGCGCCACAGGCGTGAGCCGATCTCGATGGCGTCCCCTTCTCCGGTGTGACTGACCGCGTTGGCCGCGAGCTGCATCAGGGCCTGGGTGACCCGCTGCTCGTCCAGGTGCACGCTGACGTCGGCGACCTCGGCGACCGTCCAGTGCCTGCGCCCCAGCGCCTGGGCCTTGGCGGCCGTGTCGACCACCAGGTCGGTCAGACTGGCCTGGCCGAGGCTGAGGAAGTCGGGGCGTTCGGCCCGGGCCAGGAGCAGCAGGTCCTCCACGATCCGCCGCATCCGGTCGAGTTCGTCGAAGAGCAGGGCGCGGGTCTGGCCGCGCCGGCTGTCGGGGTCCTCGTCCATCAGCTCCAGATGTCCGCGCAGGACCGTGATGGGGGTCCGCAGTTCGTGCGCCACCTCGTCCAGGAACTGGCGTTGCGCGGTGAAAGCGCCCGACAGGCGGTCGAGCATGTGGTTGAACGTCTCGGCCAGTTCCGCCACGTCGTCGTTGCCCCGCACCGGCAGCCGCTGGGTCAGGTCCGTCTCGCTGATCCGCTCGGCGGTCTGCCTGACCAGCCGGATCGGGGCCAGCACCCGGCCCGCGACCAGCCAGCTGGCCAGTCCCGCGACCACCAGGGCGAAGCTTCCCGATGCCAGCAGCAGCCGTGCCATGTGGCGTTCCTGCCGCAGTTCCCGGTCCCGGAAGGTGACCAGGACGAGCCGGGTGTCGACGTGGTCGCCCGCCATCTGCACCGGGACGACACCGTAGCGGACCGTGCCGGCCGGGGAGTCCAGCGACCGGATACGGGTGTCGGCCGTCCGCGCCATCAGGGCCACGACCTCCTTGTCCCTGTCCAGCCGGACCGGGACCGGGCCGGGGCTGCGCCGGTCGGCCCGTCCGTTCACGACGCTGAAGAAGGCTGCGTTCTGCTCGGGCCGGTGGACCGCCATGAACGCCGTCAGCAGCGAGGCGCCCGTGGTGAAGCGCTCACCGCTGTGCGGGTCGCGCGAGGTGCGGGCGAACGCGCGTAGCTTGTCGGCCTCGGAGAGGAGTTGCGCGTCGACCTGCCGGTCGAGCTCGGCCTGCCAGACGATCGTGATCCCGAAGGTGGGCACGGCCAGGGCAGCGCTGAGAAGCATGAGCATCCAGCCGACGATCCGGGACCGGGCGCTGGTCGGGCGCCTGAGCATCAGTCGTCCCACTCGTCGTCCGCATCCCCCCGATTGCCGTGTGACTCTTCCTCGTTCTCGTCGTCGGGCTCGTCCTCCGGGTCCTCCTCGTCGCCCACAACGTCTATGTCGCCCACAGCGTCTATGCCACCCGCGTCGCCCCTGGGAACACGTGAGGCCTTCTCGTCGTCACCGGTGGTCCGTGACGCTCCCTCGGCCCCGCCGCCGGGGCGCCCGGGGAAGTCGGTGCCCCTGTCGTCGGACGCGGGCGGCGGCGGGGGCGACACGGCCCGGCCGCCCGGGCAGGAGCCGGACGGGGCGGGGGACGGTGTCGGGGACACGGCGGGGCGGCCGGGGACGGCCGGTGCGGTGGCCGGAGGCGTCGGGCCGTGCAGGAAGGGCACGACGACCACGGGCCCCATGGAAGGCGGCACCTTCTGCCCGGGCCATATCCATACGACCAGTAACACCAGTGTTCCCGCTCCACATCCTGCCAATACCGACCCCACCCCACGCCACAGCATCGGACCAGTCTGCCTTCGCGGGGTCCCGGGGACGGACATGAGGAAAACATTCTCATCTTCGATGGCCGTCGACACGTCCGTCACCGCGTCGGCGCCCGCCGGGGCAGGCCGGGCTACCCGCTTCCATCAGGGGCTCTGCGGATGATGCGGCCGGGTGCACGAGCCGCGATCCGAGCCGGCGCAGAACCGACACCCGCAGAGCGGAATCACGCCAAACCGGTCCTGAACGGGGCCGCTTCCTCGTGGTTCCACATTGCCATTCATTGACAGTCGCTCAACCACGCTTTTACATTCAGCGGGCAGGCCGAGGAGAAATCCATTCACCGTCGGTCCGTCTCAGGGAGTACCTTCCGCACTATCACCGGAGGACCTCATGGAACACCTGATCAAGAAGATGGCCCAGGACAACGTCTGGCAGAATTGGCTCGCCGTCAACTCGGCCCAGCAGGCCGCGAAGAACGGCTGCATCAGCGCCGCACCGAAGGCCGGCTGTATCTCCTGATCGGCCGGGGACGCCCGGGATCAGCTCTGCGAGAGATTCCTCCCCCACCACAGCATGTTCCCGGGCGTCTCGACCCCGTCTCCCTCATAGCCCGTATTTCTTCAGCTGTGCGAAACATGAGAAGGAATTAATGAAGGGCCAGCCGACCAGCGATGTCATCGAGCACATTCGCGACATACCGATCTATCAGGAGTCCCTGGCGAAGGGCCACTTCCCCCTGCTCGACAAACCGGAGATCGCCCGCGGGTTCCCCGACAACTGGATGACGCCGCGGCTGGCGGCGGCGCTGGAGAACGGCGAGGCGGAGTTCGTCCTGTCCACGGGCACCAACCACGCCCGGATGCAGATCATCCGGCCTCCGTACTTCCTGCTCCGTTCCTACTACGAGTTGTGGCGGAACCACCCCGACATCGGCGAGACGTGGGAGTCGGGCTGCCGCCGGGTCTCCCTCACCACGGTGCTCGCGACGGAACACGTGGCACGGGTCAACGCCGCCCGCCGCGGCGTGGAACACAGGGGAATACCCATCCTGGCCGACCGCTGGCTCGACGAGCGCACCTGCTACCTCAACCTGCGGCTGGATCCGGCGCAGTGGGTCCGCAAGGACGTACTGCGGATGCTCCGCGAGATCGACCTGGCACGGAGCACGCACCCACAGGGCCGGTACCACCTCGACTGCTCCGGCTACCACTTGGCGCACCTGGTGCGGAAGGCGGAGGCCTGGGGCCTGCTGGGCGCGTTCCCCGCGCCGGCCAGCGTCATCACCGCCTACGAGTACACCCCGGTGAACGTACGGCGGTTCCTGCACCGGCGCTTCGCCTGCCCGGTCATCGACCTGTTCGGCAGTACGGAGTTGGGCTACCTCTACTACAGCGACCGGGAGGGCCGGTACTGGCCCCACCTGGCCGGGATGAGCGTCGAGCTCCTGCCGGTGGCCCCCGGAAGCACGATCCACCAGCTCGTCGTCACCAGTGTGCGCAATCCCTACATGCCGCTCGTCCGCTACCGGTCGGGCGACTGTGTGCGCACCCTGGACGGCTCGCCGGACCCCGCGGCGATCACCCAATTCTGCGGCCGTCGGAAGGAATTGCTGAGCACACCGAACGGCCCGGTCGCCCAGGGCGACCTCGACCGGCGTATCGCGGACGCTTCCCCCCGGATCTTCCTGCACCAACTGCGCCTCCATGGCGACGCCGACGCCACCCTGTCGTACACGACGTTCACCGACGAACCCCTCGGAGCCGCCGAGGCCGCCGCGTTGCGGCAGGCCGTCGCCGGACTGACCGGACGGAACTGCCGGACCGAACACCGCACCCACATCCCCATCGGGCGCTCCGGCAAGTACGCCTGGCTCGTCAGCGCCGACACGTGACGCACCGACACCTCTCCCCTCTCCCCCTCAGGAAACGGAGTGCCATGACCAGCGGACAGACACTTTCCGCCGACGACCTGAAGCGTCTTCTCGGGGACGCGCTGCACACCGAGGTGATACGGCATTTCCGAGACAAGGAACCGGACATACCCCAAGGCTTCGTGGAACGCCAGGTCACCGAATGTCTGCGGTACCTCTACCTCGTCTCCCGGTACCGGGACCGGCTCGCCGGGCTTTTCCTGCCCGTCGAACAGGACATCGACGAGATATGGCACTACCTCATCCTGCAGACCCGCGAATATCGCGCGCTGTGCGAAGAACGGCTTCCCGGGCGGTTCTTCATCAACCACCGCAGCATCGCCTACGAGGACTACCAGGAAGAGCCGGGACGCGAAGAGGCATTGGAAGAGGCACTGCGCTGGATCCCCCTCTACTGCCAGGAATTCGGGCCGTTCGACGAAGACGCGCTGCCGCACTGGACCATCGTCCGTTTCCTCCATGAACAGCTGGGCGTTTCCCTCACGGACATCTCGGAGCTGAGACCTGTGGCCGTTGCCTGAGTGAAAATGCCCTCGCCCGCACCCGCATGACGATCGGAAGCTTTCCCTTGTCGACTCGCAGCGGACATCCGGTCGCGACGGGTGAGATTCCGGAACAGCGGCGCATTCTGGCCGTGCTGGTACTGGCCCAGATCATGAGCGGCGCCGGTCTCACCGCGGGGATAACCGTCGGGGCCCTGCTCGCCGAGGAGGTGCTCGGCTCCACCGGCCTCGCGGGAGTACCGAGCGCGCTCTTCACCGCGGGGGCCGCACTCGGCGCGCTCTGCATCGGCCGGCTCTGCGCCCGCTGGGGCCGCCGCCCCCGGACTGGCGTTGGGCTACGCGACCGGGGCGCTCGGCAGCGCCGGTGTCGTGGTGGCCGCCGCCACCGACAGCGTGGCGCTGCTCTTCCCGGCCCTGGTGGTGTACGGGATGGGTCCGGCGACCGGCCTCATGGCGCGCTACGCCGGCGCGGATCTGGCCTCTCACCGCGCTCACCGCCCGTCCACGCCGGGCCGGACACTTCGCCACCACCCTGGGCGCGGTGACCGGGCCCATGCTGGTGACGCCGGCCGGCGAGGTCGCGCACGCCTGGGGCGTGCCGCGTCTCGCCGGGCCCTTCCTGCCGGCGGCCGCGGCGTTCGCCGCCACCGCGGTCGTCCTCGCCTGCCGGGCGCCACGACGTCGCCGTCGGCACCGTCGTGATAGTCCTGGCCCAGGTCGTGATGATCGGGATCATGACGACGACGCCGGTGCACATGCCGGCGCACGGTCATACCGCGCAGGCGGCTGGGCTCGTGATCTCCCTGCACGTCGGAGCGATGTTCCTGCCCTCCCCGCTCACCGGGCTGCCCGTCGACCGGATCGGCAGACGATGGGTCGCCCGCGCGTCCGGACCGCTGCTGCTGGCAGCCGGGGCGCCGGCCGCCCTGTTGGTGCTTCCGGTGGTACCGGCCGGTCCCCGCGCCGCGCACGGCCGGTACCACCGGGCCGGGCGGGAGAGGGCGGCGCCAAATGCCTTACGAGGGCTGCCGGAAGGCCGGGCCTTTCGGGTCGGCGGACGATCTCCATGGCGGCGAACCGTGCGCATCGCGCTATGGCCAAACGCTATTCGCCTGCCTCCCGCATGCTTGGACGCCGTTCCCCTTCACGGTCGGGAGCGCGGGGCCGAAGCCCTCGCCCACCAGCGGAAAGGCCCCTCCCGTTAACAAAATCTTTAACGGTGCTTTGGCGGGCCGGCCGCACAGAACCAGCGTAAAACGGATAACCCAAAGATTGGGGCTCCCCACACGGCACATTGTGGGCTTAACTTAGGTGGCATGACGTCCCCCCGCTCCACCTTCGGCGGCGGCTACTACGCCGCGTCGTTCCCCGACACTCCGATCTACGACTCCTTGGTCGCGGAGCGGGGAACCCCTCAGATCGCCCCCATCCGGGTTCCGGCCGCCTATGACACCGGCAACAGCTACCTGCCGGCCCTGCCGTCGGCCCTGCCCGCCCTGCCCGCGGCCCCGTCGCAGCAGACCGGCTACGGCTACCCGCAGCAGCAGCCGGTGCCGCAGCACCAGCAGGCTCCGGCGCAGCACGCGCCGATGCAGCCCGCCCAACTGCAGCACGCGCCCGCGCCGTACATCCCGCAGCAGCCCTCGGCGGTCCGCGGCTACCCGCAGCAGCCGCAGCAGCCGCGGCCCGCGCCTGGCACCGGGTACGAGTCGATGCGCCCGGCCTCGCCGCGGCCCGCGCCGGCGCAGTCGCCGTACGAGGACCCGTACAACCGCCCGTACCAGAGCCGGGGGTACTGAACCCGCGACTCCGTACGACGAGGTGCGCCGGGGGACGCACCGGGCGCCAGCCCCATTCAGGACATAGCGGTGTCAGTCGGTGCCCGGGAATCCACGCGTACGAGTCAGAGGTTGCTGGCAGGATGGGCGCATGAGCTTTCCCGTGCTCCGTTCAGCCCACGTCTATCCGGTCAAGTCGCTCGCCGCCCGCGCCCGCGACCTGGTCGCCGTCGAGCCATGGGGACTCGACGGCGACCGCCGCTGGATGCTGGTCGACAAGGCGGCCAGGGCCGTCACACAGCGTCAGCAGCCGTCCATGGTGCGGATCTCGGCCGAGCCGCTGCCGGGCGGCGGCGTGCTCCTGTCCGCGCCGGGCTTTCCACCCCAGCGCGTCGAGGGGCCTGATCCCGGACGCATGATCACCGTGGAGCTGCACCGGGACACCGTGGTGGTGGAGGAGGCGCCGGGCGACGCCCATGACTGGCTGAGCGCGGTCCTCGGCGCGGAGGTCCGGCTCGTGCATCTCGACGATCCGTCGCACCGCAGGCCCGTCGACCCGCTCTTCGCCCGGCCCGGGGACATGGTCTCCCTCGCCGACGGCTACCCGCTGCTGGCGACCACCACTTCGTCGCTCGACGCGCTCAACACCCTGATCGCCGCGGGCGACCGGCCCGGGGAGGGACCGCTGCCGATGGACCGTTTCCGGCCCAACGTGGTGATCGGGGAGACCGAGGCGTGGGCGGAGGACCACTGGCGGCGGATCGCCATCGGCGAGGTCGCCTTCACGGTGGCCAAGCCCTGCGGCCGCTGTGTGATCACGACGACCGACCAGCACACCGCCGAGCGGGGCAGGGAACCGCTGCTCACGCTGGCCCGCCACCGGCGGTTCGGAAAGCAGTTGGTCTTCGGCCAGAATCTGATTCCCGAGGGGACGGGAGTGATCAGGGTCGGGGACCCCGTCCGGATCCTCGACGTCCTCGACGGATAGACCGACCGGATCGGCAGAAGGGGCGGGGGGACGGGCGTGTGGGTGCTGTGGGCACTGCTGCGCGGGCGGGGCAGCCCGCTGCGCCGTGCCACCGACCGCCGGGAGGCCTGGGTGGCCCTCGGAGCGCTGCTGCTCCTCGTGGTCGGCGCCCCGGCCGCGGGCTGGGCGGGCGGGACGGTGGCCGACGCCGCCCTCCAGCGGTCGGTGCGGGCCCAGCACGAGGAGCGTCACCCCGTCGACGCGGTGGTGGTGGGCCCGGCGGGACGGGGACGGTCCGCCGGTGACCCCGAGGGCGGCGTCGAACGGGCCGCGCGCACCTGGGTGGTGGCGTCCTGGGAGGCCCCGGACGGCAGTCCGCGCACGGGAAAGGTGGACACCGCGTCGCGGCCGGGCGGCCCGGGGTCCCCGTTGCGGATCTGGACGGACGCTGCGGGCCACCCGGTGCCGCCGCCGATGGACGGGCGCACCGCCCGGACCCACGCGGTGCTGGGCGGCATCGGCGCGTTCCTGCTCGCCGGCGCAGGCGTCGAGGCGGGCCGCAGACTGACCGTGCGACGCATGGTGCGGCGGCGGTACGCACGGCTGGACCGGGAGTGGGCCGCGGCCGGTCCGGACTGGGGCAGGGCCCAGAAGGGCGGCTGACCACGGCCTCCCCCGGCCGGGAGCGGGCGGGGGGAGACATCGCTCCGCGGGGCGGACTCGTCAACTCCCGCCCCTCACGCGCGCTACGGTGGTCCGACCCCGTCCGCCTCCCCGGCGACGGACGGACCCGAGGCATCGCACAGCACGAGGTGGGGGCAGAGCAACGCCATGGCACAGGGCACGGTCCAGGTGACGCACACCGGCACATCGCGATGGCGCCGCCGCACGGGCGAGTACGCCTCCCTCTCCGCGGCCCTGGAGGCGGCAGCCGACGGCGACGTCCTCACCGTCGCGCCCGGGACCTATCGGGAGAACCTCGTCGTCCACCGCGCGGTGACGCTGCGGGGGCCGGAGGGTTCGGTCGGTTCCGTGCGGATCGCGCCGCTCGACGGCGTACCACTGACCGTGCGCGCCTCCGCGATCATCCAGGACCTCCATGTCGAGGGCCAGGACTCGGCGGCCCCGGCGCTGCTGGTCGAGGACGGCACGGCGGAACTGACGGACCTGCGGATCGTGACGCGGTCCGCCGCGGGCATCGAGGTGCGCGGCGCGGCGCGGCCCACCGTGCGACGGTGCACGGTCGACAATCCGGCCGGGGTCGGCATCGCCGTGCTGGACGGTGCGGGCGGCGTGTTCGAGGAGTGCGAGATCGTCTCCGCGGGCCAGTCCGGGATCTCGGTCCGCGACGGAGGGCATCCGCGCCTGGACCGCTGCCGGATTCACCACGCGTCCGGGGCGGGGATCGGCGTCACCGGCGAGGGCAGCGGCCTGGAGGCGTTCGGCTGCGAGGTGTACGAGATCAAGGGCAGCGGCATCCAGGTCACCGCCCGCGGCTCGGCCCACCTGACCGACTGCACCGTGCACCGCACCTCCGCGGACGGCGTCACGCTGGACACCGACGCGGTGCTCACCCTCGCGGACTGCGACATCCACGACATTCCGGAGAACGCCGTCGACCTGCGGTCGCGTTCGGTGCTCACGCTGACCCGCTCCACCGTCCGCCGTTTCGGCCGCAACGGGCTCTCGGTCTGGGACCCGGGAACCCGGGTCGACGCCAACCAGTGCGAGATCCACGACAGTACGGGCGACTACCCGGCGGTCTGGGTCAGCGACGGCGCGACGGTGATACTGGACGCCTGCCGGGTGCACGACGTGCCCGACGCCCTCTTCGTCCTCGACCGGGGGTCGCGCGCCGACGTCGTGGACAGCGACCTCTCCCAGATCCGCAACACCGCCGTCTCCGTGAGCGACGGGGCCACCGCCCAGCTGGACGACTGCCGCATCCGGGAGGCGTCCACGGGCGCCTGGTTCCGCGACCACGGCAGCGGCGGCACGCTGAACAACTGCACCATCGACGCGGCGCAGACCGGGGTCATCGTCACCAAGGGCGCGGACCCCACCATCGAGCGCTGCACGGTCACCTCGCCGGCCGAGGCGGGGTTCTACGTCTCGGCCGAGGGCCGGGGCACCTTCGACAGCTGCCGGGTGACGGGCAGCGAGGGCTACGGCTTCCACGTCATGGACGGCTGCCGCACCACGCTCACCCGCTGCCGCACCGAGCGGTGCGCCCGGGGCGGTTACGAGTTCCCCGAGGGCGACGCCGGCGCGACCGGCCCGGTGGCCGAGGACTGCACGAGCGACGAGAGCGGTCTGCGTACGGCTCCGGCCCCGCCGCCGCCCGCGGTGCTGACGGAGACCCGGTCGACGCCCGGTCTACTGGGCGCGCTGCCCGGGCAGCGCGCGGTCGAGCCCGCTCCGGAGCCGGTCGTCCCGGTGGAGCCGGCCCGGGACTCCTCGGCGGTCCTCGGCGAGCTGGACGCGCTGGTGGGCCTGGACAGCGTCAAGCGGGAGGTGCGGGCGCTGACCGACATGATCGAGGTGGGCCGCCGCCGTCAGGAGGCCGGGCTCAAGGCCGCGTCCGTGCGCCGGCACCTCGTCTTCACCGGCTCCCCCGGCACCGGCAAGACCACGGTCGCCCGGCTGTACGGGGAGATCCTGGCCTCGCTCGGGGTGCTGGAGCGCGGCCATCTGGTCGAGGTGTCCCGGGTGGACCTGGTGGGCGAGCACATCGGCTCGACGGCGATCCGGACCCAGGAGGCGTTCGACCGGGCGCGCGGCGGGGTGCTGTTCGTGGACGAGGCGTACGCCCTCTCGCCCGAGGACTCCGGCCGGGACTTCGGGCGGGAGGCCATCGACACCCTGGTGAAGCTGATGGAGGACCACCGGGACGCGGTGGTCGTGATCGTCGCGGGCTACACCCACGAGATGGAGCGGTTCCTCACCGTCAACCCCGGGGTGGCCTCACGGTTCTCGAGGACCATCACCTTCCATGACTACCTCCCCGAGGAGCTGCTGCGGATCGTCGAGCAGCAGGCCGAGGAGCATGAGTACAGCCTGGCGGAGGGCACCGGGGAGGCGCTCCTGAAGTACTTCACGGAGCTGCCCAAGGGCCCCGCCTTCGGCAACGGCCGCACCGCCCGCCAGACCTTCGAGTCAATGGTGGAGCGGCACGCGGGCCGGGTCGCCCAGCTCGCCGAGACGAGCACGGACGACCTGACCCTGCTCTACCCCGAGGATCTCCCCGAGCTGCCCTTCTGAAGACCCGCCTCCGCCTGCCGGGGGACGAGCGGGCCCAACTCCGCCAGGAGATCGGCCCGCTCCTCGGCGAAGACCGGGTCGGCCTGGTAGTCGGAGTGCCCGAGGATCGGTTCGGGCAGCGGGAGTTTCGTGGTCCGCCCGTAGGCCAGCGGGTCCTTCAAGGGGCCCCGGTCGACGCCCGGGTCGGGGTCGGCGCAGATGCGGACGGGGCCGCCGATCGGGTCGGTGTGCCGCCACAGATTGCGCCAGCAGTGCACCGAGCGGTGCAGCCCGAGCAGCGGCCCGGGGCCGAAGTAGGCCGGGAACCACCGCCCGTACAACCGCTCCAGGGGCGAGCCGTAGGTGAGCAGTGCGACCCGGCGGCGGGTCGCGTCGGGCAGTTGCCAGACGGCGGACGCGGCGAGCACGCTGCCCTGTGAGTGGCCCGAGATGACGAGCCGGCCCCGGGGCATGGTCGTCGTCCAGGCGGACATCCGGGAGGCGAGGTCGGGAACCGCGCGCTCGGCGTAGCACGGGGGTGCGAAGGGGTGGGCGGCGCGCGGCCAGAAGGTGCCCACGTCCCAGAGGATGCCGATGGTGCGGCGGGCCGAGGCGTCCTTGTAGGCGCGACGGCCACCGGCGACGAACAGGACGAAGCCGAGGCCGATCAGCCAGGAGCCGGTCGACTGTGCGGCCTCGGCGAACGATTCGATGAGCGGCCAGCTCCCGTCGGCGGCCCGGCCCGGCACCTCGTCGCTGCGCCAGGAACCGGCGATCGCGCCCGCCCCGAGCAACAGGGTGGCCCCGGAGACCACGCCGACGATCCAGGGCGCCGAGTCGGTGAGGGCGGCGGTCGCGCGGATCCGGGCGATGCGGCGGGTACGGCCCTCGTCGGGCGGTTCGGGGGCGTACTCCGCCTCGATGAGCGGGCCCAGCCGGCGGGCGGTGCGCGTGGTGCGGACGATCAGCACCAGGACCGGGACGAGCAGGAGCAGCAGGAGTACCGGGATGACGGAGGCCTGCCAGCTCAGCAGGACAGGCGGTCCGGCGATGTCGGTGCCGTGGCCCATGCCCGGGCTCCCCGGTCCGTCGAGCCAGTCGGCGACGCGCTGGGCCACTCCCCCGGTCATCACTCCGCCGAGGGCGCAGGCGAGCATCGCGACCGCGGGGCCGCCGAGTCCGTACAGGACGGTGCGCGGTTCGGGGGTACGCCGGAAGATGCCCTGGGCGACCAGGGCGAGGCCGACGACGAGGACACCCTGGCCGAGGGCGATGAGCCGGAAAGCGGTCTCGCCGGGCAGGCTGCCCGAGGACTCCCAGTCCGGGCGCGACCAGGAGGCGTACACGACGGCGAGGGCGAGCAGGGCGAGCGCGGAGCCGGGCAGATAGGTGATCAGGGCGGCGTCCAGCTTGGTGTCGCGGATCCGTTCGCTGCGCCCCCGGCTGCAGACGACCCGGACGACGACGAGCGCGCACAGGACGATCCCGCCCTCGACGGCCGCGCCGAGGAGCGGGGGCACCGGTCCTTCGGCGTTCCGGTCGTGTCGGGCGGCGGCGCCGGCGACGGCCGCGGCGACGGTCAGGAACCCGGCCGCCGTGTGGGCGGCGCGGAGCCGGGCGACGATGCGGCGGCCGTACCAGAAGCCGGGCCTGCCGAGCGCGGGGCGGATCGGGGCGGGTGGGCGCGGGGCCCCGTCGGTGTCCGGGTCGGGGGTGTCGGGGTCGTGGGCCTCGCGCGCCCCTTCGGGGTCGTGGGCGTCGATGTCCCCTTCGTCCAGGGGTGCTTGGGATTCGTACGCGCTCCAGGTCCGGTTGGACAGGTACCACAGGAGCCCCACCAGGGCCGCGGGCACGACGGCGGCCAGGGCGAGACGGCGGCCGGGCTGCGACCACCAGCCGCCCTGCTGGGCCGACAGGAAACCGAGCCAGGAACGGCGTTCGGCGCAGGCCTCGGCACCCGCGCACTGCCAGGCCAGCAGGTCCAGGGCGACTTCGCAGGCGGCCGCCGTGAGCAGCACGGTGAGGCTGAGCGCGACGAGCCGCACCAGCACGCCGTACAGCCGGACCGCACGGGTGCGGCCGGTTGCGGTGGGGCGCATCCAGTGGGCGAGGTTGACCACCATGAACGGCAGGAGCAGCAGCCACAGGGCGCGGGAGCCGTTGCCGGAGGTGAGGCCGGACCAGCAGTACGCCTCGGCGACGGGCTCGTTCCGGTAGCGCTCGGGGTGCTTCTCGCCGTGGGCGTCCTCGGTGCGCCGGTACACGGCCGCGGTCTCGTCCCCGGTGACGCGGACGGTACGGGGATCGCCCAGCACCTCCTGCGGGGTGGCGCCGCCGACGCCGTGGACGAGCAGTTCCAGTGCGGCCCCGGTGTGCTGCGCGGACGGGGAGTCGGGCGGGGACGGGGGCAGGGCGGCAGGAGCCAAGGGGGAACTCTCTCTCGGGCGCGTCGGCCTCGCGGCCGACGAGGACGTGCTCAGGAGCGGATGGTGCGGGGCCGGGACGTCGCCGGCGCCGGGCGTGGTGACCCGCCGGCCGCGAAGTCCCGAGGATTCCGGGCGCGGGGCGGGTGTGTGAAGCGGTCTCACGGAATCTCCCCAGGTGATACGCCGGACATGCCTGCGTGGCAGGATGAGCGTGTCGCGCAGGCCGCTGCGGACCGTACGGCAGAGGGAAGGACCGGGCCCGGCGTTGAGCGAGAATCAGAACCTGCTCGCGGAGCAGCGACGTGCGCTGATCCTCGACGAGGTGCGCAGGCGTGGCGGGGTCCGGGTCAACGAGCTGACCCGCAAGCTGAACGTCTCCGACATGACGATCCGCCGGGACCTGGACGCGCTGGACCGCCAGGGCGTGATCGAGAAGGTCCACGGCGGCGCGGTCCCGGTCGTCGAGGCGAGTACGCACGAGCCCGGGTTCGAGGCGAAGTCGGCGCTGGAGCTGAGCGCCAAGGAGGACATCGCGCGGGCGGCGGCGGCGCTGGCGGTGCCCGGCAGCGCGATCGCGCTCTCGGGCGGGACGACGACTTTCGCGCTGGCCCGGCATCTGCTGGACGTGCCGGATCTGACGGTGGTGACCAACTCGGTGCGGGTGGCCGACGTGTTCCATGACGCGCAGCGTCCGGCCGGGGGGCGCGGGGCGCGGCCCGGGGCGGCGACGGTGGTGCTGACGGGCGGGGTGCGCACTCCCTCGGACTCGTTGGTCGGGCCGGTCGCGGACCGGGCCATCGACTCCCTCCACTTCGATGTGCTGTTCCTCGGCGTGCACGGGATCTCGGCCGAGGCCGGGCTCTCGACGCCCAACCTCGCGGAGGCGGAGACCAACCGCCGTTTCGTCCGGGCGGCGCGCCGGATCGTGGTCGTGGCCGATCACACCAAGTGGGGCACGGTGGGCCTGAGTTCCTTCGCGACGCTGGAGGAGGTCGACACGTTCGTCACGGACGCCGGTCTGGCTCCTCGGACGCGCGCGGAGATCGAGGAAAATCTGCCGGGTCTGCTGGTGGCGGGCGACTCCCCCGCCGGGGCCGACGGGGCGTCGCCCGCCCCGAGGTCACCCGACAGCCTCTGAGGCGGGGCGCTCCGGATTCCGTTCGGCTCGGCGCGGGTCCGGCGGACACCCCATAGGATCGTGGTGTGGCCGTCTTCCGGATCGAGCGTTTCTCCCCTCTCCCCGCAGCCGAGGCCTGGCGCCGGGTGACCGACTGGGAACGGCACGGCGCGCAGGTGCCGTTGACCGCGATCTCGGTCCCGACCGGACTTCCCTCGCAGCTCGGGACGGTCTTCGTGGCGCGTACGGGGCTGGGCCCGCTGGCGTTCGACGATCCGATGGAAGTGGTGCGGTGGACGCCTCCCGCCGGGGGCCGGGCGGGGGTCTGCCGGCTGGAGAAGCGGGGGGCCGTGGTGCTGGGCCGGGCCTCGATCGACGTGCTTCCCACGGATTCCGGTTCCCATGTGGTCTGGGTCGAGGAGCTCCGGGTGCGGCTGGTGCCCCGGTGGGGTGATCCGCTGCTCGCCTCCACCGGACGGCGGATGTTCGGCAAGGTCCTGGACGCCCTGCTCGCCTCCCCCGGCGACCGATAGGACCGCCGGGCCGGAGCAGGCGTACCTCAGCTCTCCGCGAAGTCGCCAACGACCGGGTGGCCGATGCGGTGCGGGTGATGTGACCGTCACACGATTGCGCCGTACCCATGGCATCGATGCCCCCGCACGGACCCCCCGACCGGTCCTACCGGCCGTTCGGTGCCAGACTCGGCCAGGTGACGGATCTGGGCGATACCTCTGCCGACCTGAGTCTCCCCGATGGCCCGGACGGCCCCGGCAGCTCGCGTCCGCGCGCTCTGGTGACCGGGGCGACCGGCTACATCGGCGGCCGGCTGGTGCCCGCTCTGCTCGATGCGGGGCACCGGGTGCGCACCCTGGCCAGAACGCCGCGGAAGCTGCGCGACTACCCCTGGGTGGACCGGGTAGAGGTGGTGCGCGGCGATGTCACCGACGCCGCGTCCCTGGCAGAGGCGATGCGGGACGTCGATGTGGCGTACTACCTGGTGCACGCGCTCGGTTCCGGTTCGGACTTCGAGGAGACCGACCGCACGGCGGCGAGAACCTTCGGCGAACAGGCGCGGGCGGCCGGGGTGCGCCGGATCGTGTACCTGGGCGGGCTGACCCCGGCCGGGGTGCCGGAGCGGAACCTGTCGCCGCATCTGCGCTCGCGGGCCGAGGTGGGGCACATTCTGCTGGACTCCGGGGTGCCGACGGCGGTACTGCGCGCGGCGATCGTGATCGGCTCGGGGTCCGCCTCGTTCGAGATGCTGCGGTACCTCACCGAGCGGCTGCCGCTGATGATCACCCCGAGCTGGGTGCGGACCCGGATCCAGCCGGTGGCCGTGCGGGACGTCGTCCGGTATCTGGTGGGGAGCGCGAAGCTGCCCGAGGAGGTGAACCGGGCCTTCGACATCGGGGGCCCGGACGTCATGACGTACCGGGACATGATGCAGCGCTACGCCCGGGTGGCGGGGTTGCGGCGACGGCTGATCCTGCCGGTGCCGGTGCTCACCCCGACGCTCTCCAGCCGCTGGGTCGGCCTGGTCACCCCGGTGCCCGGCTCCATCGCCCGGCCGCTCACGGAATCGCTGCGCCACGAGGTGGTGTGCCGGGAGCACGACATCAAGGAGTACGTCCCCGATCCGCCGGACGGGCCCATCGGCTTCGACCGGGCGTTGCGTCTGGCCCTGAAGCGGATCCAGGAGGCGCGGGTCGACACCCGCTGGTCCAACGCCTCGGTGCCCGGCGCGCCGAGCGACCCGCTGCCCACCGACCCGGACTGGGCGGGCGGCAGCCTCTACCGCGACGAGCGGGAGCTGACCGTGCCGGTCGGGCCGGGCGCGCTGTGGCGGGTGATCGAGGGCATCGGCGGGGAGAACGGCTGGTACTCCTTCCCGTTGGCCTGGGCGGTACGCGGCTGGCTCGACCGGCTCGTCGGCGGGGTGGGGCTGCGGCGCGGGCGCCGGGACGCCCAGCGGCTGCGGGTGGGCGACTCGCTGGACTTCTGGCGGGTGGAGGAGATCCTGCCGGGCGAACTGCTGCGGCTGCGGGCCGAGATGCGGGTGCCGGGCCTGGCCTGGCTGGAGCTGTCGGTGCGCCGCGACGACCGGGGCCGGACGGTGTACGGGCAGCGCGCCCTGTTCCATCCGCGCGGGCTGTTCGGTCACGCCTACTGGTGGAGCGTGTGGCCCTTCCACTCGGTGGTGTTCGGCGGGATGGCTCGCAACATCGCCGAGGCTGCCGCGGCCGAGGAGAGACGGCGGGCGTCGATGGCCGACAGTGGTACAGACAACTGACGGTCCTGCCGCTAGGGTGTGCCCGGCCCAACACGCCGCAGACCACCGAGAGGTGCACGCGATGGCACGCCTACTCCGTACCGTGGGACGGGAGTTCGTCGATTCCGCGCCGATGCGTCTGGTGTTCGCCGCCGAGGTGTCCGCCCCCGTGGGCGTGGTGTACCGCGCGCTCGCCGAGGATGTCGCGTCCTGGCCGTCCTGGTTCACCGCCGTCACCCTGGCCACGTCCACCCATGAGGGGGCGGGCCGCGAGGTGCGGCTGCGGGGCGGGGTCCGGTTCCGCGAGACGATCGTGGCCGCCGAACCGGACACGTGCTACGCCTACCGGGCGGACGAGTCCAACGCCCCGGGTCTCCGGGCCCTGTTGGAGGAGTGGCGGCTCACTCCGGAGGGGTCCGGCACCCGGGTGCAGTGGACCTTCGCCGCCGACGGGACGGGGCTGTTCCGCCTGGTGCTGAGCCTCGCGCGGGCGGGGGTGGGCCGGTCCTTCCGGAACGCCGTGCGCCGCCTGGACGCGCGGCTGGCGGCGACGACGCCCTGAGCCGTGCGGCCGGCGCAAGCCTCGGCGAGCTGTGCGGTCGGCGCAGCCCTCAGCAGGGCCAGGTACCGGTGGCGAGGAAGGCGTCGATGGCGGCGGTGTACGGGGCGATGTCCAGGCCCTGTTCCTCCAGCCACGAGTCGGAGTAGTACTTGTCCAGGTAGCGGTCGCCCGGGTCGCACAGCAGCGTGACGACGCTCCCGCGCTCGCCCCGCTCCACCATTTCGGCGATCAGCTTGAACGCGCTCCACAGTCCGGTGCCCGTCGACCCGCCCGCCTTCCGGCCGATGGCGCGCTCCAGGGCGCGGACGGCGGCGACGCTGGCGGCGTCGGGCACCTTCATCATGCGGTCGATGGCGCCGGGCACGAAGCTGGGCTCCATGCGCGGGCGGCCGATGCCCTCGATGCGTGAGCCGCGGTCGCTGGTGGCGAGCGGGTCGTGGTTGGTCCAGCCGTCGAAGAAACAGGAGTTCTCCGGGTCGGGCACACAGATGCGGGTGTCGTGCTGGAGGTAGTGGACGTAGCGGGCGATGGTCGCCGAGGTGCCGCCGGTCCCGGCGGTGGCGACGATCCAGGCGGGCTCCGGGTAGCGCTCCAGGCGCAGCTGCTGGTAGATCGACTCCGCGATGTTGTTGTTGCCGCGCCAGTCGGTGGCGCGCTCCGCGTAGGTGAACTGGTCCATGTAGTGCCCGCCGGTCTCGGCGGCGAGGGCCGCGGACTGTTCGTACATGGTGCGCGAGTCGTCCACGAAATGGCACCGCCCGCCGTGGAACTCGATGAGCCGGGTCTTCTCCGGGCTGGTGGTGCGCGGCATCACGGCGATGAACGGGACGCCGATCAGTTTGGCGAAGTACGCCTCCGACACGGCGGTCGAACCGCTGGACGCCTCGATGACCGGCCTGTCGGGCCGGATCCAGCCGTTGCAGAGCCCGTACAGGAAGAGCGAGCGGGCGAGGCGGTGCTTGAGGCTGCCGGTGGGGTGCGTCGACTCGTCCTTGAGGTAGAGGTCGATGCCCCATACCTCGGGCAGCGGGAAGCGCAGCAGGTGGGTGTCGGCGGAACGGTTCGCGTCGGCCTGGACCTTGCGGACGGCCTCCTTCAGCCAGGCCCGGTACTCCGGGTCGCTGCGGTCGACGTCCACGGTCGCCCTGGCCCCGTGCCCGGCTGCGTGCTCAACGGTGTCCATGGGCCTGCTCCCTGTTGGTCGTCGATCCGGTGCTCGCGCCCCCACGATATGCACCCCACCTGCGCAAACGGTCACTTTGATGGTCCATAGCGCTGCCTTTGACCACCGCCCGCGGGGGCGGCGGCGACGGGCGGTGCGGTCGAGGGCCCGTCGTGCTTCCGGGCCCTCTGGCGGTCCGGCCCGCGCCGGGGCACACTGCACAGCAGGGAGTGGTGCCGAAGGGGGGCGAATCCGCCATGACGGACGTCGAGTTCAGTGCTTCAGGGGTCAGGATCGAGCGGTTCACCAGGTCGCTGACCAGGGCTGGTCAGGTGGTGGTGAAGGACGGGCGGCTGTCGCTGCTCACGAGCAACGGGCGGGAGATCGACAGCGCCCCGGTGGGCTCGGTCAGCGCCCGCACATGGTGGTTCATCGCGGCGGATTCCGTCATCGCCCGGGTGAACGGGGTGCGCTACCGGTTGACGATGGGGCAGCGCAGCCGCAGACGCGACGGGGCGGCTCCACTGCGGCGCTTCCTGGAGGCTCTGCGCCACGCGCGCGGCCGCAGGGACTGAACGGGGGCAGGCACGGGCCCGGCGGACCGGTTCGCGGGCCGCCGGGCTCCGCCGCGAGTTGCGGAGCCGTACCCCCTGGGCCACGCTGGTCCCATGTCACTGAAGGTGCACCCTCGGTGACAGAGCGATCCGCTCCACGGAGCGGATCGCGCGACACGAGCAGACACGACAAGAGCAGAGCGGATCCGGCAGTCAGTCGTCCGCCGGCCCCGTTCGTTTCTCTTCTCTTCTTCCGGACCTATTTCGGGGAGTCGCAGCCGTGATCAGCGAGCCAAGCAGGCACTGCACGGTGGAGCTCCAGGCCCTGCCGTCGCGGATCGGTCAGGTCCGCAGAATCATCTCGGCGCAACTGCGCTACTGGCATCTCGATCCTCTGATCGACCAGGCGGCCCTGGGCGTCACCGAGCTTCTCACCAATGTCCACCGGCACGCACAGCCGGACAAGTCATGCACCGTCGACATCGAGCTGCTGCTCGACCGCCTGACGGTCTCCGTCCACGACCACGACCCACGCCTGCCCACGGTGAACGAGGCGGACTCGTTCGCCACGTCGGGCCGGGGGCTGGCTCTGATCGCCGCCGTCAGCGAGAGCTGGGGCGTGCGGCCGATCGGCTCGGCCGGGAAGGCCGTCTGGTTCACCCTGCCCGCGGCCACCGGCGCCTCGACCCTGCCACCGCTCGCGGTCTACGGGTCGATGACCGACGGGCCGTTCGGGGCCGTGACCATCGCCCCCGACGACATCGCGGCCGTGCCCGCCCGGTCGGCCGTGGTCGGCTGAAACGGAGCGGGCGGGCCGGGCGGCGCGGGCCGGGCGGCGCGGGCCGGGCGGGGGTCACGCCCTGCCGCCGCCCGCGGCTCACTCGGGAGCAGCCGGAGCCCGTGCCGCACCCGACCTCCGGCAGCCGACCGGGACAGCAGCCGCAGCGGCAGCGGCGGCAGCAGCAGCAGCAGCAGCAGCAGCAGCGAACGGTGCGCTGACGGCGGGGACCTGCGGGTGTCAGGCCAACGCCGCGAGCGGGTCGTCGAGGACCGGCTGCCAGGCCAGTTCGGCGGCGCCCACCAGGCTGTTGTGGGCCAGGGTGCACGGCAGGATCGGCACGCTGCCGCTGCGCCCCCACAGGCTCCGGTCGGCGACGACGGCGCGCAGCCGCTCCGGGTCCGCCTCCAGCAGGTCGCGGTGGAGCCCGCCGAGGATGATCCGGTCCGGGTTGAGGATGTTGACCAGTCCGGCCAGCCCCAGACCCAGGCGGTCGATCAGCGCTTCGGCGGCGTGCCGTACGGCGGGGTCGTCGTACTCCGTACGGAGCAGGTTTCCGGCCTGCTTGAGGAGGGACTCCTCGGGACCCGGTTCGCGGCGGGCGGTAGTGAGGAAGGCCAGCGGGTCGGTCTCCACGTCGAGGCAGCCGCGCCCGCCGCAGTGGCAGGGCCGCCCCTCGGGGTTCACGGTGAGATGCCCCACCTCCAGCGCGAGCCCCGAACTCCCGCTGTGCAGCCGGCCGTCGAGGACGAGGGCCCCGCCGACGCCCCGGTGGCCGGTGGCCACGCACAGGAGGTGCTGGGCGCCGCGGCCCGCGCCGTGCCGGTGCTCGGCCAGCGCGGTGAGGTTGACGTCATTGCCGGTGAACGCGGGCCCGGTGACGCCCGCTTCGCGTACGCAGGCGGCGAAGATGTCGCGGACCGGGGAGCCGACGGGCCAGGCGATGTGCAGCGGATTGAGGGCGGTGCCCTCCGGCTCGGCGACCGCGGAGGGCACCGCGAGCCCGGCCCCGACGCAGCGCAGCCCGCTCTCGCGCAGCAGCCCCGCCCCCGCTTCCACCACCTCGCCGAGTACCTGTGCCGGGTCGGCCATGACCGCGACGCAGCCCGGCGATGTGGCGACGATCCGGCCGCCGAGCCCGACGAGCGCGGCCCGGAAGCCGTCGGAGTGCACCTGGGCGGCGAGGACGACGGGGCCGGTCTCCAGGACGGACAGCCGGTGCGAGGGCCGGCCCTGGGATCCGGCCGCCGACCCCGGGCTGGAGTCGACCCGGATCAGCCCGAGCGCCTCCAGTTCCGCGGCGACCGCCCCGGCGGTGGCGCGGGTGACGCCGAGTTCGGAGGTGAGCACGGCCCGGGTGGGGGCGCGTCCGGTGTGGACCAGTTCCAGTGCGGGCCCGAGCGCACTGCGGCCCCTCTCCAACTTCGTCCGGGTGGTGGTCGCCTTGCCGTTCATGGGGGCGAGTCTCCCATGATCCGGAGGCGCCCCGGACGCCCAGGGGCCGCCCGGGGGCCCCGTTCCCGCCACGGCCGGGAGGCCGCGACGTACGGCATGCAGCGGTGTTGCGCCCGTCGCCCGAGCGCCCCTATGCTGAGTTTGTGCCGCAACTAAACAAACTGCGGACGGCCCTACCGGGGGGACCTGGCGGAGACACCGCTCCACCCTCGTCGGCCCGCCTCCGTACCGCGCTGACCGTGTTCTTCGCCCTCGACGGGTTCCTCTTCGCCGGCTGGGTGGTCCGTATCCCGGCCATCAAGCAGCAGACCGGAGCCTCCGCCTCCACCCTCGGCCTCGCCCTCCTCGGCGTATCCGCCGGGGCGGTCATCACCATGATGCTGACCGGCCGGCTCTGCCGCCGTTACGGCAGCCATGCCGTCACCGTGGTCTGCGGCGTCCTGCTCCCCCTGAGCATCGCCCTGCCCGCCCAGACCCACTCGGCGCTCTCCCTCGGCCTCGTGCTACTGGTGTTCGGTGCGGCGTACGGCGGGATGAACGTGGCGATGAACAGCGCGGCCGTCGACCTGGTCGCCGAACTGCGCCGGCCCGTGATGCCCAGCTTCCACGCGGCGTTCAGCCTGGGCGGCATGGTCGGCGCCGGGCTCGGCGGGCTGGTCGCGGGGGGCCTGGCCGCGTCCACGCACCTCTTCCTGCTGGCCGGGACAGGTCTGCTCGTCACCGCGTTCGCCGGACCCGTCCTCCTGCGGCACCGCCCCGCCCCCGCCGCTCCTCGGCCCGTCGACCGGAAGGCGCCGAAGCAGCGGCTGTCGCCCCGGGCCCGCCGCGTCGTCGTGCTCTTCGGCGTGATCGCCCTGTGCACGGCGTACGGGGAAGGGGCCCTGGCCGACTGGGGCGCACTGCACCTGGAACAGGACCTGGGCGCGCGCCCCGGGCTCGCCGCCGCCGGCTACGCGCTGTTCGCCCTGACGATGACGGTGGGCCGGCTGACCGGGACCATCCTCCTGGAACGGCTCGGCCAGACCCGCACCCTCGTCCTCGGCGGCGCGACGGCCTCGGCCGGAATGCTGCTGGGCTCGCTGGCGCCGACCACCTGGCTGGCACTGGCCGGGTTCGCGGTCACCGGCCTGGGGCTCGCCAACATCTTCCCCGTCGCGGTGGGGCGTGCGGGCGAGCTCGCGGGACCGAGCGGAGTCGCGGCGGCGTCGACGCTCGGCTACGGCGGGATGCTGCTCGGCCCGCCTGCGATCGGCTTCCTCGCCGACTGGTTCTCGCTGCCGCTGGCCCTGACGACGGTCGCCCTGCTGGCCGCGGCGGCGGCCGCCCTGGGCTACGGGGCGCGCAACGCGACGACGGACGCGCACACCTGATCACCCGCACACACGGTCGATTGAGTAGCCGTACTCAGGCAGGACCCGCTCCCCCCGCGCACGATGGAGGCCTCGGCCGAGCAAGCGGCAGAGCGAGCAGCAGGGGAGCACACCATGAAGCGCCTGACCGACCACCCGCACCTGAACACCCTGGTCCGGCTGACCTTCCGCAACCCCGCTTCCCTGATCTACCTCGGGCTGGTGCTCGCGGCGACGCTGTTCGTCGCCGCGGACACCCTCTTCGTCGCCCATGAGGACGCCTCGTTCTCCGGCGTCTGGCTGTTCCTCCTCGCGGCCCCGACCGTCTTCCTGTTCTTCCTCGGCGGCTCCCTGGCGGGCGCCGAGGCCGGCGGGCCCACGTGGTTCCTGGTGCTCGGCCTGGCGGTCTCGGTCCTCGTCCAGTCGCTGGCCCTGGGCTGGTTCGTCCGCCTGGTGCGCCGGGCCGGGTCGGCCGGTTCCGCGCACCCGCAGGGCGTCTGAGGGCCGAACAGGGGCCCTGGCACAATCGCCGCCATGCAGATCGCCGAGCACATCGCGTCGTTGTCCGAGGAAGGGCGGCTGCTCGCGGCCGCCGCCGAGCGGGCCGGATCGGGGGCATCGGTCCCGACCTGTCCCGGCTGGCAGATACGTCATCTCCTGCGGCACACCGGCATGGTGCACCGTTGGGCGGCGGCGTTCATCACCGAGGGCCACACCACCCATCGGCCGGACGGCGGCGAACCCGCCCTCGACGGCGCCGAACTCCTGGACTGGTTCCGCGAGGGGCACCGCCATCTGGTCGGCTCCCTGGAGGAAGCCCCAGCCGACCTGGACTGCTGGACCTTCATGCCGGCCCCCTCGCCCCTGGCGTTCTGGTCCCGCCGCCAGCTCAACGAGACGACCGTGCACCGCGTGGACGCAGAGTCGGCGCTCGGCGGTCCGCTGAGCCCGGTGTCCGCGGACCGGGCGGTCGACGGCATCGACGAGCTCCTCACCGGCTTCCACGCCCGGCCCAAGAGCAAGGTGCGTTCCCAGAAGCCCCGGACGCTGCGGGTGCGGGCCGTGGACACCGAGGCGACCTGGACGGTACGGATCTCCCAGGACCCGCTCCAGGCCGTACGGTCGGAGGCCGGGACCCAGCCGGGCGACGGCTTCGACTGCGAACTGAGCGGTACGGCGGAGGGGCTCTACCTCACCCTCTGGAACCGGCTGCCGCTCACCGCCGTCACCCTGCGCGGCGACCGCTCGGTGGCCCGGATCTGGACGGACAACTCCGCGGTCACCTGGTGAACGCCACCGGGCCCCGCGAGCCCGACCTGATCCGAACGAGAGGCCTTGGACGGCGGACGGGTGCGGCGGCGTCCGCCGTGCGTGGTGATCACCCGAACTGCATGGGGAGTACGCCGCCGGGGAAGGGCGGCCCTACGGCTCGACCGCGCGCAGGCCGACCGAGCGGGCCAGCTCGCCCGCGGCCTGCCGGAACAGCGGCTCGCGCGCCTCGACGACCCGGTTGAACTGTCCGAACAGCTCGAAGGAGATCAGGCCGAACAGCTGGGCCCAGGCGGCGACCAGGGCCGCCCCAGCGGCCGGAGGCACGTCCGGGGCGAACTCGGCGGCCATCCGCTCCGCGTCGGACCGCAGCTCCGGGGCGAGGGAGGGCACGGCGAGGCCCCCGGCCCGGGAGGCGGCACGGACGATGTCGATGAGGACCAGGCCCACCCGGGACGCGGGCCCCACCGTGTCCATCGGAGCGATGTAGCCGGGGACGGGCGAACCGTAGATCAGCGCGTACTCATGGGGGTGGGCGAGCCCCCACTCCCGTACGGCACAGGCCACCGCGATCCAGCGTTCGGCGGGCGGGACCGTCCCCGCCCGCTCCCCCGCCGCCCGCTCCGCGACCGCGCCGATCGCGTCGAACGCGTCGACGATCAGCGCGGTGAGCAGGTCGTCGCGGCTGGGGAAGTAGCGGTAGAGCGCGGAGGAGACCATGCCCAGCTCCCGGGCCACGGCTCGCAGCGAGAGCTTCGCCGCACCCTCCTTCGCGAGCTGCTTCCTGGCCTCGTCCTTGATGGCCGCGGTCACTTCGATGCGGGCACGTTCCCTGGCCCCTCGGATGGTGCTCATGCGATCAGTCTGCCATGCGCACGGATCACCGACACGAAACAAGAGCAGTCATCCGTTCAGAGAGCAGTGCTCTTGCTTTGAGACGCCAGCCCGTGCACACTGATCTCAAGCGAGAGCACCGCTCTCCCACACCGCCGGGAGTCACTCATGTCGCAGCAGCCCTACTACCTCCGGGCGAGCGCCTCCGCCGACCGTCTCAACGGGATCGTCGGATGGCTGGCCCGACACGGCATCAGCCTGATGGGATCGGCCGAGCTGTCGGTGCGCGGGCGGAAGAGCGGGCAGCCGCAACGCATTCCCGTCAACGCCCACGCTTTCGAGGGCGAGCGGTACCTCGTCTCGGCCCGGGGTCACTCGCAGTGGGTGCGCAACATGCGCGTCGCGGGCGGCGGAGAGCTGCGGCTGGGACGCAAGGTGAGAGGCTTCACCGCCGTGGAGATCGCCGACGACGCGCAGAAGGCCCGGATCATCCGGGCCTATCTGGAGCGGTGGGGCTGGGAGGTCAACCAGTACTTCCAGGGGATCACGGCGAAGTCCACGGACGCCGAACTGCTGGCGGCCTGCCCGGACCACCCGGTCTTCCGCATCACGGTCGAGGGCTGACCCGCCCCGTACGACGTCGGGGCGCCGCCGCCACCCGGCCGGGCGGAGCGGCACCCCGAGGAGCACGGTCGTGAGGCGGGACCTCAGCGGTCCATCGCGGACAGCGCCCGCTGCGCCAGCGGGTGCGTACGGACCAGCTCGGCCAGCGACGTCGTTCCCCGGGTGATCCCGGCGAACGCCTTCCACGCCGGGCGGAAGCCGGTCAGCACCGCGTGCAGCATCCCCGGGCGACGCTCGAACAGCTTGAGCATGCGACGGCCGACGCCCATCTCGACGCCGAGACCGGCCTTGATGGCGAAGGCGTAGTTGAGGGCCTGGCGGCGGGCGTCCACCGCGTCGTGCGACTCGGCGATCCTGACCGCCCACTCCCCCGCGAGCCGGCCCGAGCGCAGTGCGAAGGAGATGCCCTCGCGGGTCCACGGCTCCAGCAGTCCGGCCGCGTCCCCGCAGACCACGACCCGGCCGCGGGAGAGCGGAGAGTCGTCGCTGCGGCAGCGGGTGAGATGGCCGGAGGAGACGGCCGGCTCGAACCCGGCGAGGCCGAGGCGGGCGATGAAGTCCTCCAGATACCGCTTGGTGCCCGCGCCGTCGCCGCGCGCCGAGATGACGCCCACGGTGAGGGTGTCCCCCTTGGGGAACACCCAGCCGTAACTGCCGGGCATCGGGCCCCAGTCGATGAGCACCCGGCCCGCCCAGTCCTCCGCGACGGTGGCCGGGACCGGGATCTCCGCCTCCAGGCCGAGGTCGACCTGGTCGAGCTTCACCCCGACATGGGCTCCTATCCGGCCCGCGCTGCCGTCCGCGCCGACGACCGCCCGCGCGAGCACCGTCTCGCCACCGGCCAGCACCACGGCGACCGTCCGCCGGTCGGGCACGGCGGGACCGTGCTGCTCGACCCGCACCACCGATGCCCCGGTGCGCAGTTCGGCCCCGGCCTTCTGCGCCTCCTCGACCAGACCGGCGTCGAACTCCGGGCGGTTGATGAGCCCGAAGAGCATGCGCCGGGAGCGGCGGGTGCGCGACAGTTTGCCGTTGAGCGAGAAGGTGACCGCGTGGATGCGGTCCTTCAGGGGCAGTTCGAACCCCGGCGGCAGGGAGTCCCGCGAGAACCCGATGATTCCCCCGCCGCAGGTCTTGTAGCGCGGCAGTTCCGCTTTCTCCAGCAGCAGGACTCTCCGGCCCGCCACGGCTGCCGCGTACGCCGCCGACGCACCGGCCGGTCCGGCGCCGACCACGACGACATCCCACACGGACGACTCTTCCGGCTCACGTCCGGCGTCTGCGTTCTCGCTGCTCACGATGTGCTTCTGCTCCTGATCCGACCAGTGGCCCCAAGCTGCTCACGGCATCCTACGGCGCGTTCCGGCCCAGCCCTCCTGTGGGAGGATCGGCCATGATTTCGTCGTACATGCGTCGCCTCACAGACGGCGTCGCACACGGTCGCGTACACACCGCGCCCTACCCATAACGTCGCACCCACGAGGAGCGTGCCCATGACCGCCCGTCCGATTCCCGAGACCGTCGCCTCGCTGATGCCCCGCGCCCGGGAGGAACTGGCCGAGCTGGTGGCGTTCCAGTCGGTGGCGGACCCGGCGGTGTTCCCGAGGAGCGAGTGCGAGGGCGCGGCGAACTGGGTCGCCGACGCCCTGCGCGCCGAGGAGTTCACGGACGTGGCCCTGCTGGACACCCCCGACGGCACGCAGTCCGTCTACGGGTTCCTGCCCGGCCCGGCCGGGGCTCCGACCGTGCTGCTCTACGCGCACTACGACGTGCAGCCGCCGCTGGACGAGTCGGCGTGGATCTCCCCGCCGTTCGAACTCACCGATCGCGACGGCCGCTGGTTCGGCCGGGGCGCGGCCGACTGCAAGGGCGGGTTCATCATGCACCTGCTCGCGCTGCGCGCCCTCAAGGCGAACGGCGGCGTCCCGGTCTCGGTGAAGGTGATCGCCGAGGGCTCCGAGGAGCAGGGCACCGGCGGTCTGGAGCGGTACGCGGAAGCGCACCCGGAGCTGCTGGCGGCCGACACGATCGTCATCGGCGACACCGGGAACTTCCGGGTCGGGCTGCCGACGGTCACCGCGACGCTGCGCGGGATGACGATGCTGCGGGTGCGGTTGGACACCCTGGAGGGGAACCTGCACTCGGGGCAGTTCGGTGGCGCGGCCCCGGACGCGCTGGCCGCGATGATCCAGCTGCTGGCCTCGCTGCGCGCCGAGGACGGGACGACCACGGTCGACGGCCTGACCGGCGACGCCGACTGGGACGGGCTCCAGTACCCGGAGGCGGAGTTCCGGCAGGACGCCAAGGTGCTGGACGGGGTGGAGCTGATCGGCACGGGCACGGTCGCGGACCGGATCTGGGCGCGCCCCGCCGTCACCGTCATCGGCATCGACTGCCCGCCGGTCGTCGGCGCGACGCCGTCCGTGCAGGCGAGCGCGCGGGCGCAGATCAGTCTGCGGGTACCGCCGGGCCAGGACGCCGCCGAGGCGACGAAGCTGCTCACCGCCCACCTGGAGTCCCGCGCCCCGTGGGGTGCGAGGGTGCGGGTGGAACAGGTGGGCCAGGGGCAGCCGTTCCGCGCGGACATGACCAGCCCGGCGTACACGGCGATGGCGGACGCGATGCGGGACGCGTACCCGGGCCAGGAGATGCAGTCCTCCGGGATGGGCGGCTCCATCCCGCTGTGCAACACGCTGGCGGGCCTCTACCCGGAGGCGGAGATCCTGCTGATCGGGCTGAGCGAGCCCGAGGCGCAGATCCACGCGGTGAACGAGAGCGTGTCGCCCGAGGAACTGGAGCGGATGTCGGTCGCCGAGGCGCTGTTCCTGCGGAACTACGCGGAGTCGAAGAAGGTCTGACCGCCAAAGGCCGCCCCACGGGGCGGCCCGGGTGCCGCTACGCCCCCGGCGAAGTCGCCCGAAGCGTAGATCCGTGCGGTGGACGTCCGCCGCTGCGTACGTTCACCGCATGGATCTCGTCGAGGTACTCCCCCAGTTGCACATGTTCCGCTTCCGGATCGGTCAGGCCTGTCTCTGGCACGACGGGACGGAGCTGACCCTGGTCGACGCGGGTGACGTCGAGTCGGCCGCCGCGATCGAGGACGCGATCCGCACGCTCGGCCTCGACCCTGCCGGGATCCGGCGCATCGTCATCACCCATGGCCACCGCGACCACTACGGGGCCGCGCAGGAGCTGGCGGACCGGCACGGCGCCGAGATCATCGCCCACGCGCTGGACGCCCCGGTGGTACGGGGCGAGCGCCCCGTACCGGAGCCGGACCTGCTGGACTGGGAACTGCCGCTGTGGGAACACGGGCTGACGTGCCCCGACGCCCCGCCCACCCGGGTCGACCGCGAGGTGACCGGCGGCGAGGTGCTGCCGTTCGGGGACGGGGCACGGGTGGTCCACGCCCCCGGTCACACGGCGGGCTCCATCGCGCTCCATCTGCCGCGCCACGGTGTGCTGTTCACCGGGGACACCGTCGCCTCCGTGGAGCGGCGGGTGATGCTCGGCGTGTTCAACGTGGACCGGGCCGGGGCGGCCGCCACGTTCCGGCGACTGGCCGCGCTCGCGCCCCGTACCGTCTGCTTCGGTCACGGCGACCCGCTCACCGGGAACGCGGCCGCGTTGATGGAGGCGGCGGCGAACGGCGAGTGAGCGCCGCCCGCGTGGAGGCCGGCCCTGAAGCCCCGGCACGCCGCTCAGCCCACCGGCACCCCCGCCTCCAGGTTCAGCACCGTCGACCGCTCGCGCGCCCGCAGGGCCCAGCGCAACCGCTCGTACCGGGTGGGCGGCAGCATCCCCGCGGCCTCCTCCTCGGTGACGAAGCGCCAGCCGCGCAGCTCCGAGCCGGGCAGCAGCAGCCGGCCGGCGTCCTCGGAGCGCAACAGGCCGCCGTCGAAGAGGAAGCGCAGCCCGCCGTAGCCCGGCGGGCGGGGCGACTCCCAGTCGACGAGCAGCAGGGTGGGGACCCGGTCGAGGCGGAGACCGATCTCCTCGGCGACCTCACGGATCCCGGCCTGCGCGGGAGCCTCGCCCGCCTCCACCACCCCACCGGGGAACTCCCACCCCGGTTTGTACGTGGGGTCGACGAGCAGCACCCGGTCCTGCTCGTCGAAGAGCAGCACCCCGGCGGCCACCGTCTCGGCGGTCGGCTCCGGGCTCTGGACGATCGGGCACGGCGCGGCGTTCCCCGTGCGCACGGCGTCCGCGATCCGCTCGGCGGTCTCACGGGGCGTGAGGGCGCTGTTGTCGACCACATGCGCGTCCTCGGTGATCCAGTCGAGGGCATCGCGGTACGGGCCGATGTGCTCGTACGCCCACAGGCGCACCCGCTCGCTCTGCTCCTCGTCGCCGGGAAACTCCTCGCGGCCCGCGATCCGGCTTCGCAGGATCGTTTCCTCAGGTGAGAGCGCCACATGCCGCACGGGAATACGCCGGGAGGCGAGCCCTCCGAAGATCTCGTCGCGGTACTCCTGCCGCAGCAGGGTCATCGGCACCACCAGCACCCCGGGCACCTCGGCGAGCAGCGCCGCCGCCGTGTCCACCACGAGCCGCCGCCAGATCGGCAGGTCCTGGAAGTCGTCGACCTCGGCGAGCCTCTTCTGCGGCAGCAGACTGCGCAGCCCCGCGCCGGTGACCTCCGGGTCGTACAGCGTGCTGTTCGGGATCAGATCGATCAGTTCGCCCGCGGCGCTGGTCTTGCCCGCACTGAACGCACCGTTGATCCAGACGATCACGGTTCCCCCTCTTCCGTAGCCCCCTGTGGCTTGCCCGCAACACCCTGCCGCGGAAACCCCGCGGCGGCGACGGCGTTGACCGGATGCGGTCGTCCGGAGCGATCGGGGGCCGGGTACGGCGCTCGGAACGTGACCCAGGGGGCGCCCGGCCTGACGAACCGGGCGCCCCCTGGAAGCTGTTGCGGGGGGTCGCTAGCGAAGCGCGATGGCCGCCGCCGCGGCCCCGACCAGACCCGCGTCGGTGCCCATCACGGCGGGCGCCACGGTCAGCCGCCGGAGGTAGGAGAGCGTGGCGTAGTCGCGCAGGCTGCGGCGCAGCGGCACGAAGAGCACGTCGCCGGCCCCGGCCACTCCCCCGCCGACCACCGCGATGTCGAGGTCCGCCAGGGTGGCGGTGGCGGCGATGCCGGCCGCCAGCGCCTGGGCGGCACGCTCGTAGGAGGCGATGGCGACCGGGTCTCCGGCGCGGGCGGAGACGGCCACCGCGGCGGCCGTCGCGTCGCCGTCGAGGCCGGGCCGCCAGCCGTTCTCCAGCGCGCGGCGGGCGATGTTGGGGCCGCTGGCGATGCCCTCGACGCAGCCGCGCGCACCGCAGGGACACGGGTCGCCGTCCAGGTCGACGCTGATGTGGCCGATGTGCCCGGCGTTGCCCGAGGGGCCGGACCGCGGGGTGCCGCCGAGGACGAGGCCTCCGCCGACGCCCGTCGACACGACGAGGCACAGCGCGTTGTCGTAGCCCCGGGCCGCGCCGAGCCAGTGCTCGGCGGCCGTCATCGCGACCCCGTCGCCGACCAGTGCGACCGACAGTCCGTCCGCTGTCTTGTGCACGCGCTCCACCAGCGGGAAGTCCCGCCAGCCGGGGACGTTGACCGGGCTGACCGTGCCGGCGGCGGCGTCCACCGGACCGGCGCTGCCGATGCCGACGGAGCCGGCGCGACCCCACAGCGGCGAGGCCATCAGCTCGCCCAGCACCTGGTCCACGGCGCCCATGACCGCCTCGGCGCCCTCCCGGGCGGGCGTCGGCCGCTGCGCCCGTACGAGGAGGGATCCGTCGCCGTCCACCAGCGCGCCGGCGATCTTGGTGCCGCCGATGTCGAGCGCGGCGACGAGGTCGGTATGCATCGGTGTGGGCTCTCCGGATCGGCGAAGGGGCGGGACCTGCGGGTTCCGTCCACAGTCTGCACAGTCTCCATTCTGTTGACAACGTTGTCCAGGGCCTATGCTCGACGCCACAGCCTCCGATCACCCCCGCGGCGCCCCACCGGCCCCCGCTCGGCGCCGGCCGGAGCGCCGCAGCCCCGCCCGTAATCCGACGACAGGACAGCGCACGTGGACCGGACCGCCCGTCATTCCGAGACCCGCTACGGCAACCGGCCGACGATGAAGGACGTGGCGGCCCGCGCCGGAGTCGGCCTGAAGACGGTCTCCCGGGTGGTGAACAGCGAGCCCGGCGTCACGCCGGACACCGAGCGTCGTGTGCAGGAGGCGATCGACGCGCTCGGCTTCCGCCGCAACGACAGCGCCCGGGTTCTGCGCAAGGGCCGTACGGCATCCATCGGACTGGTCCTGGAGGATCTGGCGGACCCGTTCTACGGTCCGCTGAGCCGCGCGGTGGAGGAGGTCGCCCGCGCACACGGCGCGCTGCTGATCAACGGTTCCAGCGCCGAGGACCCGGAGCGGGAGCAGGAGTTGGTGCTGGCGCTGTGCGCCCGCAGGGTGGACGGTCTGATCGTGATCCCCGCGGGCGACGACCACCGTTATCTGGAGCCGGAGATCAAGGCGGGCGTCGCCACGGTCTTCGTGGACCGCCCGGCGGGCCACGTGGACGTCGACATGGTGCTCTCCGACAGCTTCGGCGGGGCCAGGGAGGGCGTGGCCCACCTCATCGCGCACGGCCACCGCAGGATCGGGTTCATCGGCGACCAGCCGCGGATCCACACGGCCACCGAACGACTGCGCGGCTATCACACCGCCATGCGGGACGCGGGTATCACCGTCGAGGACGGCTGGGTCTCCCTCGGCTCCACCGAGCCGGAGCGGGTGCGGGCCGCCGCGGAGGAGATGCTCTCCGGGCCCGAGCCGGTCACCGCGCTGTTCGCGGGCAACAACCGGGTGACGGTGACGGCGGTCCGGGTGATCGCGGAGCGGGAGCGGCCCGTGGCGCTCGTGGGGTTCGACGACATCGAGCTCGCCGACCTGCTCGGTATCACCGTGATCTCGCAGGACGCCGCGGCGGTCGGCAGGACCGCCGCCGAGCACCTCTTCCGCCGCCTCGACGGGGCGGACCACGCCACGGCCCGGGTGGAACTGCCGACGACGCTGATCCCCCGCGGCTCGGGCGAACTGCCCCCCGCCTGAGGCCCGTCGGGCGCGGCCGCCCGCACGGGGGCGCCGGACCGCGTCACGAGGACGCGAGGACCGCACGCCGGAACGGCGCCCGTCGGAGCGCGGTCAGACCCCGGCGCCGGCCTGCCGGAAGGCCCTGGTCAGCAGGGCCAGCAGTTGCGCGGGGGCGTCCTCCTGCACCGTATGGCCCGCACCCTCGATCCAGTGCAGTTCGGAGTGCGGGATCAGCGCGTGCAACTGCTCGGCGAAGGGCGCCGGCAGGAACCGGTCCTCACGCCCCCAGATGATCCGGGTCGGCACCGGAACGTCCCCCAGCAGGTGCTGGAACTCGTCGGTCGCGGCCTGTTCGGCCTGCCGGTACTGGCGGTAGTACGCGGCCCGGCCGCGCTCGCCGCGCCAGGGGTCGGCATGGGCGGACAGGACGTCTGCCCGGTAGCCGGTGTGCGTCGCGTGGCGCAGATGGCTCTCGACCAGCGCCTCGTGGGCGTAGCCGGGGAGTTGCTCGAAGAGGTGCGCGTTCTCCCTGATGAGCCGGAAGAACCCGGTGCCCCACTCCCCGCAGGCCACCGCGTCCACCAGGGTGAGGTCCGCGTACCGCGCGCCGTGCAGGAGCAGTGCCCGCAGGGCGACGGTTCCGCCGATGTCGTGGGCGATCACGCGCGGGCGCTCCAGCCCCCAGTGCTCCAGGAGCCGGGTGAAGACCTTCGCCTGCGCCGCCGGGCCGACGTCCTGCCCGTCACGCTGCTCCGACTGTCCGAACCCGAGCAGGTCCCAGAGGTGGACGCGGTGGTCGCGGGCGAGGGCCGGGGCGATGTCGCGCCAGATGAGCGAGGAGAACGGGGTGCCGTGCAGCAGGACCACCGGCTCCCCCTCCCCCAGCACGTCCCAGCGGACCGCCCCGTCCGGAGTCTCGAACGTCCTGGTCAGCTTCCCGTTCATGGTGTGCCTCCTGGCCTGCGGTGATGAGGGGGTACCCCTGCCGGACCATTCACGTTACCAACTAAAGCGTATTGTCGGTAACCGCGATAAGGTGGTGATCATGCGACGGAACCCTGCGCCCGCGGAGCTCGGACTGGTCGAGGACTTCTGCAACACGGCCACTCATCTCCACGACGAGGACGATCTCGCCCGGCCGGAGACGGCTGCCCGGTGGCTCGGCGCGCACGGCTTCCCGGCACCGGCCGATCAGGGAGAGCTGGACTCGCTCACGGAGGCGCGGGAGACCGTGCGGGCCTTTCTGGTCGAGCGGACCTCACCGGCGGCGGTCGACGCTCTCAACCGGCTCATCGCCGCGGTCGCGGGTGCTCCCGCCGTGCGCCCCGACGGCACGCTCACCCTGCGGCCGGCCTCCGGCGGAGGGGCGGCGGCGGAGGTGGTACGCCCGGTGCTCGAAGCCCTCCTGGCGCACGGCCTGACCGGGCGTCACGCCACCCGCCTCAAGGCCTGCGCGGCCCCGGAGTGCCGCTGGGTCTTCTACGACCGGGCGCCGTCGTCGAACGGCCTCTGGTGCGACATGGACGTGTGCGGCGCACGGCACAAGATGCGCGCCTACCGCGCCCGCGGCGGGGCGGCCGCACGCCGGGACGCCTGATGAGGACGGGCCGGGCCCCGACCTCCCCCGAGGACACGTCCCGGAGGCGCCCGGAGGATCGTTCACGGCGGCCGGGCGCGCAGGAGCGCCCCGGCGGGAGGGACCGTCCCGCCGGGGCGCACAATCCGCCGACGCCCCTTACGGAGCCGTGACTGTCAGGTCGCCCCGGCGCGGCGAGGCGAAGGCCTCCAGGTCCGCGCGGGTCAGGCCGGTCAGCCGGGCCACCTCGGCGGTGTCCAGCGCGCCGCAGTCGATGCCGCGCAGCAGGTAGCCGCCGAGGGCCTTGACGGTGGCGGGCTCGTCCATGACGTCACCGCCGGCCTTGGCCACATAGGCGGCGAGCCGGGCGGCGGCCGACTCCAGGCCCTCCCGGTAGAAGGCGTAGACGGCCGCGTAGCGCGTCGGCAGGTGGCCGGGGTGCATGTCCCAGCCCTGGTAGTACGCCCGGGCCAGAGCGCGGCGGGTGAGGCCGTAGTGGAGCCGCCAGGCCTCGTGGACCCGGTCGGCCGGACCCACGGGCAGGACATTGGTCGAGCCGTCGGAGACGCGTACGCCGGTGCCCGCGGCGGCGACCTGCATGACGGCCTTGGCGTGGTCGGCCGCCGGGTGGTCGCTGGCCTGGTAGGCGGCGCTGACCCCGACACAGGCGCTGTAGTCGAAGGTGCCGTAGTGCAGCCCGGTCGCCCGGCCCCGCGCGGCGTCGATCATGCGGGCCACCGCGGCGGTCCCGTCGGCGGCGAGGATCGACTGGCTGGTCTCGATCTGGATCTCGAAGCCGATGCGTCCGGCGTCGAGACCGTGCGCCCTCTCGAAGGCCTCCAGGAGCTGGACGAAGGCGGTGACCTGCTCGGGGTACGTGACCTTCGGGAGGGTCAGCACGAGCCCTTCGGGCAGACCTCCGGCCGCCATCAGACCGCTGAGGAAGACGTCCGTTGTGCGGATGGACCGGTCACGGACGCCGGCCTCCATGCACTTCATCCGGATGCCCATGTAGGGGGCCGCCGTGCCGTTCGCGTACGCCTCGGAGACCAGGCGGGCCGCGCGGGCGGCGGCCTCGTCCTCCTCGGCGTCCGGGCGGGAGCCGTAGCCGTCCTCGAAGTCGATGCGCAGATCCTCGACGGGTTCGCGCTCCAGCTTGGCGCGTACCCGGTCGTGGACCGGTCCCGCCAGTTCCTCGGGGATGCCGAGGACGGCGGCGAACGAAGCGGCGTCGGGGGCGTGTTCGTCGAGAGCGGCCAGGGCCTGGTCGCCCCAGGAGCGCAGGGTGCCGGGCTCGAAGACGTCGCCGGGTACGTAGACGGTGTGCACGGGCTGGCGGGTGCCGGGATCACCCGGGTAGCGGCGGGCGAGTTCCGCGTCGACCGCCGTGAGGGAGGCGCTGATCTCCTCGCTGACCGCACCGGCGAGGCTCGTTGCCACCTTCTCCTGCTGACCCATGACCATACCCTCCACGCTCTCGCTGTTTCCGCTTCCCGGAATCAACAATCCGTATAGTGAAGTTATAAGGCCACTCGACCTGCGTCAATGGTCGCCCGGAACGGCCGCGGGCCGCGCGGTGGGGTTCACCGTGCGGCCCGGGGCGGGGTGCTCTCCGGAAGGGTCAGCCCTTGCGGGTGTTGATCTCCTCGGTGAGCTGGGGCACGACCGTGAAGAGGTCGCCGACGACGCCGTAGTCGACGAGTT
>NZ_JBIRKB010000031.1:0-34644 GCF_044329855.1 Streptomyces sp. NPDC017520
CCCGCGGAGCGGGATATGCCCCGGCAAGCCGGGGCATAGAGCACCGAATTGCGCAAGCGCAATTCGCATTCCGGCGCAAGCGCCGGAATTGAATTCCGCAAGCGGAATTCATAACCGAAGGCAATTCGCGCAAGCGCGAATTAGGGGCACCCACGCAAGCGTGGTCGCCGGAGCTGGCGAGAGGGGAGGTGCATCACGCGCGGACCTGTGTAGGGCTTGGGAATCCCAGCCACCACCCCCGCGACGAGCGTGACGGGCCATCGGCCGGAGCGAGTGCCGACCCCACCGCAGTGACGGGTTCCGCTGCGCTCCACCCTGACCACCCTTCTACCCTCAGACCCGCACGGGTAAAGCTCACCAACACCCCGCCAGCATGCATGCTAACTCGCAACGATGGGGCAGAATCCGATGACGCATCACCCAAGTGAACGAACCGACGACGAGAGTGATGCATCAAGGCAATATGCTGTGTAGCTTTTGGGCTCCAGTCGCGCCACCCCTACGTCGGCCAATAACGACCGGTGGGATTCAGAATTGCGCGGCCTCGAATTGCTCAGCCACCGAATGGAAGCCCGATATGGGACAGTTTGAATTCGGCGTGCGGAGGTGCCGGAGCCATTCGGCCCCCCAGGGCCGGGTGGCGGAACCATCCACCGGGACCAGCCACGCTTCCCTGGTTTTGATCGTCGCGGCCGGTACCACCCGAGACTCAGAGCCGCTGTTGCCGCCTACGGTCCGCGCCTCGTTCACAGAGCCGCACGCGAAGCCGCCTCAGCCCCCACCGGTCACCCGCGAGGCGCCGCGCGACACGCCCGGCCTGCCTGCCGCTGACCGCCTGTGACCGATGTATCGACGGGCTCAGCTTGGGGTGGGTTGGCGTACTACAAACACCTAAGAGCGCTCGCGCCCGAAAATCGCTCTGACCTGGGCAAACGCCAAACGGCGTGTTCTAGATCTCCAGAACAAAGGGGGTCGGGTTTGTTCTGGAGATCTAGAACAAACCTCGGGCGAGTCGCCAGGGCGCAGCGGGCCGTCCGGACCGGGGTTTGTTCTGGTCCTCTGAAACAAGACGGTTCCCCTAGTGGTACCGTTCGGCCAACGCTCGATGATCTTCCTGGAGGACCTTCTGATGGAGCAGCTGCCGATCGTTCGGCCCGGCCAGCGCGTTGTCGCCCGGTCGGACGGCAAGGGCGGCATGGTCGTCAGTGTCGAGAAGATCAAGGGCCGTGAGTTCGCGGTCAGGGCGCAGCTGAAGGGGTACGTCCTGGACGCCCGGCTGCTGATGGACGTGCTGGGCAGCATGAAGATGCCGGGCAGCTGGTTCCAGGTGTGGTGCAAGCTCGTGGCCGCCCAGGACCCGGGTTACCACGGTGTGGACCGGACGAAGGCGCCGCGCGGGTACGTCCGGATCAACCAGCGTGACCTCCAGCAGCTGTGCAGCCTGTCCGCGGCCTCGGTGAGCGAGCCGTCGCAGTTCTTCCACCACATCGGCTGGATGCGCACCGCGAAGCCCGGTGTGCTCCAGCTGAACCCGTGGCTGACGGTGGCCGGCACCTCCGCCGAGCAGGAGGAGTGGCAGAAGGAGTGGAACGCCGCGAACGGCCCGGCCTGCGTCATCCCGGCGCCGGACTACCCCGTTGAGTGGCGCGCGGAGCGGGCGAAGGTGAAGAAGGAAGCCGAGGCGGCCCGCCGTCGGGAGAAGGTCGTGGCGCTGCCGCGTCGGCGCCAGGCGTTCCGTCAGGCGAGCGCGTGACGCGGCCGGGCATATCCTCAGAGGCAGACGACACCGATCAGGAGGCCCTCGTGAGCACCACTTACGTACCAGGCCCCCCGTCCGACGAGCCGATCACGCTCACCCGCGACGCGCTGCGGATGCTCGCCCTCGTGGACATCTCACTGACTGCTCGGCGCGTGCTCGATGTCCTCCTGGCCCTCCAGGACCCGGACAACGGTGCCGTCGGCATCAGCCAGGCCGAGATGGCCGCCGAGCTCGGAGCCGGGAAGCCCGCGGTGAACCGCGGCTTTAAGGAGCTGCGGGAGGCCGGCCTGGCCTGGCTCCTGCGCCGCGGCTACTATCAGATCCACCCCGTCCTGACCGGCGGCCGGGTAGCCCGTACCGCGATGGCGGTCCCCGAGATCAACACGACGCCTGCAGAGGACTTCACCGAGCAGCGCCGGGCCCGCTTCGCCGCTCAGGTCGCCAACCTCGCGCAAAGCGCCTGAGCAGCCTTCCAGAGCTCTTCCCGACGCCACGGCGCCGCCACCCCCAGGGTGCGGCGCCGCTCGCATGCCCCTGGCCCGTACACGCTTCCCGGACGGCGAGCGGCGGGCCGAGGTCGGTATCACTAGGGGAACCGTTTTGTTCTGGTTTTCCAGAACACGCGCGGCGACGTCCAGCGGTCAGGGGTCGTACATCGTTCCCCTCCAGGGGAAATGGCAGGTCAGCCGCGTGCAGGCCGCCGGGACGGTATCACCAAGGGAACCGTCTTGTTCTGGTTCTCCAGAACACGCGCTGGCTGTCCCGGCGAGTGCGTACATCGTTCCCCTGGAGGGGAAAGCCCCAGGTGGCAGAGCCAACGAGCAGCAGGGGCACCGCGTTGTATGCAGCAGCCGCGCATAGATCTCGCGCATAACATCGCAGATCTGCGATCCCCGGCTCCGCTGTCGTGGAGCAGCAAGGCGACCTGCTGCCATCTGGGCTTGCAGCAAGCGTCGCGGGCAGCGGGCAGCATCTGGCCGTGCTGCACCGGCCGGGGCCGGCCTGCTACCCCTGCGGCACCCGTGTGCCGCCTGGCCCATGCAAATCCTGCGCTGCACCCACGACGCCACCGGCTGAAACCCGACCATCACCACCAGGACGACGAGCAGCACCCCACCGGCGTCGGCAACGACCTTCCGCTGCCCATCGAGCAGCAGCCCGCTCCATCACCGCGAGCAGCACGACCAGGAGCAGCGCCGTCCCTGTCGCCGCAGGCCGTCGTCTCACACCTCACAGCCTCATAGCGTGCTCGCTTAACTGGGGAAACGGACTGTGTGCCACACAGGGGCGGCCGGGATCGGTGAGCTACAGGACGGTGCCGTGCAGGGCGCGGCGGCCGCCGGACATGGCGTAGCGGCGGGCGGCGAGCCCGTGTTCGAGGGGCTCGCCGATCTGCTCGCACAGCGGGGCCAGGACGACGGCGCGCAGCGCGGCGACGGCCGGGTCCGTCGGCGGATCGACGGGCGGCGGAGGCCTTCCCGCGACGACGTCCGTACGGCCGGAGACGGCGATCAGGGCGCGCTGGGACAGGCCGTAGTCGAGCGCGGCCGCGGCGGCCGGGTCGCTGTCTCGCGCGTGCGAGACGTCCCGGGGTCGGCGGCGACAGCGTCGTGGATCGCGGCCAGGGCGCGGGCGACGTCGAGGAGCCGGTACGCCTGGGCGCGGCTGATGCGAACTCCGCGGCGCAGTACGACTCCCAGCTGCTGTAGCTGAGGGGTGCCCAGACGCGGGCGGCGTGGGCGGCGCGGACTTGGGCGGCGAGCAGCGCGACGGTGCGCCGGACGTCGTCCATCGCCTCGCGCAGCCCGGCCGTGTCCTCCCGGGCCTGCTGTGCGGTGAGCGGCGGCCGCGCGGGTTCGACGACGTCGTCCTGGTCCTGGTCGCGGGTGCCCATGACTCCATCGTCCTCGGGGCCGGCCAGGGCGTACGGAAGCACGGGGCGCGAGCTCCGCCTCACAACCTCACACCCTCATAGGACGACGCGTCTACCTGGGGAAATGGCCTATGAGCGGTCGTGCATACCCCAGCTGACGGCGATGTGGTCCTCGTGGTGGAGGACGAGCAGGCCACCTTCGGGGTCGTCCTCGTGGTCGGGTGCCACCGGGGTGAAGCCGGCGCTCGCCAGGTCGAAGCGCACGCGGGCCGCGAGGGCCTCGAGTTCCGTCAGCGCCATTCCAGCTCCCTCTCCCAGTCGAGGAAGTCGGCGCCTTCCTCCTCCTGGCGCTGGTAGTCGTCAGCGGCCTGGCGGTTCGCCGCGCGTTCGGCGTCGTTCTTCGGGTCCGGATACGGGTAGTTGATGCTCGCCATAAAGGGCTCCGAATTTAGTAGTCGAGATCCAGGTAGTCGATGTCGTTGATTTCCACGTCCGACAGTCCCGTAGCGCGACCGCCGCCGTCCTGGAAATACACCTCCTTGAACCCTTCGGCGATGATTTCGCGCATCTGCTGGTCGCTGGCCCCCGTGTCACGGGCGTCGAAGAGGCGCTGCGCGTACGCGGCGGGGAGTTTCACGGTGAGTCGGCGGAAGCGGCCGTCGTCGGTGGATCCGGCGGAGGAGGTGTAGCCGAACCGGGCCCGGGTTTCCACCGTGATCCCGCCGGAGGCGGCGGCCTGCTTCTGGCGGCGCTTGCGGACCATGGGCTGCCACCGTTGGCGTACGGCGTCGTCGATCTTCGCGGCGACGTCGGCGCGGGGGTGCTTGCGGGCCCCGCGCCGGTAGCGGTTGACGGAGTCGGCGGTGACGCCGAGCTCTTGGGCGACGGCCTTGGCGCTGCCCATCTGCCTGAGCAGGTAGCCGATCTGGCCCTTGAGCGTCTTCGGGGGCTCACGGGTGAAGGTTTCCCGGTCGGCCCGTTCGATGGCGTCCTCGATCTCCCCCATGGTCACTTCCCTTCGTCCAGGACGGCGTCGTGGCCATCACCCTTGATGTGGCGGGCCGGATTGAGGCCCTTCTCCATCAGGTCGACCGCCCACGCCATTTCCTGGACGCCCTCCAGCTTCGCCAGGCCCGGGGTGGGTCCGAGGCGGAAGGCTCCGGGCTGCGGCTTGCCGGAGGCCGCGTAGGGCAGGAAGTCCAGCGGGCTGGCGCTGGGGGCCGGGTAGACGACGCAGTCCGACAGCACGGCCAGCGGGTACATGCCGGTCATCTTGGCCATGTTCGCCAGCTTGCGGTGCATGTTGACCCGGGCCTTGCTGATGACGGCAGCCCTAATGTCGGGGCGCCAGGTCGGGCGCATCATGGCCGGCCATGGCTCGCCGTCCTTGTGCCTCTTGCCCTGCGGGTTCTCGAACAGCTTCCCGATGCCGCCCTTGATGGTGCCCTTGATCGCGGCGAGCACGGCGGTCAGCACCGGGTCGACCTGCTTGTGCTGCTCCATCGCCGCGAGGAACTGGGCGTCGGTGAGGTCCTTGGTGACGCCCATGTCGGCGAGGGTGTCGACGTAGGCGGCCTTGAGCCGGTCGTGCCACGGGTCCAGGTACGCCCCGGTCTCGCGGCGCAGGTACGCCTGAAGGATTTCGACGTTGTAGCCGAGCTCCTGGGCGTAGGCGACGGTGTGCGTCTGGTACCAGGCGGGTCCCGTCGGGCGCTCGCCGTCCGGCGTGAACGGGGAGGGCAGGCGCGGGTCGATTTCCACGTGGGAGAGGTCGACCAGCCAGGACCCGGGGATCTTCGGGTTGAACTTCGGGGCCACGAAGTGGTCGGGCTCGGACAGGCCGACGGTGAGCCGGGCGGCGGCCGCGAGGAACGCGGTGTTGAGGTCGAGGCCCACCGCGTGGGGGAGCAGGCACTCCTCATCGGTCAGGGTGTCCACCGAGCGCACCCACTGGAACGCCTCTTCCTTGAGGAAGCCGCCCTTCCAGCCGATGTTGAAGACGGCCGGGTGCTCGATCTGGCCTTCCGGCGGGGCCGGGTCCATCGGCTGCGTGCCCAGCGAACCCGGGTTGTGGCCGGAGACCCAGTTGCCGGTCTCCTCGTCGCGCACCGGCCGGGTCGGCGGGCGCAGCGCGGTCATCAGCTCGAGGCCGGAGACGGCGGTGCTGCCGCGCGGGGTGCTGACCCGCTGGGCGTAGATGCCGAGGACCTGGGCGATGGCGGGCGGCTCCATGTCGGCCACGCCGGGCCAGGAGCGCTCATCGAGGGCGTCCCAGGGCAGGATCGCGAGCTGCACGCACTGGCGTTGGGCGCCGGTCGCCTTGCGGTAGATCCGGGCCCACGGGCCGAACCCGCGCTGGGTGAGCTGCCACTTCGCCTTGGTGACCTGCTTGACGACCGGGTGGTCCTCCTCCAGGCGCAGCCCGCGGCGGTCCTCCAGGCGCTCGGGCAGCCCGAGCTGGACGGCGGCCGACGCGGTCAGCACGATCAGGGGGTCGGAGTCCTTGCCGTTGCGGTGGAGCTTCGGCGCACCGAGGCCGGCCTCGCGCAGCGTCCACTCCACCAGCTCCACGACTGTGGTCGCCGGGCAGTCCAGCACGATGCCGTCGACTCCGTACGCGGAACCATCACCGTCCAGCACGGCCAGCGGGCCGTTGGGGAAGCGCGGGTCCAGCGCGGGCTTCGCCGCCTTCTTCGCCGCCGGACGGCGGGAGGACGTCGCCGGACGGGCGGAACGTGCGGGCGTGGCCTGGGCGGCGGGGGCCGGGGCGGCGGGTACCTCCATCGGTGTGGTCACCGCTGCGCGCACCTCGGGCACGGCCGGGTCCGCGAACGTCTCCGGCACCGACTGCGGTGCGGCGACCGGAGCAGGAGTGGCGGGGGCGGCGTGGGCGGCGTGGGCGGGGTACTTCGCCGCCCAGCCGTTCAGCAGCCGCTGGTACGCCTCCAGGCGCGGCGACTTCGGCTCGGAGCGCCCGTTCTCGTAGTTCTTCACCGTCTGCACGGTCGACTTCAGCGCCGTCGCGAGCCGGGCCTGGGTGATGCCGGCGGCCTGACGCAGCCGGGCACGCTCCGCCGGGGGCGGGAGCTGCGGCTCCTCTTCCAGCAAGGCGTCGATGTTCGCGAACAGCTCTTCCTCGGATGCCATATGTCTCTACCTCCTGCCCGAACAGTAGCAGACTTTAGCCTGATGTTTAACTCGGAAATTTAACCCTATCGAGAGCGTGTCAACGTTGTGTCAGTAGACCTCGTCAAGAGCGAACAGCCGTTCATGGAGGACCATCGTCGATGGTGACCAGGTCAGACCATAAAGAACAAGCTCAGGCCGCCGCTCGCGCCCCAAGCGCCTGGGGCGGCCCCTGGCCTCCCCGCGGCGCGGCGGCGTTCCACCCTGCGATCACCGGGCGGCTTCGACGACGTGCGGGCTGTAGCCGGCGTCGGGGCGGTATGCGTGCGGCCCGATGCCGGCGGTCTCGTGCCCGAGGGCGGTGAGCCGGGCGAGGCGGTGCTTCGAGCCATGGCCGGTGTGGTCCGAGCCGATGCCGATCTTCATCAGGTGCCCGTGCGCTGTGGGCGGGTCAACGCGCCTGGACACGGTGGTACGTGGCTATGAGGGTGGTTGTGGAGCTGTCCAGGCCGGGTACGTCGGCGCCGTCGGTGAGAGCGAGCTCCACGCGCTTGGCGAGGACCTTGCCGAGTTCGACGCCCCACTGGTCGAAGGAGTCGATGCCCCAGACCGCTCCCTGTACGAACACCTTGTGCTCGTACAGCGCGATCAGTTGGCCGAGCACGGACGGCGTGAGCCCGGTGGCCAGGATGGTCGTCGTGGGACGGTTGCCGGCGAAGGTGCGGTGCGGCACCTGCTCGGCCGGGACCCCCTCGGCCGCTACTTCCTCCCGGGTCTTGCCGAAGGCCAGGGCCTGGCCCTGGGCGAACAAGTTGGCCATCAACAGATCATGCTGTTCCGCGAGTTCGCCGAGTTCGGCGGATGGCCGGGCGAAGCCGATCAGGTCGGCCGGGATCATCTTCGTACCCTGGTGCAGCAGTTGGTAGTAGGCGTGCTGCCCGTTGGTACCGGGCGTGCCCCAGAGGACCGGTCCGGTCTCTCCGCTCACCGGACGCCCCTCGCGGTCCACGGACTTGCCGTTGGACTCCATGTCGAGCTGTTGCAGGTAGGCGGTGAACTTGGACAGGTAATGGGAGTAGGGGAGCACCGCGTGGGAGCGGGCGTCGAAGAACTCGCCGTACCAGAAGCCCATCAGGCCGAGCAGCAGGGGCGCGTTGGCCTCCGGCGGTGCGGTGCGGAAGTGCTCGTCCATCAGGTGGAAGCCGTCGAGCATGTCGCGGAAGGCGTCCGAGCCGATGGCGATCATCAGGGACAGGCCGATGGCGGAGCCGAGGGAGTAGCGTCCGCCGACCCAGTCCCAGAACTCGAACATGTTCGCCGTGTCGATCCCGAAGTCGGCCACCCCCGCCCGGTTCGTGGACAGGGCCACGAAGTGGCGGCGCACCGCCGCGTCGTCGCCGAGGCCGCCCAGGAGCCAGCGGCGGGCCGCGTAGGCGTTGGTGAGGGTCTCCACGGTGGTGAAGGTCTTCGAGGCGACGATGAAGAGGGTCTCGGCCGGATCCAGGTCCCGTACGGCTTCGTGCAGGTCGGCGCCGTCGACGTTGGAGACGAACCTGACGGTCAGCGAGCGGTCGGTGTAGGGGCGCAGCGCGTCGTACGCCATGGCGGGGCCGAGGTCGGAGCCGCCGATGCCGATGTTGACGATGTTCTTGACGCGTCGGCCGGTGAACCCGAGCCAGCGGCCGGAACGGACTTCGTCGGCGAAGGACGCCATCCGGTCGAGGACCGCGTGGATCTGCGGTACGACGTCGACGCCGTCGACCTCGACCACCGTGTCGCGCGGGGCCCGCAGCGCCGTGTGCAGCACGGACCGCCGCTCGCTGGTGTTGATTTCGTCGCCGCGGAACATCGCGTCCCTCAGCTCGGTGACGGCGCGGGCCCCGGCCAGGTCCCGGAGCAACCGCAGCGTCTCGTCGGTGACCAGGTTCTTGGAGTAGTCCACGTGGAGATCGCCGACGGTGAGGGAGTAGCGCTCGCCGCGCCGGGGGTCCGCCGCGAACAGCTCCCGCAGGTGCGCGTCCGCGAGGGCTTCACGGTGCTTGGCCAGGACGGCCAGCTCGGGCTGCCCGCTCAGGGGGCCGGGAACGGGGACGGGGTGGTTGTCGGACATCAGGGTGCTCTCCTGCTTTGCTGGTGTTGGGATGGGGGCCACTCGTCGGGGCCAGCTCCTGGCGGTGCCTCGGCGGGCACGCCGGCGGCGTCCACTCATTCGGTGTGATGTGCCGGGCCCGGTCGGGCCCGGCGGAAGAAGCGGTGCGCCCGCCCGCGCACCGAGGCGGGCGCGACCGTCCTTCACGTCCGGTCCTTCAAGGGCGGCGCCAGGACCTGCCGTCACGGGCCAGCATCTGGTCGGCCTCGGCGGGTCCCCACGTGCCGGGGGCGTACGAGGCCGGTGTGCCGTGCCGGTCCCAGTGGTCCTCGACGGGGTCGAGGATCTGCCAGGACAGCTCGACCTCCTCGCGGGTGGGGAAGAGGCTGGCGTCGCCCAGCAGCACGTCCAGGATGAGCCGCTCGTACGCTTCGGGGCTGGCTTCGGTGAAGGAGTCGCGGTAGTCGAAGTCCATGGCCACGTCCCGCACCTCCCCCGTACTGCCCGGCACCTTGGACGCGAAGCGGAAGGTGACCCCTTCGTCCGGCTGCACGCGGATGACCAGGGTGTTCGGCCCGGCCCCCGGGTCGGTGCCGGGTGCGAACGGCAGGGATGGGGTCTGCTTGAAGACCACGGCGATCTCGGTCACCCGTCGCTCCAGCCGCTTTCCGGCCCGCAGGTAGAACGGGACGCCGTCCCAGCGGCGGCTGTTGACCTCGAGCTTGACGGCCGCGTAGGTGTCGGTCCGTGAGGCGGGGTCGGTGCCGTCCTCCTCCAGGTAGCCGCGGACGTGTTCACCGTCCTGCGGGCCTGCCGTGTACTGGGCGCGCACGGCGGTGGTGCTGAGGTCGTCCGGCAGCCGCACGGATCCCAGCACCTTGATCTTCTCGGCGGCCAGCGCGTCCGCGCCGAGGGAGGCTGGCTCTTCCATGGCGGTCAGCGCGAGGAGTTGGAGGAGATGGTTCTGGATGACGTCGCGGGCGGCACCGACGCCGTCGTAGTAGCCGGCCCGGCTGCCGATGCCGATGTCCTCGGCCATGGTGATCTGGACATGGTCGATGTGCGACCGGTTCCACAGCGGCTCGAACAGGACGTTGGCGAAGCGCAGGGTGAGGATGTTCTGGACGGTCTCCTTGCCGAGGTAGTGGTCGATCCGGAAGACCTGCTCAGGGGCGAACACCTCGTCCACGACCGCGTTGAGCTCGCGGGCGGTGGCCAGGTCGTGGCCGAAGGGCTTCTCGATGGCAGCGCGGCGCCATGAGCCTTCGGGGGCGTCCGTCATGCCGTGCTTCTTCAGCTGCTGGACGACCTTGGGGAAGAACTTGGGCGGTACGGAGAGGTAGAAGGCGAAGTTGCCTGCCGTGCCCCGCGTCTTGTCCAGTCCTTCGAGGGTGACGCGGAGCTGGTCGAAGGCCTCGTCGTCGTCGAAGTCGCCCTTCACGAAGCGGATGCCGGTGACGAGTCGCTGCCAGACCTCCTCGCTGAACGGCGTCCTGGCGTACCGGGCGACGTCGTCACGCACGATGCGGGCGAAGTCCTCGACCGTCCAGTCGCGCCGGGCGAAGCCGACGAGGGAGAAGGACGGCGGAAGCAAGCCGCGGTTGGCCAGGTCGTAGACCGCCGGGAGGAGCTTCTTGCGGGACAGGTCGCCCGTCACGCCGAAGAACACCAGGCCGGCGGGGCCCGCGGTTTGCTCCGCGGTTTGCTCCGCGGTCGCGGAGACCGCGGACGGCGGGTGGGTGTCGGGTACAAGGGGCATCGCGGGATACCGGCCTTCCGGACCGATCCGTCGACCGGCCTTCCGGACCGATCCGTCGAGGGAGGAGTCCAGGGTTTCGAGGAGTTCGTCCCAGGCGTCCTGAAACTTCGCGACGCCCTCCTTCTCCAGGAAGGTGACGACGTCGTGGTAGGAGACGCCGAGCCGCTCGACGGCGTCGAGGTCGGCCCGTGCCTGCTCGTAGGTACCGGTGATGGTGTCGCCGGTGATCCGACCGTGGTCGGCGGTGGCCCTGAGGGTGGCCTCCGGCATGGTGTTGACCGTGCCGGGTGCGACCAGCTCGTCGACGTAGAGGGTGTCCCTGTAGGCCGGGTCCTTGACGCCGGTGGAGGCCCACAGCGGCCGCTGCCGGTTGGCGCCGGCCTGCTCCAGCGCCGCCCAGCGGTCGGACGCGGAGACCTCCTCGTGGGCCTGGAAGGCGAGGCGGGCGTTGGCCAGGGCGGCCTTGCCCTTGGCCGCCTCGGCCTTCGCCCCGCCGATCGTGTCGAGGCGCTTGTCGACCTCCGCGTCCAGGCGGGACACGAAGAACGAGGCGACGGAGTGGATCGCACCGAGGTCCAGGCCGGCCGACCGCGCCCTCTCCAGGCCTGCCAGGTAGGCGTCCGTGACCTCGCGGTACCGCGGCAGGGAGAAAATCAGCGTGACGTTGACGCTGATGCCCTCGGCGATCAGCTCGGTGATCGCGGGCAGGCCCGCCCCGGTGGCCGGGACCTTGATGAGGACGTTCTCCCGGTCGACCAGCCAGGCCAGCTGCCGGGCCTCGGCAACGGTCGCCTCGGTATCGTGTGCCAGGCGCGGGTCGACCTCGATGGAGACCCAGCCGTCCCGCCCCCCGGTGGCGACGTGGACGGGCCGCAGGTTGTCGGCGGCGGAACGGACGTCCGCGGTAGTGATCATGCGGATGGCCTCGTCGACCCTGACGCCACGGACAGCCAGGTCGGCGATCTGCCGCTGGTACCCGTCGCCGTCGCCGATCGCCTTCTGGAAGATCGACGGGTTCGTCGTGACTCCCGTGACGTGCTGGTTCTCGATCAGTTCGGCGAGGTCGCCGGAGGTGATTCGCCGGCGGCTCAGGTCGTCGAGCCAGATGGATACGCCTTCGTGGGTGAGGCGCGCGAGTATGTTCGTCATGTCGTGCATCTCCAGTACGGAGTAAGGAAGCTCGTGGTGGGGGCTTCAGTGGTCGGCCGCGCCGAGTGATGCGCGGGCGGCTTCGGCGACAGCCTCGGCGGTGATGCCGAAGTCCTCGAAGGGCACCCGGTGGTCGGCGGAGGCGCCGGAGTGCTCCAGGCTCACGATCCGGCCCGCGTCGCCGACCAGGTCCCGCCAGCCCATCGCGATGCCGGCCTCCACCGCCACCAGGGCCCGCACGGCGGGCGGGAGCACCTGCTCGACCTCGAAGTCCAGCTCCGGGCGGGAGCGCAACACGCGTTTGGTGGCCGCGGCTTCCTCGGCGCCGAGCCCGGCACCGTACGACTGGTGGGTGTTCTGCGCGGCGATGCGCCGCACATGCCGGCCGTACGCCTCGTACCGCTTGGGCACGTCCTCGGAGAACGCGGTGGCGGTGTCGACCTCGATCGATATGTGGTTGTCGTCCCGGAGCGCGACCAGGTTGCCCACCCTCTGAGGGCCGGCCAGCGAGGACGCCTCCTCAAGGACGCCTTCCTCCAGGTCGCCGTCGGAGACGATCGCCCAGATCATGTGGTCGAACACCGAGGCGCCGCCGGGCGCCTCCGGGTCGTACAGGCCGCGCTCGTAGCGGGCAGCCATCGCCATGCCCACGGCCGTGGCGATGCCCTGGAACAGCGCGTGGGCGGCGGGCGCCAGGTTCATGGCCGTGCCCGGGCGCCCCTGGTCGACGTTCTGGACGGCGTCCATGGCCAGGACGCGAGCGGTGTCCACGGCGCGCTGGTCGAGGCCGGTCCACGTCAGGGGGGTGGCGGTGTGTGATGCCATGTCAGTTCGCGCTCTCTTCGGTGCGGTCCGCGCTCCAGTGGGTGTGGAAGGCGCCAGGGCGGTCGGAGCACCGGTACGGCCTCCCGGTGGAACGCCGAAGTGACCGGCCGATGTGATCGCCTCGTGCATCACCGCGTTGTGCACTATGCAGCACAGGACGGACGACGAGGCGAGGGAGACCGGGCGAAGGCGTTCGCCGTCAAGCCGTGGATGTGCTCCCCGCCGACGGACAGCACGGTGACACCGGTCGCGAACAGGGACATGACCTCGCGCAGGGGGGCGGGATTCGCCGCCGGCCCCCGGGAAACGGCGAGGCCAGTGGATACGGAATTCATGCCGCGCCTTTCATGTCATCCATGGGAAGAAATGTACGGGCGGCGTCTCGCGGGCGAGGAACCGTCGAGTAACTGTCCGCTCAGCAGTGCGTCGAGGAGAGGAGGAGAGAAGGAGAGGAGCGGAGAATTACCGTCTCGGGCGGGACGGGTCGCGCAAGGGCCCCTCGGCACGGGCCGCACAAGGGCCCCTCGGCGACGTGGGTGCCGCCGCGTAACGGCGTCCGCGGGCTGACGGTGTGGTCGGGCGGGGTGTGCGGTGCGACGCGAGGCCGGCGCCGAAGACGGCACACCGGCCGCCGTGTCTGCTTCGGCGAAGCGGACGGTGACGGTGACCGTGTCGCGACAGGTCAGCCACCCTGGACCAGCGCGAGACCGCGGTCGTCACGGGCAAGGTCGACACGGACGGCGAAAGCGGCAGAACGGTGGACGTGGCCGCCGGTGATCGCTGCCCATACCCGGCTCCGGCCCGCCCCGCCCCGCCCCGCCCCGGCCACTCGGCTCGAAGGGCCACCCACGGCAACCCGCCACGACGTGGGCGGAGTCCCTCGCCGCCGGCCCGGCATGAACCCGTCCGGCACCGCACCCGACGGGCCCCGAACCGCGATGCGCTACATCGAGGACGGCCCGAGATGCTGACGGCTCCCCGCGGAAGCTCCGTCGCGTCACCACCCGGATCACCGGCGTCGTCCGTGCTGTCGCCGCCCTCCCACTCGCCACCTGATCAAGGCGGAAAAGGCTCCGTGAGTGCGGGCCCGGTGACACCCCCCGGGATCATGGTTAACAGAAGGGGGGAAGTCAGGCCGAGCCCGGAGGCCGGTAGCCCCGTTGCGGGGCCACGAAAAAGGTAATGAGGGGAGTGAGTGCCGCCCCGAGGACCGGTCCTACTTCTTCTTGAGGAGTTCCACCAGGCTGGAGAAGCTGTCGGCCTGGTGCCCGGCGTCCATCCCCCGGCGGAAGAGATCGGCCACCGCTGTCGGCAGCGCGGTGTCGACACCCGCATCGGCGATGGTGTGCAGGACGTGCTCGACGCTGGCCATGCCCATGGCCAGACGGTCCACGTCTCCGCTGTGGTCACCCGCGTCGATGCGCTTCGTGTAGAACGCGAGGAAGTTCCCCATCGCGTCCATCGTCCCGGTGGCGTGCGGGAGGATGTCCTCCGCCTTGAGGCCGTTGGCCTCGGCGAGAGCGACCGCCTGCCAGTAACTGAGCATGGACGTCCAGAACATGACCATGCCGATCTGGTACATCAGCGCGGCAAGTCCGGGCTCCTCGCCCCGGTAGTCCGTGCTGGTCAGGGTCTCAAGAGTGGCGCGGTGCCGATCGAAGGCCTCACGCGGACCACTGTAGAAGGCGGACGAGTCGCGGCTGCCGATGCCCGACGGCGGTACGGCGACCCCTCCCGTGATGTGGATGCCGCCGTGTCCGGCGATCCAGCTCGCACCCGCGCGGGTCTTCTCCGGGGTGTCCGAGCTCAGGTTGACGATCACGCGGCCGGCCAGCGCGCCGGTCGCGGGCTCCAGAACCTTGTACATCGTCTCGTAGTCGGTGAGGCTCAGGATCACCAGGTCGTTGGCCTTGACGGCGGCCTCGACGCTGGGCGCGAGCACAGCTCCAGCGGCGACGAGTTCATCGGCGCGAGAAGCGGTGCGGTTCCAGACGGTAACGGCATGGCCCGCGTCGAGAAAAGCTCGAACCATGGCCTGCCCCATGGGGCCGAGTCCGACGACGGTCACAGGCTGCTTGGCGCTCACTGGGAACTCCCTTGCTCTCGGTAAGGACGGCATATTTCTCTGGGCGGCAATTTCAGTTACTCACTTCAACCAGGTAAAACGGACGCTCTACTCAGCGACTTGGCCAAAGTAGCGCACCTGTAGAGCGAACGCTCTATCTAGTCCTCTGAAGCCGTGGAAAATAAGCCAGGCACCCGGGGCCGAATCGTCATCGCGGCGATCAATCACAGCGACGGAGAGTTCGCGAGCGCCCTCCGCAGCGCACTGGAGAGCAAGGAGGAGCCCGGCGCGGCCATCGACGCCTGCGCCCGCGAACTGGCTGAAAATCTACGGAGGTCGGACTGGACCGACGGCTGCCCCATCACCGCGGCGGCCCTGGAGACCCTGGGCACCGACTCCGACATCCAGCAGGCGTGCATGGCCGCTCTGCGCAACTGGGAAGACCTGGTCTCACGACGTCTACCCGTCGAGACCCCCTCGCCGAGCCGACGGGGAGGGTCAGGCTCCCGCCGGCTCCTCGATGAGTCCCGGGTCCCGGGTGTCCGCGTCGCGGCCCGTGGCGAACTCGGCGGCGTAGCGGGCGTCGCCGAGGGCCGTGCGGACGGCCGTGGTGATGCGGTCGACGTCTCCGCGCTCGGTACGGGGCAGGGGGCGGCCGACGGAGGCGCGTGCGGCGGCGGCGGCGCCCAGGAGGCGGGCGGCATGGGCGTGGTGGCCCCTCAGGGCGCTGGTGCCGGCCAGTCCTTCGAGGGCGAGAGCCCGGGCGCGGGGGTCGCCGGTCCCGCGGGCGGCGGCGTAGCCGGCGAGGTGACGTTCCCGTGCGGTGGCGACGTCGCCGCGCTGTTCGGCGATGAAGCCGAGCTCGGCCATGACGAGGGCGGTGCCGAGATCGCCGTAGACGGCACGGAGCCAGTCGAGCCACTTGGTGAGGTGGGCCTCGGCATCGTCGAGCCGGCCTTCGCGGCGGGCGACGAGGGCGAGGCCGGTCTCGGCGAACTGTTCGCCGCGTTTGTGGGCCTGGTCGGCGGCGAGGCGCAGTCCTCGTTCGTGGAAGGTGCGGGCGTCGGCGTGGTCGCCGGTGAGCAGAGCGATGCGGCCCAGCCCGGACCACTTGTAGGAGGCGTCCGTCCAGAGGCCGAGCTCTTCGGCCATGCGGAGCCCTTCGCGGTGCATGCGGGTGGCCTCGGTGTAGTCCTCGTGGATCTCGGCGAGGGAGGCGAGGGTGTCTCCGGCTCTCAACTGCCCCCAACGGTCACCTAGTTCACGGAACAGGGCGAGGCTGACGCCCGCGTCGCCGGCGGCGGCCGGGAAGTCGCCGCGGATGAGGGCGTGGCCGGCGGTGACTGCGAGGGCCGCCGCCTTGCCCCAGGGGTCGCCGAGTTTCTCGAAGGCGGCGAACGCCGCGACGGCCCTGTCCTGGTTGGAGGCGAGGTCGCCGGAGCCGTAGAGGGTGAAGGAGAGGAACCAGAGGGCGTGGGCCCGGTCGCAGGGGTCGGTGATGTGCTCGACGAGAGGGAAGGCGCGGTCGGCCGCGGCGGGGCCTTCGGCGTCGCCGGAGTGGAGGGCGAGGGCGGCGCGGCGGACGGTGGCGTCGGCACGGTGCGAGCGGCAGACGTCGGTCTCCTCGGCCGGGACGGCGAGGGCGGTGTCGAAGGAGCGGAGGGCCTCGCCGAGCCGGCCGCGCAGGAACCAGTGCCAGGACTGGGCGATGACGAGGCGCAGGGCGTCGTCGGCGGCTCCGGTGCGCAGGCAGGTGTCCAGGGCGGCGCGGAGGTTGCCGGCCTCGGCGTCGAGGCGGTCGAGCCAGGCGCGCTGCTCGTGGCCGCGCAGGAGGGGGGCGGCGGTCTCGGCGAGCGCCAGGTAGTGGCGGGTGTGGCGGCGGCGTACGGCGGTGGTCTCGTCGGCGTCGTCGAGGCGTTCGAGGCCGTAGGCGGCGACGGATTCGAGGAGCCGGTAGCGGACGCCGCCGGGGGTGTCTGCGGCGACGACGAGGGAGCGGTCGACGAGGCGGGCGAGGAGGTCGAGGACGTGCTCCTCCAGGACGCCGTCTCCGGCGCAGACGGCCTCGGCCGCGTCGAGGGTGCAGCCGTCGGCGTGGACGCTGAGGCGGCGCAGCACGGTCTGCTCGGCGTCGGTGAGGAGTTCCCAGCTCCAGTCGATGACGGCGCGCAGGGTGCGCTGGCGGGCGGGGGCGTCGCGGCGGGCGCCGGCGAGAAGGCGGAACCGGTCGTCGAGGCGGGCGGCGAGTGCGCGTGCGCCGAGGGAGCGGACGCGGGTGGCGGCGAGTTCGAGGGCGAGGGGGATACCGTCGAGGCGGCGGCAGATGGCGGCGACGGCCCGGGCGTTGTCGGCGGTGAGGGCGAAGCCGGGGTCGGCGGCCTGTGCGCGGGAGACGAAGAGCTGGACGGCCCCGGTCCGGCGGAGGGCCTCCGGGTCGGTGACGGTGGCGTCGGGGAAGCCGAGCGGCCCGACGGGACGCAGGTGTTCACCCGCGATACCGAGGGGCTCCTGGCTGGTGGCGAGGACACGCAGGTGGGGGGCGCGGGCGAGGAGGGTGCCGACGAGCTCGGCGACGGCGTCGACGATGTGTTCGCAGTTGTCGAGGAGGAGCAGGGCACGTTTGGCGTACAGGGCGGTGGCGAGGCGTTCGGCCGGGGTGTCGGGGCGGCCCGCGGTGGCGGTGGTCGGGTCGGGGGCGGTGTCGTCCCTCATGCCGAGGGCGGCGGCGATGAGGTGGGCCGTGCCGGGGGCGCCGCCGGAGCTCTCGGTCTTGGCGGCGGGGCCGGTGAGTTCGACGAGCCATACGCCGTCGGGGTGGGCGTCGGCGGTCTGGGCGGCGGCTTCGAGGGCGAGGCGGGTCTTGCCGACGCCGCCGGGTCCCGTGAGGGTGACGAGGCGCTGGGTGGTGAGCAGGGTGCGGAGTGCGGTGAGGTCCTCGGCGCGGCCGACGAGATCCGTGAGGGGGGCGGGCAGGTTGCCGCGGCGCCGGGACGGGGCGGCGACGGCCGGGCCGGCGGGGGTGGCGAACGAGGTGGGGCCGGGAGCGGCGAGGTCGGGGTCCTGCTGGAGGATCGACCGCTGGAGGGCGATGAGTTCGGCGCCGGGGTCGAGGCCGAGCTCGTCGCGGAGCCGGGCGCGGAGTCGCGCGTAGCCGTCGAGAGCGTCGTTCTGGCGGCCGGCGCGGTAGAGGGCGCGCAGGTGGATGGCGTGGAGGCGTTCGCGCAGCGGGTGGGCGGCGGCGAGGCCGGCGAGTTCGTCGGCGAGGAGGTGGTGTTCGCCGAGTTCGAGGCGGGCGGCGGCCTGTTCCTCCAGGGCGGACACGCGGTGTTCGCCGAGGTGCTGGGCGGCCCTGCGGGCGAAGGGCTCGTCCTCGAACTCGGTGTAGGCGGGCCCGCGCCAGAGGGCCAGTGCGTCGGTGAGAAGCGCGACCTTGGCGGCGGGGTCGCCGGTGGCGCGTGCCTGGGCGGTGAGCTCCTCGAAGCGTCCGGCGTCGATCATGTCGGGGGTGGCGTCGAGGAGGTAGCCGGGGGCGCGGGAGACGACGAGGGCGCGTCCGCCGGGTTCGCCCTCCTCCAGGGTGCGGCGGAGCTGCCACACCTTGGTCTGGAGGGCCGCGGCGGGTTTGCCGGGGAGGTCCTCGCCCCACATGTCGTCGAGGAGCCGGTCCGTGGAGACGGGGCGGCCGGCGTGTATGAGGAGGTCGGCGAGGAGGGCGCGGACCTTGGGCTCCCCTACGGGGACCGGTCTGCCGTCCGTGGTCCACACCTCAAGGAGACCGAGTACCCGAAAGCGCATGGCCGCACAGTAGCCCAGCCGTCGTGAGGCGCGGGCTTTTGGTGGCCACTGGCGGGCCCGCGGGGCGCCGTGAGCGGCCGTGAGCGGTCGAGGTGAGCTTCGGGAGTGCGCCGTGAGGATGCCGAGAGGAGCAGGGGTCAGGGTGGTCCTCACCAAGCCGTCCCGGGGAAAAGCGGAACGGCGGCAGGCACGCAGTGACTCCAGAACGTCCAGGTTCCCCGAGGGGGTTCCGGAACGTCGAAGATCCAGGAATCGAGGACCCCATGTCTCGCGAATCCCGTAACACTCCTCCCAGTAACCCCGGGTCGCGGGACTTGGCGGTCGGCGCGGACCGCGCCGAGAACGCCCCCGACCCCCGTAGATGGCTGGCGCTCACCCTGCTGGTCACCGCGTTCTTCATGGTGATCGTCGACTCGCAGATCGTCATGCTCGCCTTGCCCGCCATCGAGACGGAGCTGAGCTTCGCGGCCGGCGGCGCCCAGTGGGTGATGAGCGCCTACCTGCTGAGCTTCGGTGGTCTGCTGATGTTCGGCGGGCGCACGGCCGACCTGCTCGGCGGGCGCAGGATGTTCCTGTTCGGCACCGCGCTGTTCGGTATCGCCTCGGTGCTCTGTGGTCTGGCCTGGACCGACGAGGTGCTGGTCACGGCCCGTGTCATCCAGGGTGTGGCTGCCGCCGTCATGACGCCGACCGCCATGGCCGTCCTCATGCACACCTTCGCGGAGGGCCCGGAGCGCAACAAGGCACTGGGCATCTGGACCGGTATCGGAGCGTTCGGCGCCACCGCGGCGCTGCTCATCGGTGGTCCGATCACCGATGGCCTGGGCTGGGAGTGGATCTTCTACATCAACGTGCCCGTGGTCGCCGCGGTGCTGATCTTCGGCCCGCGCCTGCTGAAGGAGACCCCGGTCCGCCCGGGCCGCCGTCGCTTCGACCCGGCCGGCGCCGTCACCATCACCGCGGCCATCGCCCTCCTCGTGTACGCGGTCTCCGAGGCTCCGGTCATCGGCTGGGGCAGCGGTGAGACGATCGGTCTGCTGATCGCCGCCGCGGTGCTCTTCGTCATCTTCACCGTCATCGAGTCCAGGTCCAAGGCTCCGCTGGTCCCGCTGCGGATCTTCCGCTCCCCCACCGTGGTCGGCGGCAACATCCTGATGATCATCGTCGCGATGGCTGTCTACGGCGGTGCGCTCATCACCTCGCTCTACGCCCAGCAGGTCCTCGGCTACAGCGCCGTCAAGTTCGGTCTCAGCACCGCGGTCTACGCCCTCATGTCGATCATCGGTGCGAACGTCAGCGCCCGGCTCGTCGTCAAGGTCGGCTACAAGCCGATCGCCATCGTCGGTATGGCGCTGCTCTCCGGCGGTCTGCTGCTCCTCACGCAGATCGACCCGAACGGCGGCTACTGGAGCGACCTGTTCTTCGGTCTGGTCATCTTCGGTTCGGGTATCGGCTCCACCAACGTGGCCGCGTCGATCGCCTCGCTGACGGGTGCCAAGCCGGAGGAGTCCGGTCTGGTGTCCGGCATCAACAACGCCGTCTTCCAGATCGGCGCCGCCCTCGGTATCGCGATCGCCTCCTCGGTGGCCTTCGCCTATGCCACCGGTACGGACGCCAAGGGTCTGAACGACGGCTTCCAGGCCGGCTTCCTGGCCACCGCCGTCTTCGCCCTGGTCGGGCTGGTCACCGCGCTGCTCCTGCTTCTGAACCGCAACTCGGGCCAGCCGCAGGCCGCCCCTGCCGCCCCTGCCGAGCCGGCCGAGGCACCGAAGGTGCACGTGCCCGCCGGTCACTGACACCTCGCACTCCTTCTCGTCCCGTATCACCGCACAGGGGCAGCCCGATCCTTACCCGGGCTGCCCCTGCGCGGTTCCCGCCAGGAGGACCGCATGTCATCCGTCGCCCGCCTCCCCTCCCTCCGGATACCGGCCGAGGACAGCAGAGCCCCGGCGCGGAGCCGCCGGTGGGCCCTGCTCGTCCTCCTGGCCGCGGTGTTCATGACGACGCTCGACTTCTTCATCGTGAACGCGGTGGCCCCCGCGACCCGCCGCGAGCTGGGCGCCGGGCCGGCCGCCATGCAGTCCGTCCTCGTCGGATACGGACTCGCCTACGCCATCGGGCTGATCACCGCGGGGAGACTGGGCGACCTGTACGGTCCCCGGCGGATGTTCACGGTGGGGCTCGCGCTCTTCACCGCGGCGTCCACGGCCTGCGGCCTGGCGACGGGGACGGAGCTGCTGGTGGGGGCCCGGATCGCGCAGGGCCTCGCCGCCGCCCTGATGGGGCCTCAGGTCCTGGCGCTGATGGGGCTGCTGTTCCGGGGCGCCGACCGCGCCCGCGCCTTCGCCTGGTACGGGGCGACCGTGGGGGTAGCCGGGACGAGCGGGCAGGCCATCGGCGGGCTGCTGCTCGCGGTGGACCCGGGCGGCCTCGGCTGGCGGGCCTGTTTCCTCATCAACATACCGATCGGCCTGCTGGCGCTGGCGCTGGTACGGCTTCTGCCCGCCGACCGCGGGGCGCGGCAGGGCGCGTGGGGGCTCGACCCCGTGGGTGCGGTGCTGTCCGCGGCCGGACTGGTGGCCCTGGTGCTGCCGCTGGTGGTGGGCCGCGAGTTGGGGTGGCCGGCCTGGGCGTGGCTCAGCCTGGCCCTGTCGGCACCGCTGGTGGCAGGGTTCGCGGTGCACCAGCGGCGGCGGATCGCCGCGGGGCGCAGTCCGCTCCTCGATCCGGCGGTCTTCCGCGACCCCGGCTTCACCCGGGGCGTGGTCTCCATCGCCCTGCTCTTCGGCGGGTCCGCGGGGCTGACGTACGTCCTGTCGCTGTACCTCCAGGAGGGGCGGGGCATGTCTCCGGTGTCGTCGGGCGTGGTCGGGATCGCGCTCAACGCCTCCTTCTTCGCCGCCTCCATGCAGACGGGCCGGCTCACGGGCCGGCTCGGCGGCCGGCTCCCGGTCCTGGGCGGGGCGGTACTCGCCGCGGGCTTCGTGCTGATCGGCTGGTCGGCGTCATCGGCCGGTTCCGGCGGGCTGCCGCTGGGGCTCGTCGCGGGCCTCTCGGTGACGGGCGCCGGCATGGGCCTGCTGATGGCACCGCTGACGGCGGCCGCGCTCGCCGGAGTGCGGGCCCGGCTGACGGGGATGGCCGCGGGTGTCCTCGGGACGGCGCAGGAGACCGCGGGGGTCCTGGGGATCGCCCTGACGGGGCTGGTCTTCTTCCACCGCCTCTCCCCCGGCGCGGCCGGCCCGCCGGGGGCCGGCGCGCCGGCCTGGCTCGGCGCCTTCCGCACGTCGATGGCGCTCCTCGCGGTCGCCGCGCTCGCGATCGCCGTGATCGCGGCACTCGCCGTCCGCCACCGCGCGGTGCCCCCGACGCCGGAACCGAACGCCGGGACGGGCGCCCCCGCCGCAGCCGGGACGCAGGCCGCTACCGTGACCGGGGCCGGTACCGAGGCGGACGCAGGCGGCCGGGACGGGACGGGCGGGGGAGCCGGTGCGGGGGTACGAACAGGTCCCGGGGGCGGGGCCGGCTCCCGGGCCCGGGGCGGGTTCGTCAGACGAGGCCCTGGGCGAGCATCGCGTCGGCGACTCGTTCGAACCCGGCGATATTGGCGCCCGCTACGTAGTCTCCGGGGACCCCATAGCGTTCCGCGGTCGCGCGGACGGTCGCGTGGGTATCGCGCATGATGGCCGCGAGCCGCGTCTCCACCTCATCGAAGGTCCACGACTCCCGGGCCGCGTTCTGCCGCATCTCCAGGGCGCTGGTCGCCACACCGCCCGCGTTGGCCGCCTTGCCCGGGCCGAAGAGGACGCCGGCCTCGGTCAGGACGCGGACGGCCGCCGGGGTCGTGGGCATGTTGGCGCCCTCGGAGACAGCCTTCACGCCGTTGCGGACGAGGGTGAGCGCCGCGTCGGCGTCCAGTTCGTTCTGCGTCGCCGAGGGCAGGGCCACATCGGCGGGGACGTCCCAGACCCGGCCGCCCGGAACGTACCGGGCGGAGGCACCGCGCCGCTCGGCGTAGTCGCTGACGCGGCCGCGCTCGTTCTCCTTGATCTCCTTGAGGAGGCCGAGATCGATGCCCTTCTCGTCGACGACGTAACCGCCGGAGTCCGAGGCGGTGAGGACGTGGGCGCCGAGGGCCTGGGCCTTCTCGATCGAGTAGAGAGCCACGTTGCCGGCGCCGGAGACGGTGACCTGACGGCCCTCCAGGCTCCCGCCGCGGGTCTTCAGCATCTCGGCCGCGAAGAGGACGTTGCCGTATCCGGTCGCCTCGGCGCGCACCAGGGAGCCGCCCCAGCCGATGCCCTTGCCGGTGAGGACGCCCGACTCCCAGCGGTTGGTGAGGCGCCGGTACTGGCCGAAGAGGTAGCCGATCTCGCGGCCCCCGACGCCGATGTCACCCGCGGGGACGTCGGTGTGCTCGCCGAGGTGCCGGTGCAGCTCCGTCATGAAGGACTGGCAGAAGCGCATCACCTCGTCGTCGGAGCGGCCCCGCGGGTCGAAGTCGCTGCCGCCCTTGCCGCCGCCGATGTTCAGACCAGTGAGCGCGTTCTTGAAGATCTGCTCGAAGCCGAGGAACTTCACGGTGCCGAGGCCGACCGTGGGATGGAACCGCAGCCCGCCCTTGTACGGCCCCAGGGCGCTGTTGAACTCCACGCGCATGCCCCGGTTGACGTGGACGCGGCCGCTGTCGTCCTGCCACGGCACCCGGAAGATGATCTGGCGTTCGGGCTCCACGATCCGCTCCAGGAGCCGGGCCTCCAGGAGTTCGGGCCGCGCGGTGAGCACGGGTTCCAGGGATTCCAGGACCTCGCCGAGGGCCTGGTGGAACTCGGGTTCGCCGGGGTTGCGCCGCAGAGCTTCCGCGTAGAGGGGGCGCAGGAGCGTGGGCATGCTCCGGTGGCTGGGCTGGGTGGGCAGCGAGGACATGAGAGTTCTTTCCCTTTTTCCGGGTGGGACGAGCACGAGGTCCCCGGGCTGTACGTTCCGGCGGTACGTCGGCCGGGGTGGCGCGATGGCCGGTTGTGCGGTGCGGTTCCCGCCGCGGCGCCGGATGTGCGGTGGCGGTGTGGTCCCCGCCGCTTACGGTGCGGGTGTGCGGTGGCGGTGCAGTTCTGCCGCTCACGGTGCGGTGTGGCTCCCGCCGGACGGTCAGCCTGCGATGGCGACGGCCGGGGCCGCCGGGCGGCCGGCCCGTTCCCGGCGGCGCGGGGCCAGGGCCAGTTCGTTGCCGGTCGCGTTGAGGATCTCGCTCTGGAGCCTACGCATGTCGGGCGAGGGCATGAGGCCGAGCTCGCTCTTCAGAAGACGGTAGAGGTTCCCGTACGCCTCCAAGGCCTCGCCCCGGCGGCCCGAGCGGTGCAGCGCCGAGATGAGCTGGCCGTGGAACCACTCGTGGAGCGGGTAGTCGTTGACCAGGGTCCGCAGTTCGGGGAGGAGTTCCCGGTGGCGCCCGAAGTGGTTCTCGACCTCGACGTGCAGCTCCAGGGCCCGTATGCGCAGCTCCTCCACGCGGGCGCTCCAGCCCGCGAGGGTGATGCCGACGGAGACGTCGCTCAGGACGGGTCCGCGCCACAGGCCGAGGGCGCGGGTGACAAAGTCGGCGGCGCGGCCGGGGGTGCCTTCGGCCAACTCCCACTGGGCTCTTTTGATGAACCCCTCGAAGCTCATGACGTCGACCTCGTCGTCATTGATCTGGAGGAGGTAGCCGGGGGGCCTGGTGAGGAGCAGGTTGCGGCCGGGCGAGGTGACGGCCTCGTCGGTGAAGAGCCTGCGCGCCTGGGAGACATGGTTGTGGACGATCTTCAGGGCGCTGAGCGGAGCGTCCTCGGCCCACAGTTCCTGGAAGAAGGTGTCCAGTGACACCGTCTCCCGGGGCTGGAGTGCGAGGAGCGCCAGCATCTGGCGGATCCTCGGTGCGCTGGGAGTGAACTCTCGGCCGTCGTCGGTGGTGATCTCGAACGGACCGATGAGGTTGAACTGCACTGCACACGCTCCTGTTCGGGTCGTCGGCGTCCGCTGCGCAGGTGCCTCTGGCGTGGACTGCCCACGGTAGCCACGTTCGGTCGGCGGTCCGCGAACCCTGGTGGAGAGAGTGTCAACTGGGTGTGTTGTCAGGCCGGTTGGGGTGATCGGAATGTCCGGCGAAACAGCCGGTTGGCCGATTACCGACGCATGACCCTCTGGTTGAACATCCCTCGTACCCTCCAGAACACCTGGACGTTGTTCGACGTTCGACTCGGACCACCTTCCTGAGGGAGAAGACAGCGATGACATCCTCGGCGCTTGCGCCAGACCTTTTCGGTCACGACTACTTCCAGGATCCGTATCCTGCGTTCTCGTGGCTCCGCGAGAACGCTCCGGTGCACGAGCTCCGCTTCCCCGTCGGTGATCTGCCCATGCGGATCGTGTCCCGTTACGAGGATGTGCGCGATCTCCTGGGCGACTCGGCGCGCTTCAGCAGCGACGCCACCGTGTGGGCGAGTGAGGATTTCAAGAAGTCCGGCCTCGTGTTCGGTTCCGGCACTGTCATCGAGCGGATCCTGTCGGTGCTCGACCCGCCGGACCACACGCGGGTCCGGAAGCTCGCGATGAGCGCGTTCACGCCGCGGCGCACCGCGCTGTGGGAGGAGCCGACCCGGGAGATCGTGGCCTCCGCCCTGGACCGGCTGGAGGCCATGGAGAGCCCGGACGTCATGGAGTTCGCCGGCACCGTGCCGGCCGAGGTCATCGGCAGGGTCCTGGGCATTCCGCTGGACAAGTTCCGGCAGATCCTGCACGCGATCGAGCGGGCGCTGCACGTCGACCCGGAGCACATGACCGAGTCGACGCTCGCGTACCAGGAGATCGTCGACTACGGCCGGGAGATCATCGAGGAGAAGCGCCGGAATCCCGGCGAGGACCTCACCTCCGTGTTCATACAGGCCCGTGACGGTGACGACCGGCTCGACGAGAACGAGCTGATCGCCATGGTGGCCCTGATGATCATGGTGGGTCTGGACACGACCCGGAACCTCATCGGCTCGGCGATTCTGGCGCTCATCGACCACCCGGACCAGCGGAAGCTGCTGGCCGAGCGGCCCGAGCTCGCCGAGGCCGCGGTGGAGGAGTTCCTGCGGTACGACGGGGCGTTGACCGTGGCGCTGATCCGCTTCGCCACTCAGGACGTGGAGTTCGCCGGGTCGGCCATCCCCGCGGGCGCGACCGTCGTCGCCGCGCTGCAGTCCGCCAACCGGGACCCGGAGATCTTCGAGAACCCGGACCAGCTGGACATCACCCGCTCGGGCCCGCGCCACCTGGGCCTGGGGCACGGGCTGCACAACTGCCTGGGGGCCGCGCTGGCCCGGCTGGAGTCCAGGATCGCCATCCCGGCCTTCTTCGAGCGGTACCCGAACGCGCGGCTGTCCGTGCCGCGTGACGAGATCCGGTACGCGGAGAGCTGGCTGCTGCGCAGCGTGCTCGCGCTTCCGGTCGACCTGCACGGCTCCGGCCCGCGCTGAGCCAGGGAGAAGAGGCCCCCATGAAGATGAAGATGACGCTCACGATCGACCGCGAGGCGTGCGCCGGCGCGGGCACCTGCCTGGCCATGAACCCGGAGCTGTTCCGCGTGGAAGGCGGCCGCGGAATCGTCCTCCGGGGCGTGCTGGAGGACGAGGAGGAGATCAAGGCGGCCATGGACGTGGCGGAGTGCTGCCCCACGGAAGCAGTCCTCCTGACGCCCGAAGCGGCCTGACCGACCGCCCGGCATACCGCCGTGCGCGGCCCGCCCCGGCCCGCGGGGTCTCGGGCCGGGCGCCACCGACCTGGTCTCCGGACCGTCCCGAGCGGGCGCGGACCCACGCACCAGCGCCCGGGGCCGGTCCGGAGGCCGGCCCCCGGCCGGAGCTCCGGCGCCCGCGGGGCCCGGTGCCGCCGGTACGGAGCGCCCTTACTTCGTGGGCTTTCGGAACTGCTCGATCATAGCCGCGTAGCTGTCGCCGCCCCGGCCCGCGGCGATCGCGCGATCGGTGAGCTCCTTGACGAACTTCGGCAGCTCGGCGCTGGCGCCGGTCGCCTCGCTCTCGTGGATCAGGTGCACCATCGTCGCCCAGTGGGTGTCGATGGTGGCGTCGTGCGCGGGGTACGCACCCTCGTCGATCTGGCCCGCGTAGGCGGAGACGAAGTTGGTGACCGCGCCGATCCAGTTGTTGGCGAACGGGGCGAAGGTGGAGGCCTTCACGTTCGCGGTCTCCAGGAGCGCGACCCCGTGCAGGAAGCTGTTGAGCACGCCCCACATGATGCCGAGCAGGGCCACGTCGTAGAGCGACGCCAGGCCGTGGTCGTCGCCGAGGTGGGCGGCCGTGCCGAGGGAGGCAAGAGCCGCCTCGTGCGCGTCGAAGACGTCCTGCGCGCCTGCGTACAGGAGCGTGGCGTGCTCGGTGCCGATGACGGGCGGGATGGCCATGATCGCGCCGTCGAGGTACGCGATGCCATGCCCGGCCGCCCAAGTGGCGGTCTCACGGGCGCCGTCGGAGTGTCCCGAGGTGAGGTTGACGACGGTCTTGCCGCGCAGCTCGTCGGTCAGCGGGTCCAGGACGGCGTGGAGGACGTCGTAGTCGGTGACGCACACGACGATCAGCGGAGCCGCCTGGACTGCCGCGGCCGCCGACGGGGCGAGCAGGGCGCCGTTCTCGACGAGCGTCGCCGCCTTCTCGGCCGAGCGGTTCCAGACCGTGGTGGGGACCCCGGACTTCAGGAAGGCGCCGGCGAGCGCCTGTCCCATCAGTCCGAGGCCGATGACGGAGACATCGGAGCGGTTTTCGGAATGTGTAGGGGAATTCATGGAGAGGCACTACTTTCTCTTGACGCGCACAGCCGCGTGCACGGCACCGAAGTGCCGTGCATCCATGCTCGCAAGGCTATGCGCGCCCCTCCCACTCACCGGTAACCGTGCGGTCATCCCACTGACGTTCGAGGAAATTCGATTCCGGTCAGAGGCCGGTGCCGACGTCCTGGGCCGCGCGCTTTCCGGACTCGATCGCTCCGTCGATGTAGCCGCTCCAGCCGTTGGCGATGTCGCCGCTGGCGAAGGCGAGCCGTCCGCTGGGCTGGGTGACGGCCGGGTACAGCGAGGTGAGCTGGCCCGGCTTGCGGAAGGCCCAGCCGCCGCGCGCGAACTCGTCGCTTCCCCAGCGGTGCGCCTTGAGGGAGACGATGTCCAGGTCGGCGCCGAGCTGCTGGACGGCGGCCCGGACCTGGGTCGCGTTGTTCGGGTCCAGGTTCGGGTCGGTGCTGAAGGCGATGTAGAGCTGGCCCTCGGCGGTCAGCTTGTCGGGGATCACCATGGTGATCGGCGAGCCGCCCTCCTTGCCCTGGGCGTAGAACCGGCCCTGGGCGCTGCGGGCGTTGATCCAGAGCTTGGTGCCGGTCTGCACGGCGATGCCCTGGGTGGTGGCCGTCGTGTGGGCGGCGGGGAGCGCCGGCGTGAACTTGATGGTCTTCCACACGTTGGCGGGCACGGCGACGACAACGCCGTGGGCGCGGTAGCTGCGTCCGTCGCGGGTGGTGACGAAGTAGAGGTTGTTGTTCTTGATGATCCCGTTGACCGGGCTGTTCAGCCTCAGGACGGGCTGCGCATCGTTCAGCATGGCGTTGATCAGGGCCGCCGTGCCGCCGGCTATGCGGTAGCGCATGGTGTCGTTCCAGCCGGTGTTGTTGTGGCCGGAGAGCGCCCACCACTGGGCGAGCATGGTCAGCGCGCCAGTCGCGCTGGAGCCCCCCGAGTACACCGCGGTCTGGCCGTTGACGAGGAGCTCCTCCTCGGGCGTGAGACCCATCTGGTTGAGCCGGTCGCGCAGCGAGAGCGCGTCCTTGGCGGTGATCTCCGGGCGGTAGAGGGGCTCGAAGGGCCGCTCGAAGTACTGCTGGGAGCCCTCGAAGATCCGCTCGTACACGTTGCCGAGGTTGCCGAAGCCCTGGGCCGGGGAGAACTCCTGCGGACCGGAGGGGGTCGGCAGGAAGGTGCGCTCGGGGGCCTGGTCCTCGACGAGTCCGAGGCCGTAGCGGGTGAGCTCGGCGCCGACGTACGGCTGGGAGGCCGGGTCGACCCAGGTGCCGCCCATCTCGACGGTGTGGCCGGCGAAGGTGTCGGTCCAGGTGCGGCCGCCGATGCGGTTGCGTGCCTCCAGGACCAGGACGTTGTGGCCCTGGGCACGCAGGTCGCGGGCCGCTGTGATGCCCGCGTATCCGCCGCCGACGACGATCGCGTCGTAGACGACGGCCTCTTCCGCCGCCGCGGGCGGGGCCAGCAGACCCGAGGCCGTCACGGACAGGGCCGTGACGGCGGAGAGGGCGGCGCCCGCGCGCAGGAAACCGCGGCGCGAGAGCCCGGACTGCGGGGCCTGGTCCACGGCGTCGGTACTCGTGTTCTCGGAGTTCACCGTTGTCTTTTCCGTCTCTTGCGTAGGGAACTGCTCTGGTGTGCGGGGTACACGCGCGGCGTGACGGGGGGGGGGGGTGCGTGGGTGCGTGGGAGTGCGAGGGGGCCGACGCGTCGGCGGCGGAAGGTGACGCGTCGGCGGTGGGGTACGTCGGTTGGGGGGGGTGGGGGGGGTGTGGGGTCGGGCCGGGGGGCCGGGTGGGCGCGGGCCGGTGGGGATGGGCCGGCTGGGCCCGGGGCGGGCTAGAGGTAGTCGCTGTTCGGGTCGAGGCCGACCAGGACCCGGCCGTGGGCCTCCAGGCTGCCGACGGGGGTCATCAGGCCGTGCAGGTAGAGGCCCTCGATGTCCCGCTGGATGCGCTGGAAGGGCGCGGAGCGGAGGATGATCGAGGCGCCGCTGATGTCGTGCAGCTCCTGGACGGCCTCCTTGGCGAGCTGGACGGCGTAACCGAACTGGCCGCGCATGGTGGCCTTCTGCTCGACCAGCAGCTGCTCCCCGGCGTCCGCGCCGCTCTGCATGAGGCGGAGCCAGCCCGCGGCGAGGCCCTCGGCGGCGGTGATCTTGTTGGCGGCCACCGCGACCTTGATCTGGGTGTACGGGTGCTCGCGCTGGTCGGCCCAGTGGGTGTACGGGATGGCCTTGCCCGGCAGCTTCTGGAGGAAGACCTCCAGGGCGGCGCGGGCGAGGCCGATGTAGACGGGGACGGAGAGCGCCATCACGTAGGCGGTGAGGCCGTAGTTACGGCCGGTGGCACCGGAGTTGGAGCGCTCGACGAGCCCTTCGAGGACCTCGATGCCGTCGACGACCCGGTGGGCGGGGACGAACAGGTCCTTGACCGTGGTGGTGGAGCTGCCGGTGCCGGCGGCGGCGGTGACGTCCCAGTCGTCGGCGATGGAGACCTCGGAGGCGGGGACGACCGCGAAGACCTCGGCGTCCTCCTGGCCCGGCCGCTGGAGCATCGCCGCGTAGATGTTCCAGTCGGCGCCGCGGATGCCGGTGTTGAAGCGCCAGCTGCCGTTGAGGATGTACCCGCCCTCGGTCTCGACGGCGGTGCCGGTGGGGGTGAAGCCGCCGGAGATGCGGACGGAGCCGTCGGCGAAGATCTCCTCCTGGGCCTTGTCCGGGTACTGGCTGGCGATCCAGGTGCTGGAGACCCAGGCGCAGGAGACCCAGCCGGTCGAGCCGCAGCCGCGGCCGATCTCGGCGACGATCTCGGCCTGCTCGGCCACCGGGAGGTCGAGGCCACCGAATCGCTTCGGGACCGCGATACGGAATACGCCCGCCTTCTCCAGCAGCTCGATGTTCTCGTCGGGGATCCAGCCTCGGTCCTCGGCTTCGAGGCCGTTCTCGCGCAGCCGGGGAACGAATTCCCTCACCGCGTTGAGAACAGATTCGGCTTCCTTCACGGGCGTGGCCATCGTGGCTCCTCGTTTCTCGGCTGGAAACAACCGGATCGAGCATGCACGGGCCGAGTTCATGCGGAGTAACGCGACGGTCATCGGGGGCTCTCCCCGGACGGATGTCGTGAAGTTGTGAAGGATCTTTCCGGCAGATCGTGACAGACCGTTTGAAGCCGTGGGGCAGAACATCGCGGCACCCTCATAACAAACCGGCTGTGTGGTTTCATTTGAGAGTGGCCTCGCGGTGCGGCTCCCCGCACGGCAGGGCCGTCCCTTCGGCGTGCCATGACCGGAAACGGACGCCACGGTTTCGCAGGAGTCGCACGGTTTCGCAGGGAGTTGACGGACATGCACTTGACCTCGATCGGCCCGGCGTCCCACGAGAGACTCGACGGGGTGCCCCTCGACCTGTTCGCCTCGCTGCCACGCAGCGACCAGCGGCTGAAGGCCGAGGAGTACGTGGCCGGGCTGCTCGCCGCGCACGGGCGCAAGACGCTGCGCAACGTGGCGGACCAGTTCGGCGGCGAGGCGGCCCGCAAGCAGAGCGTGCACCACTTCATCAGCGAGTCCTCCTGGGAATGGGAGCCCGTCCGACGTGGTCTCGCCCGGCACGCAGTCGAGCTCCTCGACCCGCACGCCTGGGTGGTGCGGCCCACCGTCGTGCCCAAGGCGGGCGGCCACTCGGTCGGCGTGGCGGAGTACTTCGTGCCGGAGCTCGGGCGGACCGTCAACGGGCAGCAGTCCTTCGGCGCGTGGCTGGCCTCGCCCGCCGCGGGAGTGCCGGTGAACTGGCAGCTCGTGCTGCCGGCCGGCTGGGTCGAGGGTGCCTCCCGGCGCCGCCGGTCCCATGTCCCCGCGACCAGCCGGGCGCTGAGTCCCGAGGAGAACGCGGGCGACGTCGCCCTGCGCGCCGCCGGCTCCCTGCCCGGCACGCCCCTTCCGGTCGTGCTCGACGCACCGGGGCTGGACCCACTGTGGACGGGACGGCACTTCGAGCGGGCCGGCATCCCGCTGGTGCAGCGCGTCGACGAGCGGATACGGCTGCGGGTGGACCCGCTGGCCCTGCCGGGCCACGGCATCCTGCCGCACCCGGCGGGCCGGATCGTCACCTCTCTCCGCCGGCTCTGGCGGCCGTACGCCCCGCTCCCGGCGGGTGGCAGAAGCCTGTCGATGACCTTGCCGGTCGTCCTGCCCGAGGTGCGGGACGGCTCCGGCCGGGAGGCGGGCGTGCAGCGGCTCCTGGTGGCCCAGTGGCCCGAGGCCGACCTGTCCGCCGCCCGGCTGTGGCTGGCGGACGGCCGGATGCGGCCCGCCGAAGCACTACGGCTCACCCGGCTCGCCGAGGTGGTGGACCGCGACGACACCCTGGCCACCGAGCGGGTCGGGCTGCGGGACTTCGCCGGCCGGTCCTTCCAGGGCTGGCACCGTCACATCACGCTGGCCTCGGTGGCCTATCTCGCCTGTGTACGGGCGGCCGGCGCCCCGCACCGAAGCCGCGGAAGGGCCAGGACCGGGCCCTGCGTCGGGTCCGTACGGCCTCCGTTGCTCAGGGTCGGCTGACCTGACCGTTCGCCTTTCACGCCTCCGTAACACCCCCTCGTTTCCTCGTCCTTATCGGGCTCGGAGAGACCCGAGCGCCATGCCGGAACGCCTGCGACGTCGCCTTGAAGGAGAGTGCGTCATGCGGTTCAACCTCATCGGACCGTTCCAGATCATCACCGGCGACGGTGAGGTCCTTCCGGCGGGAACGCCCAAGGTCTCCCAGGTCCTGGCCCTGCTCCTCACCCACGCCAACGACCTCGTCACGCCGGACACCTTCATCCAGGAACTGTGGCAGCACAGCCCGCCGCGCTCCGCGCTCAACACCGTCCAGACCTACGTCCACCACGCGCGCCGACTGCTGACCGGGGACACCGGGCCGGACTCCGAATATCCCCTGCTGACCACCCGGTTCGGCGGCTACACGATGCACGTCGACGACTCGGCCATCGACATCAAGGTCTTCGAGCGGCTCGTCGCGCGGGGCAAGGGCGAGCTCGGGACGGGCAGTCACGAGGCGGCGATCGACGCCCTCACCCTGGCGCTCGGGCTGTGGCGCGGCCCGGCCCTCTCCAACGTACCGACCGGCGACGTCCTGGCCGGCCGGGCGGTCCACCTGGAGGAGCTGCGCATCAGGGCGCTCGAGCTGCGGATCGAGGCCATGCGGCGGCTCGGGCGGCTGCGCGAGCTCGTCCCCGAGCTGCGGACGCTGGTGCACGACTACCCGCTCAACGAGTGGTTCCACGGCCAGCTGATCGCCGCCCTGCACCAGGCGGGGCGGCGCGCCGAGGCGCTGGACGCCTACCGAAAGGTACGCGGCATCCTGCGGGACGAGCTCGGGCTCGAACCGTCCCCCGACATCCAGTGGCTGCACCAGCGGGTGCTCAGTCCGTCCTGGGGGGCACAGGCGCTCCCCGCCCCGCGCGGGGGCGGGGTGATGCCCCTGTGGGAGTCGACCCGCAGTGGGTAGGCGTCCGGTGCCGGTCTCAGCGGGGCAGGCCGACGTACTCGCCCGACTCCGCGCGCCAGGCCGGCATGTCCTCGTAGAGGTGGGCGGCCCGGGCCGCCGATATCTCGACGCGGGGCAGGACGGTGGGCGTGGCGATCGCGGGCAGGAGGAGCTGGAGGAGCGAGGTGACCTCGCGGGGCAGGTCGTGGGCGCCGGGAAGGCCTTCGGTCACCACGCGGACGCCTGTCCAGCTGCACACGAGCATGCGGGCGATCTCGGCCTCGTCGACGTGCGGGAGGACCTCTCCGCGGCCCTTGGCGTCCTTGAGGAGGCCGGTGAGCAGCTCGGTCCAGTCGGGCCACGCGGTGCCGAACTGACGACGCGACTGGAGGTCGACGGCCATGCGCAGGGCGGCGCTGAGCATGGGTTCGCGGGGCAGCCGGTAGGCCAACAGCAGCAGGATGTCGATCATCTCCTGCAGCTTGAGGACCTGGGGGCGGACGCCGTCGGTGGTCACGGCGGCTTCGAGGACGCCGCGGGCCAGGTCCTCCTTGGAGGAGAAGTGGAAGTAAAGGGCACCCTTGGTCACATCGGCTCGCTCCAGGACCTCGGCGATGGTCGTAGACGCGTAGCCGCGCTCGTCGAAGATCGCGGCGGCGGCCTCCAGGATGAGCCTCCGGGTACGGATCGCACGCTCCTGCTGCGCCACAGAAACTCCTTGTACTTGCTTACTGAACTACCTTGAAAAGAACCGGTTAGCCGGTATCTTATCTTGCGTCGGAACCCGGCACCTCAGTCTCGGCCTGACCCAGGGGGGATCATGCCCAAAGCCTTGCTCGCCGACCGTCGACGGCACACCAACGCCGTCCATCGCATCGCGGCACCCGTCCGGAGCATTCCCAAGGAGTTCGTCCATCTCCACCAGCAGGACTCCGTCCTGCTGACCAAGTGGTCCACGCTCGGCTCGGGCCGCTACGCCGTCACCGCCCGCTGGCCGGAGGGGGGCGCGTTCGCCGACTCCGTACAGCTGCTGCTCACCCAGACGATCCGGCAGAGCTGTCTGCTCATCGGACACGCGGAGCTGGGGGTACCGCTCTCGCACCAGACGCTCATGGAGTGGATGGACTTCACCGTCTCCGGGGATTTTTACGACCCCGAAAACAAACCGAGTAACCTCTTTGTTCTCTTGACCTTCACGTCCAACAACCCGCGTTCGCTACGGGTCGAGCTGTCGATCCTCTCGGAGGGGTGCCTGGTCGCCGAGTCGCTGCTCGACTTCAGCTGGATCGGGCCGGGGGCCTACCGCCGGCTGCGGGGTGAGCACGCGGAGGTGGCCTGGGGGGAAGCGGCCGTCCCCGCTCCCGTACCCGCGTACACGGTGGGGCGGGCCCACGCCCACGAGGTCGTCCTCGCCGACGGTGGCCACCCGAATCGCTGGGACCTTCTGATGGACGTGTCCAACACCGCGCTGTACGACCACAAGGTCGACCACGTGCCCGGTCTCGCGCTGATAGAGGCGGCGTACCAGGCGGCGCACGCGGTCACCGGTCCGGGGCACACCCCCGTCCGGGTCTTGAGCACCTTCGACCGCTACGTCGAGTTCGACGCGCCCTGCCGGATCGAGGCGGTCGTCGTGCCGGCTCCGGACGAGGACATCGTGCGCGTCGAGGTCACCGGCGCGCAGAACGGCGAGCGGACCTTCTCCGTCACCATGGACTGCCCGCTCTAGGCGTACTGCCCCGCAGGGCTGTCGACGCGGGTGAGGGGCGGGGGGGGGGGGGGGGGGGGGGGCCCCCCCCCCCCGGGGGGCCCCGGGGGGGGGGGGGGCCCGCCGCCCCCCCCCCCCCCCCGGCGCCCCCCGGGCGCGCGCCCCCAGCCGCGCCCCCCCCCCCCCCCCCCCC
>NZ_JBIRKB010000032.1:0-23173 GCF_044329855.1 Streptomyces sp. NPDC017520
GCCGCGCGGGGGGGGGGGGGCCGCGCCCCCGGGGGGGGGGGGGGGGGGCGCCGCGGGGCGCCCCCCCGGGGGGGGGGGGGGGGGGGGGGGGGGGGCCGCCCCCGGGGCCCCCCCCCCCCCCCCGCCTCGCCCGGTTCACCCCTCCGGCAGGGTCATGCCGAGTTCTCGCATGGCCGCCGACTCCGGGCCGCCTTCGGAGCGCTGGGTCTTGTAGCCCTTGATGCCGGGAGCCACCGTGCGCGGGTCGACGGCCTCGGAGGGCGCGCCTGACGCGTACAAGCCCGTGGGCTGCCCGTCACGGTCGTGGGGAAGAAGCCAGAAGACCCGGCGCACGAAAGTGCCCGACACACGCGAGGAGCGGGCTTTTGGATCGAGGATCGCGTAGCCGACCATCCGGCCGGCCCGGTGGTAGGCGGGCTTGCCCCGACGGGTCGGCAGCCGGTCCAGGGTCTGCCGGACGTAGTCGAGCGGCTCGATCGCCTCCAGCCACACGAGTTCCGTCTCGGAGCTGAGCTGCTCGGGCTCGATAAGCGCGCTCATACCGTCTTTCCCATCTCGGCGTTGAGTCCGATGCCCGGATAGAACTTCCGCTGGTTCGACAGAATCATCTGCTTGGGCGTGCTGATGCCGATGGTTTCTCGCACCCGGGCGGCGAAGGCTCTGGACGACACCGGGTTGGCTCCTTCGAGACGGCACCACCCGGTGTAGCTGCTGTACAGCTGGCTCTGTTCCGCCCGCATGGCGGGATCCAGTGTGCAGCACTCGCCCAGGAAGCGTCCGGTGTGGTCCTCGGTCTCCGCGTAGGCGGTCGTCGCCGTACGGACCTGCTGCGGGCCGGTCAGATCGTGGGGCCCGCTCAGGTAGCGGCGGGCGCCGGTGATGAGCCAGTGGAGGATGCCGGGGCCCTCCTCTGTGACCAGGACGTCTGCGAGGTTGTCGATCTGCCGGTCCGCCGCGACGACCCTCTCGAACGGGATCAGCTTCATACGACGCCAGAACGCGTACCCGCCGGTGCCGACCTCGGGACGGTGGTTGCCGAGCAGCCACAGCTTGTGGGTGGGGGTGAAACTGAAGAAGTCCTGCCGCATCCGGCGGGCCTTGATCCGGTCGCCGCCGGTGAGCAACTTCACCCTGGCCTCGTCGAAACGGTCACCGGGCTTCAGCTCGGAACACACGATGATGCGGCGGCCGTGGAGCTCGGCCAGGTCTGTGGGGTGCCCCTCGAAGGGACGGGCCATGAGGAAGCCGGGCGGGGCGGCGTCCGCGTAGTCCCCGAGGAGTTTGACCATTACGTCGAGGAGGACGCTCTTGCCGTTCTTTCCCTGCCCGTACAGGAACGGCATGATCTGGGCGCCGACGTCCCCGGTGATCGAGTACCCCAGGAGCTCGTGCAGGAAGTCGATGAGTGCCAGGCCGTCCTCGTCGTCGCCGAAGGTGTCGGTGAGGAACCGGTTCCAGCGCGGCGTGGACATCGCACGGGCGGAGACGCTCGTCGCCCGAGAGTGGAAGTGCTTCTCCGGGTCTGGTGCCGACAGCTGCCCGGTGGCCAGGTCGACCACCCCGTTGGGCGTGCACAGGGCGTACGGGTCGGCGTCCAGGCGTGCCGCGTTGAGCACCATGCCGGGGGCGGCCTTCGCCTGGAGCAGCATTGCCTTCATGCCGGACGTGGACAGGGCCCGGCGCTGGTGACGGCGGAGCTCAGCGGTGCTGCACCGGCCGCTCGGGTCGTTCTCCGTGAGGGACTCGGCCATCTCGCCGGCCGCCCACACCACGGCGTCGTCCTCGTCCAGGGCCCAGCGGTAGCCGGACCAGCGGTACCAGCCGATGCCCGGGACATGCCGGAAGTCCCGTCCGTACAGGGCGACGAACAGCTTCGCGTTGCCCCGGTCGCTGAGACTGTCGGGGAGCAGGCCGTGCTCGGTCGCGTGCGGTGACACGGTGGTGGCCGGCGTCTGGGCCGGTACGGCGGGGTGCGAGGTCGAGCGCAGGATCTGCCGGGCGATCTCCGCCGGGTCGAACAACTCCTCCTGGGGCTCCGGTACTCGGGTCACGAAGGGTCTCCCGGCATGAGAGGACGCTGTTGACCGGCGCTCATTCCGCTGCGGATGATCTGCAGGGCCCTTCGTTCTTGCGTGGGGCGGGCGTGGAGAGCCGCGGCGAGCAGCGCGGACTCGGCGGCGCCCGCGGTCAGATGACCTGCGCTCACCAGACCGCCGGCGGTGTAGGCGGCCCGGTTGAGTTTGTCGCTGAAGGCGGCCCCCTCGGGGACGGACGCGCAGCCGGTCACCGCGGCCAGGACCGTGGCGAGGGTGCGTCCCGCAGCGGCTCGGCCGCCGCCTGCCGCGATGACCGCGGCGCGGGCGCGCTGAGGGACGGGGGAGCTGGTGCGCTGGACCGGCGGTGCGGGCAGGTGCCCAGTGCGGGCCAGTTCCAGGGCCAGCCAGGACGGCAGCGGGGCGGGGCGGCGGGCGCTGCCCACCGCCGTGTACGTCCCCGCGTCGGTAGTGGTGCCGGGGGCGATGATGTAGCCGCCGTGCGCGCGGACGTCGACCTGCCAGGCCAGGGCCCGCGAGGGGCTGGACCCGGCCGAGCACTGCCACGCCTGCCCGGGCTCGGCCGCGTACCAGAGGTGCGTCCCGCCGGAGGGGGTGCGGACCTGGAGGGTGGAGGTGTCCTCCACCGGGTCGGGCTGGCCGCGCAGCGCCGCGAGGAGGGCGAGGCTGTGGTACCCGTGGCGCAGCCCGTTGAGGGAGACGGACGGGGGGATGGTGATCCCCGGCAGGAGCCGCTCCCGCTGCGGGGGCAGGGCCTCGTGGGCGTCCACGTCGATGACGACGAGGCCCGCCCCGCCGCAGGCCACACCCACGCCGGAACCGGGCTGCCGGCCCCACCAGTCCTCGATGCGGGAGGGGTCGGTGGTCGCCGCGTGGAAGCCGTGACACCAGCGGCCGGAGGGGATGCAGGGGCAGCCCTGCGGGCTGTGGCTCCGGACCTGACACTGTCGGCAATTCGCGCTGGGTGTCTTGCGGCGGGGTGCGAGAGGATGCACGGGCCATCCCTGGCCGGCGCACCACAGGGCGATTTCCAGAGGAGTCCCCGGCTGGTCGGCGCGGTGATTGCCGGGGCGGTCGGCCGGGCCGGCGTGGCGGACGCCCGGGCGGTCGACGTGGTGGCCGGGTTGAGCGCCCCGTCTTGAGTCGCTGCTTGATTTCCCCAGTTCAGGGGTCATGCAAAGTCCTCTCAGCGACCGAAGCGACCCAAAGTCAGAACATGCTTCAAGTAGGTTAGTGGAGGTCGGGGCGAAATCCGGTGAGTCCCTGCTGAAATTACGGGCCGAGAAAGGGCGGACGGACCCGATGACGGGGGAAGGCCGGGTCCGCCCGGCGGCCCGGCCGACGCATCGAGGGGAAGGCCGGGTGTGTCGGGTCAGCTCCAACTACCCCGCACGAGCGGCATGGAAGAGACGCCGTCACCCTCCGTACGCACGGCGAGGACCTGGTTGATGCCGATGCTGTTGCGCTCGAAGCCCAGGGCCGATGCCGCCATGTACAGACGCCAGACCCTGGCCCTGCCCCGCGAGGTGAGACGTTCCGCCTCGGCGAAGTGCTCTTCCAGGTTCCGTACCCAGGCCCGCAGCGTCAGCGCGTAGTGCTCGCGCAGGGCCTCCAGATCACGCACCTCGAAGCCCGCCTGCTCCAGCGAGGAGACGGTCGACCCGACGGGGGAGAGTTCGCCGTCCGGGAAGACGTACCGGTCGATGAACTCGTCCAGCCGGTAGCCCGCTTCGTCGGCCAGCGGGCGGCGCGCGATCTGGTGGTTGAGGAGACGGCCGCCGGGTCTGACCAACCGGTGCAGGATCTCCGCGTACTCCCGGTAACGGACCTGGCCGACGTGCTCGGCCATCCCCACGGAGGAGATCGCGTCGTACGGCCCGTCGTTGACGTCCCGGTAGTCCTGCACGCGGATCTCCACCCGGTCCGTCATGCCTGCCTCGGCTGCCCGCTTCCGGGCCAGATCGGCCTGCTCGACGGAGATGGTGATGCCGGTGGCGCGGACGCCGTAGTGCTGGGCCGCGTGCAGGACCAACGATCCCCAGCCGCACCCGACGTCGAGCAGGCGCTGCCCGGGGCGCAGCGCGAGCTTGCGGCAGATGAGGTCGAGCTTGGCGTACTGGGCGTCCTCAAGACTTCCGCCGGCCCGGTCCCAGTAAGCGCACGAGTAGACCATCGAGGGCCCCAGGACACGCGCGTAGAACTCGTTGCCCACGTCGTAGTGGTGGCTGATGGCAGCCCGGTCCCGGCGCTTGGTGTGCGCCTCGCCCCGGTGCCGGGACTCCTCGGCCGGGGGCGGCGGTGGTACGCCGGCACCCGCGAGCCGGATCAGGCCCGCAGCGAACCGCAGGGCCGTACCGTCGCGGACCATGCGGCGGCCCAGGTCGCGGCTGCCCCCCTCCGGGGCGACGGCGGCGAGCCGTCCCAGGGCGTCGTACAGGTCGCCCTCGATGTCGATCTCCCCGGCCACCCACGCGCGGGCCAGGGCGAGTTCGCCCGGGTGCCACAGCAGACGACGCAGGGCGCGGCGGCTGCGGACGACCAGGACCGGGGTGTCCTGCGGTCCGGTCTCGCTGCCGTCCCAGGCACGGATCCGAAGCGGCAGTGGGGTGCCCAACGCCTGCGCGGCGAGGGCGTCCAGCCGGTGTGCGGCGTCAGGAGCCATGAGGTTGCCTTCCTGTCTCGTCTCTCGTCCTCTTCGGAACAGCGGTTGGTGCTGAAGGTGGGGGGAGCCGGGGGGCCGGGGGCTGGGGGCTGGGGAATGGGAGGGGAATGGAGGTGGGGGAGCGGGACGGCGGTCGGCGCGGGGGTGTACGGCGGCGGTGGGTGCCGGGCGGAGTGGCTGTCACAGCGGGGAGAGGTCCGGACGCTTGGGGCCCATGCCGTTGCCCGACGACTGGCCGGTCAGCCGACGCATCAGCCAGGGCAGCAGGTGCAGGCGGGCCCAATGGAGGTCCTCGACCTGTACGGCCGGCCACGGGCGGGGCTCCGGCCCCGGCAGGGAGGCGGACTTCGGTACTGGGGCAAGCTCCGGCTGCGGAGGAAGACCGAGGACCTCGGCGGCCCGCCGGGCGACGTGCTCGTGGCCCTCGGAGGAGAGGTGCAGCCGGTCCTCGCTCCAGGCGCGCGGATGCTGGACCGCCCGCAGCGACCACAGATCGACCACCACGCAGCCGTGCTGGTCGGCGATGGCGCGGATATGAGCCGTGTAGATGGCGATCTTTCCGCGCAGCCGGCGCAGCACCGGCGTGTCGCGGGGGTCGAAGCCCGTGAAGACGAGGACCGTACCGGCCGCGCCGGTGAGCTCGGTGACCGCCGCGTCGAAGCGGGCGGCGATGTTGTCGGGGGAGCTGCCGGGGTGCAGCATGTCGTTGCCGCCGGCGCACAGGCTCACCAGGTCCGGCGCGAAGTCTCGTACGCGCGACACTTGTTCCTCGACGATGTCGTCGAGGAGCCGGCCCCGGACGGCGAGGTTGGCGTAGCGGAACTCCGGCGCGGGGGAGTGCGCGGCCAGCCGGGCGGCGAGCCGGTCGGCCCAGCCGATCACGGTGCCGCCGGGGGTCTCGTCCCCGACGCCCTCGGTGAAGCTGTCGCCGAGGGCCGCGTAGGAGCTGATGCCGGGGCGTGTGTACGGGACGCTGCCGAGACCGGTGTACACGCCGGGGACCATGGACGAGAGCTGGTTGTCTTCCGGCACGTCGCGTCCCCGCTTCATCTGTTCCGGCCGGCACCGTCGAAGGCACCGGAGCTGTCACGGTGAGGCGGCACGGGGCAGGGGCAGTCAGGGCATGAAGGACCTGGCCCGCGCCGTCTCGTGGCCAGAGCTTCACCCGATGTCAGGCGGGGGCGCAAAAACCTCGCGTTGAGAGTGTCACATTCCGCGTGGACGGTTTGTTTTTGCGGAGTCCTCCTTTGAGGGCTCCGCGGCGTCCTCCGGCACGTCCTCCGGCACGTCCGCCGCGGCGTCCTCCGAGCGGTCTGTCACGGTCGCAGGACGACCTTGCCCGTCGTACGCCGCTCCATCAGATCGGTGTGGGCCCTGGCGGCCTCGGCGAGCGGATACTCGGCGCCGGTCACTGGGCGCAGCCGCCCCTTGAGCGTGAGCGCGAACAGCTCCTCCAAAGGCACGCGCAGCCCTTCGGGCCTGGCCAGGGTGGGCCGTAGCCAGAAGCCGACGACGGCCGCGTTGAGCCGGCTGAGCCGGGCCGGGTCGAGCGCGGCGAAGGCGGTACGGGACGCGTTGCCGTACGTGACGAGCCGGCCGAAGTCGGCGAGGGAGCCGAGCGCGTGGTCGAAGAGACCGCCGCCGGCCGCGTCCAGGATGACGTCCGCCCGCAGCGGCAGCGGATACCGTGCGACCTCGTCCGCGCCCAGCTCCAGGGCCAGCCGCTCCTTCTCCGGCGTGGACGCCTGCGCCAGGACCCGCCCCGCCCCGAACTCCCGGGCCAGCTGCACCGCCAGGCTGCCCACGCCGCCCGCGGCGGAATGCACGACGACGCTCTCGCCCGCCTGGAGCCGGGCCGCGGAGCGCAGCAGGTGCCAGGCGGTGACGCCCTGCATGAGCAGGGCGAGAGCCCTGGGCGCGTCCAGCTCCTCGGGGGCCTCGACCAGGGCGGACTCCTTCGCGACCACCTGTTCCGCGTAACCGTGGCCGACCTTGGCGAGGACCCGGCGGCCGTCCTCGGTCCGGCCGACGACCTCGCTGCCGGGGATGTACGGCAACAGGCTCGGGTCGAGGTAGGAGCCGTCGACCTGGAGCGTGTCGGCGAAGTTGACGCCGGCGGCCTCCACGGTGATCAGGACCTCGCCGGGCCCGGGGACCGGGGCGGGCACGTCGACGGGCGTGAGGACTTCGGGACCGCCGAAACGGTCGAACCGTATAGCGAGCATGAGCAGGCACGGTACCCGGGGGCGGGGGGCAGACGCGCGCCTTCCGCTGTGGCTGCCGTCTTGCGCCTCTGTCGCCGAATCCTCCTGCGGTTCGCCGCCCAGGCCTGCCGCCGCGGCCTCCGCGACTCGGGGCACTCCGGCTCCACGCGAAATTCAAGAGCGACTCGCCAACGTGTGCTCCGACAGCGCCGGGGCGACGAGGAGCGGGGATGGTGCGGCAGCTCACCAGCGAGCGACCGACGGAGACCGAGCCGCACCGGCGCCGCGCGCGTTCCCGCCGGGGCGACGGTGATCTCGGCTTCCCGGCTCCCGGCTTCCCGGAGGCGGGTAGCTGACCCGGAAGTACGTGCTCTCCCGGAGGTGGGCAGCTGACCCGTAACGCCCCATACTCCCGCCGGTTCACGCGCGGGTGTTCTTCTCCTCACCCGGTGATCACCAGATTCCCCTCGCACGTCACAGAGTTCCGGATGAGCTTCATATGACCCTGTGTCCGGGAGGATGCGAAGCACTCGCCGCTGCCTCCGGAGCGGGGTTCTCGTAGCTGAGGCGAGAGAGCGAGTCTCATACGGGAAGCGACTGCTGAGGAGTCAGGATGACCAGGAATGACAGAGGTGTCATCGCAGTGCTGGACGAGGTGACGGCCCTGGTCCCGGTGCTTCGGGAGAGCGGAATCGCGGGCGAGGAGCGCCGTTGGATTCCGGACGAGAACATCGAACTGCTCGAAAAGGCCGGGGTGTTCCGGATAGCGGTTCCGCGCCGCTTCGGCGGCCTCGGCGTGCCGGTGGCCGATCAGGCCGCGGTCCTGAACGAGATAGCCCGGGCCGATTCGGCCACCGGGTGGGTCTCCATGATCTGGGTGTCCAGTTCCTGGGTTCCCAGCCTCTTTCCCGAACAGGCCCAGGAGGAGGTGTACGCGGGCGGCACGGTCCGCGTCTCCACCGGATTCACCCCCTCCGGGACACTGACGGCAGGCACCGCCGACGGAGACCCCGGCCCTGGCCCCGGCGCGCCGGGCGACTACACCCTCGACGGCTCCTGGAAGTGGATCTCCGGCTCCCAGGGCGCGGACTGGGCCGTGCTCGCCGCGCTCCTCACCGACCCGGACGGGACCCCCGTCCCGCACGCCGCCCTCGTGCCGTTCTCCGCGCTCTCCGTCGCCGACGACTGGTACTCCTCCGCGGGCGCCGGGACCGGCAGCTCCACGGTCACCGCCGTCGGCGTCCCCATTCCCGCCCACCGGGTGCTGCCCCTCGCGGACGTCCTCGCCGGCGGGGACTACGCGTTCGTGCCCTACTTCATGGCACAGGGCGCCGCCGCCTACATCGGCATGGCCAAGGGCGCGTACGAGAGGTTCCTGGAGCGGCTGCCCGGGCGCGGCATCACCTACACGTCCTGGACCGACCAGGCCCAGTCGCCCGTGACCCAGATCCAGGTGGCTGTCGCCGCCAACAAGATCGAGGCCGCGGACGCACTCCAGGAGCGCTGGCTGCGTCGGCTCCAGGAGCACGCGGACGCCGGCACCCAGCCGGACCGGGCGGAGCGGGCCGCCGCCCGCGGTCGCGCCGCGTACGCCGTTCAGCTCGCCAAGGAGGCCGTCGACGAGCTGTTCGAGGCCGGCGGGGCCTCGGTGATCCTGCGCGACGAGCCGCTGCAACGCTTCCACCGCGACATCCGCGGCCTGTCGCTGCACGCCCTTTTCACGTTCACGACCAACCAGGAGGTGCACGGTCGGGCCATCCTCGGCCTCGCCCCCGACACGGCGTTCCTGTGACCGCCCCGGACGGTCCGAACCGGCCACCCCAGGAAGGCACCCCGCCGCGATGACGACCACGAGGACGAAGACCGACGACGACCATTCCGGCACGACGGTGCTCGTGCTCGGCGGGACCGGCAAGACCGGCCGCAGGCTCGTGCCCCTTCTCCAGGACCACGGCGTGAGCGTACGGGCCGCCGGCCGCCGGGGCCCGGTCCTGTTCGACTGGGACCGTCCGGACACCTGGGAGCGCGCCCTCGAAGGCGCCGACGCCGTCTACCTCGTGGACGCGCAGGACCGGCCCGGGCAGTGGGACGCCGAAGGCTGCATCCGCGCCTTCGCCGACCTCGCCGTGGACCAGGGGGCGCGCCGGATGGTGCTGCTCCAGGCCCGCGTGACCGAGCGGGTCGGCGGCAAGTCCTTGATCGCGGGGGAGCGGGCGGTGCAGGAGTGCGGAGCCGAGTGGACCGTGTTGCGGCCCAACTGGTTCTTCCAGAACTTCGACGAGGGCGTCTTCCTCGACTGCCTGCTCGCGGGCGAACTGCCGCTGCCCGCGGGCGAGGGCCGGGAGCCGTTCGTGGACGCCGAAGACGTCGCCGCGGTGGCGGCCGCCGCGCTCCTCCAGGACGGCCACGCCGGCGAGACCTACGAACTCAGCGGTCCGCGCGCCCTCAGCTTCGGCGAGGCCATCACCTCGATCGCGCACGCCACCAACCGGGATATCCGGTATGCGCCCGTCACGCACCAGGACTACGTCGACGAACTCGTCTGCTACGACGTGGCCGCCGACTACGCCCTGTTCCTCGCGGAACTCGTCGCCCAGATCCGCGACAACAAGAACTCGGTCCCGACCGACACGGTGCGCCGGATCCTGGGGCGCGAGCCGCGGGACTTCGAGGACTACGTGAAGGACGCGGCGTTGCGCGGGGTCTGGGACCTCTGAGCGGCGGCCTTTCGCGCCCGGTCTCCGAGCCGGGACCCCATCACCGATTGACAACTCACCCCGACGGCCGGGTTCCTGCCCGGCCGCCCTCTTTCGAGCATCAGGAAGACCTCATGAGCGACGCATCCGCCCACATCGGTGTCACCGGCCTTGCGGTCATGGGCCGCAACCTGGCCCGCAACTTCGCCCGCAACGGTTTCACCGTCGCCATCCACAACCGCACCCCCGCCCGGACCCGGGCGCTCGTCGACGAGTTCGGCCACGAGGGCGCCTTCGTCCCGGCCGAGACCCCCAAGGAGCTGGTGGCCGCCCTTCAGCGTCCCCGTCGCCTGATGGTCATGGTGCAGGCCGGTGAGGCGACCGACGCCGTCATCGACGAGTTCGCCCCGCTCCTGGAGGCGGGCGACATGATCATCGACGGCGGCAACGCCCACTTCGCCGACACCCGACGCCGCGAAGTCACCCTGCGGGAGCAGGGCATCCACTTCGTCGGCGCCGGCGTCTCCGGAGGTGAGGAGGGCGCTCTGAACGGCCCGTCGATCATGCCCGGCGGGTCCGTGGAGTCCTACGCGGTTCTCGGTCCGATGTTCGAGGCCATCAGCGCGAAGGTCGACGGCGAGCCGATGAGCACGCATGTCGGCACGGACGGCGCCGGGCACTTCGTCAAGATGGTCCACAACGGCATCGAGTACGCCGACATGCAGCTCATCGCGGAGGCGTACGACCTGTTGCGCCAGGTCGGCCGGTACACCCCTGCCGAGATCGCCGGCATCTTCCGCACATGGAACACCGGCCGCCTCGACTCCTACCTCATCGAGATCACCGCTGAGGTCCTGGCCCACACCGACTCCGACACCGGCAAGCCGTTCGTCGACGTCGTCGCCGACGCGGCCGGCCAGAAGGGCACCGGCCGCTGGACCGTGCAGAGCGCCCTCGACCTCGGCTCCCCGGCCACCGCCATCGCCCAGGCCACCTTCGCCCGCGCCGCCTCCTCGCAGCAGGCCCTGCGCACGGCCTACCGGGAACTGCCCGGCGGAGTCAGCCCGGACCTCACCCGCAGCGAGGCCGGACGCTTCACCGCCCAGGTCGAGCAGGCCCTGTACGCGTCGAAGGTCATCGCCTACGACCAGGGCTTCACCATGATCCGCGACGCTGCCGACGAGTACGGGTGGGACATCGACCTCAGTGCCGTCGCCGGGATCTGGCGGGCCGGCTGCATCATCCGCGCCGCGTTCCTCGACCGCGTCCGCGCCGCCTACGCCGAGTCCCCCGCCCTGCCGAGCCTGCTGTCGCAGCCGGAGTTCACGGCGGAGATCACCGACGCCCAGGTGCCCTGGCGCGAGACCATCGCCTCCGCCACGCGTCGCGGCATTCCCGTGCCCGCCCTCGCGGCCGCCCTCGCGCACTACGACACCCTGCGCGCCGGCCGTCTGCCGGCCGCCCTGCTTCAAGGCCAGCGCGACTACTTCGGAGCCCACACCTACCGGCGCACCGACCGCCCCGGCGCCTTCCACACGCACTGGGCCAAGGAGGGCCGCCCCGAAACCGCGTCCTGATCCTGCTCCTGGGCGGCGGCGACCGTGGCCGCTCGTCCGGCCGTGTCACCCGGTGGGCCTCAGCCCCTTGATGTCGCAGAGGGCGGCGCCGGAGGTGACCGACGATCATGCCCCGCATCGGAGAGGCGAGGGTGTCGCCCGAGGCGGTCAGGCCCGACTTCCTGGCCGCCCGGTGCTTCGGCTTGGCACCCGCCGCGACGCCCTGACGGGCCAGGGCGTCGTGGCGGTGCCGAGGCTGGAGGGGAAGGGGGCCGGGGCCTCCTCCGCCCCCGCGACCGGGCCCGGGGCGCCGGCGACCAGCGGGGCGCCCGCGCGCTGGGCGATGTGACGCGCCGCCACCTGGCCGATCCACGTCGGACCGGCGTCCAGGGCCGCCTGCGCGAACTCCGCGTTCTCCGACAGAACGCCCCGTCGGCGGCCCGGACACGCAGGGCGTCCCGGTCGGGCTCGGCGTACACGGCTACGCTGCCGACGGCGGAATCCCGGCAGGAACGGGCCACCCGAGCAGCGATCTCACCGCGACCGGCGATCGGGATCTTACGTACGACGGCTCCTCACGCCTGTCTCACGACGTACCCATACGTGTCTCATGTTCGGGCGGCAGGTATCCGCGCCGGTGCGGACGCAGCGGCAGGTGGGCCTCCACACAGGTCCCCTCGACCGGCGAACTGCTGACGGTCAGCCGACCGCCGGCATCCTCCATCCGCTCCGTCATGGAACGGAACCCCTGATGGGGGTGGCCGGGCCGCAGCACCCGGTCGACGTCGAACCCGTGACCGTCGTCCTTCACACTCGCGTACGCCCACCAGCGGGTGGACCGTACGGAGACCTTCACGCGTCCCGCACCCGCGTGCGTGAAGCTGTTGCGCAGCGCCTCACGGACCGTGAGGTACAGGTCCCGGCGCCGTACGTCGGGAAGGAGGCCCTCGTCGCCCGTCACGCGGACGGTCACGCGGACCCCGGCCGGGGCGGCCTCGGTGGCGAACTCGCGCAGCGCCATGTCGAGCGGCGGCACCGTCGATCGTTCCCGTACGCCGCCGACCAGGGCGCGCAGCCGCGCGTCCGTGGCCCGCAGCGCGTCCCGGGCGGCCGCGATCCGCTCGGCGGCGACCCGCTGCGGCAGTTCGTCGCAGTCCTCCAGGGCCAGCCGGGCCGCGTTGACGTCGTCGCCGACGGCGTCATGCAGCTCGCGGGAGATCCGGCGCTGTTCCTGCCAGCAGCACACCGCCTGATCCACCGGGGCGCCGTTCCCTTCGGCCCGCCGGACCGCCTCGGCGAGGGCCCGCACAGCCCCCTCGTCGAGGCGGCCGCTCTCCAGCATCTGGAGTACGGCGCACTCCATCAGCAGGACCGACACCGCCGCGCTGTGGTGCGGCGGGAGCCGCGCCGGCGCGACGGGTGGCGCGGCCTCGGGCCACCCGCCGACGCCGGTGCCGAAGGCGGTGGTGAGGACGGCGCGTGCCCGGCCGTTCAGCGCCTGGCGTACGGAGCTGTCCCAGCGTTCCGCCGTGCTCAGGGTCGCGGGCAGCGCCGACTCGAAGCGGCGCAGCACCGCGTCCAGGTAGGCGGGACCGGGCCCCTGGGGGGCTGTCTCCGGCCTCCCGGGGGCGAGCCGGCGTGCGAGGGGCGGCCCGGGGGACGCCTGTTGCGCCACCCGGGCGAGCCCCTGCTGCAGGGCTTCGGCGAAACCGGGGCCGATGACGGAGTCCCAGCCGCCGACGGTGGGGGCGGTCATCGGGACGGGGAGTCCGTGCGCTGGAACGCGCCGTTGAAGAAGAGCAGCGCGTCCTCGGCCTCACCGCGGCTCGCTCCCACCACGTCGCCGATGAAGACGGTGTGGTCGCCCGAAGCGTAGGCGGCGGAGACCTCGCACTCCAGCCAGGCCATGGACCCGCCTAGGAGCGGCGCGCCCGTCCGGGGGCCGTGCACCCAGTCGACGCCGGTGAACTGAGCGGGTCCGAGGGTCCGCTTCTTGTCGGCGAAGAACCGCGCCAGACCCTCCTGGCCGGCCTCCATGATGGAGACGCCGAAGTGACCGGCCGACGTGATCGCCTCGTACATCACCGCGTTGTGCGCTATGCAGCACAGGACGGACGGCGGGTCGAGGGAGACCGACGCGAAGGCGTTCGCCGTCATGCCGTGGATGTGCTCCCCGCCGACGGACAGCACGGTGACACCGGTCGCGAACAGGGACATGACCTCGCGCAGGGGGGCGGGATTCGCCGCCGGCCCCCGGGAAACGGCGAGGTCAGTGGATACGGAATTCATGCCGCGCCTTTCATGTAATCCATGGGAAGAAATGTACGGGCGGCGTCCCGGGGGCGGGGAACCGTCGAGTAACTGTCCGCTCAGCAGTGTGCGCAGGAGCGGAGGATTACCGTCTCGTGAGCGGGCGTTCGTGGGGGGTTACTTCTCCACGGGTAGGATCTGGGCGTTTCGGTCAGGGCACTATCTGGTGAGGGGTGACATGAATACCGTCTCTGCTGATCCGCAGCTCGCGGAACCGTATCTGCTCGGATGGCTGGCTTCACTCGGACTCGACGTCGATTACGTACGGGCCGAGGGAAATACCCTCTATTACCTCGGGGAGAGCGGCGAGGAGATACCCGTCGTGGATTTCGCGGGCGGGTACGGTTCGCTGATCCTCGGGCACAACCATCCGGAGATCACCAAGTACGCGCAGCAGCTGATCGCGTCCCAGACGCCGGTGCACGCGCAGTTCTCCCGCCATCCGTACGCGAACGACGTCGCCGTCGCACTCAACCGGATACTCCAGCGCGAACTCGGCACGGACGAGAACTACTCCGCCATCTTCGCCAACACCGGTGCGGAGGCGATCGAGGCGGCCGTCAAGCACGCCGAGTTCGACCGCGGGCTCCGGATCGCCGAGCTCCGCGAGCGGCTGGCCGGGAACCTGGCCGCCGCCCGTGCCGCGGTCGCGGGCGGCGCGGCCGTGGCGGCGGAGGCGTTCCGCCTGCTCGGCGTGGAGGCGCGGGACGGGGTGGCGGGCTTCGAGGCGCTGGTGGCCGAGATCGAGCGGCGCAACGCCGAGCAGACCGGCCGGCCGCCCGTGCTCCTCACCCTGGAGGGAGGCTTCCACGGCAAGCTGGTCGGCAGCGTCCAGCTCACCCACAACGAGGGCTACCGGGTGCCGTTCGCCGCGCTCGCGACGTCCGCCCGGTTCATCCCCGCCGGCAGCGCGCAGGCCCTCAAGGCCGTCGTCGAGGGCGAGCGGGCGACCGTGTTCGACCTGGTCGTCGAGGGCGGCACGGTCTCGGTGGCCGAGCGGAACTCCCCGGTGTTCTGCGCCTTCGTCCTGGAGCCCATTCAGGGCGAGGGCGGCATCCGTGTCCTGACCGACGAATTCGCCCAGGAGATCCAGCGGGCGTGCGCCGAGGTCGACTGCCCCGTCATCGTGGACGAGGTGCAGAGCGGAATGGGCCGCAGCGGTGACTTCCTGGCGAGTTCGGCGATGGGCCTGCGCGGCGACTACTACGCGCTCGCCAAGAGTCTGGGCGGCGGAATAGCGAAGACGTCCGTCATGCTCACCCGCCAGTCCCGCTACCGCTCCGAATTCGAGCTGGTGCACAGCTCGACCTTCGCGAAGGACGCCTTCTCGTGCTCCATCTCCAGGAAGGTCCTGGAGATCCTTGAAGCCGATGACGGCGCCGCCTACCGGACCATACGCGAGCGCGGAGAGAAGCTGCTCGGCACGCTGGAGAGCGTACGCGCCGACTTCCCCGACGTGGTGAAGGACGTGCGAGGGCGGGGCCTGATGCTGGGACTCGAGTTCCACGACCAGTCCGGTTCCGGCTCCGAGACCATCCGGGAGGCCGCGCCGCTCCTCGGCTACTCGGTCGCCGGGTATCTGATGCGTGAGCACCGGATCCGCACGTTCCCGACCGCGAGCGCCGTGAACACCCTCCGGTTCGAGCCCTCGCTGTATCTGACCGACGCCGAGATCCAGCAGCTCGACGGGGGACTGCGGGGCGCCTGCCTGCTCTTCCGCACCCACGACGGGGCCGGTCTCACCGGGACGGCCGCCGACGAGGTCTGAGGGGGTTCCGCCCGCCTGGGTACGCGGGGCCGGACCCAGGCCGGGGCCCCGAACGGGCTCCGGCCCGCCCGGTCCTGACGCCGGCCGGGTCAGACCCCGACCGGGCTCGCCAGTGCCGCCCCTCGCGCCGCCGACGCGGCGGCCAGGGAGCGGTTCGCCGGCGGCAGCAGGGTGAGCGTGGAGACCCGGCGCCGTCCACCGCCCCAGCCGGGGCGGCGTTCGAGCAGTTCCGGCCGGGCCGTGGCGACGACGATCAGCGGCACGGAACCGGCCCCGTCGGCGAGCTGCTCCAGCCGGTCGAGGAGCGCGTCACCGGCGAGGTGCACGTCGTCGAGGACCACGACCAGCGGTTCGAGCGCGGCGGCCAGCGCGAGGAACTCGCTCCACACCGCCATGACCTCCGGCATCCGGGCCTGGGGCGGTGCCGGCATCCCCGGCAGCAGCGGCAACAGCGTCCGGCGTAGCCGGCCCCGGCGCTCCTCGGTGACCGGCAGCCGCCACAGGGCCGCCGTGAGCTTCTCCCGCACCACCCGGGCCGGGTCTCCCGGCAGCAGTCCGCTGTACTCGGCGAGGATATGCCCCGGCATCGCCCCGGGCCCGTCCTGTGCTGTCGGTTCGCGGGCGACGAGGATCCGGCCGGCGGTCTCGGGCTGCCGGGCGATGCTGTACCCGAACTCCCGCAGCAGATGGGACTTGCCGACGCCGGGCGCGCCGAGCACCGTCACCAGATGCGGCACGGAGCGGTTCCTGGCCCAGTCGAGCAGGCCGTTCAGCACGCCGAGTTCGTAGGGGCGGTCAGGGACGCCGCCGGTCTCCTGCCGAGCGAGGTAGACGGCCTGCCAGGCGTCCGGGGCGCCCCCGGCCGGCCGGGCCACGACTGCGGTGCCGGCGGCGTGCCGGGCGGCGCCGCTCATCCACACCTCGTCCTCCGGTACCTGGGTGAGCAGGGCCCTGCCGTCGTCGAGGACGGAGCCCACCGCCGTCAGCGGGGGCGCCCCGTCGGCGCCGCTGCGGAGCCGTATCAGCGCCTGGCCGGTGGTCACCGCGGCCCGCAGGGAGGATTTCTGGTCGTCGGCGAACCGTTCCCTCAGGGTGAGCGCGGCACGCACGGCGCGCTCGGGGTCGTCGTGGCGAGGCCCGTGCACCCCGAAGAGGGCGAGCGAGACGGAGCCGATGGAGGCCGTGACCGTACCGCCGAACCGTTCGATGACCTGGCCGACGACGTTCTCGGCGCTGCACAGGGTGCTGCTGATCTCGCCGGGGGCCGCGTCGTCGAGGCCGTTGTGGCGGACGTTCACGAGGACGGCGGTCACGGCGATGCGCTGGGTCACCGTGGTGGGCGCGCCGCCTGTGCGGGGCGGCGCGGGAGCCGGCCGCGGCTCGTCCCGCGGTCCCGCGGGCGTGGCGGCCGGCGCCGGTGTCCCGGACGGCGGCGGTGTCTCGGACGGCGGTGCCGGCGTCAGGGTGGCGGCGGACCGGCGGATCACGGGCCAGCCGACCTCCTGGGTCAGCGCGGCGTCGTGGGTCAGTATCGAGCGCTGGAGCATCCGCAGGCCATGCCCCGGCTCCAGGCCGAGGTTGTCCACCAGGGCGGAGCGGGCCCGGTCGTAGACGTTGAGGGCGTCGGCCTGGCGGCCGCAGCGGTAGAGGGCGATCATCAGCTGGCCGCAGGCTCGTTCGCGGAGCGGCTCGGTGTCGACGAGCGTCGTCAGGTCGCCGATCACCGAGTGGTGGCGTCCGCATGCCAGTTCGACGTCGAAGAGGTCCTCAAGGGCGTCGAGACGGGTCCTGCGGGTCGCCTCGATCTCCGGCCAGGCGAAGCCCGACTCGGCGAGGTCGGCGAGGACCGGGCCTCGCCACAGGTCCAGGCCCTCCCGCAGGAGCTGCGCGGCCGTCTCGGGGGCGTCGGCGGCGAGCGCCGCCCGCCCCTCCGAGACGCGCCGCTGGAAGACGGACAGGTCGAGGTGGTCGGGGTCGACGCGCAGCACGTAGCCCGGGGTCCGGGTTATCAGGGCAGGCGGGTTCCCGAGCACCGGGGCGGGTAACGAGCCCAGCATCGAACGCAGTCCCCAGATCGCGTTGTGCAGGATCTTCCGGGCCGTGACCGGGGCGTCGTCGGAGTCCCACAACGCCTGCACGAGTTCACTGGCGGCGACGACCCGGTTGGTCCGCAGCAGCAGGTAGCCCAAGGTCGCCCGCTGTTTCGTCCCCCCGAGTGGAACGGGTTCGCCCTCGGCCGTCACTTCCAAAGGCCCCAGCAATCCGAACTGCACAGCCCCCCGCTCTCCGGGAACAGAAAATTCCCTCTCATCGAATGGCTTTCCGACCCGGATCGGTGGGGAATTCTTTGAAGCGTCAGATGGCCCGAGTCGCGCAGGTCGGAGGATTCGACTCGAAGGGTGGCAGAGGCTTCTTGAAGACCCCTTGAAGTCCGTGCCGCCCGTCTGGTAAGGGGTCGCGCCGGCCCCGGGACGGTATCCCCGGGATAACTCGCTGACCTGAAAGTGCGTGGTTCCGTGATCGGCGGGACTGCTGCATGCTTGATCCGTGAGGCCCTCCCGGGCCCGCATACACCTCCTCAGCCTGTCCGAAGGAATCGCCATGGCCGCCAAGGTGGAGACGTTCTCGGAGATCGAGGGGGAATTCTTCGACTATGTCAGGGACATCGTCTACTGCACCATGATCACTGTGGACAGGAAGAACCGGCCGAGGGCCCGGGTCCTGCTACCGGTCTGGGAGGTCGTCGAGGGGCGGCCGGTCGGCTGGCTCGCTGTCCACCGGACGCCCGTCAAAACGGCCCATCTGGCCAACAACCCGCACACCACGTACTCGTACTGGAACCCCCGGCAGAACGCGGTCTTCGTCGACAGCGTCACCACATGGGCCCCGGAACCGGAGATCCGGCAGTACGCCTGGGAGCTCTACCGCAGGGGGAGCCCGCCGGGGGTCGGCTACGACCCCCGCAACTTCTGGAACGGCGGCCCCACCGATCCTGAGTACCACCTGTTGCGCATCGACCCCTGGCGGATCCAGGTGCTGCGCGGCACGGACCTTTCGAGCCGCATGTGGACGGACGAGTCCGAGCGCTGAACTCCCCGGTGGGGGTCAGTCGATGCCGCGGACGATATGCGTCTCACCGGGGCGCTCGTCGTCGGCCCCGGCGAGCTGGAGCGGCGGTTGGAACACCGCGCGCCGCAGTGCCTCGGGGAGGGTGTCGCCCCCGCGGATCACATGGAGCAGCGCCTCGGGGAACGCGTGGTCGACATCGGGCTCGTACAGATCGCGCATCATGTCCTCCGGTTGTCGGATGGATCGGCTCCGGCGCCAGGTCTCCCGCCCTCCGGGCCAGGGTGAGGGGGAGCCAGGTGGGGTGGACGCTCTCCTTGGCGCCGCACAGCAGCGTCGCGATCACGGCCGCCCCGTGCTCGGCGTCGTGGCCGGCAGGACCCGTACGGGGCGGCCCGGCGTCGTCGAGCGGTGTGTTACGCCGTCGAGCCCGCGGCGAGCAAGCCGTTCGTGATGATCTCGCAGACGTCGGCGATGCGGTCGTCCAGGTAGAAGTGGCCGCCGGGGATGATCTCCAGGCCGAAGTCGCCGGTGGTGTGGTCGTGCCAGGCCGCCGTCTCGTCGATCGCCACCACGGGGTCCGCGTCGCCGACGATGGCCGTGACGGGGGAGTCGAGCGGGGGGCCGCCGTCCCAGGTGTACGTGCCGAGGGCGCCGTAGTCGGCGCGGAGGGCCGGCATCACCATGGCGAGCAGCTCGGGGTCGTCGAGCACCGCGTGGCCCGTGCCGCCGAGGCCGCGTACCGCGGCCAGGATCTCGGCGTCGCTGCCGAGCCGGTCGTGCGCGTTGGGCAGCCTGGACGGCGCTCCGCGCCCGGAGAGGAAGACCCGGCGCGGCCCCGGCCGACCGGCGGCGGCGAGCCGGCGGGTCGTCTCGTACGCGAGGACCGCGCCCATGCTGTGCCCGAACAGGGCGTACGGCTCGTCGGTCAGTGGCTCAAGGGCCGCGGCGAGAGCGTCGGCGTGGGCGGTGATGCCAACGTACGGCTCCTCGCGCCGCCGGTCCTGGCGCCCCGGGTACTGGACGGCCAGCACGTCGAGACGCCCGTCGAACGCCCGCGACAGGGGAAGGAACGAGCTGGCCGAGCCGCCCGCGTGCGGGAAGCACACCAACCGCATGCGGCCCTCGGGGGCCGGACCGAAGCGCCTGAACCACGTGCTATCCACTACGTCCCTTTCTGCGGGCCGGTGCCCGGTGGCACCAGACGGGGGAGCATGAACTGCCAGAACTGGCTCAGCCGTTCCTGGGAGAGCCAGGCGGGATCCTTACGGCCGAGCGCCTCGAAGCCCACGGTCGACGCGACGACGACCGTGACGACGTCCTCCGGACTGGTGCCCTCGGCGAGCGCGCCCAGGTCCGAGGCGTGCCGCAGCGCGGCCTCGATCCATTCCCGCCACTGGCCGTGCAGGTCGACCCGGCTCTGCCACGAGGGCTCGCAGCCGAGCGTGAACCCGGCGCGCAGGACGACATCGGTGTTCAGCTGGTCGAAGAGCCGGCTGGAAGTGTCGACGAGGTTCTGGATCGGGTCCACGTCCGCCGGGTTCGCCTCCGGAGTGTCCGCGCCGAGGCGATCGGCGCCCGGGTCGGCTCCGGTGATCAGTCGCAGCCGCTGCTCGGCCGCGTCCTCGATCGCGTGCGCCAGCGCTCCCTTGCTGGCGAAGTGGAAGTGCAGGGCGCCACTGCTCACTCCGGCCCGGCTGGAGATGGCGGAGAGCGAGGCCGACACGAATCCATCGGCGTCGAAGACCTCCGCAGCGGACCGCAGGAGCGCTTCGTGTGTCCGAACAGCGCGCTGTTGCTTAGCCATGTGCACTCCGTGGATGCTTGGGGCTCTGCTGACGGCCCCTCAAGAACTCACAGCGTAATGAACCGCCCGTGCGGTTTGCTATCGCCCGACGGAGAAGGGAGTCTTGAAAGAACCATCCAGTCGGAACCCAAGAGTCCGGTTCCTGGCCTGCCCGGGCGGGGGAGGCCGGGCAGGCCAGGAGAAGAGGCCCTCTACTGAGGCAGCAGGGTTCCGGCGACCGGGCGGTCGATGGCCATCAGCCACCGGCCGTCCTCGCCGAGGCGGAGCACGTCGGTGCAGTTGCCCTCGATGCGGACGGGCTCGCCGTCCGGGCCCGTGCTGTCGACGCTGAACTTCACGCCGATCAGGGCCACGTCACCGGCCACGTACCCGTGCGTGATCTCGGCCTTGAGGAACGGCTTCGGCGCCAGGAATTCCTTGAAGAACTCCAGGCGATCCTTCCCCGTGAGCGGCGAGCCGGAGAAGTTCGAGATCGCGTCCTCGCGGTAGAGGAGGTCGAACAGGGCGCCGTCACCGGAATTGAACAGCTGGATGAAGATCTCGTTCTGAGTGTCCGAATCACTGGTGAGATCCGGGTTGTCGACATCGAAGTCGACCGTGATACCGGGAATGCTCATGGTCTGCGACACCACTTTCTTTGGTCAGGGGATGGCCGAGGGAGAGCGCGACGGGGGGAGCGGTCAGCTCTGCTCGCCGTACGGGTCGTCGATGGCGTAGCGCCATTTGCCGTCCTCCCCCTTGCGCAGTACGTCGACGCCGACGCCCGTGAGGAGCTCGGGGGCGCCCGACTCGTCGACCGTCGCTATGGACCAGTCCACGATCAGGAGTGCGGTGTCACCGGTGACGAACGTCTGGCGCGGCTTGGCGCTCATCTTCGGCTTGAGGGCCAGGAACTCCTTGGCGGAGTCCTTCCGGGCCTGACCCGTGAGCGGCTTGCCCGGCTCCCAGACCGCGACGGCCTCGTCGGTGTACATCGCGTTCACGGCGTCGACGTCGCCGGCGTTGAAGGCCGCTTCGTACAGTGCGGTGTGCTTTTCGACATCGCTGGTGAGATTGCTCATGGCGAGACCATTCCTGCTTTCTTCCGGCACGACGCCCGGGAATACGAGGAGTTTCACGAGGATCTGCCCCGAACGTAAAGGATCGATGCTCACCGGCCGCCCACCGATAGCTAACGGTTCGGCCACCTGATGGCCGAACCGGACGGTTACCCGAGCATGAGCCGGTGTTGAGAGGAAACGGGTCGATGAGTCTTAGGGTCGACAACGCGGGGTCCATATCCGGGATACTCAGGCCGCTTCGAAATCAGTCTGGAAAGGGCAGCCGAGCGCCATGACGATTAATCGTAATTCTGTGGAGACCGGGGCGTCGCGAGACGCCGACAAGGCCGTCGCCGTCATCGGCATGTCCTGCCGGCTCCCCATGGCCTTCGGCCCGGCCGACTTCTGGCAGTTGCTGCGCGGCGGCGGCGACGTGATCACCGACGTGCCGCCCGGCCGCTGGGACACCACGGAACCCGCCGCCGGACCGGGCGTCCGCCGCGGCGGGTTCCTCGACGGCATCGGCGACTTCGACGCCGGTTTCTTCGGGATCTCGCCCCGCGAGGCCGCCGCCATGGACCCGCAGCAGCGACTCGTCCTCGAACTGGTTTGGGAGGCACTGGAGGACTCCGGCGTCGTCCCCGCCCGGCTGCGCGACTCCCGTACCGCCGTCTTCGTCGGCACCCTGCGCGACGACTACACGAGCCTCGCCAACCAATACGGCGAGCAGGCCATCACCCAGCACTCCATGACCGGCCTCAACCGCGGCGTCATCGCCAACCGCGTCTCCTACTACCTGGGCCTGCGCGGGCCGAGCCTCACCGTCGACGCAGCCCAGTCCTCCTCCCTCATCGCCGTCCACCTGGCGTGCGAGTCGCTGCGCTCGGGCGAGTCCACCACCGCCGTCGCCGCGGGCATCAACCTCAACATTCTCGGCGAGAGCGCCGTGACCGAGGAGCGGTTCGGCGGTCTCTCCCCCGACGGCACCGCCTACACCTTCGACGCCCGCGCCAACGGCTTCGTACGGGGCGAGGGCGGCGGCGTCGTCGTCCTGAAGCCCTTGGCCCGGGCCGTTGCCGACGGCGACCGGATCTACGGCGTCATCCGGGGCAGCGCGGTCAACAACGACGGCGCCACACCCGGCCTCACCGTGCCCAGCCGCGAGGCCCAGCGCGACGTCATCCGCGAGGCATACGGAAAGGCCGGAATTAGCCCCTCCGACGTTCAGTACGTCGAACTGCACGGCACCGGCACCCCCGTCGGAGACCCCATCGAGGCCAACGCCCTCGGCGACGTCTTCAGCTCCCACCGTGCGCCCGGCGACCCTCTGTTCGTCGGCTCGGCCAAAACCAACGTCGGGCACCTGGAGGGCGCCGCCGGCATGATCGGCTTGCTCAAGGCCCTCCTCAGCCTCACGCACCGCGAGATACCCGCGAGCCTCAACTTCCAGACGCCGAACCCGGCGATCGACCTCGACAGCCTCGGCCTCTCCGTACCCCGCGAACTCACCGCCTGGCCGCATCCCGACCGCCCCCTGGTCGCGGGCGTCTCCTCCTTCGGCATGGGCGGCACCAACTGCCACGTCGTCCTCACCGAAGCGCCCGCCCAGGAGACCGCGGAGGCCGGGCCGGCCTCCGCGGTCTCGGGGCCCGGACTGCCCTGGATCCTCTCCGGCCGGGACACGGACGCGCTGCGCGCCCAGGCCGCGAAGCTTCGCGCCTTTGCCACCACGAGCGACGCCGGGACCGTCGACCTCGGCTGGTCCCTGCTGACCACCCGCACCACCTTCGACGCGCGCGCGGTCGTCCTCGCAGACGGGAAGGACGCGTACCTCGCCGGCCTCGACTCCCTCGTGGACGGAACACCGGGCCCCGGAGTCGTCACCGGAAACGTAAGGGATGGCCGGCTGGGTTTTCTGTTCACTGGTCAGGGTGCGCAGCGGGTGGGTATGGCGGGTGAGTTGTATGCGTCGTTCCCGGTGTTCGCGGTGGCGTTCGATGAGGTGTGTGG
>NZ_JBIRKB010000033.1:0-22398 GCF_044329855.1 Streptomyces sp. NPDC017520
CGCAGGACGAAGCGGCTGTCGGTCAGTCACGCGTTCCACTCGCCGTTGATGGATCCGATGCTCGAGGAGTTCGAGGCCGTCGCCTCGGGGCTGACATATGCCGCCCCGCACATTGCGGTGGTCTCGACCGTGACGGGCAAGGTCGCCACCGGACAGGAACTCCGCAGCGCCCGGTACTGGGCCGATCAGGTTCGTGGCACCGTCCGATTCGCCGACGCGGTGAACACCCTCACCGCCCAGGGCGTCACCGCCACCCTGGAGATCGGGCCCGACGGCGTCCTCTCCGCCCTGGCGGCCGACCTCGTCCCCACCGCCGTCCCCCTCATGCGCCGCGAACGGCCCGAAGCGCTCACGGCCGTCACCGCGCTCGGCCGGCTCCACCAGCACGGCGCCTCCGTCGATTGGGCCGCCTTCTTCTCCCGCACCGGGGCCCGCCGCGTACCCCTCCCCACGTACGCCTTCCAGCACCAGCGGTACTGGGTCGAGCAGACGGCCGCCTCCGCCGACGCCGCCGGGCTCGGCCTGCGGGGGACCGGGCACCCGCTGCTCGGTGCGGCCGTCACCCTCGCGGGCACCGAGGGGTCCGTGTTCACCAGCACGTTCTCGCCGCGTACCCACCCGTGGCTCGCGGACCACACCGTCTCCGGCTCCGTGGTGCTGCCGCCCGCCGCGCTCGTGGAGCTCGCGATCCGGGCCGGGGACGAGCTCGGGACGACGCTCCTCGACGAACTCGTCCTCGACGCCCCCTTCGTCCTCGCCGGGGGCGGCACGCACCAGCTCCAGGTCGGTGTGGGCGCCCTCGACGCCACCGGCCGCCGCCCGGTCACCGTGCACGGCCGCCCCGACGACCCCGACGCGCCATGGACCGCGCACGCCCACGGCACGCTGAGCGTCGCCGCCGAGGAGCCCGCGTTCGAGCCGGCCGCGTGGCCGCCCACCGACGCCGAGGAGATCGCCCTCGACGAGTTGTACGCCCGGCTCGCCGGGGCCGGCCTCGCGTACGGGCCGGCGTTCCAGGGCCTCACCGCGGCCTGGCGCCGGGGCGACGAGCTCTTCGCCGAGGCCGTTCTGCCCGAGCAGGCCGGAGCGGGGGCTTCCCCCGGTGCGGAGACGTTCATCCTGCACCCGGCGCTCCTCGACTCGGCGGTACGGCCTCTCCTGTCCGACGCGGTGGAGGGCGGCGCCCCGCTCGCCGGCCACTGGCGCGGGGTACGGCTCCACGCGACCGGCGCCACCTCGCTCCGCGTCCGCATCGCCCCCGACGGCCCCGGCACCGCGCGCGTCGAACTCTCCGACCCGGCCGGACAGCCCGTCGCCCTCGTCGCCGGGACCGCGGTGCGCGGCGTCGGCGACGGCGACCTCGCGACCGCCGTCGACCGGCACGACGACGCGCTGTTCCACCTGCGCTGGACGCCCCTCGTCGTGCCCGGTGCGGGAGAGATCCGCCCGGCCACGCTCGGAGCCGGCGGCGACTTCGCGACCCCGGGCGACGTGGCCGCCGCCGTCGCCGACGGCAGGTCCGTCCCCGTCGTCGTACTCCGCGTCGGTCCCGAGCCGACGGGTTCGCTGCCCGGCTCGGTCCACACCACCACGGAGAAGGTCCTCGCCCTGGTGCGGGAGTGGCTGGCCGACGAGCGTCTGGAGGGGACCCGGCTCGCCGTCGTCACCTCGGGCGCGGTGGCCACGGCCGACGGGGAGGACGTCACCGACCTGCCGGGCGCCGCCGTCTGGGGCCTGCTCCGCTCCGCCCAGTCCGAACACGCGGGCCGCATCAGCCTCATCGACACGGAGGCCCCCGCACACCCGGGCAGCACCGCCGACCCGACGACGATCCCGGCGACCCCCGCACACCCGGGCAGCACCGCCGACCCGACGACGATCCCGGCGACCCCCGCGGACCCGGGCAGCACCGCCCCTCCCGCCACCACCCCCACGGGCCCCGCCCTGCTCGCCGCCCTGCTCGCCTCCGGCGAACCGCAGGCCGCCCTGCGTGCCGGGCGGGCGTTCGTACCCCGCCTCGGGCGGGCCGCCGGCCCCGCGCCCGGCGCCGCCCCGGCCTGGAACCCCGACGGCACGGTCCTCATCACCGGCGGTACGGGCAGCCTCGGCGCCCTCCTCGCCCGCCACCTGGTGACCGTCCACAAGGTGCGGCACCTGCTGCTCACGAGCCGCGGCGGCCCCGCCGCCCCCGGCGCCCGGGAGCTGTCGGCCGAACTCACCGCGCTCGGCGCCCAGGTCACCCTGGCCGCCTGCGACGCCGCCGACCACACCGCGCTCGCCGCGCTCCTCGGCACGATCCCCGCCGACCGTCCGCTCACCGGCGTCGTCCACGCCGCCGGTGTCCTGGACGACGGGCTGATCGCGACCCTCACCCCCGAGCGGCTGCACGCCGTGCTGCGGCCCAAGGCCGACGCCGCCTGGAACCTGCACCGGCTCACCCAGGACCGCGCGGAGGTCACCGCCTTCGTCCTCTTCTCCTCCATCGCGGCCGTCGTCGGCGGCCCCGGCCAGTCCAACTACGCTGCCGCCAACCAGTTCCTCGACGCCCTCGCCCAGCACCGGCGGGCCCACGGCCTGCCGGCCACCTCCGTGGCCTGGGGTCTCTGGGAGCAGTCCGGCGGCATGAGCGGTCACCTCAGCGAGACCGACCTGGGCCGTATCGCCCGCAGCGGCTTCCTGCCCGTCCCCCAGGCGCAAGGGCCCGCCCTGCTCGACCGGGCGCTTGCGATCGGCCTGCCGACCGTCGTCGTCACACCGCTGGACATCGCCGTCCTGCGCGAGCAGCCCGGCCGTGTCCCGGTGACCCTCACCGGCCTCGCGCCCGCGCCCGCCCGCCGGGCCGCCGCCGAGGAGGGCGCGACCGGCTCCCTTGCCGACCTGATCGCCGGTCTCGACGGGCCCGAGCGCGAACAGGCCGTCCTGGAAGCGGTGCTGGGCCGGATCGCGGCCGTCCTCGGCCACCTGGACACCAGCGCCATCGAGGCCGACCAGCCACTGACCAGGCTCGGCTTCGACTCGCTGACCTCCGTCGAACTGCGCAACCGGCTGAGCGAGCTCGCGGACTCCAAGCTGCCCGCGACGCTCGTCTTCGATCACCCCACCCCCGCCGCCCTGGCCGCCTTCGTCTCCGGACGGCTCACCGGCGGAGCCGGGGCGGCCGGCGACCCGGCGCCGCCCGCCGTGGACTTCGCGGCCGAGGTGCGGCTCGCCGAGGACGTACGCCCGGCGGACGAGGTCGTACGGTCGGGCGACGACCCGCGCGAGGTCCTGCTGACCGGGGCCACCGGTTTCCTCGGCGCCTTCCTGCTGCGCGACCTGATGCGGACGACGACGGCGACGATCCACTGCCTGGTGCGCGGCGCCGACCGCGCGGAGGCCCTGGCCCGGCTCCGGGCCAACATGGAGTGGTACCGGCTGTGGGGCGAGGTCGACGAGAGCCGCCTCTCCCTCGTCCTCGGCGACCTCGCCGAGGAGCGGCTCGGGCTCACCGAGGAGGACTTCGACGCGCTGGCGCGGACGGTCGACGCCGTCTACCACAACGGTGCCCGGGTCCACTGGCTGCACCCGTACACCGCGCTGCGCGGCGCCAACGTCCGCGGTACGGAGGAGGTACTGCGTCTGGCGGCCCGTCACCGCACCGTGCCCGTCCACTATGTGTCCACCGTCGGCGTCTTCGACGGCGTACGGGAAGCCGGTGTGCCGCTCCGGGTGTCCGACCCGACCGGTCCTGCCGAGGCGCTGCCCAGCGGCTACCTCCAGAGCAAGTGGGTCGCCGAGCAGCTCATCGGCATCGCCCGTGACCGGGGCCTGCCCGTCTCCGTCTACCGGGTGGACGTGGTCTCCGGCGACACGCGGACCGGCGCCTGCCAGACCCGCGACTTCGTCTGGCTCAGCCTCAAGGGCATCCTCCAGTCGGCGGCGGTGCCCGTCGGCGCGAGCGGCCGGTTCCACCTGCTGCCGGTCGACTACGTCAGCGCCGCCATCACCACCCTCTCCCGGCGGAGCGACACCGTCGGGCGCACCTTCCACCTCTTCAACCAGAGCTCCCTCAGCCTCGCCCAGTGCGTGGAGTACCTGCGGGCGCACGGCTACGAGCTGGCCGAGCAGGACTGGGACACGTGGAGCGAGCGGGTCGGCGGGGACGGCGACAACGCGCTCCGGCCGCTGCTGCACGCCTTCGAGATGATGACCTCGGACACCGACGGCTTCTACCCGCCGATCGACACCTCCGAGACCCTCGCGGCCCTCGCGGGGACCGGCGTCGACTGCCCGCCGATGACCGCCGAACTCTTCTCCCGGTACGTGGAGTTCTTCGTCGAGGTGGGCCACTTCCCGCCCGCGCGCACGCGCGAGGCGGCCGGCGTCTGAACCGGAGGCCGGGCCGGGGCCCGGCCCGGCCTCCGACTTGACACACCTTTCGACCTCCTTCGCGAAAGGCGGCCGGAACGGGCCTGTCCGGTGGCAACATCGGCGCCATGCTGACTACGGGTGAGTTGCTGCGTGACAAGGTGATTCTGATTACGGGCGCGAGCAGTGGCATCGGTGCCGCGGCCGCGTACGTCTTCGCGAGGGAAGGCGCCTGTGTGGTACTCGCCGCACGCCGGGAGGAGAGACTCGGCGCCCTGGTGGCGGAGCTGACCGACAAGGGGTTCCAGGCCTCGGCGGTGGTGTGCGACGTGACGCGCGCCGAGGACGCGCGGTGCGCGGTCGCGCACGCGACGGAACGTTTCGGCCGGCTCGACGGAGCATTCAACAACGCCGGCGTCGGCGGGGACCGGACGCCGCTCCACGAGATGGCGGACGAGGTCTACGACGCCATCCTCGACATCAACGTACGGGGCCTGTGGAACTGCCTGCGCGCCGAGATAGGCACGATGCTCGCGGGCGGGGGCGGCGCCATTGTCAACAACAGCAGCGTGGGCGGTCTTGTGGCCATCCCCACCGCCGCCCCGTACGTGGTGTCCAAGCACGCGGTGGTCGGTTTCACCCGCGCCGCGGCCGACGAGTACGCCCACCAGGGGATCCGCGTGAACGCGGTGGCGCCCGGCCTGACGCGCAGTGAGATCACCACCGACTGGTTCTCGCGCAACCCCGGCCTGGAGCAGGCGATCGAGGAGGCGATCCCCCAGGCGCGTACCGCCGCGCCCGAGGAGGTGGCCGAAGCCGCGGCCTGGCTGCTCAGCGACCGGGCCTCGTACGTCACGGGAACCGTCATGCCGGTGGACGGAGGCTACGTCAACCGCTGACAGCGGACCACAGGGGCGGGGGGGGGGGGCCCCCCCCCCCCCCCCCCCCCCCCCCCCCCCCCCCCCCCCCGCCCCTGCCGCAGGGGCCAGCCGCTACCCCTCCATCATTCCCGTCTGCACCAACGGGTTCCCCCGGCGCCGGGTGACGAAGATGCCCCGGCCCGCAGGCATCGGGCGCGGTCGTACGTTGCCGAGGATGTCACCCTCGTTCGGGTCGCCCGACAGCATCACGCCCTGTGCGCCCAGCTCGATCATGCGCTGAAGGAAGGGCTCGTACAGGGCCCGGCTGGCCCCCGCCGTGTTCCGGGCGATGATGAAGCGGACGCCCACGTCGCGGGCGAACGGCAGCAACTCCGTGATCGCTGACAGCGGGTTGCCGCTCGACGTGGAGACCAGGTCGAAGTCGTCGATGACGACGTACACCGTGGGGCCCTGCCACCAGCTCTGGTCGCGCAGCTCCTGCGCCGTGACGTCGGCGGACGGCGTGCGGCGCTTCATCAGGTCGTGCAGCGCCGCCATGTGATGTTCCATGTTGTTGGACATCGGGATGTACTCCGCCAGGTGCGACCGCGGGGTCACATCCAGCAGCGAACGCCGGTTGTCGATGACGAAGAGCTTGCAGGAATCGCCGTCGTACCGCTCGGTCAGCTGCTTGATGAGCAGCCGCAGCAGGTTGGACTTCCCGGACTCGCTCTCGCCGAACGCCAGGAAGAACGGGTCCTGCTCGAAGTTCAGGAACACCGGCTCCAGGTTGTTCTCGTCGATACCAAAAGCGACGCCCCGCTCCGGTACCGCGTAGCCGGCCGGAAGCTCGCTCGCCGGCAGCGCGCGCGGCAGCAGACGCACCCCCGGGGCGGGGGCGGCCGTCCAGTGCCGGGCGACCTCCTGGTTCATCGCCGCGGTGGCCTCCGAGAGGTCGCTGTCGGAGTTGATGCTGTCGATCCGCGGCACCGCCGCCATGAAGTGCAGCTTCTCCGGGGTCAGGCCGCGGCCCGGCACCCCGGCGGGCACGTTGGCCGCCACCTTGCGGTCCAGTTCGGAGTCCATCACGTCGCCGAGCCTCAGCTCCAGGCGGTTCATGAGGTGGTCCTTCAGGCTGGCCCGCACCTCCATGGAACGTGACGCGGTGACGATCAGGTGGATGCCGTAGCCCAGCCCGCGGGCCGCGATGTCCGTGGCCGCCGTCTCCAGCCCCTCGTAGTCCGTCCGGAAGCTTCCCCACCCGTCGATGACCAGGAACACGTCACCCCACGGCTGGTCCGTCACCGAGATGTCACCGCGCGCCCGCAGCCTGCGGAACGTGGCGATGGAGTCGATCCCCGCGCTGCGGAAGTACTCCTCGCGCCGCGCCATGATGCCGTACACCTCGGCGACCGTACGGCGTACCCGCTCGGGGTCGAGGCGGGACGCGACGCCGCCGACGTGCGGTAGGCCCGCGATCGAGGACATACCGCCACCACCGAAGTCGAGGCCGTAGAACTGGACCTCCTCCGGGGTGTGGGTGAGCGCGAAGCCGGCGATGAGCGTCCGCAGCAGCGTCGACTTCCCCGACTGCGGCCCTCCGGTGATCTGCATGTGGCCGGCGGCGCCGGAGAAGTCCCGGTAGAGGGTGTCGCGCCGCTGCTCGAACGGCTTGTCGATGACGCCCAGGGGCACGACCAGCCGGCCGGCTCCCTCGAAGCCGGGCTGCGTCAGCCCCCGGCCCTGCACCGGCGAGAGCCCCGGCAGCAGCTCGTCCAGCGACGGCGGATTGTCCAGCGGCGGCAGCCACACCTGGTGGGCGGAGGCCCCGCGGCCCTCCAGACGGCGCACGATCACGTCGAGCACCGTGTCCGCCAGCGCGTCGTCCTGCGCCGCACGTTGATCCGGTACGCCTCCGGGCTGCGCCGCCGGCTGGACGTACCGCACCGGAACCGGAGCGGCCGTGAACGGAACCGGCCTGCGGTCCACCGGAAGCGGCGCACCCGGCGCGGTGGCCCGGTGCGCGCCCGAGCGGTACACCCCGGAGACGTACGCGGCCTTGAACCGCACCATCTCCTCCGTACCGAACTTGAGCAGCCCGGAACCGGGCACGTTGGGCAGGTGGTACGCGTCGGGCACACCGATCGCGGCCCGGGACTCGGCCGCCGAGAACGTCCGCAGACCCACCCGGTACGACAGGTACGTCTCCAGACCGCGCAGCCGCCCCTCCTCCAGACGCTGCGAGGCCAGCAGCAGATGCACACCCAGTGAACGGCCGATACGGCCGATCTGGACGAACATCTCGATGAAGTCGGGTTTGGCGGTGAGGAGTTCGCTGAACTCGTCGATGACCAGGACGAGCGAGGGGATCGGCTGCAGCGGCGCACCGGCCGCGCGCGCCTTCTCGTAGTCGTGGATGTTGGCGTAGTTGCCCGCGTCGCGCAGCATCTCCTGCCGGCGGTTGAGCTCACCGCTGATGGAGTCACCCATACGGTCGACCAGCGTGAGGTCGTCCGCGAGGTTGGTGATCACGGCCGCGACGTGGGGCATCTGCGCCATACCGGCGAAGGTCGCGCCGCCCTTGAAGTCGGCGAGAACGAAGTTGAGCGTCTCCGAGGTGTGGGTGACGGCGAGACCGAGGACCAGCGTACGGAGCAGCTCGGACTTGCCGGAACCGGTGGCGCCGACGCACAGACCGTGCGGCCCCATGCCCTCCTGGGCCGCCTCCTTGAGGTCCAGCATCACGGGCGCGCCGTCCTCGCCCACCCCGATCGGCACCCGCAGCCGCTCCGCCTGCGATCGCGGCCGCCAGGTCCGGCTGACCTCGATCGAGGCGGCGTCCCCCAGGTTCAGCAGATCGGTGAACTCCAGGTTGGCCAGCAGGGGTTCGTCGTCGTCCCCGCCGGTGGCCATGTGCAGCGGGGCCAGCTGGCGGGCGAGCGCCTCGGCGGCCTCGTAGCTCAGCAGGTCCGGCACCCCGTCGTAGACGAGTCCCTGGCCCGACTCCAGCTGCAACGACTTCGGCTGCACCACGATCGAGAGGCCCCCGCGGGACCCGGTGACCTCACCCGGCACCACTTCGATGACCGTCACGCCCTGGAGGCCCTCCGCGGAGGCGAGCACCGACATGGGGGGCACCGACTCGCCGTCCAGGACCACCACGACGTGCGGCTGCTCCATGAGCGGCTGACCGCCCGGCTGGAAGCGGGGCCTGCCCTCCAGGCGTCCGGCCAGTAGCTCCTCCAGGGCCAGGGCGTTGGTGGTGATGAGGCGCCGGCTCCCGGCTCCGTCCACGGGCCCGGAGGTCTGGGCGTGCGGGAGCCACTTGGCCCACTCCCACTGCGGCGCGGCCTCCGTGCCGGTCGCGACCGCGATCACCAGGTCCTGGGGGGAGTGCAGAGAGGCCAGCCCGCCGACCACGGCCCGCGCGGCGGAGCGCGCCGAATCCGCGTGGCCGCTGATCGTGAGGTGGTAGAACGCCCGCAGCGAGACGGCCATGGGCAGACCGTCCAGCGTGGAGTGCGTCGCCAGGAACTGCTGCATCGCCCCGGCGGCCAGCGGCTCCAGTTCGTCCACGGGCGCCGTCTCGGGCGCGATGAGCGGCGTGGCCAGCTCCTGACTGCCCAGCCCGATGCGCACCTGCGCGAAGTCCGCGTCACCGGCACGCCGCTCCCATACCCGGCTGCCCTCGGCGACGAGCGCCCACAACTGCTCGGGAGAGGGGTGGAGGTAGAACTGCGCGTCCCGCTGCTTGCGGGCCGTCTTCAGTACCGCGCGCCGGGTCTGCGTCAGGTACTTCAGGTAGTCGCGGCGCATGTCCGCCAGCTCGCCCTGAGTGCCGCGTCGGTACCGCACGAGCATCGCGATGGCCATGGCCAACGTCGAGGCGATCATGATCATGCCCATGATGCGCATGATCGGGTTCGGCGTCATGAAGAAGAAGACGACCGAACCACCCATGCCCAGCATCGGCAGGAGCTGCATCAGCGCCCCCTCCTGCTGGCCCCGGGGGAGCTCCGGCGGAGGTTGCAACTGCACCTGCTCGACCGGAACTTCGGTGGGCAGGGCCCGCGGCGGGCGCTTGACGACGATCTGGCTCACAGCTCACCAATTCCCTTGCCGGACGGAAGTGTTCCTATCGGCGCCCCCGTGGCGACGGGCTCCATCCGCGGGAAGGATCCTACTGGCGAAGCGACGGCCCCATGGCGGTAGGGTGTCGCGACGCGTGTACGCATCCGCTAACTGATCCGAGAAGACGGTCATTCGGGACGAGCGGTGCGATCCGTGGTCCCGGCGGTGTGATTCCGGCAGAAGCGGACGCGACCCGGCGGAAGCGTGGCGACGGCGGCAGCGGAAAAGCCGGTTGGCGGGAGCCGCGGCGACAGCGGTGCGAAACAGCTGAAGCAGAACAGCGGCAGTAGAACAGAACAGCAGCAGGACGAACAGCAGTAGAAGCGCGGAACAAGCCAGTCAAGCGTCAAGCAAGCTAGTCGAGCGTCAAGCGTCAGCAAGCTAGTCAAGCGTCAAACGTCAAGCCAGCAGTAGGGGGAGCAACAGGTGACCATGACGGCCCAAGCGGCAGCCACCGGATCCGGTCGGCAGAGTCACGGAACCCCGTCCGGCAGCGGCACCGGATTCTGCCGGGTCACGGTCGTCGCGCCCGACAGCCGTGTCGACGTGGCCCTGCCCGAGGACATCCCCGTAGCCGATCTGTATCCCGAGATCCTCCGGCTGTCCGGACAGAGCCCCGCTCCCGGCGCACCCGTCGGCTACCACCTGGTGCGCCGCGACGGCACCGTCCTGGACAGCGCCCGTACGCTCGCCGGCCACCGCATTCTCGACGGCGAGCTGCTGTCGATGCGGCCCTTCTCCGAATCACTGCCCCCCGCCGTCTTCGACGACGTGTCGGACGCCGTCGCCACCGCCGTGGCCAAGGACCGCACGCTCTGGGGCGACGCCCTCATGCGCGGAGCCGGTCTCTTCGGCGGCTCCGTCCTGCTGACGCTGCTCGGCTTCGTGCTGTGGACGGCCGACCCGCGCCACGACATGAACGGTCTGCCCGGAATTCTGGCGGCCGTCGTCGCCCTGCTCCTGCTCGCCTTCGCCTGTGTGCGTGCGCGGGTGTACGACGACCGCGCCTCGTCCATCGCGCTCGGCACCGGTGCCCTGGTGAACGCGGCGGTGGCCGGCTCCGGCCTGCTGCCCCTGAGCGCCGGGCAGGGCATCGGACGACTGCAGTTCCTGCTCGCCTGTGCGGCGGTCCTGGTCGTGGCGGTCATTCTGATGATCGTCGCGCCGGGCGGGGACGGGCCGTTCGTCGCGTTCGTCTTCGCGAGCGCCGTCGGCCTCCTGGTCACCTTCATCGCGATCCTGAGCGGCATGAGGCCGATCGAGGCCGCCGCCGTGTGCTCCCCGCTCGCCGTGGGGGCCCTCGCCTTCCTGCCGGGACTCTCCACCCGCTTCGCCCGGCTGCCCATCGGGTTCGAGCCGCCCCGCACCACGGTCGGCGACTACGGGACCTCCGAGCCCGCGTCCACGGGTCCGGTGGACGCCGTACGCCTCGCCGCCCAGGCGCGGCGCGGCCATGAACTGCTCCTCGGCCTGGTCGGCGGCTGCGCCCTGGTCGCCGTGGCCGCCGCCGCGGTGCTGGGATTCTCGAACAACGTCTGGGGGCAGCTGCTCGCCCTGGCCACCGGCGTCGCCATGCTGATGCGCGCCCATCTGTTCCGCTACACGGCCCAGGTCGGCTGCGCGCTCGCCGCGGGCCTCGGCTCCCTTGTCCTGCTGGGCCTGGGGCTCTCCCTCAACCCGCCGGTCGCCATGGTGCGCGACGCGCTGCGCGGCGAGGGCGCCGCACTCGACATCCGTACGGTGTGGCTCGCCGCCGCGGTCGCCGGCGTCGCCGTCCTGATCACCGCCATCGGCCTGATCGTGCCGCGCAAGGGGGTGACCCCGTTCTGGGGACGCTTCCTGGAGATCGCCGAGACGGTCGTCCTGCTGACCCTGCTCCCGCTCTGCCTCGCCGTCTTCGACGTCTACCACTCGATCCGCGCCCTCACCAGCTGACCGCCAGCTGATCACCAGAAGGCGACGAAGGGCGACGAAGGGCGACGAATGATCATCGAAGGGCACCGGCCGATCAGCGGCCGGCGGGTGGCGGCCGATCGGCGGCGGGCACCGGCTGACCAGCGGTGAGGCATGACCCGAATGGCTGGTACTCTGTCCAGTGGCCGTTTGTGTACGCGTCCTCGGATCATCCTGGGGGCTGCGCTCATCGGACCTTCGCCTCCGAGTCACGGAAGCTCCCCTGAGATCAAGACCAGGGGCACTCGTGGGCGCTTCGAACATCAAGAGGAGTACGCGTGCCGCTCGACGCCGCTACGAAGAAGCAGATCATGTCCGAGTTCGCCCAGAAGGAGGGTGACACCGGATCCCCCGAGGTCCAGGTCGCCATGCTCTCCCGCCGGATCTCGGACCTGACGGAGCACCTCAAGACGCACAAGCACGACCACCACTCCCGTCGTGGTCTGCTGATCCTGGTCGGCCAGCGTCGCCGCCTCCTGCAGTACCTGGCCAAGAAGGACATCCAGCGCTTCCGTGCGCTCGTCGACCGCCTCGGCATCCGCCGTGGCGCGGCCGGCGGCGCCAAGTAAGGACGCTGTGGAAAGGGAGCGGTTCCCGCGTTTGAGGGGACCGCTCCCTTTGCCGTATGTGCACGACCGGTGTCAAGCTCAGTAACCTGGACGCAGTGGCACCCGCTCGCCCGAGAACGCATCAGCGGGAACGTGCGAGCAAGAACGCAGGAACGCAAGAACGAGGGAGAGGCGCGACGACGCCGCCGCCGGTCCTCGGTAGTGGCCCCCGGGAACATGCCCGGGAGCTTCGATCGAAGACCGGCCCGCATCCACGGTGCGCCTCTCCCGCACCGTCCCCCGCCACACGGGCGTGAGGACGAAAGACGACGAGTATGGAGAAATCACTAGTGGAGAACGAGACCCACTACGCCGAGGCCGTTATCGACAACGGAACCTTCGGCACCCGCACCATCCGCTTCGAGACGGGCCGCCTGGCCAAGCAGGCCGCAGGCTCCGCCGTCGCGTATCTGGACGACGACACCATGGTGCTGTCGGCCACCACCGCTTCCAAGCGGCCCAAGGACAACCTCGACTTCTTCCCCCTCACGGTGGACGTCGAGGAGCGGCAGTACGCGGCCGGCAAGATCCCCGGCTCCTTCTTCCGCCGTGAGGGCCGGCCCTCCGAGGACGCGATCCTCACCTGCCGCCTGATCGACCGGCCGCTGCGCCCCTCCTTCAAGAAGGGCCTGCGCAACGAGATCCAGATCGTCGAGACGATCATGGCGCTCAACCCCGACCACCTGTACGACGTGGTCGCGATCAACGCCGCCTCCTGCTCCACCATCCTGGCGGGCCTGCCCTTCTCCGGCCCGATCGGCGCCACCCGCGTCGCCCTGATCAAGGGCCAGTGGGTCGCGTTCCCGACGCACACCGAGCTCGAGGACGCCGTCTTCGACATGGTCGTCGCCGGTCGCGTCCTGGAGGACGGCGACGTCGCGATCATGATGGTGGAGGCCGAGGCCACCGAGAAGACCATCCAGCTCGTCAAGGACGGCGCCGAGGCTCCCACCGAGGAGATCGTCGCCGCCGGTCTGGACGCCGCGAAGCCCTTCATCAAGGCGCTCTGCAAGGCCCAGTCGGACCTGGCCTCCAAGGCCGCCAAGCCGGTCGGCGAGTTCCCGGTCTTCCTGGACTACCAGGACGACGTCTTCGAGGCGCTCTCCAAGGCCGTCACCTCCGAGCTGACGCGCGCGCTCACCATCGCCGGCAAGCAGGATCGCGAGGCCGAGCTGGACCGCGTCAAGGAGATCGCCGCGGAGAAGCTCCTGCCGGCGTTCGAGGGCCGCGAGAAGGAGATCTCCGCCGCGTACCGCTCGCTCACCAAGAAGCTGGTCCGCGAGCGCGTCATCAAGGACAAGGTCCGCATCGACGGCCGTGGCGTCACGGACATCCGTACGCTCGCCGCCGAGGTCGAGGCCATCCCGCGCGTGCACGGCTCGGCGCTGTTCGAGCGTGGCGAGACCCAGATCCTGGGCGTCACCACCCTCAACATGCTCCGGATGGAGCAGCAGCTGGACACCCTCTCCCCGGTGACCCGCAAGCGCTACATGCACAACTACAACTTCCCGCCGTACTCCGTCGGCGAGACCGGCCGCGTGGGCTCGCCCAAGCGCCGCGAGATCGGCCACGGAGCGCTCGCCGAGCGCGCCATCGTGCCGGTTCTCCCCTCGCGCGAGGAGTTCCCCTACGCGATCCGCCAGGTCTCCGAGGCGCTGGGCTCCAACGGCTCGACGTCCATGGGCTCGGTCTGCGCCTCCACCATGTCGCTGCTGAACGCCGGTGTGCCCCTCAAGGCCGCCGTCGCCGGTATCGCCATGGGGCTGATCTCGCAGGAGATCGACGGCAAGACCCACTACGTCGCCCTCACCGACATCCTCGGTGCGGAGGACGCCTTCGGCGACATGGACTTCAAGGTCGCCGGCACGAAGCAGTTCGTGACCGCGCTCCAGCTCGACACCAAGCTCGACGGCATCCCCGCCTCGGTCCTGGCCGCCGCGCTGAAGCAGGCCCGTGACGCGCGTCTGCACATCCTGGACGTCATGAACGAGGCCATCGACGTCCCGGACGAGATGTCCCCGAACGCCCCGCGGATCATCACCGTCAAGATCCCGGTGGACAAGATCGGTGAGGTCATCGGCCCCAAGGGCAAGATGATCAACCAGATCCAGGAGGACACCGGCGCCGACATCACGATCGAGGACGACGGCACCATCTACATCGGTGCCCAGCAGGGCTCGCAGGCCGAGGCCGCCCGCGCCACGATCAACGCGATCGCCAACCCGACCATGCCGGAGGTCGGCGAGCGCTACCTGGGTACGGTCGTCAAGACCACCACCTTCGGTGCGTTCGTCTCGCTCATGCCGGGCAAGGACGGTCTGCTGCACATCTCGCAGATCCGCAAGCTCGCCGGTGGCAAGCGCGTGGAGAACGTCGAGGACGTGCTCGCCGTCGGCGCCAAGGTCCAGGTCGAGATCGCCGAGATCGACTCCCGCGGCAAGCTCTCCCTCATCCCCGTCGTCGAGGGTGAAGAGGACGAGACGAAGGACGACACCGACAAGTGACGTCCCGTAGTTCCGCGACGACGGCCCGCGCCTCCTCCAAGGCGCGGGCCGTCGCCCGTACCCAAACGCTTCTCCAGGGCAAGGACGGCATCGGCACCGTCCGCCGCACCGTCCTCCCCGGCGGTCTGCGGATCGTCACCGAGACCCTGCCCTCCGTCCGGTCCGCCACCTTCGGCATCTGGGCCAACGTCGGTTCCCGCGACGAGACGCCCACCCTGAACGGCGCGACCCACTACCTCGAACACCTCCTCTTCAAGGGCACCGCCCAGCGCACCGCCCTGGACATCTCCTCCGCGATCGACGCGGTCGGCGGCGAGATGAACGCCTTCACGGCGAAGGAGTACACCTGCTACTACGCGCGGGTCCTGGACACCGACCTGCCGCTGGCCATCGACGTCGTCTGCGACATGCTGACCGGCTCGCTGATCGCCCCCGAGGACGTCGACGCCGAGCGCGGCGTCATCCTCGAAGAGATCGCGATGACCGAGGACGACCCGGGCGACTGCGTGCACGACCTGTTCGCGCACACCATGCTCGGCGACACCCCTCTCGGCCGCCCCGTCCTCGGCACCGTCGACACGATCAACGCGCTGAACCGCGGCCAGATCGCCCGCTTCTACAAGAAGCACTACGACCCCACGCACCTCGTCGTCGCCGCCGCCGGCAACGTCGACCACGCCACGGTCGTCCGCCAGGTCCGCCGCGCCTTCGAACGCGCCGGGGCACTCTCCCGTACGGATGCCGTCCCGATGGCGCCCCGCGAGGGCTCCCGCACCCTGCGCACCGCCGGCAAGGTCGAGCTGCTGAACCGCAGGACCGAGCAGGCCCACGTGGTCCTCGGCATGCCCGGCCTCGCCCGCACCGACGAGCGCCGCTGGGCGCTCGGCGTCCTCAACACCGCCCTCGGCGGCGGCATGAGCTCCCGCCTCTTCCAGGAGGTCCGGGAGAAGCGCGGCCTGGCCTACAGCGTGTACTCGTACACCTCGGGCTTCGCCGACTGCGGCCTCTTCGGCGTGTACGCGGGCTGCCGCCCGAACCAGGTCCACGACGTCCTGAAGATCTGCCGCGACGAGCTGGACCGGGTCGCCACGCACGGCCTGGACGACGACGAGGTCGCCCGCGCCATCGGGCAGCTCTCCGGCTCCACCGTCCTCGGCCTGGAGGACACCGGCGCGCTGATGAACCGTATCGGCAAGAGCGAGCTCTGCTGGGGCGAGCAGATGTCCGTCGACGACATGCTCGCGCGCATCGCGGAGGTCACCCCCGACGACGTACGGGAGGTGGCGGGCGAACTCCTCACCCGACGCCCCTCGCTCTCGGTCATCGGCCCGCTCAAGGACAAGCAGGCGGACCGCCTCCACGAAGCGGTCTCCTAATCCCTTAAGGAATCAAGATGAGCAAGCTGCGCGTAGCCGTTCTCGGTGCGAAGGGCCGCATCGGCTCCGAGGCCGTCACCGCGATCGAGGCCGCCGACGACCTGGAGCTGGTGGCGGCCCTGGGCCGGGGCGACCAGCTGGAGATCCTCGCCGACGTCGGCGCCCAGGCCGTCGTCGAGCTCACCACCCCCGCGTCGGTGATGGGCAACCTCGACTTCTGCGTCCGGCACGGCATCCACGCCGTCGTCGGCACCACGGGCTGGACCGACGAACGGCTCGCGCAGCTGACCACCTGGCTGGACGACTCCCCGGGGACGGGCGTCCTGATCGCCCCGAACTTCTCCATCGGCGCCGTCCTGACCATGAAGTTCGCGGAGCAGGCCGCCCGCTACTTCGAGTCCGTCGAGGTCGTCGAACTGCACCACCCCAACAAGGTCGACGCCCCCTCCGGCACCGCCACCCGCACCGCCCAGCTCATCGCGGCGGCCCGGGCCAAGGCGGGCAGCGCATCGCAGCCGGACGCCACCGTCACCGCCCTGGACGGCGCGCGCGGCGCGGACGTCGACGGCGTCCCGGTGCATGCGATCCGGCTCCGCGGCCTGCTGGCCCACCAGGAAGTGCTCCTCGGCGGCGAGGGCGAGACCCTCACCATCCGCCACGACTCCCTCCACCACAGCAGCTTCATGCCGGGCATCCTGCTCGGTGTCCGCCGCGTGGTGACCACTCCCGGCCTCACGTTCGGCCTGGAACACTTCCTCGACCTGAACTGACTGAGCCCCTCATGCGCGCAAAGATCACCTACATCGTCACGGCCGCCGTCCTGGTCTTCTACTTCGTCCTGGTCGGCAGCCGCGGTCTGATGCTCATCCGGCACGGCACGCTGGTCACGGTCACGTTCGGCGTCGCCGTGCTGATCCTGCCGGTGATCGGCGTCTGGTTCCTCTGGAAGAACACCCAGTTCGTCCGCCGCGCCAACGCCCTGGCAGCCGAGCTGGACGCGGAGGGCGGCCTGCCGGTCGACGACCTGGCCCGGACGCCGTCCGGCCGCATCGACCGGGACGCCGCCGACGCGGTCTTCACCAAGCGCCGCGAGGAGACGGAGGACGCCCCGGACGACTGGCGCACCTGGTTCCGGCTGGCGGTCGCCTACCAGGACGCGAGGGACACGCCGAGAGCCCGCAAGGCGATGCAGAGGGCCATCGCCCTGCACCGATCCAGCCCGGCGACCGCTTCGGCCCCGCCCGACGAGCCCGCGCCCTCCGGCGAGCCCGCACCACCAAGCCAGGGCGCACCATCCAGCCCGTCCGGCGCTTGACGACACCAACCAAGCCCGGCCGCACCATCCAGCACGGCCGGCACTTGAGGACATCTTTCCCGCCCTACGCAAATGAGCCCGGGACCCCACAAGGGCCCCGGGCTCACTCACGTACAGGCGGCTACAGGCAGGGACTCACTCCTGCCGATACTCGTCCGCCCAGGCCTCCACCGCGTCCGTGGCCCGCTCGAACGCCTCCTCACGCCCGAGGAAGTCCGCGTTGTGGTCGGTGGTCAGCGGTGGCAGCGTCTCACCGCTCTGCCGGACCACGACGAGCGCCTGCCCCTGGACCGTACGGGGAAGACCCATCCACTTCACGGGCTGCTGGACCGTACGAACCGCGGACGTGCCGCTCCAGGCCACCGTGGTGGTCCGGAAGAACGCGACACGCCGCACTCCGTGACGGCTGACCCAGGCACCGACCCGCAGCAGTCGCAGGGCGGCGGCGATCAGCGCACCGGCCAGAGCCAGGCACACGGTGGCGCCCGAAGGCGCTCCGGCCACACCGATGATCATGGCCGCGAGCAGAACGAACGAGGCCAGCAACAACAGGGTGGCCGCCGCCGCGACCCGCCACGGACCGGGGCGGTAGGGCCGCCGCCAGCTGTCGTGGTCGTCGAACGGCAGCGCGACGTCCTCCGCGCTCGCGTCGAATGCGCGGTCGGCCGTCAGAAAGGGCAGGGGCACGACTCATCCTCACTCACAAGCACGCTCGATTGCAGTGCCCGGTGAGGCTACCGAGAGTGCCACCGGCCCGACCACCCCAGGGGGTCCGTACGAGTCAGCGGCCCTGGGACGCCTCGGACTGCTTGCCGTGCGCGGGGGGCTGTTCGGAGTCGAGAGCGGGGAGCCCCAGCAGCAGCGAGCCCACGAGACCGGCGACCACGGTGAGCCCGACGAGGGACCGCCCCAGAAGTTCGGGAACGGTGGCGCGGGCCGAGGGAGGGGGAGTGACATTGCTGCGGAATCGGTCGGACTCGGCGACGAACGAGAACGGGACGGCTTCACGCCGGCGGAACATGAGGAAACTCTCCTTGATCTCAGTGGCGGGTGCTGCTAATGAGTCAGACGTACGAGAGACCGGATCGGTGCCCGAATCGCCGTACTTGTTGGGGGAACTCCACGAACGGCTGCCCCGAGGTCGCCGCACGCACGCATGCCAGCGGCCCGTAAAGTGGTGGCCGCCAGAGCGACGCCATTGGAAGGACCCCTGTCGGTGACCGACACCCCCGAACCCGCAAAGCCCCACTTCCGCAGCGACGTCACCGTCGAGCTGGTGAAGAGCGACGCGCGCGACGCGGACGTGCTGTTCGCCGCCCGGGTCTCCACCGCCGGCGAGCAGTCGCTCGAAGAGGTCACGAAGGACCCCGAGCGCTCCAAGGGGCTCATCAACTACCTCATGCGGGACCGGCACGGCAGCCCCTTCGAGCACAACTCGATGACGTTCTTCGTCAGCGCCCCGATCTTCGTCTTCCGTGAGTTCATGCGGCACCGCGTCGGCTGGTCGTACAACGAGGAATCGGGCCGCTACAGGGAGCTGGACCCGGTCTTCTACGTCCCCGGAACCTCCCGCAAGCTGGTCCAGCAGGGCCGCCCCGGCAAGTACGAGTTCGTCGAGGGCACCGAGGAGCAGTACGACCTGACGACCCGCGCCATGGAGGAGTCCTACCGGGCCTCCTACGCGGCGTACCAGGAGATGCTGGCCGCGGGCGTGGCCCGTGAGGTCGCCCGTGCGGTCCTGCCGGTCGGCCTCTTCTCCACGATGTACGCCACCTGCAACGCGCGCTCCCTGATGCACTTCCTCGGCCTGCGCACCCAGCACGAGCTGGCGAAGGTTCCGTCCTTCCCGCAGCGCGAGATCGAGATGGTCGGCGAGCAGATGGAAGCCCACTGGGAGCAGCTCATGCCGCTCACGCATGCGGCCTTCAACAAAAATGGACGGGTAGCCCCGTAGGCGGTGTCCGTATTGCGGCGTTTCGAGAAGTTCATCTAGGCTGAACAAACGGACCCGGCACTGCTTGAACCCCCGAGCAGGCAGTGCCGGGCTCCTCTTCCCCGTCCCCCCGAGGGGACCCCGCGCGCTGAGCAGCGAGTAGCGTGTTACCCATGGCTCCGATCTCCACTCCGCAGACCCCCTTCGGGCGGGTCCTCACCGCTATGGTCACGCCCTTCACGGCGGACGGCGCTCTCGACCTCGACGGCGCCCAGCGGCTCGCCGCCCACCTGGTGGACGCAGGCAATGACGGCCTGATCGTCAACGGCACCACCGGTGAGTCCCCGACCACCAGTGACACGGAGAAGGACCAGCTCGTACGGGCGGTGCTCGAAGCGGTCGGCGACCGAGCGCATGTCGTCGCCGGCATCGGCACCAACGACACCCGGCACAGCGTCGAGCTCGCCCGGACGGCAGAGCGCACCGGCGCCCACGGGCTGCTCGCCGTGACGCCGTACTACAACAAGCCGCCGCAGGAGGGCCTGCTCCGGCACTTCACGGCCATCGCCGACTCCACCGGCCTGCCCGTGATGCTGTACGACATCCCCGGCCGCAGCGGGGTGCCGATCGACACGGAGACCCTCGTCCGGCTGGCCGACCACCCGCGGATCGTCGCGAACAAGGACGCCAAGGGCGACCTGGGCCGCGCCAGCTGGGCCATCGCCGAATCGGGCCTCGCCTGGTACTCCGGCGACGACATGCTCAACCTGCCGCTCCTCTCGGTCGGCGCGGTCGGCTTCGTCTCCGTGGTCGGCCACATGGTCACCCCCGAGCTCCGGGCCCTGATCGACGCGTACGTGAGCGGCGACGTCCAGAAGGCCACCGAGATCCACCAAAGGCTGCTGCCGGTCTTCACCGGGATGTTCCGCACCCAGGGCGTCATCACCACGAAGGCCGCCCTGACCCTCCGGGGTCTCCCGGCCGGACCGCTGCGCCTTCCGCTGGTGGAGCTCAGCGCCCAGGAGACGGCCCAGCTCAAGATCGATCTCGCCGCCGGCGGGGTACAGCTCTAGGCACCGACTTCTTTGAATACAGACTTCACAACTGAACACGCGAGGCGACTCGCATCGAGCACCACCCCAAGACAACAGCAAGTGCACGAATGACATGCGCGCCACGTGCCTCAGCGGTACGTGGCGTGCGTGGTAAGGAGAGTCTTTTGAGTCATCCGCATCCTGAACTCGGTACCCCGCCGAAGCTCCCGAAGGGCGCCCTGCGGGTCACCCCGCTCGGCGGCCTGGGCGAGATCGGCCGCAACATGACGGTCTTCGAGTACGGCGGCCGCCTGCTCATCGTCGACTGCGGCGTCCTCTTCCCCGAGGAGGAGCAGCCGGGCATCGACCTGATCCTTCCGGACTTCACCACGATCCGGGACCGGCTGGACGACATCGAGGGCATCGTCCTCACGCACGGCCACGAGGACCACATCGGTGGTGTCCCGTATCTGCTGCGCCTGAAGCCGGACATCCCCCTCATCGGCTCGAAGCTGACCCTCGCGCTCATCGAGGCGAAGCTCCAGGAGCACCGGATCCGCCCGTACACCCTTGAGGTCACCGAGGGACAGCGCGAGCGCATCGGCGTCTTCGACTGCGAGTTCATCGCGGTCAACCACTCCATCCCGGACGCTCTCGCCGTCGCCATCCGTACCCCTGCGGGCATGGCCGTGGCCACCGGTGACTTCAAGATGGACCAGCTTCCGCTGGACGGCCGTCTCACCGACCTGCACGCGTTCGCCCGCCTCAGCGAGGAAGGCATCGACCTCCTCCTCTCCGACTCCACGAACGCCGAGGTTCCCGGCTTCGTGCCGCCGGAGCGGGACATCTCCAACGTCCTGCGCACGGTCTTCGCGAACGCCCAGAAGCGCATCATCGTGGCGAGCTTCGCCAGCCATGTGCACCGCATCCAGCAGATCCTGGACGCCGCACACGAGTACGGCCGCAGGGTCGCCTTCGTCGGCCGCTCGATGGTCCGCAACATGGGCATCGCCCGTGACCTGGGCTATCTGAAGGTTCCCGCCGGACTGGTCGTCGACGTCAAGACCCTCGACGACCTCCCGGACGACGAGGTCGTGCTGGTCTGCACGGGTTCGCAGGGCGAGCCGATGGCCGCCCTCTCCCGGATGGCCAACCGCGACCACCAGATCCGGATCGTTCCCGGCGACACGGTGATCCTGGCGTCGTCCCTCATCCCCGGCAACGAGAACGCGGTCTACCGCGTGATCAACGGCCTGACCCGCTGGGGCGCCAACGTCGTCCACAAGGGCAACGCCAAGGTCCACGTCTCGGGCCACGCCTCGGCCGGCGAGCTGCTGTACTTCTACAACATCTGCAAGCCGAAGAACCTGATGCCGGTCCACGGCGAATGGCGCCACCTGCGCGCCAACGCCGAACTGGGCGCCCTCACCGGCGTGCCGAAGGACCACATCGTCATCGCCGAGGACGGCGTGGTCGTCGACCTCATCGACGGCAAGGCGAAGATCGTCGGCAAGGTCCAGGCCGGTTACGTCTACGTCGACGGCCTCTCCGTCGGAGACGTCACCGAGACCTCCCTCAAGGACCGCCGCATCCTCGGCGACGAGGGCATCATCTCGGTCTTCATCGTGGTCGACAGCTCCTCCGGCAAGATTGTGGGCGGTCCCCACATCCAGGCCCGGGGTTCCGGCATCGACGACGGCGCCTTCGTTGGCGTCACGCCGAAGATCCAGGAAGCCCTGGACAAGTCGGCGCAGGACGGCGTGATGGAGCCCCACCAGCTCCAGCAGATGGTCCGCCGGGTCGTCGGCAAGTGGGTGTCCGACACCTACCGCCGGCGCCCGATGATCCTCCCGGTCGTCGTCGAGGTCTGATCCCTCACGACCGCCTGACCTGGAGCGGGGCCCCCGATTTGCATCGGGGAGCCCCGCTCCAGTACGTTTACGTCTCCGCCTGAACGGGAAGCACCGCGCGCACTCGTGCGCCTGGAAAGCCTCCGGACGGGGCGGGAATTCCGACTCAGAATCTCTGATAAAGTCGGATCCGCCGAAAGGCAAGGCCGCTCCGCAGGCCATCAGAAATCGAATTCGGGCCGGAAACGGAACGGAAAAGAGTCTGGTAAAGTCGGAGTCGCCGGAAAGGGAAAACGCGAAAGCGGAGAACCTGGAAGGCGAGAGATGCGAGACCCGCTTCGACCGGGAATCGGACACGAAAGAGTCTGATAGAGTCGGAAACGCAGGACAGTAAGACAAAGAAGAAAACGAAGGGAAGCGCCCGGAGGGCCCCGGTGAAACGGGACCGAAGGAAGCGTCCGTTCCTTGAGAACTCAACAGCGTGCCA
>NZ_JBIRKB010000034.1:0-17743 GCF_044329855.1 Streptomyces sp. NPDC017520
TCCAGCGTCAGGTCATCGGCGAAACGCCGGTCACCGGTCGCGTCGGGCACGTACTTCACACAGACAACGATCCTCAAGCTCACGCCGGCTCTCCTGCCTACCTGGGTGTGGTCCCACCTGGGTGTCATTCGTACTGATGGACAGATTATGGCACTCAGTACCCTCTGTAAAGGTACGCAGTGCCAAAACGCTCCTTCCGGTGCTACGTTTCGCCGCATGAGCGAGGCACGAGGACCCGAGAAGAAGGCACCCATGCGGGAGGTGCTCGCGCAGGCGGCGTTCCAGCTCTTCCTGGAGCGGGGCTTCGAGCGGACGACCGTGGACGACATCGTGGCGCGGGCCGGGGTGGGCCGGCGTTCGTTCTTCCGTTACTTCCCGTCCAAGGAGGACGCGGTCTTCCCGGACCATGAGCGCTGCTTCGTCGAGATGACCGAATTCCTGGCCGCCGTCGACGACAGCGACCCGGTCGGCGCGGTCTGCGACGCCGCCCGCATCGTGCTGCGCATGTACGCGGCCAACCCGGAGTTCTCCGTGCAGCGTTACCGCCTCACCCGGGAGGTGCCGGGGCTGCGGACGTACGAACTGTCGGTGGTGCGCCGTTACGAGCAGACTCTTGCCCGGCATCTGCGCGGCCAGTTCGGTGAGGGCGGGGACGGGGAGTTGAGGGCCGAGGTGATCGCCGCTTCGGTGGTCGCCGCGCACAACAACGGGCTTCGGCTGTGGCTGCGTTCGGGCGGTGAGGGGGACCCCGAGGCGGCCGTCGACCATGCTCTCGCCCTGGTGCGCGAGGTGTGGGGGCGGTCCGCGGCGGAGGCGGGCGCGCCGTCGCCTGAAGGGGGGAGCGGGGGAGCGGAAGGGCTTCCGGGCGGTTCCGTGCCCGGCTCGAACGCGCCCCTTCCCGTGACTCCCTCGTCCGCCGGCTCCTTTCCCGCCTCCCCCTTCCCCGTCTCCGACGACGGTGAGGTGATCGTGATGGTCGCGCGGAAAGGCACCCCGATGTGGCGTGTCGTGCAGCAGATCGAGGCGGCCGTCGGCGAGAACTGAATACCAATGGGCACTCAGTGCCTTTACGGTCCGGCACTGAGTGCCATATGGTGCGGACGCGCCCGCAGTGCAGGTGCGGCGCGTCCGAGTCGAGCGCAGGGGGTCGAGCCGTGTCCCAGACAGCGATGGGCACCGTGATGAGCACCGTCCAGAAGGCGCACGAGGAGTGCGGCCTCTCCTACAACCGCTGCCGCTGGTGCGGCACCGCCTCGTTCCGGCGGCTGCTGTGCCCGGTGTGCGCGTCGAGCGAACTGAAGCCCGAACGCACCACCGGCCACGGAGTGGTCGTCCGGACCGCCGTGGTCCACCGCTACACCGAGGCGGCGCGCAACGAGTCCCTCGTGCGGTTCTCCGAAGGGTTCGTCTTCCGCTGCCGGATCGTGGGGGCGGCTCCGCACCTGGTGACGGTCGGCGCGCGCGTCCGCCCCGTCTCCGGGGACGAGCCGGAGACGGGCGAGGTGGTCCTGGAACTCTGTGACCCGCCCGCGCGGCGCGACTGGGTCTGAACGTCCCGGCCGGTCGGCCGTCGGCGAACCGCCGGTCGGCCGGTCAGCCCAGCCGGTTGAGCATCTCGGCGGCCAACGGCGCGGACGACGCTGGATTCTGACCGGTGATCAGGTTGCGGTCGGTGATGACGAAAGGCGCCCAGGGCTCGCCCTCCTGGAAGTCCGCTCCCAGCGCCACCAGCCGGTCCTGGAGCAGCCACTTGGCCTTGTCCGCGAAGCCCGCCTGGGCCTCCTCCGCGTTGGTGAAGCCGGTCAGCCGGTATCCGGCGAACGCGGATGTGCCGTCGGGGCCGGTCGCGGCCAGCAGCGCCGCCGGGCCGTGGCAGACCACACCGAGCGGCTTGCCCGAAGCCAGTACCCGGACGAGCAGCCGGCCGGAGACGGGATCGACCGCGAGGTCCTCCATCGGGCCGTGGCCGCCGGGGTAGAAGACGGCGCCATAGGCGTCCGGGTCCACGTCCTCCAGCGCGACCGGCCGCCGCAGCTCCTCGAACGTCTCAAGACCGGCCGTCACCGCGTCGGCGCCCTCCTGACCGCCGTTGACCTCGGGCGCGAGGCTGCCGCGGTCCACGGTCGGGACGACGCCGCCCGGCGTGGCGACGACCACCTCGTGCCCGGCGCCGGTGAACGCCCGGTAGGGAGCCACGGCCTCCTCGGCCCAGAAGCCCGTGGGGTGGGCCGTGCCGTCCGCCAGGGTCCAGTGGTCCGCGCCGGACACCACGAAAAGGATCTTTGCCATGTCGTACATCTCCGTTGGTCGGGGTGGCTGACCAGGCCGACGGTAGGCCCGGCCGGGCCGGAATCCGCCTTCCGCCCCCGTGTGCCGGGAAGAGGCTCCCGACGGGGCGGCGGCGATCGGCCGTCCGGCGGATCGCCTGCCCGCGGTGGACGGTCCGAATCATCCGGGGCGGCGGACTCGGCCGGACGGTGCGTCCGGGGCAGCGGACTCGGCCGGACGGCGCGTCCGCGACCGAGCGCCACGCCACCGGGGTTCCCGGGCTCGCCGTCTCGGTGAGCATGCGCAGGCGGGCCCGGTGACGTCCGGATCGCCCCGTCACCCCGCCGGAGATGTCCGCATTCACCCGGGGGACGCGTGCTCGTACGGCCGTGCTTAGCTGGAGCCATGATCGATGACTTCCTGTACGGGACCGCCGGGGACACCGGACCGCCGGCCGAGGTCGAGGCCGCCGTGCGCGCCGCCGCCGCGGCCGAGATCATTCCGCGCCACCGGAAGCTCGCCGCCCACGAGATCATCGAGAAGCGCGGCCCCCACGACCTGGTCACCGCCGCCGACCGGCTGGCCGAGGAACACCTCACCGCCGCCCTCACCAAGCTGCTGCCCGGCTCGGTCGTCGTCGGTGAGGAGTCCGTGCACGCCGACCCGGCGGTCTACGACGCCCTCGGCGGCGACGCCCCGGTCTGGATCGTCGACCCGGTCGACGGCACCCGCCAGTTCGTTCGGGGCGAGGCCGGCTTCTGCACCCTGGTCGCCCTCGCCCTCCACGGCGAGGTACACGCCTCCTGGACGTACGCACCGGTCCGGGACGAGATGGCCATCGCCGTACGCGGCCGGGGCGCCACGCTCAACGGGGTGCCGATACGCCCCGGGGCACCCGCACCCGGCGCCGTGCTGAACGTGGCGATGTCGCACCCCGACTACACCACCGAGGCCCAGAAACGGGCCCTGCTCGGCCTGCGCACCGAAGGCATCGCGGCCCGCCCCTGCGGCTCGGCCGGGCTCGAATACCTCGCCGTCGCCCGCGGCGCCCTGGACGCCACCGCCTTCAACTGGGAGTACGCCTGGGACCACGCCGCGGGCCTGCTCCTGGTCACCGAGGCGGGCGGCGCCCAGTCGACCCTGTCCGGCGCCCCGTTCCGTATCGCGGGCGGTAACGACCTGCCGTTCACGGCGGCCCGCGACGAGGCCACCGCCCAGCGCGTCCTGGCCGCTCTGCGCACCGGCGGCTGACCCGCACCGGCCGAACCCGGGGTACCCGCGTACGCACGGTCGGTGGCGACGAATACCCTGGGGGTCCGCCTGCCGGCCGACGAAGGAGTCCCAAGGTGCCGTCGATGCTCGATGCGGTCGTGGTGGGCGCGGGGCCCAACGGACTGACCGCCGCGGCCGAACTGGCCCGCCGGGGCTTCGCGGTGGAGGTCCACGAGGCGCACGACACCGTCGGCGGGGGAGCCCGCACCGAGGAGCTGACCCTCCCGGGCTTCCGGCACGACCCCTGTTCCGCCGTGCACCCCCTCGCCATCGGCTCACCCGCGTTCCGGGCGATGCCCCTGGCCCGGCACGGCCTGGAATGGCTGCACCCGGAGATCGACCTCGCCCACCCCTTCCCGGACGGCACCGCCGCCGTGCTCACCCGGTCCGTCGGCGAGAGCGCGATGTCGCTGGGGGCCGCCGACGCCGGCGCCTACCGCCGCCTCATGGCCCCCTTCCTCGGCCGCTGGGACACCCTGGCCGCGGACTTCCTGCGCACCCCCTGGGACGGCCTGCCCCGCGACCCCTACCGGCTGGCCCGCTTCGGTCTGCTCGGCCTCCAGCCCGCCACCTGGCTCTCCCGCCGCTTCTCCGGTGAGAAGGCCCCCGGCCTCTTCGCCGGGCTCGCCGCCCACGCCATAGCTCCCACCAGCGGATTCGCCACCTCGGCCATCGCCCTCGTCTTCGCGCTCGCCGCCCACGAGAACGGCTGGCCGGTGCCGCGCGGCGGCTCCCAGGCCATCTCCGACGCCCTCGCCTCCTTCCTCCGCGAACAGGGCGGCACGATCCGCACCGGCAGCGAGGTCAGGCGCCTGGACGAACTCCCGCCCGCCCGCGCCTACATCTTCGACACCTCGCCCTCCGCGCTCGCCCGGATCGCGGGCCTCGGCTCCGCGTACCACCGCTACCGCTACGGCGCCTCCGCCTTCAAGATCGACTACGCGCTGTCGGGCCCCGTCCCCTGGACCGCGTCCGAGGCCCGCCGCGCGGGCACCGTCCACATCGGCCCCGACGCCGGGACCATCGACACCGCGCTGAAGGCGGCCGTCGAGGGGCGCGACCCGAGCGTCCCCTTCCTCATCACCGCCCAGCCCAGCCTGACCGACCCCTCCCGGGCCCCCGAAGGGCGCCACGTCTTCTGGGTGTACGGGCACGTCCCGGCGGGCTGGGAGGGAGACGCGACCGACGTCATCGAACGCCAACTGGAGCGCTTCGCCCCAGGATTCCGGGACCTGGTGCTCGCCCGTGCCCTCGCGGGCCCGCCCCAACTCGCCGCGCGCAACCCCAACTACGTCGGCGGCGACATCGCGTGCGGAGCCTTCGCCGGCCTCCAGACGCTGATCCGCCCCAAGCTCGCCCGCGTCCCCTACACCACCGCGCACCCCGCGGTCTTCCTCTGCTCCTCGGCCACCCCGCCCGGGCCCGGGGTCCACGGCATGTCCGGTCACCATGCCGCCAAGGCCGTATGGCGCAGGCTGCGGGCCTCCTGAACGGACCGGGCGGCCGAAGACCCCGGCGCGCGGCATGATGTCCGCATGAGCACCTCTGTCTCCCCCGCCGTACGCCTGGTCCGCGGCGACATCACCCACCAGTCCGTCGACGTCATCGTCAACGCGGCGAACTCCTCGCTGCTCGGCGGCGGCGGAGTCGACGGCGCCATCCACCGGCGCGGCGGGCCCGACATCCTCGCCGCCTGCCGTGAACTGCGCGCCTCGCACTACGGAAAGGGACTGCCCACCGGGCAGGCCGTCGCCACCACCGCCGGACGCCTCGACGCCCGGTGGGTCGTGCATACCGTCGGCCCGGTCTTCTCCGGCGCTCAGGACCGCTCCGCCCTGCTCGCCTCCTGCTACCGCGAATCCCTGCGCCTGGCAGCCGAGTTGGGGGCCCGGTCCATCGCGTTCCCGGCGATCTCCACCGGCATCTACGGCTGGCCGATGGACGACGGGGCGCGGATCGCCGTACGCACGGTCCTGGCGGAGACCGTGGAGCCGGTGGAAGAGGTGCGCTTCGTCCTCTTCGACGCCCACGCGTACGTGGAGTTCGAGGAAGTCCTCGCGATGCGCTGACTCGTCCCCGCCCATCGGAAGGGTTGGAAAGTCCTCGCGATGCGCTGACTCCTCCCCGCCGCCGGAAGGGTCCGCGCGCCTGTCGGATTTCCGCGCGAGGACCCTGTCGGATTTCCGCCAGCCAAGCCGCTGACCGGTGCACCATCCTGGAACCATGCACACCGACACCGAGCGCTGCGTGCGGGCCGTCCAGTCCAAGGACGCCCGCTTCGACGGCTGGTTCTTCACCGCGGTCCTGACCACCCGGATCTACTGCCGCCCCAGCTGCCCCGTCGTGCCGCCCAAGGTCCGCAACATGACCTTCTACCCCAGCGCCGCCGCCTGCCAGCAGGCCGGATTCCGGGCCTGCAAGCGGTGCCGCCCCGACACCAGCCCCGGCTCCCCCGAGTGGAACGCCCGCGCCGACTCGGTCGCCCGCGCCATGCGCCTGATCCGGGACGGGGTCGTCGACCGCGAGGGCGTACCCGGACTCGCCTCCCGGCTCGGCTACTCCGCACGGCAGATCGAACGCCAACTGCTGGCCGAGCTGGGCGCCGGCCCGCTGGCCCTGGCCCGCGCCCAGCGTGCGCAGACCGCCCGCCTCCTCATCGAGACGACCGCGCTGCCCATGGCCCAGGTCGCCTTCGCCGCCGGCTTCTCCTCGATCCGCACCTTCAACGAGACGATCCGCGAGGTCTTCGGCCTGGCCCCCGGCGAACTGCGCACCCGAGCCGCCCGGGGCCCCCGGCCCGCCGCCGTACCGGGCGTCATCGCCCTCCGCCTCCCGTACCGGGCCCCGCTCAACCCCAGCAACCTCTTCGGCCACCTCGCCGCGACCGCCGTCCCCGGCGTCGAGGAGTGGCGGGACGGCGCGTACCGGCGCACCCTCGCCCTCCCGTACGGGCACGGCGTCGTCGCCCTGAGTCCGGCGCCCGACCACATCGCCTGCCGGCTCTCCCTCACCGACCCCCGCGACCTCACCCGGGCCATCAGCCGCTGCCGCTGGCTCCTCGACCTGGACGCGGACCCGGTCGCCGTCGACGCGCGACTGCGCACCGACCCGCTGCTCGCCCCGCTGGTCGACGCGGGCCCCGGCCGCCGGGTGCCCCGCACCGTGGACGGGGCGGAGTTCGCCGTACGCGCGGTGCTCGGCCAGCAGGTATCCACCGCCGCCGCCCGCACCCACGCCGCCCGGCTGGTCACCGCCCACGGCGTCCCGGTCGAGGACCCCGAGGGCGGGCTGACGCACCTCTTCCCGCCCCCGGAGGCGCTGGCGGGACTCGACCCGGAGGCCCTGGCCCTGCCGCGCACCCGCCGCACCACCCTCACCACGCTCGTCGCCGCCCTCGCGGAGGACCGGCTGCGGCTCGACACCGACACCGACTGGGAGCGGGCCCGCACCGAACTGGCCGCCCTGCCCGGCTTCGGCCCCTGGACGGTCGAGTCCATCGCCATGCGGGCCCTCGGCGACCCCGACGCCTTCCTCCCCACCGACCTCGGCATCCGCCGGGCGGCCGAGCGGCTGGGCCTGCCGGTCACCCCCGCCGCCCTCACCGCACGGGCCGCCGACTGGCGCCCCTGGCGGGCGTACGCCGTGCAGTACCTCTGGACGGTGGACGACCACCCCATCAACCACCTGCCCGGCTGACGCCGGACGCTGACAAGGAAGCGGCCCCCATGACCACGACCAGCGCCACCCCCACCTCACCGGTGACCAAGCAGCACACGGTCCTCGACAGCCCCTACGGCCCGCTCACGCTCGTCGCCACCGACGGAGTCCTCTCCGCCCTCTACATGACCGACCAGCGTCACCGCCCGCCCCAGGAGACCTTCGGCCACCCGGATCCGGAGCCCTTCGCCGAAGCGATCCAGCAGCTCACCGAGTACTTCGCCGGCCACCGCACCACCTTCGACCTCGCGCTGAACCTCGCGGGCACGCCGTTCCAGCGGAGCGTGTGGGCGGAGCTGCTGAAGATCCCGTACGGCGAGACCCGTACGTACGGCGAGCTGGCCGAGGAGCTCGGAAAGCCGGGCGCCTCGCGGGCGGTCGGACTGGCCAACGGCAAGAACCCCGTCGGAATCATCGTGCCGTGCCACCGGGTGATCGGAGCCTCCGGGAGCCTCACCGGCTACGGCGGCGGCCTGGACCGCAAGCAGCGGCTGCTCGCCTTCGAGCGCGGGGGGACGGAGGGCGGGGTGCAGGCGCTGTTCTGAGAGCGTGCGGGGGCGTACCGGCCTCGGCACGCCCCCGCCCCGCACTTCTCAGCCGGTGAAGATCTCCACGGCCGTCCAGACGGCGAGGCCCAGCATGCAGATCCCGCCGATGCGCTGCACGGTCTTCAGCGGTACGCGCTTCGCGATGAACCGGCCCGCCAGCAGCGCCAGCGCCGACACGGACATCAGGGCCGCGGCCGCACCGATCGCCGTGGACCAGGTGCCGTTGCTCGCCGCGAGATTGGCGGTGGTGATCTGCGTCAGATCGCCCCACTCGCTGATGAAGACCGCCATGAACGCGGTCGTGTAGACCGGCCAGAACCCGGTCACGGTCTTCACCTCGGCGTCCTCGTCGTCGTCCCCGCCGCTGCCGCGCAGCAGCATGAACGCGCCGAACGCGAAGAGCGAGGCCGAGACGAGCTTGACGATCCAGTCGGGCAGCAGCCCGATGAGGCTGCCCGCGCCGACGGCGATGGCGACGTGCACGACGAACGCGGACGAGGTGCCGAACCACACGTAGAGGGGCCGCATCCGCGTGCCCATGGCCAGCGACGCGAACATCGTCTTGTCGGGGAGCTCCGCGAGGAAGATCAGCCCGAAGGCGGTGATGATCGCCAGGGGGTCGAGGTGCATTCCGGGTGGCTTTCTGTTCGAGCCGGGCCCCGGATCTTCGCGAAGCGCCGCTCGGGCTTTTCGGAGGACCACTCGGCCCGGCATGACGGCTCCGACCACGGGACGTGGACGTGTCATACAGGACCGAAGGTCTCGCCCGCCCGTGGCAGTCCCTCGCAGGACACACGAGCCCGGCCACCGGGAACCCGAAAGGCTCCAGTATGTCGACGACCGGTTTGCGGGGCTACTCCCCTTCGCAGCCGTCAACACTACCCCACCCGGCCGGGGACGGGGCCTGCTGTTCGAACCGTGAGTGCCTCGGTAGCATCGTGATGATCACCCGACCGGTGGTGGTCCGCCGCCACCCGACTCCACCCCACCGCGACGGGAAGTGCCCCCCATGAGCCGCCGCCCCCGCAAGGACGCGCCCGCCCAGGGCGCCCCCCGGCCCACCGTCAGCGTCTGCCGGGGCTGCTGCTGCGGCACGGAGAAGATCCCGGGCGTCGACCACGCGGCCCAGCTGACCCGGCTGCGCACCGGCCTGGAGGGCGCCGCGACCGTACGGGCGGTCGAGTGCCTGGACGCCTGCGAGCAGGGCAACGTCATCGTCGTGCAGCCTTCCGCCGAGGGCCGCCGGGCCGGGGGCCGGCCGGTCTGGCTGGGCCTGGTCAACGACGAGCACGCCGAGCAGGACATCGTGGCCTGGGCTGCGGCGGGCGGGCCGGGGCTCGCGGACGCCCCGGACATCCTCGACCTCTACGTCTTCCAGCCCTCCCGCCGGGTCCGGGCGGGTCTGGACGGCTGAGCCGGCCTCCCCGGGGCGGCGGTCACCGACCGCGGGCGCGTGCGACACCGTACCGAGCGGCCAGGTACGGGCCCGCGGGCCCGTGCAGCCGGGTCAGCCGGCCGAGCCGCCGACCCCAGCCGGCAGCCCCCGGCAGCGGGACGCCGGTCGTCTCCCGGACGCTCTCGTCGGCGAGTTCGGCAGGAAACGGAAACCCCGCCTGCGTACGCGATGCGCCGGTGTAAGGTCCGCGCATGGCCAAGGTGACTGTCAGTCTGGATGCCGAACTCGTCGTCGAAGTGATGGTGCTCGCGGGGGTCGGAAATCCCCAGGACGCCGTCGAACTCGTGGTGCGCGACTACATCGCGCGCGGCCACCGCACCGAGGCCCTGGTCGCCGACCGCGAGGGGGCGGTGCGCGACGTGGAGGTCAAGCCGGAGGCACAGCAGGGCTGATCGCCGGGTACGGGACCGGGCCGAGCACGGCTGATCGCCCGTACGGGCCGGCCCCGGGCAGGGCCGGTGCCCCTCGCGTTCTACGCGACCGGCTCGCCGTCCTCCAGCTCCACGGTCCCGGCGCCGGACCTCAGTACCTCCAGCGCCGCCCGGACCCTGCCCCCGAGCGTGCCGAGCAGAAAGCCGTCCAGGTCGGCGGGCGCCACCAGTCGCCAGGACAGCAGCTCCTCCTCCTGGAGCCGGATCGCCGCCAGCCGGTCCGCCGTGAGCACCCCGCCGTCGTACACGTACGCCACGATCGGCGGGCGGCCCGCACCGCGCACCCAGTCCACGGCGAGCAGCCGTCCCGGCGCCACGTCGAGGCCGATCTCCTCCGCCGTCTCGCGTCGCGCGGCCTGCCGGGGCCCCTCACCCGCCTCCGACTCGACGGTCCCACCGGGCAGCGCCCAGCCCTCGCGGTAGTTCGGCTCGACGAGGAGGAGCCGTCCCTCCGCGTCACGGAAGAGGGAGGCGGCGCCGGACAGGACCCGGGGGAGCCCGGCGATGTACGCGGCGTAGTCGGCATCGGGGATCGTCACGGCCGACAGCGTAGTGGCGCGGCCGGACCGCACGGCCGTGGACGGCCATGGGCAGATCAGGGGGCGTGCGGATAAGGTCGGGGCGGCGCGACTGCCTGTTCGAAAGCAAGGGATGCAAGGTGACGGACGGAGCAGATATGCAGACCGCCCGCGTGCTCGTGGCGGCGGACAAGTTCAAGGGCTCGCTCACGGCCGTGCAGGTCGCGGAGCGGGTGACGGCCGGGCTGCGGCGCGTCGTCCCCGATGCGCGGGTGGAGACCCTGCCGGTCGCGGACGGCGGCGACGGTACGGTCGCGGCGGCGGTGGCCGCCGGATTCGAGCGGCGGGAGGTCCGGGTGACCGGTCCTCTCGGGGACCCGGTGACGGCGGCGTACGCGCTGCGCGGGTCCACCGCCGTGGTGGAGATGGCCGAGGCCTCGGGCCTCCAGCACCTGCCCGACGGAGTGTTCGCCCCGCTCACGGCCACCACGTACGGCTCGGGCGAGCTGCTGCAGGCCGCCCTGGAGGAGGGGGCGACGACGATCGTGTTCGGGGTCGGCGGCAGCGCCACCACGGACGGCGGCGCGGGCATGCTCGCCGCCCTCGGGGCCCGCTTCCTGGACGCGGAGGGCAAGCCCGTGGGCCCCGGTGGCGGCCCTCTCGCGGAGCTGGCCGAGGCCGACCTCTCGCGGCTCGCCCCCCGGCTGGCGCGCATCGACCTGATCCTGGCCAGCGATGTGGACAACCCGCTGACGGGGCCCAAGGGCGCGCCCGAGGTGTACGGCCGCCAGAAGGGCGCGAGCGAGGAGGACATCGCGGTCCTCGACGCGGCCCTGGCGCACTACGCCTCGATCCTGGGCCCGGACATGGCGGCCCTGCCCGGCGCGGGCGCGGCCGGGGGCATCGGCTACGGGGCGCTCGTCGCCCTCGGCGCCCGCTTCCGCCCTGGCATCGAGGTGATGCTCGACGTGCTCGGCTTCGCCCCCGCACTCGCCCGCGCCACCCTGGTCATCACGGGCGAGGGTTCGCTGGACGAGCAGACGCTGCACGGCAAGGCCCCGGCCGGGGTCGCCGCCGCCGCCCGCGCGGCCGGGATCGAGACCGTCGCGGTCTGCGGCCGGCTCGCCCTGCCCCCGGAGGCCCTGGAGAAGGCGGGCATCAGCCGCGCCTACGCCCTGGCCGAGCTGGAACCGGACCCGGCGGTGTCCATGGCCCAGGCCGGGCCGCTGCTGGAGCGGGCGGCGGAGTCGATCGCCCGGGACTTCCTGCTGCGCTGACGCGCACCGGGCGTCCGCGGATACGGTGCGCGGATCAGGCGTACGTGGATCAGGCGTACGGGAATCAGGCGCCGCGGATCAGGCGTCACGGATCAGGCGTACGAGGAGAGCGCAGGGAGGGGCCCGGGGACAGACGCCGGGTCCCTCCCGCACACCGGGCCATCGCACACCGGGCCATCGCGCCCCGTACCGTGCGCCGGCCCCGGGCCACCGTGCCCCCACCCCGCCCCCGCCTCACGGAGGCCCGGACGACAGCCTCAGCACGTCCAGCGCCAGCACCAGGTCGACCAGCTCACGCGGCCGGGACAGCGAGCGCGCGGTCAGCCGCTCCAGCCGCCGCAGCCGGTTGAACACCGTGTTGCGATGACACCGCAGCCGTACCGCGGCCCGCCCCACCGAACCCTCGCACTCCAGCCACGCTTCCAGCGTCCCCACCAGCACCGCACGCTCCGCCGGAACCAGCGCCAGCAGCGGACCGAACACCTCCGCGAGGAGCCGGGCCGACAGCTCCGGGCCGCTCACCAGCAGGGCCGTCGGCAGCCGCTCGTCGAGCCGTACGACCTCCCGGCTGCCGGGCGCACACGTCAGCAACGCCGTGCCCGCGAGCCGCCGTGCCGCGCCCAGCTGCCCCGGCGATCCCACCACCGGACTCATGCCTCCCGGCCCCGCACCGTGCTCCCCGAGCCGCGCCACCGCCCCGGCCGGTCCCGCCGTGCCCAGCAGCACCACCGCGACGTCCCCGTCCCCCGCACCGCACCACCACCAGCGCGCCCCGTCCCGGTCCGGGCCCTCCGCCACCGCGGCCTCCGGCACGGGCGTGCCCAGCACCACCACCGCGTAACGCCCCCGATCCGGCAGCCCGAGACCGCGCGCCGCACGCTCCACCAGGTCCGGCGGCGCCCCGCCCGCCAGCAGCGGGCCGAGCAGCGCCCCGCACCGCGTCCCACGCCGCATCCGCCGCTCCGTCCCCCGGGTCCGGGCGTCCCTGATGACCGATGAGGATGCCAGCGGCCGTACGGGCGGGCACCCGCCCGTCACCGCGTCTGTGCGCGTGCACAACGAGGTCCTTCCTCGGCTGGTCCCCCGCATCGAGTCGGTCCCGCGCCGTGGACGCACGTCCCGTCCGGTGCTGGTCTGTGGCACCACACACGACGCCACGGCTTCACCGATGAGCACGACAGGTGAACACGGGGACGACAAGGCGGAAGGAGGAGGACGCATGGCAACGCTGGAGATCCGCGGCCTGTCCGTCGGCTACGGCCCGGTCCGGGCGCTGCGCGACATCTCCGTCGATGTGCCGGACGGCGGGATCACCGCCGTACTCGGCGGCAACGGCGCGGGCAAGACCACGCTGCTGCGGGCCGTGTCGCGGACCCTCGGCTTCCACCGCGGGACGGGCACCGGGACCATCCGGTTCGACGGCCGCCCCCTGGAGGGGCTGCGGCCCGCCCAGGTGGTGGCCGCCGGGGTGGTCCAGGTACCGGAGGGCCGGCAGGTCTTCGCCCGGATGACGGTGGCCGACAACCTGCGGGCGGGAGCCCTCGGGGCACGCGGCGGGCGCGGGGCGACGGGCGCCGCGCTGGCCCGGGTCCACGAGCTGTTCCCGGTGCTCGCCGACCGCGCGCACCAGCGGGCCGGGCTGCTGTCCGGCGGCGAGCAGCAGATGCTGGCGATGGGCCGCGCCCTGATGGCGGGGCCCCGGCTGCTCCTGCTGGACGAGCCCTCGCTCGGCCTCGCCCCGCTGATGGCGGCCAGGATCGCCGAGACCGTGCGGGAGATCAACGCGGCCGGCACCTCCGTCATGCTCGTCGAGCAGAACGCGGCGATCGCCCTGCGACTCGCCTCCACGGCGTACGTCCTGGACGTCGGCGAGGTCGCCCTGTCCGGGCCCGCCGACGAACTCGCCGCGTCCGACGAGGTCCGCCGCCGCTACCTCGGCGTCGTCGACGAGGACGCGGCGGCGGACGCCGACCCGGGCACCCGGAACCGCCGCACCCTGAGCAGGTGGTCCGCGTGACCACCACCGCCACGGCCTCCGCGCACAGCACGACGGCCGCACTCGCCGTCGAGGACGTCACCGTCCGCTTCTCCGGTCTCACCGCCCTGGACGGCGTCTCCTTCACTGTCGAACCCGGCAGCGTGCACGCCGTCATCGGGCCCAACGGCGCGGGCAAGTCCACCTGCTTCAACGTCCTCTCCGGCGTCTACCGCGCCACCTCCGGACACGTCCGCCTCGGCGACACCGAACTCACCGGACTCGCGCCGCACACCATCGCGGGCCTCGGGGTCGCGCGCACCTTCCAGAACCTGGCGCTGCCCCCGCACGCGACCGTCGCCGACAGCCTCCTGCTCGGCCGCCACCGGCTGACCCGCTCCGGGTTCGTCGCCGCCGGCCTGCGGCTCCCCTCCGCCGCCCGGGAGGAACGCCGCCACCGCGAACGGGTCCGGGACATCGCCGCGTTCATCGGCCTCGACAAGGAGCTGGAGCGCCCGGCCGGATCACTGCCGTACGGGCAGCAGAAACTCGTCGAGCTGGGCCGCGCCCTGTGCATGGAGCCGAAGGTCCTGCTGCTGGACGAGCCGATCGCCGGGATGACCGCGATGGAGCGCCGCCGCACCGCGGCCGTCGTGGCCGACGTACGCGACAGCCTCGGCATCTCCATCGTGCTGGTCGAGCACGACATGGGAGTGGTGATGCGGCTCGCGGACGCGGTGACCGTACTCGACTTCGGACGACGGATAGCCGGGGGCACCCCCGCCGAGGTCCAGAACGACCCGGCCGTCGTCCAGGCCTACTTGGGAGCACCTCAATGACCACGTTCGTCGAACTCCTCCTCGGCGGCCTGTCGATCGGCTCGGTCTACGCACTCATCGCGCTCGGGTTCGTCGTCATCTTCAAGGCCACCGAGGTCGTCAACTTCGCCCACGCGTCCCTGTTGTTGGCGGGCGGCTACGTCACCGCCGTGCTCCACGACGACATCGGGTTCTGGCCCGCGCTGCTCGTCGGCATCGCGGGGGCGGCGACCGTCGGGGCGGCCATCGAGTTCTTCGTGATGCGCCGCTACCGGGGCAGTGACCAGAGCGTCCTGGCCATCGTCACCATCGGCGTCGACATCCTCCTGATCACCGAACTCACCCGCCGGATGGGCACGGACGTGCTCGCGCTCGGAGACCCCTGGGGCAACGAGGTCGTCACGGTCGGCGGCATCACCCTCGCCCAGACCCGGATCGCCGCGTTCCTCGCCGCCGGGCTGCTGATCACGGTGTTCCTGCTCGCCTTCCGCTACACCTCCTGGGGCGTGTCGATGCGGGCCGCCGCCGAGAACCCGCAGACGGCGGCGCTCATGGGCATCAAGCTGGGGCGGGTCTCGCTCGCCGCGTGGGCGGTCGCCGGAGCACTCGCCGCCGTCGCCGCCCTCTTCCTCACCGTGTTCCCCACCCCGGGCCTGGAGCGCGCCACCTCGCTCGCCGCGCTCAAGGCGTTCCCCGCCGCGATCCTCGGCGGGCTCGACTCCACCACCGGGGCGCTCGCCGGGGGACTCATCGTCGGCGTCACCGAGTCGCTCGCCACCGGCTACCAGAGCGACCTCGCCTTCCTCGGCCGGGGCATCGGCGACCTGGCGCCCTACCTGGTGATGGTGGCGGTCCTGCTCATCCGGCCCGCGGGCCTCTTCGGCACGAAGGAGCTGGCCCGTGTCTGACACCACCGCCGAAGCCGCCCCCGCCCCCGGAGCCCCTGCCGCACCCGCCCCCGTACCCACCCGCGCGGCGGGCCTCACCGACCGGCTGCGCCGACCCCGTACGTACGCCGTCCTCATCGGCTCCCTCCTGCTCCTCGTCCTCCCCTTCTACCTGGACCGCTTCTGGCTCCAGGCCGGTCTCTTCGCGATGGCGGCGGCGATCGGCGCCATCGGGCTCAACCTGCTCACCGGCGCCACCGGGCAGCTCTCCATGGGCCACGCGTTCTTCCTCGCCGTCGGCGCGTACGGCTACTGCGTCCTGGCGGGCGAGAGCAGCACCGAGAACGGGCACACGCTGACCGGACTCGGGCTGCCCACCTGGCTGGCCGCGATCCTCGCCGTGCTGCTCGCCGGAGCGGCGGGCGGGCTCTTCAGCCCCATCGCCGGCCGGCTGCGCGGCGCGTACCTCGGCATCGCGACCCTCGCGCTGATCTTCATCGGGCAGCACGTCCTGTTCAACGCGGGCTCGCTCACCGGCGGTTACAACGGCCGGGCCGTACCGCCGCTGTCGCTGTTCGGCTTCACCTTCGACGACGCCGAAGTCGTGGTCGCCGCCGTGCCGTTCGGCTCCTCGGAGAAACTCTGGTACGCAGGTCTGGCCGCGCTCCTGGTGAGCGCGCTGTTCGCCCGGGGGGTGCTGCGCGGCCGGCCCGGCCGCGCGATGAACGCCATTCGCGACCACCGGATCGCGGCCGGGGTGATGGGCGTGCCGGTGGCCCGCTACCGGGCCGGCGTCTTCGTCCTGTCCTCGATGTACGCGGGCCTGGCGGGCGTCCTGCTCGCTCTGGTCTTCCAGCGGACCGTGCCCGAGTACTTCGGCATGATCCTCTCCCTCGAATACCTCGCCATGATCGTCATCGGCGGGCTCGGCAGCGTCGGCGGAGCCGTGATGGGCGCGGCCTTCGTCACCCTGCTCCCGCAGGTGTTCACGCACTACAGCGACTCCCTGCCGCTGGTCTCCGCCCCCGGCACGGGTGGGCTGGCGCCCGGCGAGGCGTCCCGCTATCTGTACGGCGCCGCGGTGGTCGCGGTGGTCCTGTTCCTGCCCGGCGGGCTCGCCCGCCTGGGCCTCGCACGCGCGAAGAAGCCCGCGGCTCCGAAGAATCCAGGGGAGAAGTCATGAAACTCAGAGTGCTCACGGCCGTGGTCGCGACCCTCGCCGTCACCCTCGTCGGGTGCAGCGGCAAGGCGACCGACGGAAAGGCGGCCGAGGAGGGCGAGGGCGGGATCAAGACGGGTCCCGGGGTCTCCTCCTCGACGATCTCCCTCGGCGTGCTGACCGACATGACCGGCGTCTACGCCTCGCTGGGCAAGAGCGTCACCCAGGCGCAGCAGCTGTGGGTCAAGCAGACGAACGACGAGGGCGGCATCTGCGACCGGAAGATCGAACTGACGGTCCGTGACCATGGTTACGATCCGCAGAAGGCGATCGCCGCGTACACCGAGCTGGAGCCGGAGGTGGTGGGCTTCGCCCAGTTCATCGGCTCCCCGTTCGTCGCCGCCGTCGAGCAGCGCGTCGACGGCCAGGACAAGGGTCTCGTGCTGCCGCAGGCCTGGTCGGCGAATCTGCTGGGCTCCCCGTACATCCGGGTCATCGGCGCCACCTACGACGTCGAGACGATCAACCTCATCGACCATCTCCTCGCCGAGAAGCGCATCGCCGAGGGCGACAAGATCGGCCATGTGTACTTCGAGGGCGACTACGGCGAGAACGCGCTCGTCGGCTCGGAGTACGCGGCGAAGGAGGCCGGGCTCACCGTCGTCGAGCAGAAGATCAAGCCGACCGACAACGACATGACGGCTCAGGTCGCCGCCCTCAAGCAGGCCGGGGTCAAGGCCGTGATCGTCAGCGCGGGCCCGCGTCAGGCGGCCTCGCTCGTCGGCGTCGCGGCGGCCACCGGCTTCAACGTCCCGGTCGTCGGCAACAACTCGGCCTTTGCCCCGCAGCTGTTGAAGACCCAGGCGGCCCCCGCGCTGCTCAAGGACTACTACGTCGCCGCTTCCACGCTGCCCATCGGGGACCCGGGTGACGGCCCAGCCAAGCTCGCGAAGGAGTACGCCGCCCAGTACCCGAAGGACGTGCTCGACAACGGCGTCGTCGCCGGCTACACGGCGGCCTCCCTGTTCGGCGAGGCGCTGTCGAAGGCCTGCGACGACAAGGACCTCACCCGCGAGGGCATCGACAAGGCGCTGCTCACGATCAAGGGGTACGGGAGCGAGTTCGGGGTGTCGCACGACTTCTCGGACCCGAAGGCCCCGTCCACCCGGGAGAGCGTCATCATGAAGCCGGACGCCACGGTCCCCGGCGGCCTGAAGGTCATCCGCCCGGCGTCGGTCTCCCCGGCGGCGAAGTCGTTCACACTCAAGTGACGTGTTGAGAACGGGTGTGGGGCCCGCCGGGGGCGGCCCGGCCCCCCCCCCCGTCCCGGGGGGGGCGGGGGGGGCCCCACCCCGGGCCACGCGGTGACCGCGGGGGGGCTCGGGGGGGGCCGGGGTGACCCCCCCCCCGCGCGCCC
>NZ_JBIRKB010000035.1:0-16708 GCF_044329855.1 Streptomyces sp. NPDC017520
CTGTCGGGGGCACAGGAAGTTCAGGAATCCGATCGGGCCAGCGACCGGAGGTGGCTGAGGTCCATGATCTCGTAGTACCGGTTGGACCGCGTGCCAGGTTCCAGCGCATTGAGGATTCCCTCACTGCGGAGGGTGGCGATGGACTTCTCGACCGTGGTCCGACCGAGCCCGAGCACCTCAGCGATGTCAGCCTGACTGGGGCCAGAAAGGACGACCGCTCCGGCGGGTACCGGGTGCACCCCCTTCCGATTCCACCTGACGCGCTCGACTCCATCACGACGAGACCGCTGAACCACCAGATAGTCCAGGAGCCGGGCGACCCGGACTACCGGATCTGCCTTCGAGATGGAGTAGACCGCCTCGACCGTCTGGGAGCGGTCGTTGGTGAGCTTCGCCAGCAGGAGCGCGAGCACCGGGTCCTTCTCGATGAGAGCCCCGAACGTGCGGGCGGTGATGCTCAGAGTGGCGCCGACGGTCAGGAAGGTCAGGCGGGGGCCGGTGCCCTGAGCCGACGGATCGATGGCTGCCTTCCTCAGCATCACCCTGCTGACGTCACCGAGAATCATCCCCTTGCGCCAGAGGCGGGTGGTGCCGTGAGAGGTCGTCTCCTTGACGACGCCACGGGTGATGATGTGGATCCACTCCGGGCCGAACGCAAGCACGTGTCCTTCCCGAGCAGGGTGGATCCGGGCTGCGGCCAGCAGGGACTCAATCGAGTAGGGAGGCAGGCCCAGCGACTTCAGGTACGTGGAGACAGACCTGTCCGCCCAGGGCCGGGACTCTGGAGCCGGGTAGACAGTGACGATGTCGGTCATCGGGTGACCTCCGTCGTACCAGCGCCCGCAGGAGGAACGGCCGGGGCGACAACCTGGCCGGCCGGAGGGGACTGAGGCTCGACGAGGACCTTGATGACAGGCACCAGGGCGCCCACGAGAAGGGCCAGAGCCCCGATGACTACGGCGATGCGACCAGCAGTCTTCTTGAGATGGCGGACGACGAAGCAGGCCGCCACCATGACGATCGCGAAGATCAAGACAGCCGCGAGAATCTCTTCGGACACGACAGATACCCCTATGGGTACGAGCGATCAGCTGGGCCAACCTCGAAAGGAGGGCCCAGCTTTGAACGCAGTTTTGGAATGGTCTCGATGCATGGCCGGCTAAGCGCGATCCCTTGGCAGGGGGTCGAACCGGTTAGCGAGCAGGATACTCCAACCGTGTGCCAGAGCCCCAACTTCGTTCCGTGCGTAGGGAATACCTCAACAACCTCGGCTGTAGAAGCCGAGGTTCGCTGTTCAACAAATCCAGCGCTGACGGCTGTTGGGCTTGGAGACGGCGCTACGAACGAAGCAAGGCGGGCCGCACCCTCGAAGGGGTGCGGCCCGCCTTGATCAGTGCCATATAGCACGAGAGGTCTTCAGGGGAGCCACCCCCAGAGAGGACCTCGAAGCTGAGCGAGACCATTCCAAAGCCGTGTCAGCTGAAGAACAGTGCACACCTCGAACGCGGATCAAAACCCTCACTGGGAGGGAAACCGGCGTACGCGGTGCTCATTTTCCCTACAGGAAAGGATTTTGCAGGCACTGGAGTACCGGCAAAGGAGCGGGAGTTGCGAATTGAAGAGCCTGCAGAGTGACGAAAGTTGGTCCTCTACGCTGATGCCCGGCGGGCATCAGCGTAGAGGACCAACTCACGTCACGGAGGTCCAAACGGCGTGTACTCGAAGTTGGTCCAGTAGCGATTACGACCACTCCCGCAGCGATCCGGGGGGCGGCGGGGGCGGTGTCGCCCGGCGCGACCGGTGTCGGCCACGACGATGCCTTTCTCGCGCCGGGTGATGCCGACCGTAGCGGGGGCCCGGGGGGCGGCGAAGCCCCCCGGCGACCACCGGTGGTCAGCGGGTCTTTCCCGGACCTCCGGATGACGGCGGCCTGCGCCGGAGGTGGGCGGGCTGCTCGCCCTGCGACCGCGGCGGTGCTTTCCGCCGGCGGGCGGTCGGCGGTGTGCTGCGGGCGGCGGCGCTGCGGGCGCGGGCCTCGGCCTGGCGCTGTCCGGCGGGCATCGTGCGGCGCAGCTCGGCCTCCTGGCCGAGCCGGTCGATGCGGGTCTCCGCTCCGGCGATCCGGCGGGCAAGGTCCTCGACCCGGGCCAGCTCGGTGTCGCGCCGGGCGCGGCCCTCGTCCTGGTCGCCGCGCTGGGCGTCGTCCAGGAGCTGCGGCCACTCCGCACGGAGCCGCCGGTCCTCGCCCTCGGCCCAGGGGAGGCCGGATGCCTTCTGGGCGGCGCGGGAGGCGTCGGCGGCGCGGCTCATCGCCTTGTTGGACTGCTCCACGTACGCGTGGATGGCCTCGCTGGCGGTGGCCGCCTTCTTCTCCTCGGCCTTGCGGCTGGTGCCCTCGCGCCGGAGGTCGAGCCACCCAAGCCCCTTGAGCCGGTTGGCCTCCCGCAGCATTTTGCGAGCCGCGTCGGCGGCGGTCTCGGCGGCTTCACGGTCCTTGCGGGCGGTGACCTCGGCCTCGATGTGCGGCCGCGCCTTCTCGATCTGCGCGGCGAGCTGGTGGAGGTCGCGGACGCGGGGACCGGTGACGGCTCCGGTGGCCATGCCGTCCCACGTACGGGCGTTGGACCGGGCGGTCTCCATCTCGTCCTGCCACGTGCTGATCTGGCGGTGGGCCGCCTTGATCTCGGCGGGGATGGAGTCGGTGGCGAGCGTCCCGTGCGGGCGGCGCCGCCGGTCGGTCCAGGCCGGGACCGACTCCGGCTCCGGCGTCGGCACCGCGTCCGCCGGCGCTTCCTGCCCGGCGGCCTTGGCCCGCCACTGGGCCAGGATCCGGGCGGCCGGGTCGGTGCTGAGCGCCGGGTGGTCGCCGGGCTGCCCGGCCCCGCGCTCGATCCGGCCCTGGCGCAACATCTCCGTGGCCCGGTCGACGAATTCGGCGGTGGCCGCCGCGTCCGGCCCGTCTCCGATCACGTCCTTGAGCTGGGCCCACTTCAAGTCCTTGGCGACCTTCGAAGCGGTGTGCCAGATCTGCTCGCCCGCGCCGTCGACCAGGCCGTCGAGCGTGAAGCTGTAGCCGTTCATCCGGCCCGTGCTGGCCTCGTTCGCCCGGAAGTGCACGCCCGCGTCGGCGAGACCGGACTCGAACGCCGCGCGGCCGAGTCCGCGGCTGGCATCGCGCACTTCGCGGACCAGGCGGCGGAGCTCCTCGCGCTCCGGCGGCCGGTCCGCATCGGGGCCCCGGCCCCGGCGCTTCGCGGCCTCCAGCTCGTTGTTGCGGACCTGCGGGCCCTCGGCGCGGAAGCGGTCGCGGGCGCGGACCAGGTCGTGCTCCTCCTCCAGGCGGTCGGCGGCTTCGCGGGCACGCCGGTAGTCCCACCGGTCGGTGAGCAGCTGCCCGGACCAGTCGACGCGGGAGACGGTGAGGTGGATGTGGTCGTCGCCGTGACGGACCGCCACCCACGGCGCGTCGCTGAAGCCCATGTCCGCGATGAACGCTGTGGCGATGGTGGCCCACTGGGCGTCGGGGAGGATGCCGTCCTCGTCGGGGAGGGACAGCGACGTACGCCAGATCGGCGCGGCGATGCCCGGCCGCCGGCGGGCGGTGTGGTCGATCGCCCGGGCCACCTGGAGCGGGGTGCCGGTGACGTTCCCGGCGACGATCCGCGGGTTGATGTGCTCATCCCGGCGGCCGGGCCCGAAGTCGTAGATCAGCGCCCCAACCGCCCTGCGCCCCTTGGTGATGTTGGCGATCACTCGGGGTCCGTGGGCCGCATCGGCTCGATGCCCCTCACCGCCAGGGCGGCGTTGCCCACCTCGAACAGGGCGGCCTCCACGGCGGCGTGGAGCTGCCCGTCCTGGTGGGTGTAGCGCACGAGCTGGTTGAGGTTCGCGCCGATCCGGCACAGCTCGTCGTACGCGTCCTGGTTGATCGGGGGGAGCGGGGCCGGCCCTTTCTCGGCACCGGGGGCGTCGCCCTCGGTCCGGTCCGCGAGGACGTCCTCGACTACGGCCCGCACCCACGCGCCCATCTCCCGGCGGCCGGACTCACCACGGGCCGCCTCCCAGCGTTCCCGCTCCTCATCGGACAGCCGCACCGACACCGTGTGCCCCCGCTTCGACCCCGGCGTCCCGCGTGCCATTCGTTCCCCTCCGACCGTGACCAGTCGCCAATTGGCGACCGACCCACAGTCGTACCAGCCGATCCCTGCCGGATCACCCACACCTATGCATCACGACCCAACGGCCAGACAAACCAGCACAGATCACACACCGAGGCATTCCTGAATCTGCCGGTCTCAACACGCAGCTCCGTCAAGACCTGTTGACGCGTACGGGGGACCGTAAAGGACTCTTGACATTCAGATGGTGCGTCAAGGATTCTGTACGTCTGGCATTCGACGTCAAGGGGTCTTTACATGGGTTGGCAGACGGATCAGTTCGGCAGCGACCACGAGGGGTACGCCGTGGCGGTCATGGGCGACGGCACCGAGCCCGCCCCCATCAAGGGCAACAGCGCCTGGTGGCTGTACGACGGGCAAGACGGATGGCCCCGCGCGGTCGCCGTCCGCGCCGGGTGCGCGTGCGGGTGGCGGTCCTCCGAGATGTTCCCGGTCGACGTCACCGACCACGACGGGACGGAGGGCTTCGAGTACGGCAGCGATGCCCCCTTCCCGTACGGGGCTTGGGAGCGCCAGCACATCGCCCCGCTTCTGGGCACGGCCGTCCCGGAGGACCTCACCGACGCCATCGCCACCGTCCGACGGCTGCTGGCCGGGCTGACGTCCTCGCGCCCGATCGCGGCTACGGCCGCCGCCGCTGAGGTCGAGAAGCTCGGCAGTGCAGCACTTCAGCGGGCGGTCACCGCTGCCCGCGACAACGGCGGGAGCTGGGAGGACATCGGGCAGGCCCTCGGCACCAGCCGCCAGGCCGCACACCAGCGGTTCGCGAAGGCGCTGTTCCGCGGCTGAACCTGCCGGACGACAGGAGGGGCCCCGCCGATTTTGGCGGGGCCCTTCTCCGTGGAACAACCGCCACCCGGCACCACCGAGCGACCGCCACCCGGGGTGGCGGGTGGCGGTGCTCTGGCGGTGCCGGGTGGCGGTGCTGCCGGGGGCCGACGGCCGCGACCACCCACGCACCGAGCGGCCCTCAAGGCCGTCTCGGTGACCGCCCCAACGGGGCGGTGTCCCCCGGCAAGCGGAGCGCCGCCGTGGGGCGAGGGCCGGTAAGCGAAGCGCACCGACATACCTCGCTGCCGAGATTTTGGCGCGGGCGGAGGGTCAGGCGACCGCCCGCGCCTTCTCGGCCTGGACGCTCCCGCGTCCGGTCACCGGCTCCGGCCGACCACCGCCCGGAGCCCCCCGGGCTCCGGTGCCGGCGCTTGCGTCGGCTGCCCCGCCGGACCACCGGGCGGTCAGTCGCCCAGGCCCTTGGGCGTGACGATCGACGGACCGAGGACCAGGTCCCGCGCCTTGCTGACGGCGCGGGCGATCTCCGTTTCGTCGCCGCTGCCGATCGCCTCCCAGAGCCCACCGAACCCGCTGGCACCGCCGCGGTAGACGACGACCACCGTGGCGTCGTCGTCGGGGAGGGGCCATGCCGGGAGGGTGGCCAGGGACAAGCTCCGGAGGTAGTCGTGCGCGGCCATGGGTCGCTCTGCGAGCGCGGCTCGGATCTCGCCCGCCGTCGCGACGGTGCCGCCGCCGCCGCCCGCCGCGTTCCTGAGCTTGATGGCAGCGGGGGCGTCATCGTCCGAGCTGTGCCTCTGGCCGCCGCGCATCGCGGAGGCCCTGGCCGCGATCGTCGCGCCGTGGTGAACGAGCTGCTCGGCCTCCTCACGGGTGGCGCGGCCGGCCGCGACGACGCGGGCGAGGTGGACGGAAGCGTCAATGAGATCGGGCTGAACGGTCATGACAGGTCCTCCAGTCGGTGTGACTACAAGGGTGCTGAGGCTGTGAGTGCTTCGCGGCGAATTCGGTGCAGGTGGCTGAGGAAGGTCTCGGGCCCGTCCGAAGTCCGGGCCGCGTCGGCGGCGGCCTGGGCGTGCTTGCGAGCGTCCCAGGCTCCGGGCGCCTGCCGGACGATCCGGTTGGCGCGGCGTTCACGGTCCTGGCGGTCGAACTCGTCGCGCCAGACGGTCATGCGGGCCGCGACGGTTTCGCGCTCCATGCTCTGGAGGACCTCGTCGGCGGTGGGGACGGTCCCGGCCTCGAAGACGTCGGGCTCCTGGACGTCGAGACCCCAGGTGAGTCCCCACGTCTCGATCAGCGCGCGTACGGCGGCGGCCCCGCCCTTCTCGGCGGCGTGCAGCAGGGCGAGCGGTCGGCCGGGGTGCCGGGCGATGTACCGGTACCAGGTCGAGGCGGGGATGCGGGCGAGCGGTGTCCCGGCCGATGCCTCGTCGGAGGCCACCTTGCCGTCGGCGCGGTCGTCCAGCTCGAAGCCCATCTCCTTGAGCAGAGCGCGCAGTCCGTTGGACCAGTACAGGGCGCGGATGCCGACGGCGGCCGCCACGAACTCCTGCCAGAGCTGGACGTCGTACGGGTCGGCGTCCGGGGCAGTGGCGGCGCGGGCGATCTCGAACGGGGTGCGGTGTCCGCCCTGGCCCTGCTTGATGTCCTGCCGGGTCAGCTCGTGGGCGATGCCCCACTTCGCCTTCCCGTTCTGGCCCTTCATCAGGTAGCGGGCGAGCTTGCCGGACTCGCCCCGGTCGGGGGCGTCGATCCGTACGGCGACGGGCTTGCCGTCCTTCTCGCTGATCTCGACCGGCATCCGGGCCCCGACCTTGACCAGGGCGGCGGCCCAGACCTCGAATGCGAGGTGCTGGAGCTCCTGGACCTGACCGGCCGCCAGGGGCCGGGCCAGGAACAGCAGCACGTGGTAGTGGACGTGCCAGCCGTTCGAGCCGTGGGTGACCTCCCAGGCCCGGACGAAGCCGCGGATCTCGTACGCGGCTTTCGCGTCGCGCCAGGCCCGGCCCGCGTTCTGGCCGAAGCCGCGCTTCCACGCCTCGCGCTGCTTGCCGAGCAGGTCGTCGAGCCGGTCCCGGAGGTAGTGCCGCATGGTGAGCGTCATCATCACCAGGCCGCAGGACTGGCACTCCCAGAACTCCCCGACCTGCTCCAGCTCGTCCTGCCGTACGCGGCGAATCGAGGTCGAGCAGCAGGGGCAGACGTGGACCGAGCCGCAGGTGACGACTCCGGCGAACCCTGCCCGGCCGTTGCGGATCACGGGGGTGACGCCGCCCGCGAGGACGGACAGCCCGCAGTCGGCGAGCCTCTGGAGGCCGGACAGCGGTCGGAGCGACTCCCGGAGGAGGAAGGCCACGTCACGGGCGGCCGTGTCCGTGCCGGTCTCCGGCTTCGCGCCGGGGACGCCCCCGCTGAACGGGGCCGCGTCCCTTTTTGCCGTGCGGCTGCCCGGGTTGTCCGTTTCGCCGCTCTGATGCAGGCCGCTGACCTGCATGTCCGTAGTTTTCGCGGTAGTACCAAGGCCGTGTCCGGATTTGGTCCGGGACGGTGCCGCCGTGGCGGTCGTGGTGGGCTGGGCCGCCAGGGCTTCGCCCTTGGCGATGGCGCGCTTCGCCCGCTTCCGGCATGCGTCGGAGCAGTACACACGCGGCCGTTTCCCGGGCGTGTGGGTGATCGGGGTCCCGCAGTGACACCGAGGCCCGGCGGGGCGCTCAGCGGGGCGTACAGCGCCTCGGGCGGGAGGGACGGCAGCGGGGTCATCACGCGGCGCGTCGGAAGTCTGGGGTGTCGCGGACGCCGAAGCGTCCCTTACGCTGGTAGGCACAGCGTTGGGTCCGTTCTGGTTGGTCTTAGCAGCTCGGTTGGTCGGACTCACGTGGCGCGATTCAGGGATTAGGCCCCCTGGGTCGCGCCATTTTTTTGCTTGTGATGATCCTGGCACTAGTTGAGCCATTCGTTGCCCCCGCCCCGCCCGAGGGCTATGTGGCTGGTGTGAATTGACGGTGCGAAAGAAGCCCCGCCCGGGTCTGGGCGGGGCTTCGAGGTGTCAGGCGGTGATGGTCCAGGTCCACGGTTCGTCGTCGGCGGCGGCGCGGGCGGCGGCGTCGGCCAGGGCGCGGGCGAGACCGGCGACTGCGGGCTTGATGCGCCGGTTGCGGGCGACCTTGAGCAGCTGCTCGGAGAGCTGGGCGGCGTCGGCGGCCGGGAAGGTCCGGTCGCTCAGGTCCTCCAGCGTCTTGACGAGCGGGGCGACGGTGGGCCGGTCCACGTACGAGACGGCGTTCTCGACGTACGGGCCCAGGGCCTGGACGGCGGCGAGCGGGTGGCGGTCCTCGCCGAAGAAGTCGGCCCCGTGGCTCACGACGAGCGAGGGTGCGGCGTCAACGATGGCGTGCTTGCGAGTCATCGGGTCACCGCCGTACGGGCGGCGTCGCGGATGAGGGCCAGGACGTCGTGCCGGGTGCGGTCGGGGTGGTCGTTCCAGCTGGCGTAGGTGCTGGTGCAGCCGCGGGCGGCGAGTACGTCCTGGAGGTGCTGTCCGGCGGTGGCGACGGTGGTGTCGTCGCCCATGCCCAGGCGGTAGAGGACGGCCTGTGCTCCGAGGATGCAGCGGCGGCCGGTGGTGGTGCGGTGGGTGCCCTGGGCCCAGCCGTAGCGCTCGATCACGAGGGCGGTGAGCTCCAGGTGCTCGGCGACGGTCACGGGCCGGGCGCAGCCGTGGCGGTGACGGACGATCGGGAAGCGGAGCACCCAGTCGGGGAGGATCCGCAGGACCCGGCCGGGGAGCTCGGGCGCCGGGGCGGTGGCCGGCCCCGTGGTGCCGAGCGCTTCGGCGACGAGCTCGGCGGTCGTCTTGGTGACGAGCGGGTGGGCGGTGGTGCGGGTGCGGGCGGCGAGGTAGTGCTCGATGTCGAGGACGAGCTGGGCGGCGTCGGCGTCGATGCCGGGGGCCGGTGCGGGTGCCGGGGGGAGCAGGGTGCTGGTCATGGTGACGACTCCTCAGCGCAGTGCGCTATATACCGGTTTGGGGGAGTGCTGCGGCCTGGACGGAGCCCGGACGCGTTCACGTCGTCGCAGGTCAGAGCGTTGGCCATCTCGGACGCTGCGGGGGCCGACCTGGACGCGGGGCGTCCGGGACTCGGGCGACCGGGCCGGGATGACGCCCGCCCCGCCAGGGGGCAAATCCCACCAAACTAGGGCGGGCGTCCGAGGGTTGTCCGGGCTGGATCAGGTGGTCAGGCCCCACCGGCCGGTGATCGTGGCCTCGACCCGGGCCAGCAGGTAGCCGGAGACCCGGCTCCCCTCCCACGCCCGCTTCGCCTTCTTCTCCTCGTCCGTCCGGACGATCAGCGCACCGAGCTTCTCGGCCGTGACGTTCAGGCCCGACGCCGTGAGCGTGGCCAGGATCGCCGCGCCGGGCAGCCAGTCCAGGTCCTCCCCGGCCGTGGCCGAGTAGATGTCGAACGCCTCGATGACGACGGCGAGGATCCGGGCGTCGTCGTCGCCCAGCTCGCGCAGCCGCTGGGGGAGCGAGAGCGGGCCGCGCGGCATCGTGCCCGCCTTGGTCCGCAGATCGGCCGCGTGCTCCAGGAGCTCGTTGACCTGCTCGTCGCTGTAGTAGTCGGCCCGGACCATCCGGGGGTTGGTGCCCTCGGCCCACAGAAGGCCGGCCCCGCGCATCTCCGACTCGATCGTCTTGGCCGAGTAGCCGGAGGCGGCCGCGCCCTTGCCCAGGATCGTGTCCGACGCCTCCGGGGTCGTGCACCGCAGCGCCCACCGGATGGAGAGGAGGTCCCGGAGGCTGGTGTCGACGACGTCGGACCCGGGCTTCTGCGTCGCGCAGAAGGTGACGATCCCGGCCGCCCGGCCACGGGAGACCAGGTTGCGGAGCGCCTTGGTGATCTTCTTCCCGAAGTCCTCATCCGTCGTGTAGAACATCAGCTCGTCGACCCAGACGAGCTTCTGCCGCAGCTCCGGGTGCTTGTTGGCGAGGGACTCGTCGACCTTGCGCTTGCCGAGCTTCTTCAGCAGCGCGTACCGGCGCTTCATGTCGGCGATCGCGGCCTGGAGCATCTCGTAGAACGCCTCCGGGTCGGCGTCGCCCTCGAACTCCTCGCACAGCGGCTCGAAGGGCTCCAGGTCGCCGCCGCCCTTGCCGTCCGCGAGCCACAGGATCACGCGCGGGTCGAGCGCGGCCGCGAGCAGGATCGTGTTCCCGGACGCGGACTTGCCCGCCCCGGGCTCGCCGCCGACGAGGCCGGAGCGCTCGACGACGCTGATCGAGACCCGCTCGCCCCGCACGTCCGGGCCGATCGCGATCCGGCCCCAGAAGTCGGCCGCGCCGTCGAGCTCCAGGAGCGGGCCGCGGCCCGGCTTGTCGGTGAAGGGCAGCGACTTGGAGACGTAGAGCTCGATCCGACCGGACCGGCCCGCCTTGCTCACCGTCACCTGCGCGGCCTCGACCCCGAACGCGGCGGCCAGCTCGTCGACCGCCCGCATCGCCTTCTTCGCCGGGATGCCCGGCGGGAGGTCGATGACCGTCGACCACGCGCCCCGGGCGTCGAGCATCGGCATCTGCACGATGCGCAAGGTCTCGTCCGACCCGATGACCTTCGCCGCCTTGAACGAGGCGTCCAGCAGCGGGGCACTCATCCGGTCGCCGTCACCGAGGGACCGCCAGTCGGCCGACCAGTCGGACTCCTCCTCGTAGGGGGAGCGGCCCGCGAACGCGCCGCCCGCGAACGTGGCCAGCGTGCCGGCGGCCGCGCCCAGGAGCCCGGTGGCCAGGTAGCCGCCGCCGATCGCCGTCAGCGGCGGACCGTAGACCACGGCGGCCCGGAGGTTGCGGACCCGGTTGCGGTCCTTGCGCGCCTTCTTGTGCAGCGCCACGGCCTCCTCGGCGGCCTTCTGCGTCTTCTCCGCCGCCTTCATCGCCAGCTCCTTCTTCGTGCCGAGGATCCTGGGGGTGAAGCGGGCGGAGCGGGCGGCGGCCCTCGCCTCGCGGGTCAGGACGTGGGCGGTGTGCGCGGCGCCCTGGACGCGGACGCCCTCGAAGCCGATGACCCACTCGTGCGCCCGGCGGGAGCCCCGGCCGAACTGCCGGACGTGACCGCGCTCGGTGTTCTGCCGGCGCACCCAGCGGCGGAAGCCCCGACGCCGGGCCCGGTAGAAGACCCCGGCGTAGGCGGCCCAGCCCTCCGGCGACTTCATCCACGCGGGCAGCAGCGGCGCGTCGTCGAATGCGTCCAGGTCCACGGTCTTCTCGACCGCCACCTCGGCGGGTGCAACGGTGACGTCGGCCAGGACCTGGCGGGCGGAGTCGAGAACCGCGGCTTCGGTGTCGACGTCGTCGGCCGGCCGCGCGGTCGGCAGGACGGTCACGGTCGCGAGCGTCGGCGCCGGGGCCGGGACGGGGGTGGGGGTCTGCTGGATCTCGGTCATGCTGTGTCTGCTCCTTCAGGGGAGTGGCGAGGCCCGGCCCGTAGCTGCCAGGCGGGAGGCCGGGCCTCGCGTTCAGCGGGGGTGAGAGAGGGTCAGCGGTTCGCGGGGATCGCGCGGCACGCGGCGGAGTGCTTCTCCGCCCACGGGAGCGCCCGGTCGTGGAGGTCCCGCGTCTGGGACCGCGCGGGGCAGGCGGTGCAGTCGGCGGTGGCCCACCCGTCGTCGGTGGTGACGTCGACGGTGATCGTGTGGTCGCCGGTGATCTCGGCGGCCAGGGTCAGGAAGCGGGCGATGACGGTCGGCTGAGCGGTCATGAGGTGACTCCCGGTCTCGGGTCGTACGGACGGTGGGGGAGGGTCAGGCGGCGCGGATCGTGCGCTCCTCGATGACCCGGTCGCGCAGCCTCAGGGCGTCCTCGCGGCGGATCTGGAGCTTCTTCGCGAGCCCGGTCGCGGAGATCTGCTTGCCCTCCGCGACGAGCGCGGCAGCGGCCGCGAGAGCGTCCGGCAGAAGCTGCTCCAGCTCCTCGTCCGACCGCCCGGCGACCGGCTTCTGAGCGGGCGTCTGAGGAGCGTGGTCCCCAATTCCCGCTTGGGATCCGGCGGTCGGGGCCAGCTCCGGGAAGGGGTTCAGCCGGGCGGCCTGGAGACCGGTCTCCAGGAGCTCCGGGCGCACGTGCTCACCGAGCTCGAACGCCGCCCCGAGCGACAGCACCGCGTTCGTCGCCGTGGCGTACAGCTCGGCGGAGAGACCCGGCTCGGCACCCTTGTGGATCCGCCACGCGGCCGCGAACGCCTGCTCGTCGCTGATCGCCCCGAACGGCATCGCCGACTTCAGCCGGTCCGCCTGCTGCGCGATCTCCTTGTGGTCCTTGCGCCGTGCCTGCTCGTGCGCCTTGCGGGCCTTGGCCTCGCGCCGCTCGGCCCGCGTCGGGCCGTGCGACCCGTGGGTCTTCATGTCCCAGATGTAGATCGCGAACAGCGACGACCCGCCCAGCACAAACGCGACCCACGGGTGAGCCGAGTACGCCTCCAGCCCGTGCCAGAAGTTCACCGCGGCCGCCGCCGAAGCGGTGGCCCAGGTGGCGATGCGGTACTTCCGGGTCTCGCGGCCCGCGTCCTCGGCCTGCTTGCCCATGAACGTGACCGCCCAGGCCCCGCCCTCCAGCATCGCCGCGAGCAGCGCCGCCAGGAGCACGTCCACGTTCGCGTCGGACAGAGCGGCGACCTGGGAGACGACGGCGGGGACGATCGAGGCGACCATCACGAACGCGACGAACAGCGTCGCCGGGTTCGCCTTCAGCCACCGCACCTGACGGGCCCGCTTCGCCGCGGCCGCCGTCTTCTTCGCGGCCTTCTTCGCGTCGGCCGCCTTCCGGTCGGCCTGCTCCTGGCGGCGCTTGGCCTCCGCCGCCTTCGCCTCCCGCTCGGCCTTCGCCGCCGCGTCGGCCCGCTTCTCCTCGGCCCGCAGCCGCTCGGCCTCCAACTGCGTCTGGAGCTCCAGCTTGCGGTCCTCGCGGGCGGCGTCACGGGCGGCCGTCTGGTCGGCGCGCTTCTCCTCGCGGTAGCTCATCGGGTGCCCCCCGGCGTCGAAATGGTGGTGGCGAGAACGGCGGCGAGCTCGTCGCGCAGCCGCAGGGACACCGGGTCGGCACCGACCCGGCGGGCGAACCCGGTGGTGCCGGCAGAAGCGGCACGGGCGACGGCCTCCGTGATGAGGCTCGCCAGCGCGACCGACCCGGCGATCAGACCGGCGACCATCTCCAGCACGGTCAGCAGCACGAGCACGGCCTGGACGACGAAGGACCTCATGCCGTCTCACCGTCCTCGGCGCACTTCGCGCAGTCGGCGGGGCAGACCTCGTAGACGGAACCGAGAGCCCAGCGGACGACGACCACCGAGAAGAGGACTCCCGCGATGACGGCCACGACGTCCTGGCGGTGGAACACGAACTGGGCGACGCACTCCGCGACGAACAGCGGGATCCAGACCATCCGGAAGATCCCCGGGTACAGGAGGAACAGGAAGTACGTCATGCCGCCACCGCCAGCAGGCTCCGGGCGGAGCGGATGTCGATGACCGGCGCGGCCAGCAGGCCCCGGTAGTGGTCCAGGTCCTCGGCGTCGACGTCGGTCTCGGCGGCCGCCGCCAGCTCGGCGACGATGCCCCGCAGCGCGTCCTGCCCCGCCAACGAGTCGAACTCCAGCGACTCGAACGGCTCGACCGCCGTAACGATGAGCTGACCAGCAACGATGTCATTCATGGGTCGTGACTCCTTCACGTGGAACGGCCCGAACAGCAGCCCCGGTGCGTGAACACCGGGGCTGCGCTGCTTCCCGAGTGAGACCCGAGTAACAGCGAGTGAGTAGATAGTGCACTAGCACACTAAGCACGTCAACAGATACGCTGTGCATAGCGCTCTAGTCCTGTAGGCGCAGTGGCCTAGAACAGACCCAGAAGGAGGGCTCACCATGGCTCCCGCGATCGACCGCACGCCGCCCTACCTGCAAGTTGTGTCCGCCCTGCGGAAGCAGATCGTCGGTGGTGAGCTGCGCGACGGCGACCGAATCCCGTCCGTTCGCGACCTGGCAACCGAGTGGTCGATCTCCCAGGCGACCGCCATGAAGGCCGTGGCGGCGCTCCGCGCAGACGGCCTCGTCGAGTCCGTGGTCGGCGTCGGCACCATCGTCCGAACCCAGAGCACCCTGCACCGCAGCGCGGGCGATCGGTTCGCTCGGATGCTGTCCACCGGAAAGATCTACGCGCCGGGCGAGTTCGCCAAGATCACCGAAGCAGGTATGGCGGTGCCGCCACTCTGGGTCGCTGACCATCTCGGAATCGAAGAAGGCGCGGAAGCCGTTCGTCGCCACCGGATCACGCACAACGAAGCCGGACCCGTGGGTGCAAGCACCAGTTGGTTCGTCCCCGAACTCGCCTCCTCCGTGCCTGCTCTGCTCAGCACCGATCGGATTCCCGGGGGCACTCCGTCCGCGATCGAGGCAGTCACGGGGCAACGGGGCGTCAGCAGCAGCGACAGCTCCACCGCGTCTGTCGCAACAGAGCAGCAGGCTGCGGAACTCGGCATCGATCCCGGCAGTCCGGTCACCATCGGCCGAAACGTCCTGCGCGATTCCGATGGCTCCGTGATCGAGGTCGGCGAGTACGTCTCCGCCGGGGGCCGGTGGACGACAGTCGAGCACAACTACGCATGACCTCATCACGAAGGCCCGCCCCGGTCAGTGGGGCGGGCCTTCGTACTGTCCAGGGTGCCCCAGCCCGGTTCCGAGTGGGCGCCATCTGCCCGTAATCCTCCGTGGCCTGGAGCGCTGGCGACTGCGGACCGGCCGGGCTGGAAAAGACAGCTGGCGGCGAGAGGGGTGGGGTCGCGGGGCGTCTCACGGCCGCCTGCGGGCCTCGTACGGGGTCGGCCGCCGTACCCCCGCCGTCATCCCTGATGGAGCGTGAGGCGTCCACCCCGGCCCGGGAATGGGCTGGCGGGGGGCTCCTGCTGCCGCGATGCGGTTGCGGCCGGTGTGGGTCGCGTACCGCTTCGGGCCCAGTCTCGTCGTGGCTGAACTCTCGGTCGACCAAGGGGACCGGTACCGCCAACACGCAGCCTTGCGCTCGTGACCTGGGGGCTAGCTGGCATGCTGGCTAGCCGACGAGCTGGCTAGCCAGCTATCAGCAAGGAGGCAGCGATGGCACAACGCGTGGCGTTCGTGAACAACAAGGGCGGGGTCGGGAAGACCACCACGACGATCCGGCTCGCGGAAGCGCTGGCGAAGGCAGGGCGCCGGGTACTGGTCGTCGACCTGGACCCGCAGGGCAACGCGTCTCGTCGGCTCGGCTGGGCGTACGACGCGGACGCTCCTCAGCTCACCATCTCCGAGGCGATCCAGTCCGACCGCGAGGGCGTGGCCGCCCAGGTGATTCAGCCCATCGGCTGGGACGTCGAGTACGCGAGTCGGATTGCGCTGTGCCCGGCGCGGCTGGAGCTGGAGAACCGGATGGCGGAGGCCGGGGTGGCCGGCGCATGGCGGCGGCTCGCCAAGGCCTTGGACGGGGCCGACGACACGTTCGACTACACGCTCATCGACTGCCCGCCGTCGCTGTTCCACCTCACCCAGCTCGGCCTCGCCGCCGCGCACTACGTGGTCGCGGTGACCGAGCCGGAGTACGACTCTGTGGAGGCCGCCACCCGCGTACGTGACTTCATCGGGAAGCGGGCCGCGGACCTCGCCAACCCGGACCTGGAGCTGATCGGCGTCATCATCAACGCCATGCAGCCCCTGGCGTCGCACACCGCCCAGCGCGACAGTGTCCGGGAGCTGTTCGGCGGCCTCGTGTGGGATCCGATCGTGAAACACCGCTCGCTCCTGATCGACGCGGACGGCGACGAAGTGCCGCTCACTGAGATCCGCGGCGAGAAGGCAGGCGAGATCCGCGCGACGTACGAGCTCTTGGCCCAGCAGTTCCTGAAGGCGGTGCCGGCATGAGCCCGAGGCGCGCCAGGAAGACGGTCAGCAGCACAGCCTCGAACTCCGCTCTGACGCCGAACACGGAGCGGCTGCGCGTCGGCGATGAGACCGCGGGGCGCCCGGCCGCATCGAGGACCGAGACCACCGAGAAGCGGGTCCGGGTGCCGTTCGGCTCCTACCTCCCGCCCGATCTCCAGCGACAGTTCAAGGCCGCCTGCGTACTCCAGGGCATCGAGATGCAGGACGCTCTGGAGCAGGCCATCACACGCTGGCTCGCCGACACCACTGATAGCTAGCTGGCTAACCAGCTAGCCAACAAGCTGGCTAACCAGCTGTTCAGGTGGAGGAAATGGGAACAAGGCGACTGCGGTTCGCCGAGCAGGACAGCGTAAGGGCGACCTACCTTCGATCTCGCTGCATTGCCACACCCAGCCGCCGGGCCTCAAAGGCCCTCTGACGGTGGCTCCTCTTGCAGTAGCGCCGCGGTGCCCGCGTCCCGAGCTGACTAACCGCCTCCCCACACCACTCGCACGACAGGTGCGTAACTCCGGCGACCCTCTGCTCTGGCAACTCTTCACCCATCCCGACACCCTAGCCGTCACTGTGACGGCTTCGGTGGTCCATCAAGCCGTCACAGTGACGGCTAGGGTGCGCTGGCCTTCGTCAGAGGCGCCAGCAGTGAACCCGAAGATGAAGTGCCGCCGAACACAGCTGTGCCCCCGACTCTGTCGGGGGCACAGGAAGTTCAGGAATCCGATCGGGCCAGCGACCGGAGGTGGCTGAGGTCCATGATCTCGTAGTACCGGTTGGACCGCGTGCC
>NZ_JBIRKB010000036.1:0-13486 GCF_044329855.1 Streptomyces sp. NPDC017520
CCACCGCGAACACCGGGAACGACGCATACAACTCACCCGCCATACCCACCCGCTGCGCACCCTGACCAGTGAACAGAAAACCCAGCCGGCCATCCGTCCGCTCGCCCTGCACCAGGCCCGGAGCCGTACCACCCTCGGCGAGCGCCTTCACACCCGCGAGAAACTCACCCCGGTCACGGCCCACCACCACCGCACGGTGATCAAGAGACGCACGACCCGTCGCGAGAGAGAAACCGACATCGAGAGGCGCCACCCCGAGGTCCGCCGTCAGCCGGGCGTAGAGCCGCCGGGCCTGGTCGCGCAGAGCGTCCGCCGTCTTGCCGGACACGGTCCACGGCACGACCGCGAGCACCGTCGCCCCCGGCTCCGGTGCGACCTTCTCCGTCGCCTCCGGGGTCCGCTCCGCGGGCTCGTCCGGGGCCTCCTGGGCCGGAGCCTCCTCGATGATCACATGCGCGTTGGTGCCGCCGAAGCCGAACGAGGAGACGGCGGCACGGCGCGGGGAGCCGGTCTCCGGCCACGGCCTGGCCTCGTGGAGGAGCGAGACGGCGCCCGCGTCCCAGTCGACATGGCTGGTCGGCTCGTCGATGTGCAGGGTGCGGGGCAGCACCCCGTGGTCCATGGCCTGGATCATCTTGATGATGCCGCCGACTCCGGCCGCGGCCTGCGCGTGGGCGATGTTCGACTTGAGGGAGCCGAGGTAGAGCGGGCGGTCCTCGGGGCGGCCCTGGCCGTACGTGGCGAGCAGCGCCTGCGCCTCGATCGGGTCGCCGAGCCGCGTCCCCGTACCGTGCGCCTCGACGGCGTCGATGTCGGCGGGGGCGAGGCCGGCGGACGCGAGGGCCTGGCGGATGACCCGCTCCTGCGCCGGACCGTTGGGGGCGGTCAGACCGTTGGACGCGCCGTCCTGGTTGACGGCCGAGCCCCGCATGACGGCGAGGACCTGGTGGCCGTTGCGACGGGCGTCGGACAGCTTCTCCACCAGGAGCAGACCCACGCCCTCCGCCCAGCCGGTGCCATCCGCGGTCGCGGAGAAGGATTTGCTGCGGCCGTCGGCGGCGAGCCCGCGCAGGCGGGAGAACTCGACGAAGGCAACCGGCGTCGACATGACGGTGACGCCGCCGGCGAGGGCGAGGTCGCACTCGCCGCGTCGCAGGGCGTTGGCCGCCAGGTGGAGGGCGACGAGCGAGGAGGAGCAGGCGGTGTCGATGGTGACGGCCGGGCCTTCCAGGCCGTACGTGTAGGCGACGCGGCCCGAGGCGATGGAGCCCGCGCTGCCGCTGAAGAGGTAGCCCTCGAAGCCCTCCGGCGGGAGGTGGGGGCGTGAGCCGTAGTCGTTGTACATGACACCGGCGAACACCCCGGTCCTGGTGCCCTTGAGCGAGACCGGGTCGATGCCGGCCCGCTCGAAGGTCTCCCAGGCGGTCTCCAGGAGGAGACGCTGCTGCGGGTCGGCGGCGAGGGCCTCGCGCGGGGACATGCCGAACAGCTCGGGGTCGAAGAGGTCGGCGTCGTAGAGGAAGCCGCCTTCGCGGGAGTACGAGGTGCCGACCTGCTCCGGGTCCGGGTGGTAAAGGTTCTCCAGGTCCCAGCCCCGGTCGGTGGGGAAGTCGGAGACGGCGTCGACCCCGTCGGCGACCAGCTGCCACAGGTCCTCGGGGGACGAGACGCCTCCCGGGTAGCGGCAGGCCATGGAGACGATGGCGATCGGCTCCTGGTCCTTGTCCTCGACCTCGCGCAGACGCTTGCGGGCGTCTCGGGCGTCGGCGATGGCCCTCTTGAGGTATTCGCGGAGTTGTACCTCGTCAGCCACGTGAATTCAGCTCCCCGGGAGTGGTGTGTCCGATGGCCAGTGGGTGGGTGGTGGCCGGTGGTTCCGTTGGTGCGGCGGGACGTCGGATCATTCGAGTTCGTCCAGGAGCGCGAAGAGCTCCTCGTCGCTCGCCGTGTTGAGGTCCTGGTCGTCGGCGGTGTCCTCGGGCCGTCCGGAACCGTCGGCGCCTTCGGCCGCCCTGAGCAGTTCCTTGAGCCGTGCGGTGATCAGGTCGCGCGCCTCCTGGTCCGGTGCGGCGGCGGCGATGGCCGCCTCCAGGCCGGCGAGGGGGGCGAGGACCGGTTCGGCCGGCGAGGCCTCCTCGACGGCCAGTTCGTGCAGGAGGTGGGTGGCGAGCGCCTGCGGCGACGGGTGGTCGAAGACGAGGGTGGTCGGCAGTCGCAGTCCGGTCGCCCGGTTGAGCTGGTTGCGCAGTTCGACGGCGGTGAGGGAGTCGAAGCCGAGCTCCTGGAAGGCCCGGTCGGCCTCGATGCGACCGGGGTCACCGTGTCCGAGGACACCGGCCACCTGAGCGCGTACGAGGTCGGTGAGGGCGCGTTCCCGGTCGACGGGGCCGAGGGCCGCGAGCCGTTGTGCGAGCGACGCCTCCTCGGTGGTCCCGCCGCTCGCGACGGCTGTGGTGCGGCGCTTGGCCGGGCCGGCGAGGGTGCGCAGGACGGGCGGCAGTTCGTCGCCCCTGCCGCTGAGGAACGCCGTGTCGAGGCGGGTGACGGCGAGGACGGGTTCTCCGGTGGCGGGAGCCGCGTCGAAGAGGGCCATCGCGTCCTGGGAGGCGATGGGCCGCAGGCCCACGCGGGCCAGACGGCGCAGATCGGTCTCGTCGAGGCTGCCGGAGAGGGCGCTGGCCTGGGCCCACAGGCCCCAGGCGAGGGAGATGCCGGGCAGGCCGTGGGCCCGCCTGTGCTGGGCGAGGGCGTCGAGGAAGGTGTTGCCGGCCGCGTAGTTGGCCTGGCCCGCGGTGCCGATGAGGCCGGCGACGGAGGAGTAGAGGACGAAGGCCGTGAGGTCCAGGTCCCGGGTGAGTTCGTGCAGATTCCAGGCGGCGTCGACCTTGGGGCGCAGGACCTTGTCCAGCTGGTCGTTGCTGAGCCCGGCGGCGACGCCGTCGTCGAGGACGCCCGCGGTGTGCACGACGGCGGTCAGCGGGTGTTCGGCCGGGACGGCGGCGAGGACGCGGGCCAGGGAGTCGCGGTCGGCGACGTCGCAGGCGACGGTCTCCGCGTGGGCACCGAGTGCCTCCAGTTCGGTGTGGAGCTCGGCGGCACCGGGGGCGTCGGGGCCGCGGCGGCTGAGGAGCAGCAGGCGGCGGGCGCCGTGTTGGGTGACGAGGTGCCGGGCGAGGACCGCGCCGAGCGCTCCGGTCGCACCGGTGACGAGGACGGTGCCCTCGTCCCAGCGGGGGGCCCGGGTTTTGGCCGCGGGGGTGGTGCGGGTGAGGCGCGGGACGGTGAGGGCTCCGCCGCGTACGGCGACCTGCGGTTCGCCGCTGGCGACGGCGGCGTCGAGCCCGTCGGCGGAGGGTGCGGCGGGGTCGAGGTCGACGAGGACGATGCGGCCGGGGTTCTCGGTCTGGGCGGACCTGAGGAGGCCCCAGACTCCGGCGTGGGCCAGGTCGGTGACGTCCTCGGCGCCGACGGCGACGGCTCCGCGGGTGGTGACGACGAGCCGGGTCCCGGAGAGCCGGTCGTCGGCGAGCCAGCCCTGGAGGGTGTCGAGGACTCCCGCTACGGAGGCCCGTGCCCGCTCGGGCAGTGTTCCCGCGGTGCCGCCCTGATCGGCGGCGGGCAGGAGGAGCACGGCGGGTACCGGGGCGCCCGCGTCGAGCGCCGCGGCGAGGGCGGGGACGTCCTGGTACGTGTCGCCGTGCCCGAGCACCGCCCAGCCGGTGCGGGCCGGGGTGGCCGTGCCGGTGGTGGGCAGGGCCGTCCAGCCGAGGCCGAAGAGGCCGTCGCGGGCGGCTGTTCCGGCTTCGCGGAGCGCCTCCTCGGACAGCGGGCGCAGCAGCAGCGAGTCGGCGGCGGCGACGGGGGCGCCCGCGCCGTCGGCGACGGTGAGCGCGACTCGCAGCGAGTCGGCGTCGGACCGGTCGAGGGAGAGCCGGACGCGCAGGACGGTGGCCCCTGTGGCGTACAGGCTCACTCCCGTCCAGGAGAACGGCAGCCAGGAGGGGCCTTCGGGCTCGGCGACGCCGGGGAGCAGCGGGTGCAGGGCGGCGTCGAGGAGGGCGGGGTGGAGGCCGAACCGGGGGGCGTCGGCGCGGTGTGCCTCGTCGAGGACGATCTCGGCGAAGAGTTCGCCCTCGGTCTTCCAGAGGCGGCGCAGTCCCTGGAAGGCGTTCTCGTAGCCGTATCCGGCGGTGGCGAGCCGGTCGTACACGCCGTCGAGGCCGACTTCGGTGGCGCCGGCCGGGGGCCAGGCGAGCAGCCCTTCGGGGGCGGCGGCGCCGGTGCCGAGGCGTCCTTCGGCGTGCAGGGTCCATGGGAGGTCCGTGTCGTCGCCCCGGCCTTGGTCGGGCCGGGCGTAGACGGCGAGGGTGCGGCCGCCGGTCCCGTCGGGTTCGCCGATGACGACCTGGAGCTGGACGGCGCCCCGCTCGGGCAGGATCAGCGGCGCGGCGAGCGTCAGTTCGTCGACGCGGTCGCAGTCGACCTGTTCGGCGGCGCGGAAGGCGAGGTCGAGGAGGCCGGTGGCGGGCAGGAGGACGGTGCCGCGGACGGCGTGGCCCTCCAGCCAGGGGTGGGTGCGGCGGGAGAGCCGGCCGGTGAAGAGGTACGCGTCGCGGTCGGCGACCCGGACGGCCGCGCCGAGCAGCGGGTGGCCGCCGTCGGCGAGGCCGAAGCCCTCGGCGTCGTCGGGGGCGGCCGATCCCTCCAGCCAGTAGCGGGCGTTCTCGAAGGCGTACGTGGGCAGGTCGACCCGGCGGGCGCCGGAGAAGTACGACTGCCAGTCGGGGCGGGCGCTGCGCAGCACGGTGCCGGTGAGGGCGGTGGCGACGGTCTCGGCCGCCGGCCGGCCGTACCGGAGCAGAGGGGCGAGGAAGCCGGCCTCGCGGGTCAGGCACTCCTGGGCCATGGCGGTGAGGACGCCGTCGGGGCCCAGCTCCAGGTAGTCGGTGACGCCGAGTTCCTCCAGGTGGCGGACGCCGTCGTGGAAGCGGACCGCCTCGCGGATGTGGCTGGCCCAGTAGTCGGGCGAGGTGAGCTGTTCGGTGGTGGCGAGGACGCCGGTGACGTTGGAGACGACGGGGATGCGCGGGGGGTGGTAGGTGAGGCACTGGGCGACGTGCCGGAACTCGTCGAGCACCTCGTCCATGTGCGGGGAGTGGAAGGCGTGGCTGACGGGCAGCAGCTTGGTCTTGCGGCCGCGGATGCGCCAGACGGTCCTGATCTCCTCGACGAGCGCCTCGTCGCCGGAGATGACGGTGGCCCGGGGGCCGTTGACGCCCGCGACGGCGACGGAGTCGTAGTTGTAGTCGGCGAGCAGGGCCCGCACCTCCTCCTCTCCCGCCTGGAGCGCGGCCATCGTGCCGCCCTCGCGGGCGGCCTGCATGAGGCGGCCGCGTTCGGCGACGAGCGTGCACGCGTCGGGGAGGTCGAGGACTCCGGCGAGGTGGGCGGCGGTGACCTCGCCGATGGAGTGGCCGAGGAGGTAGTCGGGGGTGATTCCGTGGTGTTCGGCGAGCCGGAAGAGGGCGACCTCGATGGCGAAGAGCGCGGACTGGGTGAAGGCGGTCTGGTCGATCAGCGCCGAGTCCGCCGAGCCCTCGGGGGCGAAGAGGACGTGCTTGAGGGGCCGGAACAGCTCGGTGTCGAGGTGCCCGCACACCTCGTCGAGTGCCTGCCGGAACACCGGGGACGACTCGTACAGTTCGCGTCCCATGCCGAGCCGTTGGCTGCCCTGTCCGGTGAACAGGAAGGCCGTCTTGCCCCGTCGTCCGGCGGTCGCGCGGGCCACGGCGGGCGTCGACTCGCCTCGGGAGAGGGCCGCGAGGCCGTCCATGAGGGTGGTGCGGTCGGCGCCGAGGACGGCGGCGCGGTGTTCCAGGGTGGCGCGGGTGGTCGCCAGGGAGAAGCCGACGTCGGCCGGGGCGAGTGCGGGGTGTTCGGTGAGGTGGTGGTGCAGACGGCCGGCCTGGCGGCGCAGGGCGGTCTCGTCCTTCGCGGTGAGGATCCACGGCATGAGGCCGGCGGCGTCGGCGGCCTCATGCCCGGCGGGCACCGGGGCGGCCGGGGCGGGGGCCGGGGTGTCGGGGGCCTGCTCCAGGATGACGTGGGCGTTGGTGCCGCTGATGCCGAAGGAGGACACCGCCGCGCGGGCGGGACGGCCGGTGGCCGGCCACTGTCTGGCTTCGGTGAGCAACTCGACCGCGCCGGACTCCCAGTCGATGTGCGGGGAGGGGTCCTCTGCGTGGAGGGTCTTCGGCAGGGTGGCGTGCCGCATGGCCTGGATCATCTTGATGATGCCGCCGACTCCGGCCGCGGCCTGCGCGTGCCCGATGTTCGACTTGAGGGAGCCGAGGTAGAGCGGGCGGTCCTCGGGGCGGCCCTGGCCGTACGTGGCGAGCAGCGCCTGCGCCTCGATCGGGTCGCCGAGGCTGGTGCCGGTGCCGTGCGCCTCGACGGCGTCGATGTCGGCGGGGGCGAGGCCGGCGGACGCGAGGGCCTGGCGGATGACCCGTTCCTGCGCCGGACCGTTGGGGGCGGTCAGACCGTTGGACGCGCCGTCCTGGTTGACGGCCGAGCCCCGCATGACGGCGAGGACCTGGTGGCCGTTGCGACGGGCGTCGGAGAGCTTCTCCACGAGGAGCAGACCCACGCCCTCCGCCCAGCCGGTGCCGGAGGCGTCGGCGGAGAAGGAGCGGCAGCGGCCGTCCTCGGAGAGGCCGCGTTGCCGCGAGAACTCCACGAAGGTGCTGGGGCCGGACATGACGGTGACGCCGCCCGCGAGCGCGAGGTCGCACTCGCCCTGGCCCAGGGCGTTGGCCGCCAGGTGGAGGGCGACCAGGGAGGAGGAGCAGGCGGTGTCGACGGTGACGGCCGGGCCTTCGAGTCCGTACGTGTAGGAGAGGCGGCCGGAGACCACACTGGAGAGGTTGCCGGCGAGGAGGAAGCCCTCGAACTCCTCGGGGCTCTTGGCGAGCCGCGAGGCGTAGTCGTCGTACATGGCGCCGGTGAAGACGCCGGTGCTGGTGCCGCGCAGGAGGGCCGGGTCGATGCCGGCGCTTTCGAAGGTCTCCCAGGCGGTCTCCAGGAGGAGGCGCTGCTGCGGGTCTGTGGCGGTGGCCTCGCGCGGGGACATCCCGAAGAACGCGGGGTCGAACCGGTCGGCGTCGTGGAGGAAGCCGCCGTGGCGGACGTAGGAGGTGCCGGTCTTCTCCGGGTCCGCGTTGTAGAGGGAGTCCAGGTCCCAGCCCCGGTTGTCGGGGAACTCGCTGATGGCGTCGGTGCCTTCGACGACGAGTCGCCACAGGTCGTCCGGCGAGGAGACGCCGCCCGGGAAGCGGCAGGCCATGCCGATGATGGCGATGGGCTCGTCGGCGCCGGCGGCGGTGCGGCGGGCCGGGGCCGCGGTGGCGGGCTCGGTGCCCGCGGCCTGCCGGTGCAGGTAGGTGGCGAGGGCGGCGGGCGAGGGGTGGTCGAAGACGGCGGTGGCGGGCAGCCGGAGTCCGGTGGCGGTGTTGAGCCGGTTGCGCAGCTCGACTCCGGCCAGGGAGTCGAAGCCGATCTCCCTGAAGGCGCGTTCGGGGTCGATGCCCTCGGGGCTGGTGTGGCCGAGGACGCCGGCGACGATGCCGCGGACGAGGTCGGTGGCGGCGGCGCGGCCCTCCTCCTCGGAGAGGGTGACGATGCGGCGGGCCCACTCGGTGCCGCCGGCCGTGACGCCCCGGGCGGCTCTCGCGGCGGGCCGGGGGCGGATCAGGCCGCGCAGCAGGGCGGGCGGGTTGCCGTCGGAGGCGCCGCGCAGCCGGGCCAGGTCGAGGAGGGCCGGGACGACGAGGGCGTCGCCGCCGTGGAGGGCGGTGTCGAAGAGGGCGAGGCCGGTGGTCGGGTCGAGCGGGTCGACGCCGGCGCGGGCCCAGCGGGCCAGATCGGCGTCGCCGAGCTGGGCGCCCATGCCGTGGCTGGAGTCCCACAGGCCCCAGGCCAGGGAGGTGGCGGCCAGGCCGTGGGCGTGGCGGTGGGCGGCGAGCGCGTCGAGGAAGGTGTTGGCGGCGGCGTAGTTGGCCTGGCCCGCGGTGCCGGTGATGCCGGAGACGGAGGAGAACAGGACGAAGGCCGCGAGGTCCAGGTCCCGGGTCTGGTCGTGCAGGTTCCAGGCGGCGTCGACCTTGGGCCGCAGGACGGTCGCGAGCTGTTCGGGGGTGAGGGACTCGACGGTGGCGTCGTCGACGATGCCGGCGGTGTGCACGACCGCGGTGAGCGGGTGCGCGGGGTCGACGGCGTTCAGGAGGGCGGCGACGGCGTCCGGGTCCGCGGCGTCGGCGGCGACCGTGGTCACCCGGGCGCCGAGCTCGGCGAGTTCGTCGGCGAGCCGGTCGGCGCCTGGCGTGGCGGGTCCGCGGCGACTGGCGAGCAGCAGGTGGCGTACGCCGTGCCCGGTGACGAGGTGGCGGGCGAGGAGGCCACCGAGGCCGCCGGTACCGCCGGTGACCAGGACGGTGCCCTGCGGGTCGATGCGGGGGGCGTCGGCGGGGGCGCCGGTCCGGTCGCGGGTGAGGCGGGGGACGTACAGGCGGTTGCCGCGCAGGGCGAGCTGCGGTTCTCCGGTGGCGAGGGCCGCGGGCAGCCGCTCCTCGGTCTCGGGGCTGCCGTCGAGGTCCAGGACGACGACCCGGTCGGGGTGTTCGCTCTGGACGGCGCGCAGCAGGCCCCAGACGGGGGCGGCGGACAGGCCGTCGACGTGCTCGCCGGGGGTGGTGGCGACGGCCTTGGTGGTGGCGAAGGCGAGGCGGGTGCCGTCGAGGCGTTCGTCGGCGAGCCAGCGCTGGGTGAGCGCGAGGGCGCGGGCGGCGGTGTCGTGGGCGGCGGCCGGAATGTGGGCGCCGTCAGCGGTGACGCGGACGAGGAGGACGTCGGCGTCGAGTCCGTCCGGGTCCGGGAGGGCGCCGTCGGTGAGTTCGGCGATGCGGGGGGCGGTGCCGCCGGCCGGGGTGAGCGCGGTCCAGGCGATGGTGAACAGGCCGTCCGTGGTGGCGGCGGAGGCGAGCTTCTCCTTGGCGACGGGCCGGAGCATCAGCGAGTCGACGGCGGCGACGGGGGCTCCGGCCGCGTCGGCGAGGCGCAGGCTCACCGTGTCGGTGCCGGTCCGCTCGATGCGGACGCGGACCGTGGTGGCGCCGACGGCGTGGGTGGTGACCCCGCTCCAGGCGAACGGCAGCCGAATGGTCTCCGGTTCGGCCGGGTCGGCGGCGTCGAGGACGACCGGGTGGAGGACGGCGTCGAGGAGCGCGGGGTGGATGCCGTAGCGCGCGGCGTCCTCGTGCTGGTCGTCGGGGAGGGCGACCTCGGCGTAGCTGGTGGTGCCGTCGTCGCCGCGCCACAGGGCGCGCAGGCCCTGGAAGACGGGCCCGTACTCGTAGCCGAGGTCGGTGAGCCGCTCGTACGCGTCGTCCAGCGGTACCGGGCGGGCGTCGCGTGGCGGCCACTCGCGCAGCTCGTCGAAGAACGGCGCCTCGGGGACGGCGGGGGGCGCGGCGAGGGCGCCGGAGACGTGACGGGTCCAGGCGGCCTGCTCGTCGTCCTCGGTCTCGGGCCGGGAGTACACGGTGAAGGTGCGGGCGCCGGCCGCGTCGGGGGCGGAGACGGCGACCTGGAGGCGGACGGCGCGCTGCTCGGGGAGGGCGAGCGGGGCCTCCAGGGTGAGTTCGACGAGGTGCTCGGCGCCGGCCGCCCGGCCCGCCGCGGCGGCGAGTTCGACGAAGGCGGTGGCCGGTACGAGGACGGTGCCCTGGATGCGGTGGTCGGCGAGCCACGGGTGGCCGCTCAGCGACAGCCGGCTGGTGAGGACGAGGCCCTCGCGCTCGGCGAGGTCGACGGCGATGGCCAGGAGGGGGTGCCCCGCCGGGTCGAGGCCGAGGCTGCGGGCGTCGGTGCGGGCTTCGGGGCGGAGCCAGTAGTGGCTGCGGTGGAAGGCGTACGTGGGCAGGTCGACGCGGGCCCCGCCGGGGTGGAGCGACGCGAGGTCGAGCGGGGCGCCAAGGGTGTGGGCGCGGGCGAGTCCGGCGGTGAGCGTGGTGTCCTGGGGGCGGCCGGACCGCTGGAGAGCGACGGCCTGGGAGGTGTCGGCCCGGAAGGAGCCGGCGGTCATGGCGGTGAGGACGGCGTCGGGGCCGACCTCGATGAAGGCGGTGACGCCCTCGTCCTCCAGGGTGCGGGTGGCGTCGAGGAACCGTACGGTCCCTCGGATCTGCCGCACCCAGTAGTCGGCGGTGAGGAGGTCGTCGCCGGTGGCGGGCAGACCGGTGACGGTGGAGATGACCTGGAGGCGCGGCGGGTGGTAGGTGAGCCCCTCGGCGACGGTACGGAACTCGTCGAGGATCGTGTCCATGTGCGGCGAGTGGAAGGCGTGACTGACGTTGAGCCGGCGGGTCTTGTGGCCGCGGTCGCGCCAGAGCCCGGCCAGTTCGTCGGCGGCGTCGGCGTCGCCGGAGACGACGATGGCGTCGGGGCCGTTGACGGCGGCGACGGCGAGCCGTCCCTCGTACGGGGCGAGGGTCTCGGCTACCTGGTCCTCGGCGGCCTGGAGCGCGACCATCGCGCCGCCGGGTACGGCGGCCTGCATGAGGCGTCCGCGGGCGGCGACCAGGGCGGCGGCGTCCTCCAGTGAGAGGACCCCGGCGACGTGGGCGGCGGCGAGTTCGCCGATGGAGTGCCCGGCGACCGCGTCGGGGGTCAGCCCGTGCGCCTCCAGGAACCGGTGGAGAGCGACCTCCAAGGCGAACAGGGCAGGCTGCGTGGCGCGGGTCTCGTGGAGGAGCGCGACGCCGTCGGACGCGTCGGTCTCCTCGTCGAACATGACGTCGCGCAGCGGCCGGCCGAGGTCGAGGTGCGGGTCGAGGGCGGCGCACACCTCGTCGAGGGCCGCGGCGAACGCGGGCCTCGTCCCGTACAGTTCGCGGCCCATGCCCGGGTACTGGGCGCCCTGCCCGGTGAAGAGGAACGCGGTGCGGCCGGCGCGGGCCGCGGAGCCGGTCACCAGGTGGGGGGCGTCGGCGTCCCGGCGCAGCTCGTCGAGGCTCGCGAGGAGCTCCGCCGTCCTGGTGCCGGTGACGACGGCCCGCTCGGACCAGGTGGCCCGGGTGGTGGCGAGGGAGAAGCCGACGTCGGCGACGGCGAGCTCCGGCCGGCGCTCCAGGTAGGCGTGGAGCGCCCCGGCCTGGGCGGTGAGGGCGGCGCGGTCGGGGGCGGAGAGTGCCCAGAGGGCGGGCGTGGGGGCGCCCTCTGGGCGGTTCGGGGGAGCGGCGGACCCGGCGGGTGCGTCCGCCGCCGGTGCCTCCGCCTGCTCGACGATGACGTGGGCGTTGGTGCCGCTGATGCCGAACGAGGAGACGGCAGCGCGGCGGGCACGTTCGGTGGCCGGCCAGTCGCGGGCCTCGGTGAGCAGCTCGACGTCGCCTGCCGTCCAGTCGACGCGGGGGGTGGGCTCGCCGACGTGGAGGCTGCGCGGCAGTACGCCGTGGCGGATCGCCTGGACCATCTTGATGACGCCGCCGACACCGGCCGCGGCCTGCGCGTGACCGATGTTCGACTTGAGCGATCCGAGATACACCGGCGCCTGGTCGCTTCGGTCGCTGCCGTAGGTGGCGAGGATCGCCTCGGCCTCGATCGGGTCGCCGAGGCTGGTGCCGGTGCCGTGCGCCTCGACGGCGTCGACGTCGGCGGGGGTGAGCCGGGCGTCGGCGAGGGCCTGGCGGATGACCCGCTCCTGGGAGGGGCCGTTGGGGGCGGTCAGGCCGTTGGAGGCGCCGTCCTGGTTGACGGCCGAGCCGCGGATCACGGCAAGGACCTGGTGGCCGTTGCGGCGGGCGTCGGACAGCTTCTCCACGAGGAGCATGCCCACGCCCTCGGCCCAGGAGGTGCCGTCCGCTTCGGCGGAGAAGGACTTGCTGCGCCCGTCGGCGGCGAGGCCGCGCTGCCGGGAGAACTCCACGAACATGCCGGGGGCGGACATGACCGTCGCGCCGCCCGCGATGGCGAGGGTCGTCTCGCCCTGGCGCAGCGACCGTACGGCCATGTGGAGGGCGACGAGCGAGGACGAGCAAGCGGTGTCGACGGTGAGCGCCGGGCCGACGAGGCCCAGCTGGTAGGCGATGCGGCCGGACATGACGCTGCTGGTGGAGCCGGTCAGCAGGTGTCCCTCGACGCTCTGCGGGGCCTCGTGCAGGCGCGTGCCGTAGTCGAGGGCGGTGGCGCCGACGAAGACGCCGGTGCGGCTGCCCTTGAGGGTGTGCGGGTTGATGCCGGCACGCTCGACGACCTCCCAGGAGGTCTCCAGGAGGAGGCGCTGCTGCGGGTCCATGGCGAGGGCCTCGCGGGGTGAGATCCCGAAGAAGCCGGCGTCGAAGAGGGCGGCGTCGTGCAGGAAGCCTCCCTCGCGTACGGAGCTCTTGCCGGAGCGGTCGGCGTCCTGGTCGTACAGGTCGTCGTCCCAGCCGCGGTCGGTCGGGAATCCGGAGATGGCGTCGGTGCCCTCGGCGACGAGGCGCCACAGGTCCTCGGGGGAGGCGACACCACCCGGGTAGCGGCAGGCCATGGCGACGATGGCGATCGGCTCGTCGTCCTGGAGGGGCGCGGCGAGGTACTCCTCGACGGCACCGGTCGCGCCGGTGAGTTCGGCCTCAACGTGGGCGGTGAGCGCGGTGGGGGTGGGGTGGTCGAAGAGGAGGCCGCTGGCGAGGCGCAGGCCGGTGGCGGCGGCGAGCCGGTCGCGGAGCTCGACGGACATCAGGGAGTCGAAGCCGAGGTCCTTGAAGGAGGCCCGGGCGTCGGCGCGGCGGCCCTTGTCGTAGCCGAGGACGGCGGCGATGTGCGCGGACGTGAGGTCGGTGACGGCGCGGGTCCGCTCGGCGGAGGACATCGCGGCGAGCCGGCTGCCGAGTTCGCCGTGGGGGGTGGCGGCGGGGGCGCTCGGGGCGGGGGTGGCCGGGAGAGCTGGGGTGGTGCGGTCGGTGGTGCGGGGTTCGAGCCAGTAGCGCTGTCGTTGGAAGGCGTAGGTGGGCAGGGGCACCTGGCGGGCGCCCGTGCCTTCGTAGAAGGCCTCCCAGTCCACGGGAACACCGCGGGTGAACAGGGTGCCGACCGCCGCGAGGAGAGTGGTGACCTCGTCCCGGCCCCGGCGCAGAGCGGGAACAGCCCCCTCGGCCAGAGCGGAGAGAACCCCGTCCGGCCCGATCTCCAGAAAAGAGGTCACACCCTCAGCGGCCAGGGTGTTCACCGCGTCGGCGAAACGGACGGTGCCACGAACCTGATCAGCCCAGTACCGGGCCGACCGCAAATCGTCGCCGGAGGCGAGATTCCCCGTCACGGTCGAAACCACCGCGATCCGTGGGGCGGCATACGTCAGCCCCGAGGCGACGGCCTCGAACTCCTCGAGCATCGGATCCATCAACGGCGAGTGGAACGCGTGACTGACCGACAGCCGCTTCGTCCTGCG
>NZ_JBIRKB010000037.1:0-12907 GCF_044329855.1 Streptomyces sp. NPDC017520
CAGTTGCGCCCGTGTCATGCGATACGGACTACCGGATCCGCACGCGCCGTGAGGGCAAAACGCGCATGTTGATCGCGACCCGATACACGCCCTAAGACCGGGACACTCACCGCGCCGGCCACTGTCCCCCGCAGCAGCGCGGTCAGCGCGGCGGCCCGCCACGCGTGGCGCATGACTGGGACGATGTCGAACCCGTAGGACGGGGCGACCCTGCGGTACGGGGCGGTGCACACCTCGTCGATCACGAGATCCCGGAAGCGCTCGTCCACGTATACGCCGCTGCATAAGTGACGGGTGGCGGCGGAAGGTTCGTCCCCCAGCGCCTTGGCTGATGGCGCATGGGAAGTGAACATGCCCTACCCCTGCCCTCGTTGTGTTTTGGTCTGTGAGACCATAAGTCGCGCAGGCGTTTAAGTCAATGTGACCTTTAGGGGTTCAGCGTGGATGACTGGCTCAAAGACTCCACCGAGGTGGAGGCGTCATGGGTGACCGTCGACCTGGCGATCTTCACCCTCAGGTCCGGACAGTTGATGGTGCTGTTGATCGAGCGCGGGGTGGAGCCCTTCCTCGGTCGGCCCGCGTTGCCCGGCGGGTACGTACAGAAGAACGAGACCCTGCGTGAGGGCGCGCTCCGTGAACTCCGCGAGGAGGCCGGAATCGACGGGAACAAGTTGCACCTCGAACAACTCGGCGCCTACGGAGACCCCCGACGCGACCCGAGGGGGCGAGTGGTCACGATCGCCTATCTCGCATTGGGACCGGACCTGCCCGCCCCCGTGGGCGGCACCGACGCCCGGCGCGCCTATTGGGCTCCCGTCTCCCAGCTGGAAGGGAAGCAGGCGGCGTTGGCGTTCGATCATCCGGCGATCCTCACCGAAGCCCTGGAGCAGGTCCGGAGCAAGCTCGAATACACCGCCGTCGCCACGGCCTTCTGCGGTGAACTCCTCACCCTGAGCGAGTTGCGCACGGTCTACGAAGTGATCTGGGGCCAGCAACTAGACCCGAGCAACTTCCGCCGCAAGGTGCTCAACACCACGGGCTTCGTCAAGCCCACCGGCGATCAACGCTTCCCCCCCACCGGCCGCCCGGCTGCCCTCTACCGCCGCGGTGACGCCTGGCTGCTCAACCCGCCGCTGCTGCGCGGTGCCGGGCACACGGTGTGACCCGCACCCGGAGTCGGACGATCCCCGAGATCGACCCCGCCATACCCTCTTCGGTTAAGCCGTCGCCCAGCCCGCCGCGCTGAGGCAAGTCGTGCCGGGGCAAACTCACCGACTCTGAGCAGGGCGACCCGGGCCGGCGGGCTTGGCGAGGCGTCCGTTACGGACCGGTCCCGGGTCCCCACAGCATGTCTAGTGCTGAGACCGGAAAGGTTCACCGGGTTCAAGACTGTGAGGGGCCGGACGAACGGTTTGCGTGCTGGGGTGAGATGATCTCGCCGTGACCGTCCACCTCCATGACTTCAATGGCGAGCACTCGCTGACGTTGGATGCAGGCGGCCTGGCTGCCGATGCCGCAGTAGTTGCCGCCGGACACGAGCCGAACGGGTATTTCTGGGAAGGTCTCGTGCGGTTTGCCTGGCCGGACATTGCCGAGCATGTCGCTTTCGACAGCGAGGCTGGCATGTTCTGCGCGGTCGGCAGTTCGAGCGACCTCGCGCGGCTCAAGACGGCCGTCGAATCCGTCATCACGAGCCCCGAGGCAGTCCGCGACATCATTGCCCGTGCGGAGGCTTCGGGCTTCGAGTTCGACGACTGATCCTCTGACCTCGCCGGGTCGAGCGGGGTCAGGCTGCGGCCGGCAGCGGCCTGCCGCCCCAGCGGAGACCTCGTTCGCTGCGGACACGTGCGCGTTCGCGGCGTTGGGCGGCCAGGATGTCGGGGTGGCGGGCGTTCTGGTTGCGCCAGCGCAGGTAGGCGTGCAGGGCCCAGGTCTGGACGGCGTGGTTTGGTTGGTGGGAGTTGGCGAGGGTGAACTGCCGCAGCGGCCCGAAGTGCGCCTCGATGGGGTTGGCCCAGGACGCGTAGGTGGGTGTGAAGCACAATTCGACCTTGTTTCTGGCCGCCCACCTGCGGATCTTCCAATCCAGGTGGGCGGAGAGGTTGTCCAGGATCACGTAGATCGGGCCGCCGTCGGGGCGGGCTGCTCGGATCGACCGCAGTGCGGCCCAGGTGGGGGCGATGCCCTTGCGGCGCCGGTTGACACCCCACAGCTTGTCGTCGCCGACGGAGTAGCAACCGTGGAAGTAGGTGATGCCCTGAGTGCGGCGGTAGGTGCCGGGCAGCCGGTCGGGGCGGTTCTGTTCGGCCCAGCAGGAGCCGGCGGTGGGGCGGATGCCCAGTGGCCCGAACTCTTCGAAGGCGAACGTGCGGTCAGGACGCTCGTTGACCGCGTACTCGATTCGCTCCAGCTTGGCATTGAAGGCCGGGTCCGGGGACTCCTTCCAGGTCTTCGTTCGCTGGAAAGTGATCCCGCGGCGGGCCAGTAAGCACCGCAGAGCCTCGCGACCAATCCGGACGGGCCTGGCTACGTTCCGGCGCAGGTGGTCGGCGAGTTTGCGGACCGACCAGCGGGTGAAGGGCTTACCCAGCACGGTCGGGCGGATGGTGGCCGTCTGGATGACGAAGTCCTCATCGTCATTGCTCAACAGGCGGGGACGGCCTCCCGCCCACTGAGGGTTGAGGCATGCGAGCCCGATCTCGTTGAAGCGGTGGATCACGTCGCGGACGGTGTCCTCGTCCGCCTGGACAAGCCGCGCGATCACCGGGACAGTGCTGCCGCCAGCCGAGGCCAGCAGCATCATCGCCCGCCGGAACCGCACCGAACTCGCACTACCCCGCCGAACGATCTGCTGGAGCTTCTGCCCCTCCTGCTCTGTCAGCCTCCGGACCCTGACCGGTGGTGCCATCCCGCCTCCCCTGCTGGTTGGAAGCGGCATCGCTTCCAACCAGCACAACGAGGAAGCCGGTGAACCTATGCCTATGCGGTCACAGTACTAGTGCCAGGTAGTCGGCGGGCGTGGGCACGAACGTGGCCTCTCAGGAGCGTCGAATTCATCATCTTGCCACTGCACTTTGCCCCGCCTGTCTCCACCATCATTTACGGGACAAGTCTTAGTTGGTGCTTCGACTTGTCCGCCAGAGAGAGCAGCGCGTACCTCATCAGGATTCGCTCTCGATACCAGGAGTTTCAATGTCGTCCTCGACGAAGCGGAGTGCTTCTTCCGCGCGTTCGATCAGATCCAAGTAGGTGAGCACCTGAACTCGGCTCTGGTCCGTATTGAAGGAACGGATGGTACGGGCAACCATCTGCCGAGTGACTCCAGGTACATCCACGTGATCAGGATTCCCGATCACAACAGTTCCCCGTGCACGAAGGTAATCGTAGTCAAGGTCAAGTGTGTTGCGGTGGATTGTTTCCAGCGTCGGTCCCGCGTCATCCATTTTCTGAACGTAGTTCCTGCATTGACTCACCGCCTCGTGCACCTCGTTCGACACGATCAGGCCGTTGCGGTGCCACCTGACAAGTGAGACGCCGGGCTTCTTGAGTTCCACGACTTGAACGCTGCGGTCAGCGCGCACGAGAAGAACGTCGTGCTGGTCGAGGGGCAACAGGTCACGTCGTTCCGAGGCTTCTGTGTACTCGCTCCCGAAGATCCAGTGATTGCGTCCGATTATCCGTTGCACTGCGGCTTCCGGCGAACTCCTGTTACTGACGACCTCTCGAAGCTCCTGCAGCAGTTCGCGGCGTTGCCTGATGACCTTTAGCTCGGCCGATCGGTGGTCCTTCTCGGTCGAGTCCAACGCGGGAACGACGCTCCCGTCTTTGCGGTAAGTGACGACCTGAATCCGCACATGTTCGTCGGAGCCCGAATCAGGGGGTCCGGATTCTTCGTCGGGTCTCGCCGTCGTAATTACGTCATAGTGACCGCCTCCTATCCAGTTCACTTCATGTGTGATGCCGCCTGAGTCGTTACCGCTGATCACTTTGTTCAGACGGTCACGGACGACGTGCGACTCGCTGTCGACAGCGAGCCAGTGGCGGCCAGTTTTGTGCGCGACCGCGGCGGCCGTGCCTGAGTCGCCGAAGTAGTCGAACACGAGGTCACCGGGATTGGTCGCGATCGTGAGAATGTGTTGCAGCAGTTGTTCCGGCGGTGGAGCCGGCTGGTGCATGTCATCGAGCAGTCCGCGCAGGTGCTGGCCCGCTTGGAAACTTGCCCCCACGTCGGCCGGGCTCCATACCGTGGTGGGCAGTTTGTCAGGGGCCTCCGATAGATAGAGCTTCAGCGTCGGACGGCCGCCGGGCGACCATGCGATACGTCCGTCGCGATCGAGTTCCTCGAAACGCTGCTGAGTGAATCGCCAAGAACGGCGGGCAGGTGGCTGTATGACCGCGCCGAGCGGATCTACCACTTCGTAGCGCAGGTTCTCACGAAGAACGGGGGAGGACAGGTCGGCTGCTCGCCACGGCCCGCGGGGATCGTTGTCGGGGTTGCGGAAATTCGGCTCTGATTCGGCCGTACGAGGGAGGGGGTTCGGCTGCCATGTCGAGGCATTTTTCGCGAAGACAAGTAGGTAGTCGTGGCTGACCGTGAAGTGACGGGAGCCATTCAGTGCAGGATTCTGAACGACGACTGTAGATACGAAGTTCGATTGACCGTAGACCTTGTTCATGAGCACACGGCAGTCAGCGGACTGCTGGTCGTCGACGTGCACCCACACAGAGCCGTCAGGGGCGAGCAGGTCGCGTACCAGGCGCAGATGTACCTGCATCATGCCGAGCCAGGAGGCGCGGCCAGGAGCCTCGTGGTGCTCGGACCCCCATCGCGTGTCCCACGGCGGTCGCAGATATGCCGACTTGACCCTGCCTCGATACTGGCCGGTGTCCTTCAGGGTACGAAGTGCGTTCTCGTTGCCGCCATGGATGAGCAGGTTATCCGCCATCTGATCAGCTTAGAGGGCAACTGATTTGGTCTGCAGGTGATTTGGGGTGTTGAAAGTGGCTGCGGCGATGGTTGGTCGTTGCACGTCCTGTGAGTCCTCGGCGCCCTTATCGCAGTGACGTCTCTGGTGCCCGTTGGGCGTTGATCGAGCCAGTGTTCGTGGCACGGCGGGCCGCTCGTACCGGCCCGGGAGCCGCGGCACGGGCGCATGATCTACGGGACATCGTGAACGCCATCCTCTAGTGCTCTGACCGCAAAGATTCACTGGGTTTGCTGCCCTCCTGCCGGGACTATCTCTTGCGTTGGCTCTCGATCTCGGTAGACAGCACGACCATGTTGTACAGATGCATGTAGTACTTGGCCGCGTACTCGTCGTCGATCGCCGGAAGGATCTTCCCGAATGTCGACGTCAGCCGCGTCAGGCGGGCGTTGGCCTGTTCGCTGAGCAGGTCTTCGTGGACGCAGGCGGCGTAGGCATAGACGTCCGAGTCGAGCATCACCATGTCCCGGCCCTCGATGTCCAGGCCGCGGAAGCCGGGCGGGAACGGCCTGGCCATGTGCTCTGCCATCATCTGCGCAAGCGCGTCGAGCTTCTCCTCAAGCATGGGGAGATCCTGCCAGGCAACCCGGCGAACCTTTGCGGTCACAGCACTAGGACACACGCGCCCCCCAGGGCCGCCGGCAGGTCAAGTGGCCGACTCACGAGGGCATTGTGACGGCATGAGACCTGGCGGCCTTTCGCGTGAGCTCGCGGACCGTTTCCTGCCATTGCCAGGAGTCGCTGCCGCCCCACTTTGCTTCATCGACCGGCTGCCAGGTGGCCAGTTCGTCCAGGCTGGCGATCACCGCAGAGGGGTCTGCGTCGGGTATTCCGGTCTGGTTGTGAAGCTGCTCTTTGATGTCGTGCAGGCGGTGAGCCGCGCGGTAGTAGGAGAGCTGGGTTTCGGTAAGTCTGCGGAGGGCGTAGCCGCCACACTTGCTGCACCAGTCGGAGGCGGTGCGCGCCATGAGATCGGCGACGGCCAGGAGGTCGTCTCCGCGCACTACCGCCGCGCTGTGTTGGGCGTGCCGGCACAGAGGCGAGTGGCCCTTGCCCTCGATGAGAGGGTTGGCGTTGGTGGTGTAGAGCTGGACTGCGGCCAGGGGGCCCAAAGGGAGGGCGCTGCCGCTCCCCCGCCGGTTGCTTCCGGGTTTGCGGAATGGCGCGAGGTTAAGACGGTCCTCTGTGAGGAGGCCGTGCCATACCTCCATCGGCAGTCCGCTAGGCCGTCCGGCGTCCAGGCTTCGCAGGTCGTGCGCGCCGCGCGCCAGGGCGAGCAGGCGAAGATTGAGTTGGCGAGCTTCGGTTCCGTAGGTCTGACGGAGGGTTCGGTGCCGGCCTTCGGCAAGGCCCACACTTTCGCCGAAATGCGGATCGTGGACGTCTTGGCCGCGACCGGGCAGCTGAGTGGCACGCACTTCGGAATCATGATTGTGCTCCGGCTCCTCCGGACCGATCACGCTTGCAGGCAGGTCACTGGCGCCAGCTATGAGGACGCCCAGCCAGCCCTTGGTCAGCCGCCTCTCGAGGGTGTTGAGAGGCAGCACTTCCGCTCCCCCGCTCGCTGAGAAGACGAGGTACAACGGGTCGGCCGTGGGTGCCAGTGTACGCAGCGCGCGGATGTGATCGAGCGTGACGGGGCATCGGTCGAAGACCGGTGTGTCATCGAAGACGCCTGGGCGGAGCCTGCCCGGCTCACTTCCGGTGCGACCCTCGTGCTTGGGCGAATCCGCCGTCCCGTCTGCTGGGCTGCACGGAAGGCCGCTCGCCGGGCCAAGCAGTCGTTCGGCGACGAGATCGGGAACTTCCAGCGTGAGGACGCCGCTCCCCGGTCCCGGCTGCACGGCCCACGTGACCAGCACACCGAGCGTCCACTCGTCCAGCCCGTCCAGGAAGTCCGTAAGAACATGACGTGGCGTGCCGTCGGACGCGTGCGGTACATGCGCCGTCAGCCGACGTTTCGGAGCCCGGTCCACCGGCGCCGCAGCTGCCCTGGCCAGTTCCTCCCAAGACTCAATCAGGCGTGCAGCCTCAGCTCGGGCCGCGCCGCGCCCCTTCTGGTTACTGCGGATACCTCGGACGATCTCGTACGAGAGGTACGCACGCGGGCCCGGTCCCTCCCAGATCCGCGCAGCCGTACTCTGCCATCGGCGCCACAAGCGCACGAGCGCACTGGACACCCTGCTGTTGCCGCCGAGCACCGCAAAAGCCGGATCCGCACACGGCAGCTCGGGCATGGAAAGAGCCATTGCAGCAGCAGCCACGACAAGTTCCTCCCGGTCCACGAACCGGGCCGCCTGTGCTCGAAGGGTCTCCAAGTACCGCGCCTTGATCCTTAGCGAGGGCTTCGCCCACTCTTCCACCCAGGGAAAGTAAGTGAGCAGAGCCTCTGCCTCAAGCAGGCTTCCTCGCGCGCCGCACCAATGCGAGAAGATCAGACCCCGCAGATTCTCGGCCTCTTCACGCGTCTCCCGTAGCGATGCGTCATCCTCCTCGTCCTCGCCGTCAAGACCGTCGAGACTCTGTTGAACACGAAGAAGCTCAGCGGCTCCCCGTGCCTCGTGGTCGGTCCAGCCCTCGTCTTCGTCCGGCTCCCTATACGACTGCAAATGACACAACAAGCCCGTTTCGCCGATAGCCAGCAAGAACATGCCCAGTCCCGTACCCGGCCGACCGCCGGCTCCCCGCGCGGCGCATCGCATGCACAACCGCCTCAGCACCGCTTCATCCAGGGAGACTTTGGCAGTCATCACATCGGACGTGCGCAGCTGGCTGCACTGCCTGGACCCGTGCAGTTTGGCCGCCTTACTCTTGGCCGAATACACCGTAATCAACGAGCCCGCGAACGGCCCGAGCGGAACATCAGCCATTGTCAGCTCGCTACCCACCGAATCCCCCACCTTCTGCTCCTTGAAGCCCTGAGCCACGAGATACCGCTACCCCTTCCGGACACCAGAACGGCGCTCCGTCGAGCCGGCTAAGGAAGCCGCTCCATCATTTGCATGCTCTTCTGCAACACCGACAGCGCGAGGCAACTACGTGCACGGCACACTGGTCCCCAGCCTTGGTCCCCAGATTTATGCCTCCGCGGCACCCGCTAGCCAACGCAGACAATCATCAGGAGAAGTACCGGTTTGGCCAACCGGCGATGCCGTGTTACAAGCAGCCGACGCAGATACCCACGGAGTTAGGAAGCGCAGGTCAGGAGCCAATCTCGTACGAATCCGGCCGGGGGTGGCGGCCCCCACAGGACCGATAGACGAAGACCGAGGCAAGCTGCCCCTTTCCAACTCGCCTCCTTGCCTCGCACCAGCACCGAGCCCTTGATCAGGAACACGTGTCAGAGATCGGCCTCCGCCTCCTCGTCCGCACTGGTTTCATCCTCGATCAGCCCGTACGGCGGACGGTCCTCGTTACGGCTGTAGCGCACCACCACGCTGTCTTCCATCGCTGGCGGCGGGCTGTTGTCGGCGACGATGAGCTGTGCGCGGTTGCCGCGGTCCGCGAGCCAGCGAGATAGGTGCTGGTAGAAGTCGCCGATCGCCACGGCGTCCGCGATCACGGTATCGAGTGTGCCGCCGTGGCCGAGGTTTTTCTGAGGGCTGTCGATCATGAGGAATCCGGGGTGTGCGGCCCCTTCTTCGACGGCGATCTCGAAGACGGCGAGCTGCCAGGCCAGGGTCAGCAGGGTGCGTGCCCCGGACGAGGCTTCCTGGTACGGCTCGCCGCGTACGAAGGGGGTGAGGTCGGTTCTGATGAAGGGGGTGCTGACCTTGGGGTAGCGCCAGGCGCGCAGAAGTTCGCCGTATCGGGTGCTGATCTTGGCGATGACACGGTCGCGGTCGTGGGAGGCGTCTCCGAGCTGTTCGAGTTCCTCCCGGAGACGGGCTATCTCGGTCTCGTGGCGTTCCACGGCGTCGGCCCGTTTGGTGAGTCCTTCGCGGAGCTTGACCGCGCTCTCAGCCTGTTCGAGTTGACGCAGGACCTGCTCGCGCCTTCGGTGGAGGTCGTCGCGGGCGGCGAGAAACGGTGAGACGGAGGGGGACGTCGCGACGTCCAGCGCGGCGGCGGCCTCCTCTTCCCGCAGGGCCGCGTCTTCAGCCTGGAGCTTGAGCGGGGCGAGCGAGGCACCGAGCTCGTCGATGTAGCTGCTGATCTCCTTGAGCCGGGCCTTGGTGGACCGGGTCTCCGCCTTGACGTCCACCCGACTGTCCCCGGCCTGGCTGCCAGCGTCGGCCGTACCCAGGACCAATGCCCCCTCTTCTGCGCTCAGTTCGTGACGGCACAAGCTGCAGCGCCCGTTGTCGACGGCGGGGACGGCCGACAGCCGGTTCAGGCAGGCGGGGCAGGTGGTGACGCTCAAAGGGTCGAAGAGCTGCTGCGCCTCGCCGAGCATGCCGAGCTTGAGGAGATCATCCGCGTACTGGGCCCGCAGAGGCATCAGGCGCTGGAGCTGCGTTCCGCAGTCCCGCAGGACTGCTGCCGCCCGGCGGGAAATCTCGGCCGCCGCTTTGTGCTGGCTGCGCAGCTGGGCCGCGAATTCCGTTCCCGCTTGCGCACGGCGGTCCAACTCCCTCAGCTGGCTCGTGATGTCGGCCAGTTCCCGTTCGTGGACGGCCGGGGCGGGTTCGTTGTTTAACGCGGTGGGAGCCTGCTCCACGACGAAAGTACGGGCTGCCGCGAGTTCGGCCTTGGCGCGGTTGAGCCGGCCGCCGAGTTCCTGGATGCGCTGGCCGAGTTCGACGGCGCGGTCATCGTGGACCCCGAAAGCGACGTCGACGACCTGCCGCAGTTTGTGCTTGCGCATGTAGTCGTTCTCGAACAGGAAGTTCTTGTCCGCGACGCGTTCGTTGGGAAGGAAGGCGAGCCACATCACGTCGCGGAAGCTGAGCGGGTCCGTACGGGATTCACTGTTGGTGGGCGCTTCGCAGAGCTGGACGCCTGCGAGCTTGCAGTGGCTCAGCAGGAGGGAGGACAGGCTCTCCTGCGCCCCGGGCGGAACGATGGTCCTACTCTCGGCCCGGGAGACGGTCGTGCTGTCGAGCGTTCCGCGGCGCACGAAGGCGACCTTGGAGGGCTCTCCGACCGACCGCTCGATCACATGCGGCTCGCCGGATAGCTCGACCTCCAGGAGGCACGAGCGGACCCTGCGCAGCACTTCCTGGTGGCGGGGGTGCCGTTTCGCGCCGAGCCCGTAGGCGATGAACTCCAGTACCGCTGTTTTGCCGGAGCTGAACGCCCCGGCGATGACGGAGAGGTTCCGCACCCTCTGGTCGGCGGTGAAGTCGACGTCGTAGGACCGCTCCATGCCGACCAGGCGCAAGCGGCGGATGCGGATGCCGGGAAGCGGCTCCATGGTGATCATCCCTCCCAGGACGTTTCCAGCACGGGCCCCGGGCCCAGGACGCTCATGAGAGCAGCAGCGGGTCCGTCGGGTCCGTCCGGCCTCAGCCACCGGGCGGTCTGCTCGCGCAGTCTCTTGTCGGTAAGTTTGCGGAGCTGGCGGACGACGATGCCGGCGGCGGTGGTGAAGGAGGTGGCGTAGGTGGCGGTGAACCGTCCGCCGAGATCCTGGCCTGCCTCGGTGATCGAGTAGGTGAGGGAGCCATCGCGGTTGCGGATGCGGCAGCACCCGTAGGCGACCAGGAGCGCCAGGTCGTGCTGGATCCGTTCGCGCCGGCTCGTGAACCGCTGGGAGGAGGACGCGTAGGCCAGGACCTGCGGGTCGAATCCGGCAAGCCGCAGGAGGCTGGCGTCCCGGCCCTCGGGGGGGGGACCACGAGGAAGGGGTTCGCGGACAGGAAGTCGTAGTACCCGATGCGCTCCAGGGTCGCCCCGTTCGCGTCCTGCGCGGCAACGGCGTCCAGGAGCAGCAGCAGCTGAGCGAGGCGGAAAGTCACCTCGTCCTCGGGCATCACGACCGGCCGGTCTGCGTGCACGGCATGCTCCTCATCAGTGGTCGGGCGGTACGGGCAGTCGGGGCATCTCAGCCGTCGGCGTGACCGCTCGCGATCTGCCTCCAGTGCGTGACCCACCCTGCCCGACGGTTGTCGACCAGCCGGTGGACCAGGCCCCAGCTGTGCGTCACCTCCAGACGCAGCGCCTTGGGCAGTTTCTCGTGCTCGGAGCGCACCTCGCGCCAGACCCGGCCGTGCAGAGCGGGGAGGGTGCCCTCGGACGAGCACTCGTTGAACTGCATCTCCCACACGCCGTGCAGGCTGGCGTCGGCAGAGCTCAGTGCGGCAACCTCGGCCGGCACACCCTTGTGCGCGACTTCGCGCGCTACCAGGTCGGCGTTGAAGAACTGCCGTTTGGCGGAGTCCAGTTCGACGTGGCCGGCCTCGGTCATCTGCCGTACGAACAGGGCCGAGTCGAGCGCTGCCGCTTTGCCCTCCTCCACGTCCAGCACGAGCCGCATCTGCTCCTGGAGGGGAGCGGCGGGCGTGAAGACTTCGTAGTAGGCGCGGCGTACCTGGTCGCCTTCGGGGCTCTGCAGCTTCTTCACGAGCGTGGTCTCGTCCCACAGTTCGATGACGAGGCCGTGTGCCTTCTCCTGGCGTTTCTTCCAGCCGTCCCACCATTTGGCTGCCCGGCCGTCCATGCTGGAGGGGATGCACAGGATCCAGAGCGTGATGGTGTGACCGTTGGCCGCCGCGGCCTTCAGTGCGTTCGCGAGTGAATGGCGAATCTGGTCCGACTGGCTGGTCGTGGTCTTCGGCATGAAGTACTTGGACTGCCACACCGTGATGGCTCCCCCGAGGTCACCGGCGAACGCGTCGATTCCCCAGTCGCCCGGATTCGCCGCGATCATCCGGACGTTCGGATTGGTCGCACTGGCGAGCTGGGCGAGCATCTGCTCGAAGTCGGCCCGTGCCCCGCCCGGGCTTCCGGTCCGCAGTTCGTGCACGCCGAAGTGGATGGGCGGTACACCGGCTGCCACCGGCATGGAGCTGTTCAACCCGCACCCCCGGACTCCCGCAGGCAACCCGAACGAAGCGCCTTCAGCAGGTTGTTCGCCCTGCGCCACACACAGTAACGGCCGTCAGCGTACGTGGTGCGGAATCATCCGATCAAGGTGCTTGCGACGGGCAATGTCCCGGCAGCAGAGGGCGACAGCGGCAGACCGCTCGCCCCGTCGGCGTGCACGATGATCTCGGCCGGTGAGGGACAGGGCCGTCTCCTCGGGCGTACGGGCTCCCAGGTCGAGGCCGATGGGAGAACGCAGCGAGGCCAGCTGCTGTCCCTCCCCTCCGGCTTCCCGCAGGAAACGCAGGCGCTCCTCGTGGGTGCGGCGGGAACCCATCGCGCCGACGTAGCCAACGGGCGGGCCACCAAGGGAGGCCGCGCTGTCGTTCGATCAAGGCGACCGCCAGCGCCAAGGTCTCGGCGGCTGCGCTCCGCCCTACGTCGAGCAAAGCCGAAAGGGCACCACCCGCCGTGGGAGTCCTCTCAGACTTTCCTGGGACTTCCGGCCCCATCAAACGGCACGAACATGAAACAGCCGAAAGGTCATTCGCACAGCTCAGCGACCCACACGCCACTCATCGCGGCAGGTCACCGCGTTCAGTGGTCTCTTCCGCGACATCTGAGTTCCCGCCTGAATCTCATCATCACATGCCTCCTGACCTGCACAAATGCTAGGTTAGGTGGGGTGATGCCCGTGGGACTTATCTGGGACTTTGAACCACGAGCGACGGCTCACGAACACCGCGCTCTCCACATGACGTGTCATCGGAAGGACGTCCGTCAGCGCTGTGGTAAGCGAAACGCCTGGTCAGAGCCGTTTTTCAGCTCCATTTGTCGGCCATCCGGGTGCCGGAGCGTCAGCTACTGAGGTTGCACGCGTGGTGTCGTAGGGGGTGACGGCTGGCCGGTGGCTGCGGTATCACCGGAGTCATGCGGTATCCACAAGGGGGCGGGCT
>NZ_JBIRKB010000038.1:0-9825 GCF_044329855.1 Streptomyces sp. NPDC017520
CGATCCGGTGCTCGACAAAACGCGCCCGCCACCGGCCCACCGCATGCGGCGTCGAGCCGAGCCGGGCAGCAACGTCCTTATTCGAAGCGCCCTCCTCGCAGGCCAGGATGATCCGACAGCGCAAGGCCCACGCCTGCGGCGTGGACCGACGCCGCACCCACCCCTCGAGCGCGGCCCGTTCCTCACCCGACAGGATCAACTCGGCCTTCGGCCGCCCAGTACGCGCCACAGACCAAGCCTATACATCTGAACAGAATTCCTGACTCAGAAGACTAGGGGGTGTCTGACAATTCCGGTCTGATCAGGGAGATTCGGCTGAGCTGGCAATCCGGAGGTGCGCCGATCGGCTGGGGGGACTGGGCAGTGGCTACGAACGGCGGGCCAGTAGATGGGTGTCGAGGAAGCCCCGATCAGAGGCTGGATCGTGGAGCAGCCGGGCGAAGGGATCGAGCCCAGCATCGCCCAGCAGTTCGGCGAGGCGATCCACCGGCCAGCTGTAGGCGGGCGCCACCTTGTGGTCGAACCGGACCGGTACTTGTCCGTCGGTCCCGAAGAAGGAGACCAGGAGCAGACCGTTCGGTGCCAGGACGCGTACCTGTTCGGCGAGCAGCTCCGGTAGTTCCCCCGGAGGGGTGTGAATCATTGAGTAGTGGGCCAGCACGCCGCCGAGCGCGGCGTCCTCGATCGGCAGGGATTCCATCCGCGCCTCTTGGAAGCGCAGCGCCGGATGGGCCTGCCGGGCGTGGTCGACCATGCCGGGGGCAAGGTCCAGTCCGAAGGCGTCCAGGCCGAGTTCGTGCAGCATGGCTGTCAGATGTCCGGGACCGCACCCGACGTCCGCTGTCCGCAGGTTGCCCGTCGCGCGCACCAGTTCGGCGAAGGTGCCGATCATGGCCCGGGAGAAAGGCTGCGTTTCCAGCCGGTTTGCGAACAGCGACGCGTACAGCTCGACGACACCGTCGTAGGCCGTCCTGGTCTCGTCCTGATGATTCACCACGGGCAGGACTCTATAGCCGGTCTGATAATTGATCTTGTGGCAGGCCGAGGTGAGTTGACGGAAGCGGCATGGAGGCGGATAGAGCCCCTTTTGCCTCAGGTGGACGGACGGGGCCGTCCGTGGCGTGATCACCGGCAGGTGGTCAACGGGGTGCTGTGGCGGCTGCGGACCGGGGCTCCGTGGCGGCATCTTCCCGACCGGTTCGGGCCGTGGCAGACCGTCTACGAGCGGTTCGCCCGCTGGGAGGCGGACGGCACCTGGGCACGGTTGCCGGAGCACGTTCAGGTCCGCGATGACGCGGTGGGCCGGGTGGAATGAACCGTCTCCGTCGACTCCACCATCAACCGAGCCCACCAGCACGCAGTCGGCGCCCGCAAAAGGGGGATGTGAACGGGGACGAACGGGAAGATCCGGGCCGCTCGCAGGCGCGCCAGGCCCTCGGCCGCTCCCGAGGCGGACTGACCACCAAAGTCCATCTCGCCGTCGATGGCCGGGGCCTACCCCTGTCGATTGTGCTCACACCCGGCAACGTCAACGACGCGACGGCGTTCGGCCAGGTCCTCGACGGCATCCGCACCCCGCGCCTCGGCACGGGCCGCCCGCGCACGACACCGGACCGTGTGCTGGGTGACAAGGCGTATTCCAGCAGGGCCATCCGCCATCTGCTGAGGCGCCGGGGCATCGCTGCCACGATCCCCGAGCGCCGCGACCAGGCGGCGAACCGCCACCGACGCGGAGCCCTCGGCGGCCGGCCGCCGACCTTCGACAAGGTCACCTACCGCGACCGCAACGTCGTCGAACGGTGCTTCGCCCGCCTCAAGCAGTTCCGCGCGATCGCGACCCGCTTCGACAAGCTCGGCGACCGCTACCGTGCCGGAGTTGTCCTGGCTTCCTTGATCCTCTGGCTCCGCGAGTCCACGGGGTAATCATTCGTCAGACAGGCCCTAGGCCGCCGCAGCCAGGTCGCGGGCCCTCAGCGCCAGCCACAGGTCGTAGCGGGCGCTCGGAGGCCGGAGCAGCGAGCGCTGGAGGACCGTTTCGAGCCGGGTGAGGCGTTTGCGGGCGCCGGGCACGCTGATGCCCAGCTCGGCGGCGGCCGGACCCAGGCGGCCCTCGCAGCGCAGCCAGGTACGCAGGGTCTCCTCGGACCCGAGGACGGGGGCCAGTTGCTGGTCGGCCCAGTGCAGGACGGCGGGGCGGCGCAGGACCTCGTCGAGCGTCCGCGCGGCCTCTCGCGTACCGGCCCCGGTGGGGGCGTACGGGGCGGGCTCGGCGGTGCACGCCGGGGCGGGGGTGGCGCGGACGCGCAGCGCCAGGTCCAGGGCGGCCTGGTCGGCCAGCCGGTGCAGGTCGAGGCCGAGCAGCTCGCCGATGAGCCGCAGCCGGGCGGCCAGGGTGTTGCGGTGGACCTTGAGGTGATCGGTCGCGTGCGACGAGAACGCCAGCCAGGAGCCGGCCGTGGCCGCCAGCTCCTGGGCCCCGGGGTCCTGTGCGCGGCGCGGCACATGGGTCAGGAGCGGGGTCAGCAGGCTGTTCGCCCACTGTCGCCCGGCCGGTCCGACGACGTACGCAGGATCCGGCGAGACGCCGAACCGGGCGTGGCGGGACGGTAGTTCGCGGGCGACGGCCAGGGCGTGGAAGGCCTGGCGGTAGCCGGTCGCGGTGTCGGCCAGCGGCACGGGTTCGCTGACGCCCACGACGCAGTCGTCGACCTGGGCGGCGACGGCCTCGTCGGTCGGGGCGGCCCCCTCCTCCGGCCCCTCCGCGGGCATCACCAGGATGAGGTGGCGGGCGTAGACGGGGCACCGCACGATCCAGGACCGGGCGCCGTCCGCGTCAGCGCAGACGCCGGCCACCTCGTCACGGCCGTCGCCCGAGCACTCCACGACGCACACCCGTACCGGATCGGGCAGCCGGGGGCGCAGCGCACCGGCGACCTGCTGGGCGATGGAGAGCTGGCCCGTCATCAGCAGGTGCAGCACCGCCTCCCGGCCCCGGGACTCCGCGAGATCCACCCGGCGGCGTTTGCGCTCCAGGGTCTCGGCCTGTCGGCACACGGACAGCGGCAGGACCACATCGGCGAGCAGGGTGGCGAGCCCGGCCGCTGCGGGCCGGGGAGTGACGACGGCGAGCACGGGGGCGGTGCGGTCGTCGGCGCTCAGGGGGAACAGCAGGGCGGTGTGCGCGCCGGTGTCGAGGGAGTACGCCCGGGCCGCGCGCTCCGTGAGGGCGCTCGCGCCCTCGGCGACGAGCCCCGCGATGTCGGGGGCCACCGCCCGTGCCGTACGGTCCGCCGCGTGCAGCACCGTCCCGTCCGGGCCGACGAGCCCGGCCCAGCCGCCGGCCCGCCCGGCCAGCCAGCGCAGCAGCTCGGCGGTGCCGCCGGTGCGGGCCAGCCGGTGCATCAGCAGAAGGTCGTCCGCACGCTCCCGTGCTCGCACCTGTTTCCCCGTTCCCGCCCTGGACGCGGCCGTGGCGCCGGTGGTCCGCCCCGCACGGCTGACTGTGCGGACCGATACCCCGGTGACCGCCCCACTGGGCGCATTGAAGCTCCCGTCTCCCTACCCTGCGTTCTATGGTCCGAACGTGTTCCAGTCCGTCGGGGGACGGCCCCGGAACAGGGGGTGCCGGGGCACGGGTGCCGGGGGAACGCGAGCACGGGGGAACGCGGGCACGGGGGAACGCGGGCACGGGGGAACGCGGGCACGGGGGAACGCGGCGGCAGCGGCTCACGGGGGTGGTCGCTGTCGTCGGCTCCCGCCCCGCGCCGACTGTCAGTGGCGCCTCCTATCGTCGTCATCATGGGAGCCGGCCTCCGGCTCCGGCTTTCGACGTGCCAGGAGAGGCCCCCGTGGAGTTCCGTATCGAACGCAGTGCCCTGACCGAAGCCGTGTCCTGGGCGGCCCGTGTGCTGCCCGTGCGCTCGCCCGTCCCCGTGCTGGGCGGGCTGCTGCTCGACACGGAGGCCAGGGACGAGGGCGAGGGCGGGGGCGGGCCGCTGAGGATCTCCGGGCTCGACTACGAGGCGTCCGCGCGCATCGACGTGGACGCCGAGGTCGTGCGGCCCGGGAAGGTGCTCGTCATGGGGCGGCGGCTGCTGGACATCTGCAAGGTGCTGCCCGAGGGGCCCGTGGAGTGCTCCGTGGAGGGCTCCAGGTTCACGGTGTCGGGCGACGGGGCCCGGTTCGGCCTCTCCGTGCTGCCGCTGGACGACTACCCCGCGCTGCCCCCGCTCCCGCAGGTCCGGGGCGCGGTGGACGCGGGGCTGTTCGCGGCGGCCGTGGCCGATGTGGCGGTGGCCGCGGGGCGTGACGACACACTGCCCGCGCTCACCGGGATCCGGCTGGAGCTCGACGGCGACACGATGACGCTCGCCGCGACCGACCGGTACCGCTTCGCCGTACGGACCCTCCCGTGGAAGGCGACCACGCCCGGCGAGAGCGCCGACGTCATCGTCTCCGCCCGCCGCCTCACCGAGATCGCCCGCTCCCTGGACCGGTCCGGGCTCGTGAGCGTGGCTCTGGACGCCGGTTCGGCGGGCTTCGAGCACGCCGGGACGCGGACCACGGTGCGGCTGCTGGAAGGCCGCCTGCCGCGCCACGAGAAGCTGTTCGCGATGGCGGACCCGGCGGTCGCGGTGGTGGACCGGGCCCGGCTGACGGAGGCCGTCAAGCGGGTCTCCGTCGTCGCCGACGGCGACAGCCCGGTGCAGCTGACCTTCGCCCGCGCCGACGCCTCCGTAACTCTCCGCGCGGGTTACGAGGACGACGTGGCGTCCCAGCGGCTGCCGGCCGCCCTGGAGGGGGCCGAGGAGCTGACCGTGGCCTTCAACCCCGGCTATCTGGCGGACGCCCTGGCCTCCTTCACGGAGCCGTCCCTGCGGCTTCTGCTGCTGGGGGCCGGCCAGCGCGCGATGATCACGGACGAGGCGGGCACGGACGCCCACCGGCACCTGCTGATGTCGGTGAAGCCGTAGTTGGGGTGAGGGCGAGTGCTCGTCAACCTCACTATGCTAAGCGGCGGTTGAGAGCAACGCGGAGTCACAGCAAGCCATGTCGAGTCACGGGGGGCGAACATGAACGGACAGGAGCTGTTCGCGCGGCTGTTCCAGGCGGCGTTGATGGTGTTCAAGCCGAAACGCGCCGACCGGATCGTCGACGAGACGATCACCGCTCTCCAGGTCGCACGTTCCCTCGTCGGGACGGTCGCGGTCATCTGGATCACCATCGCCTACTGGGGATCGGCGGACGACCCGCTGCGGGCGAAGTTCGAGGAACTGATCCTGGCCGCGACGATCCTGGTCTTCGCCGTGCCGGTCATCCTGTTCGTCTTCATACTGGCCGCCGAAGGCACCCACCGGGGCCTCTACCTGAGCCGGATAGCGGGCCCGCTCACGGCCGTGGGCACCCTGGCGGGCGTCTACTACCTGGCCTTCGTGGTCAGCCCCGCCATCGGGCGCACCGCCGTCGAGGACTTCGACATCGTGCCGATGCTGCTGACCATGCTGGTGCTCCTGCCGTCCTACGGCGTGGCCGCCTTGTTCCTGATCATCGGCACGGCGTTCGCGGTCGTGACCGTCTTCCGCCTCTCCGACGTCCACGAGACACTGCCCCCGCTGGTCTCGCCGTTCCTGGTGTGGACGCTCTTCGTCATCCAGCTCGCCGATCCGCCGATGTCCGGCATCCCGGTGCTGCTCCGCATCCTCTTCCTCGTCGGCCCGCCGCTCTCCGTCACCGCACTGTCCTACGCCGAGCTGCGCCAACTGCGCCTGCACCACGGCGTCACGCTCCGGGCGGCGCTGAACCGCACCTGATGTCCGAACGCCGAAACGGGGGTGCACCCGGCGTGAGCCGGACGCACCCCCGTTTCGGATGGGGTCCTCAGGGGCCCCTCACCAGCCCTCACGGGCCGGTGAGGTGCGTTGGAGCGGTCAGCAGCTCAGGTTCGGACCGGTGGTGGTGCCGAGGATCTGGGTGAACTGCGTGAACTTGTTGATGCGGCTCTGGACCTGCGCCGGGTTGCCGCCGTTGCACTCCAGGGCGCCGTTGATCGAGCGGATCGTCTCGCCGAAGCCGGCGTTGTTGACGATGGCGTTGTGCGGGGTCATGGTGCCGGGGCCGTTCTGGGTGTTCCAGTACCAGAGGCCGGTCTTCCACGCCACGGCGGCGTTCTGCTCCACCAGGTACGGGTTGGCGAGCAGGTTGATGCCCAGGGCGTCACCGGCGGCCTTGTAGTTGAAGTTCCAGCTCAGCTGGATCGGGCCGCGGCCGTAGTAGGCGGCCTGGCCGGCCGGGCAGCCGTAGGACTGCGTGGTGTCGCAGTAGTGCGGGTAGTTCGCCTCGTTGACTTCCTTGATGTAGAACAGCCCGCCGGTCTCGTGGCTGACGTTGGCGAGGAAGGCCGCGGCCTCGCGCTTCTTCACCTCGTCGCTGCCGGTGTTGGCGAAGGCCGGGAAAGCGCTCAGGGCGTCGGTGAGGCCCTTGTACGTGTAGAAGGCGTTCCGGTTCGGGAACATCTGGTTGAACTGGGCCTCGCTGACGACGAAGCCGTTGTTCTCGCCCGGGTTCTCGCCGCCGGTGCCGCAGGCACCCTTGTCGGCCCAGACGTCCGACGTGCCCGGACGCTCGTTCTGGGTCCACCACTTCGCGGTGTAGTTGCGGCCGTTGTACGAGACCGTGCCGCCGTTCGTGTAGACGGAGGAGGAGCTCCAGGCCGTGGCGCAGGTGGCTGCCTGCGCGGTGGTGGCGGGAAGGACGACGAGCGCCGCGACGATCGCGGCGAGCGCGACCAGCAGACTCATGACACGTCGGATCACGTGATCACACTCCTTGGACGCGGCGCGACGTCCGGCCTGCGCCGCAGTGGGGGTGCCGACACTCAAGCGAGGATGGTCTGGACCTGTCAAGGTCTAGACCATCCTCGGAGAAGATGCCGGTTCCACCGGTTCCGGCCGCCGCCGAGCGGGGCGATCACGTCAAGAGGGCCCTCAACAGCCGCTATTGCGCGGGAAGTCCATCCGCTGCCCCCGCGAACGGCGGCGGAACCGAAGGTAAAATCTTCCGGCCCGCCCAGCATGCGGACGGCTCCGAACGACAGTCCCGAGGGGCTCAGCAGCTGAGTCCGGCGCCCGGGGCCACTCCGACGATGCCGGTGATGCGCTCGTACCGCTCCACCCGCGCGGTCACCGACCCCGGGTTGCCGCCGTCGCACTCCAGAGCCCCGTTGAGCGAACGGATCGTCTCGCCGAAGCCGGCGCCGCCGACCATCGCGTCGTGGGACGTCATGGTGCCGGGGCCGTTCTGGGTGTTCCAGTACCAGAGGGCGGTGGCCCAGGCGACGGACGGATCCCGCTCGACCAGCCAGGGATCGTTCAGCAGGTCGAGCCCGAGGGCGTCCCCGGCGGCCTTGTAGTTGAAGTTCCAGCTGAACATGATCGGGCCGCGCCCGTAGTACGCCTCGCGCCCCGCCGGGCAGCCGAAGGGCTGGGTGTCGTCGCACTTGCGCCAGTAGTTGGCCTCGTTGATCTCCTTGACGTACTTCAGCCCCACCGACTCGAAGTCCGCGTGCGTCAGGAACGCCGCCGCCTCCCTGGCCCGCGTCTGCGGCGTACCGACGTTGGCGAAGCGCGGATAGGCGCGCAGCGCGTCGATCAGGCCCTGGTACGTGTAGAAGGGGTCGCGGTCCGGGAAGATCTCGTCGAACCGCTGCTCGCTGATGACGAAGTCGGACACCCCTCCCGTACAGGCGCCCCGGTCCGACCAGGCGGACCCGGCCCCCGGATTCTCGCCCCGCGTCCACCACTTGGCGCTCCAGTTGCGCCCGTGGTGGGAGACGGTGTCCCCGGCGCGGTAGTCGGCCGACGCGCTGTGGAGCGGCGCGCAGGGCCCGTCGGCGGAGGCGGCGGCCGACACGGCGGGGGCCGCCGTCACGAGAGCGGCGGCGAGGGTGGCCAGGGCCGCCGGGACGGTCAGGAACCTCTTGGCGCGATCGATGCGGACAAGGCGATCGAGGCGAACAGGGCGATCGACGCGGTTCAGGGCTGCTCACTCCTTCGGCGCGGCACACCGAGCGTCCCGGCAGGCCGACATGACGGGCCACCACCCAAGCCCGCCTGGTCTGGACCTGTCAAGGTCTAGACCAGCCACGCCAAAGCTCGCCCCGTCCGACCGGAACCCCGCCCGGGCTCGCCCGCGCCCGCCGGGGCTTGATACCCACCCCGGGTATATGGCCGGTCAAGCCATTGTGGCGAATGACGCCCCCTCCATAGCGTCATCGGGTGATATCCGCACAGCAGCCCCGCCGCCAGGCCGCACTCGTCGTTCTCTGCTTCGTCCAGTTCATGCTGGTGCTGGACGACACCGTCGTGAACGTGGCCCTCCCCAGCATCAGGAGCGACCTCGGCTTCAGCACCACGGACCTGACCTGGGTCGCCAACGCGTACTTCCTCGCCTTCGGCGGACTGCTGCTGCTCTTCGGCCGCCTCGGCGACCTGATCGGCCGCCGCCGGGTCTTCCTCTGGGGCGTGACCCTGTTCGGCGCCGCGAGCCTGCTCTGCGGACTCGCCCAGGAGCCCTGGCAGCTCGTGGCCGGACGGTTCGCCCAGGGGGCGGGCGCGGCCATGGCCAGCCCGGCGGCCCTGGCGCTGATCACCCTGCTCTTCCCCGGCCGCGCGGAGCGCGCCAAGGCGCTCGGCATCTGGGGCGCCATCGCCGGTCTGGGCGGCACCACCGGGGTGGTGATCTCCGGGGCGCTCACCGGGCTGGCGTCCTGGCGCTGGATCTTCCTGATCAATCTGCCGGTCGCCGTCCTGGCCCTGGTGCTCCTGCCCCGCCTGGTCGGCGAGAGCCGCACCGACCGCCCGACCCGGCTGGACGTCCCGGGCGCGCTGCTGGGCACCGGCGCCGTCGTCTCCCTGGTCTACGCCCTGCTCCAGACCGAGCGGGCGGGGTGGAGCGACCTGCCGGTCGTGGCGCCGCTGCTGCTCGGCATCGCCCTGGGGGCCCTCTTCCTCCTGGTCGAGGCACGCACGGCGGATCCGCTCATCCCGCTGTCCTTCCTCTCCGTCAGGATCCGCGCGGTCTCCAACGCCGTGGGCCTCCTCTTCGCCGCCGCCTTCTTCTCCCTGTCCTTCCTGCTGATGCTGCATCTGCAGACGGTGCTGGGATACGGGCCGCTCAAGGCCGGCTTCGGCTTTCTGCCCTACGGCGCGGGCATCCTCACCGGCGTCTGGTGCTCCTCCCGCCTGGCGGTCAGGCTCGGGCTGCGGTGGGCGCTGGTACTGGCGTTCCTGATCAGCGCGGGCGGGCTCCTGCTGCTCTCCGGGGTGTCGCCGGACGACAGCTACGCGACCGGCGTGCTGCCCGGCATGCTGGTCGTGAGCTTCGGCTCCGGCCTCGGCTTCCCCGCCCTCGCCATCGCCGGGGTCTGGGGCACCGACGAGGAGAACGCCGGCCTCGGCTCGGCGATCCTCAGCTCGGTGCAGCAGATCGGCGGCGCCGTGGGGCTGGCCGTCCTGGTCTCCGTGGCCACCCGGCGCAGCGAGGAGCTGACCGGTTCCGTCGGCCCGTCGCGCGCGGCGACGGAAGGGTTCTCCCTGACGCTCACCATCGCCGCCGGGCTGCTCGTCCTCGGCGCCGCGCTCATCGCCGTACTGCTCGCCAAGGACAGCGCGGCACAACCGGAATCCGCCGCACGGGAGCCGTCACCGAAACCGGTGTAGCGGTGGGACGGGAGAGCGCGGAGACGCGAGCGGGGGGGGGGGGGGGGGGGGGGGGCCCCCCCCCCCCCCCCCCCCCCCCGGGGGCGCCCCCCCCCCCCCCCCCCCCCAC
>NZ_JBIRKB010000039.1:0-6544 GCF_044329855.1 Streptomyces sp. NPDC017520
CCCACTCCGCATTCGTCAGATCCCCACGACCCATGAAGCCAGCCTGGCCCCAACACCCCACCCAAGTCAGGCGATCCGAGAAACAGTGCCTAGGTCAGACCGGTCGGCAACGGCCCCGAATCTCGGGACCACTCGCTTGACCAGCCGAACCGTGGCCTCGCCCCAGCGGTCGGCCGCCCCCAGAGACACGGCCGGTGAACAAGCTGACTCGGTCACGGGCCGCGTCACGCGGGCGGCGGCGGCCGGAGCTCTTGATCGGTCGCGCAGAACGGCCGACGCGCTTGGTGGGCGAAGCCCTCAGAGAGGACGTCGGCGAAGTGGCCATCCGGGGACGACGTGGGGGGGGGACGGTCGACGGGAGACGACGAGGTCACGTGGGAGAAGATCCGGGGGCATCGACGCCGTCTCACCCCAAAGCCCGACGCGCGGCCAAGGCCGGTCGCGGAGGACGGGCGGTTGGGTGCCGGGGGAGCTTCACACGCCCGGGGCGGATCGCACGGTGATCCCGTGACGCTCGAGCAGCGCCGCCGTCACCCCGTCCCCAGCCACCAGTTCCCCTGCGAAGGAACCGTCGTAGACGACGCCTCGTCCGCACGAGGGGCTGCGCGGCATCAGGAGTGCCTCGGTGCAGCCTCCGTGCCGAGCGGCCTCGAGCGCACGCCGCGCTCCGTCCACGAACTCCGCCGTCACGTCACGTCCGGTGTCCTCGACGACCCGCGCCGTTCCGTCGAGCACGGCGTGCCCGTCGCCGCCCACCAGCTCCGCCGGCCGCCTCGGGGTCGGGAGCCCGCCCGCCACCTCCGGGCAGAAGGACACGACACTCCGACCCTCGACGGCCTCCTCGACCGCTCGTGACGCCTTGTGCCGGCCGTCGAACCGGCATGGCACTCCGCGCAGACACGCGCTGACCAGAATCGTTTCCACGGCATCCCAGGCTACCCATGTCATTGCTACGGACCGTCACCGGGTTGACCCTCTCTTCACTCTGGCGCCGAGGCCACCGTCGTGATCGCGCGGGTCGGGAGCGGGCTGGAGTAGACGACGCTGGTCGTGACGGCGCCCAGCCCGGCGATGCGGCCCGTCGTCGTCTCCAGGTGGCGCATGGAACGGGCGAGGACCTTGAGCATGAAGCAGTCCTCACCGGTGACGTGGTGGGCTTCCACGATCTCCGGCGTGGTCGCGACCAGATCCCGGAACGGCTTGTAGTTACCCGTGGGATAACGGAGGCGGACCAAGGCCAGGATGCCGAGTCCAAGCCGTTCCGGATCCACCACCGCCGAGTAGCCGCGGATCACGCCGCTCTCTTCCAACCGCCGCACCCGTTCGGTGACAGCACTGGCAGACATGGACACGGTTCGAGCCAACTCGGCGTAGCTGGCACGGCCCTCTTGCTGCAAGGCTTCCAGGATGCGCATATCAGTGTCGTCAAAGGAAACAGCGGTCATGACCGAGAAATACCACGACATCACCGGTCAAGGCCAGGCATGACCGTCGATCATCTGTTCTCGCCCACGGCTGCGCCTCGTAGCGTTTCAGTCATGAACAACACAGCCGCAAGCCCCGCGCTGCACACCCCGCCCGCCGCTCCCGCCGACGCCGCCACCCACTTCGCCGCACGCCTCACCTTCCAGGCGGACGTCTCCGACGTCCGCGCCTCACTCGAATCCGGCGCCCCTGGCTTCATCCTGATCGACTCACGCGGGATCGCCGGCTGGCAGCAGGGCCACGTGCCAGGTGCGGTCCACCTGCCCACCGCCGACATCCCGGCACGAGCCGCGAGCCTGCTCGACCCGGAGGTTCCGGTCATCACCTACTGCTGGGGACCCGGCTGCGACGGCGCCACCCGCGCGGCGCTCGCCCTCGCCAGGCTCGGCTACCAGGTCAAGGAGATGATCGGTGGCATCGAATACTGGATCCGCGAAGGCTTCCCGGTCGAATCCCTGGCCGGTACCGAACAGCGCGAGGCGGACCCGCTGACCACCCCCCTCGGCTCCATCACCTGCGCATGCTGACGGACACCCCACGGCCGGTCGGCACCATCCGTCCAGCCGTGCCGACCGACCTGCCCATGGTGGCGGAACTGTGCGCCGCCCATGCCGCATTCGAGCGCGCTGAGCCCGTCTCCGCAGACCTGGCGGCTCGCCTGGAGGCCACCTTGTTCACGGCGAATCCGAGAGCATGGTGCTTCGTGGCCGATCACGAAGGAGAACTCGTCGGGTATGTGACGTGCTCACTGGAGTTCTCCACCTGGCAGGCGACCGACTACCTCCACCTGGACTGCCTGTTCGTGACCGAGGCGCACCGCGAAGAGGGCTGGGGGCGCAGACTGCTCGACGCCGTGACACGCACAGCAGAGGAACGTGACGTGACACAGGTGCAGTGGCAGACGCCCGACTGGAACACCGACGCCATCCGCTTCTACAGCCGCGCAGGAGCCCAGGCGTCCGCGAAGATCAGGTTCTCACTACCGGTCCAGTGACCCGAGTCGGAGATTCCTGACCAGATCGGTTCCGGTCTCGCCGGTACCCGACGCCCGGGGGCCCATCCAGCAACGCGAAGTCCGGAACCGGGTCCGGAGCGAGCTGCCGAGAGCGGTGTGGCTCCATGCCCTGGACGGCGTGGCCGCCGACGAGGCTCGGATCTCGCCGCCCTGATTCCGGCCTGCCGTACGGCCCCTCGACTGCGCCGTCACTCCGCGCCGGGGGTCAAGCGGATGGGCCGACTTCCGCCGGGTGGAGCAGGGGATGCGTCCCCACCGTCTTCGATCAGGAACCGGTCGCCGGGTGGAGCCCTGGGACGCGGGAACGGCCGCTCAGCGCGAGGCTTATGCCTTGCCCTCGCAGAAGTCACTCTACGTGCCCTCGGCAGCACCTCCGGTGGCATGACGTCATGTGCCACCAGGCCCGCCGCAACGTCACTTCCTAGGGAGAATCTGGGGAGTAGCGACGGTCCTGGGGAGCGCATGGGGAGAATCGACCACGTAACGCAGCACGATCCCGAAAGACGCTGAAAGACTTGTCCGCGCAGGTCAGGGGTGGGCACAACCGCATCGATGCAGGTCAGCGCCACCAGGTAGACAACTTCATGACGAAGTCCTCCAAGCCCACGCGAACGAATGGCATGGTTCCAACACCACAGCCGTGTCAGCACAGGCGAGAAGCACCCCGAAGCCCTCGACGAGTCCAGGTCCGATCGAGTCTCAGCAGCGCCCCGGCCTGCCCGCAGGACCTGACACCTCAGCAGAGTCGGCATACGGGCCCGCCAGTCAGCGCAAACAGTTCAGTAGCCCACGATGTACGTCCGGATCACGACTCGCCACGAGCTCTGCGTTCCGGACCTCTCTCTATGCAACGCATGACCCCATCATGGCGCTGCTCTCACCTCGCTTCGGCGGCATGCCCGAACCGGCCACGGCCGTTCAGCAGTTGCAGCAGTGCTACGTAGAGCAGATCTTGCTACGAGGTAGGCTATGCCGTCGCGGCTGGTAGCGGTGACCCACGTCGGTACCAGCAGAAACGGCTGCTGAGCCACTTGGGGGAAATGATGTCCGACTTCGTCGAGTTCAACTTTCCCGACGGACAAGCCGTGCTCGTCGAGGTCTGGCCTACCGGCGAAACTAGGGTCGGCATCGATGCCGAATACCAGCTCCCCGGCAGCGCCGGGGTCGAGGCAGTCGGCCTCGGTGCGCGCATTGTCGAGCAGGCAGGCAGGACGCTTAACGAGGCGTTCGCTCCACTGGTCCCGGTCCTCTCAGGTTTGCACGATCAGGTCACCAGTCTGCCACGGAAGCCCGAGGAGCTGACCGTCGAGTTCGGCGTCAAGCTGACTGCCGGTCTGAAACTGGCCGTGGTGAGTGGCGGCGAGGCCAACTTCAACGTCTCTGCCACGTGGCGACTCAGCGACGACCGCAACACCACCTCCGTCGCTGAATGAAACGGAAGCGGGCGCCATGTATCCGGTCTCCGCGGATGATTCCCTGCGCACCGCCTTCGTCTCCTTACTGAAACCGGACGGCACTGTCGTCGGCGGCGGCGTCTTGGTCACCGACGAGAACGCCGTCGTGTCCGTCCTCACCTGTGCACATGTCGTCAACATGGCATTGGGCAGGCATCAATTCGCGAGCGACAAGCCCACTTCCGACTCGGTGACCGTGGCCTTTCCGTCCGTTCCCGGCCAACGCTGTTCCGCCCATGTGACCGGATGGTGGCCGGCACGTTCTCTCCGCGATGAGGAAGAGACGCTCTCTGGCACGGAGAGACGATGGCGTGGAGACATCTCCACGCTCCGGGTGGCTGACGCGCTACCCAAGCAAGTACGGCCAGTGCGCCTCGCAGCTCCATCCCTCGGACAGTCGGCATGGAGCTGGTTCGGCAGCGGCGAACCGACCTCCGTTGTTCGGGTGCACGTGTCCGCAGTGGCTGACGACTGGCTGGTCCTCAGCGGCGCCCCCACGGGACATGTCGTCCAGCCCGGCTACAGCGGCAGCCCTCTGTGGGACAGAAAGCTGCAGGCAGTCGTCGGGATGCTCGTCAGCACACATCACTCGCTGCCATACAGTCGGCTGACCACGGCGGACATCATCCGGCAGAGCTACGCGATCCGGGCAGACATCATCGCCGAGCGTTGCCTAGCACACGGTCCAAAGCAACGTCTCCTTCCCGGCGAGCTGCAGTCCCTGCTCAACGCCCAGCGCAGTGCGGCGCGGGCCTTCCCGTATCGTGCTATCGGCCTCCACGGCCGTGATCCCTCGGCGGTCTACGTACGCCAGCAGGTGTCCACGTCCGATAATGCGGCTGCGGCATTGGCCACCGACCCAGAGCAGGCCAGCGCAGCACCCGACCCTGTGGTCCTGAGACCGAAGTCAATCGAAGAGGCCCTTGCCACACATCGGCACCTGTTCCTGACGGGCGTAGCGGGTTCCGGAAAATCCACTCTGACCCTTCAATTAGCGACCCGAGCCGTCGTGCTCCCAAGGGACGGCGCCGCTGCCGCTACCCTCCTGCCCGTCCGGTTGCTGGCGAGGGATCTGGCAGCCCGTCCCGGAATGCGCCTTCTCTCTGCGGTGTCAGATGCCCTCGGGGCGAACCTTGCGAGGTTCCTGGCACGCGACCTCGATCCGCGACTGTTGGAACAGCGCGTGCCTGGATCGCACTGGCTCTTGGTCATCGATGGCTTGGACGAGGTCACCTCGCGGGCAGATCGCGCCGACCTAATCGAACGCCTACGGGTCTTCATGGAGGCGGAGCGCGAGTACCACGTCCTGATCACCAGCCGTCCCTTACCTGACGACGAACGCCGAACCTGGGACAGTGACAAGGAGCTCACGCACTACGCCATTGAGCCCTTTCAGCATCATCAGCGCGCCCAGTTCGCACATTCCTGGTTCTCAGATGACGTAGATCTCGCCGAGTCATTCCTTCGCGAGCTGGCCTCATCCCGGCTTGAGGAAGAGGCGTCCATCCCGCTCCTTGCCACAGTCGCAGCAGTTGTGTTCGCTGAGGCGCCCAGCCAGCCTCTTCCCGCAAGCCGCTTCGACCTGTACGAACGGTACTTCTCCCATCTGTACGACTCCCGAGCCCGCCAGCTACTCAGTGACACGCAGTCCCGGCTCGCTGGCCGACCAATGGCGCAGAAGCTGGCTCAGGAACTGGTCGAAGCGCGAGTCGCGCTGATCGAGCACCTTGCACCGCTGGCTCTGAAAGCCCGGTCTCTGCTGTCTGAAGCCCTCCAATGGTTGGCAGACCGGGCCATCACTCCCACTCCGGCACCAGCGGATTGGCCCGAAATCGTTGGTTCAGTACTCACGTCCACCGGGTTGCTGCTGCTAGACGGCGAAGGTCTCATCTTTGCCCACCACACCTTTGCCGAGCACATCTGCGACCTACTCGACGCCCGTGGGCTTCCGTCCCGATTCGATCCCGACAATCCGATTTGGTGGAGAACCCTCAGACTTGCGTGCGCGGATGGGAATCTCACAGCCCAGCGGACGATCTTCCACAGAGCACTGATCAATAGCGGCGCCCCTGAACTTCTCGACTGGCTGCTCGCGGGTAACGACATCGCCCGGGAGCTCGCTGCCGCACTGATTTCACGTGGTGTTCAGGCGACAGCAGGTCAGCATGAAGCCCTGGCGCGCACCTTCGACTTCTGGCTGTGGCGGGCATTGCGCGACGCCAACGGCCGGTACGTAAACCAAGTGGTCGGCGCACTGAGTCTGCTGCGCAGCCTTGATCACCCCCTCCGGCGAGTGATCCACGGCGCTGCGGAGAACGCGGCCTTGCCCGACGTCGTTCGCGAGGCCGCAGCGCACGCTCTACTGCGCTCGGGCGAGCCGCATAGATCCCGCGGCCTTGCCCTTCTCCGCCGTTTCGCCTGCGATCCACAGCTCGCGGGTGCAATACGTGTCAGGGCGGCTCAAGCGCTGGAGTTTGCAGGCGCTTTGCCAGCGGCTAGTGTCCTGAGTCGTTAATTCGTGTGCAGTATGCGGCGAGGGTGTCGAGGATTTCGTCGGCGGGTTTCGTCCACACGAACGGCTTGGGGTTCT
>NZ_JBIRKB010000040.1:0-6012 GCF_044329855.1 Streptomyces sp. NPDC017520
TCCGGTCTGTCTACCTCGCACCGACCGGAGGAACTGCCAATGGCAGAGGAGAAAAAACGCACACGCCGAGCCAACGGTGAATCGGCCATCTACCTGGGCAAGGACGGACGCTGGCACGGCCGCGTGCCCATGGGCTACAAGGACGACGGAACGCCCTACCGCCGACACCTGACGCGGCCCACGCGCAAGGAGCTGGTGGACGAGGTCCGGCGCCTGGAAAAGCAGCGCGACGAGGGGTCGGCGCGCCAGCCCGGCAAGCCGTGGACGGTCGCGAAGTGGCTTGAGCACTGGGTCGAGAACATCGCCAAGCCGGTCGTGAGTGAGAACACGTACGACGGATACGAGGTGGCGGTCCGGGTGCACCTGGTGCCGGGCATCGGTCGGCACCGCATTGATCGCCTGGAACCCGAGCACCTGGAAAGCCTGTACCGGCGGATGCAGAGCGCCGGCAGCAAGGCAGGCACGGCCCACCAGGCTCACCGCACCGCCCGTACGGCTCTGGGGGAAGCGGTACGGCGTGGCCATGCGGCGAAGAACGCTGCCGCGCTCGCGAAGCCTCCCCGGATGGAAGAGGACGAGACGGAGGTGGAGCCCTACTCGGTCGATGAGGTGCAGAGTCTCCTGCTCGAAGTGAACAAGCGCCGGAACAGTGCCCGCTGGATGCTGGCCTTGGCGCTCGGGTTGCGGCAGGGAGAGACGCTCGGCCTGCGGTGGTCTGACGTGGACCTGGCCAACGAGTACTTGAAGCTTCGCCGGAACCGTTTGCGGCCGAAGTACGAGCACGGGTGCGGCGAAGCTTCGCCCTGCGGGCGGAAGGCTGGCTATTGCCCAGCCCGGGTGCAGGTGCGGCGCGAGACGAAGAACACGAAGTCACGCGCCGGGCGCCGCGCAGTGCCCCTCCCGGGCCCGCTGGTCGTGATGCTCCGCTCCCACCGGGAGGCACAGGCCCGGGAGCGCGCGGCGGCCGGGAACCTGTGGACCGAGTCCGAGTACGTGTTCACCAAGCCGTTGGGCGGGCCGCTCAGTCCGAACACGGACTACCACGACTGGAAGCGGCTGCTGGAAGACGCCGGCGTCCGGGACGGGCGCCTGCACGACGCACGGCACACCGCGGGGACCGTGCTGATGCTGCTCGGGGTCCCGGACCGAGTCATTGACCAGATCATGGGGTGGGAGCCGGGCGGCGCCGCTCGGATGCGAGCGCGGTACCTGCACGTGACCGATCCCATGCTCAAGGAAGCGGCGCGGAAGATCTCGCACGCCATCTGGGGAGCACCGGCAAACCTCGCTGTGGACAAAGACCAGGACAACGAGGCGTAAGGACAACGTCGAAGGGCCCCCTGTTTCCAGGGGGCCCTTCGACATCGTGCCCGGTGAGGCACTGGCGGAGGATACGAGATTCGAACTCGTGAGGGGTTGCCCCCAACACGCTTTCCAACTGTCCGCGTGGCCGTACGGGGGCGTTCGCAGGGGGTCAAATAGCAGGTCAGAGACGGTAAGTGGACGGCAGTGAACGATGGCGGCCGTCAGCGCACTGGACAAAGACCAGGACAACGAACGACCTTTGAGAAGGCCAGGTCAGCGCGTGGTTAGACGGACGCGACCAGCCCGGGTTGTCGGTGCCTGCCGATATCCTGGCGGTCGCTGACTTCAGGGGGGCCAGTGTCAACTGTCCGTGGCAGTCGCAAGATCGAGAGGGCGGGCGTCAACGCCCTTCGCACCCTTCTTGAGGAACACGATCACCTCGTGCAGGAGATCGACGGAGGGAACGATCATGGCGAGGACATGATCGTTAACTTCACGCGCGGCAGCAAGAGGACGCCTTACTGGATTGCCATTCAAGTGAAGAGTGGCAAGAAGTACAAAAGGGTAAATGGGTACGCGATCCCCATAGATGACCATTTCGACGACTGGCGGCAGAGTCGCATCCCCATCATCGGCGTCGTCTACGACATGAAAAAGAAAGAACTGTTCTGGGTAAACCTTACTGAACAGTTACGGTCCGTAGATGAGAGCCCCGGATGGGTTCAAGTAGCCAACACCTCGCGGCTCAACTCTGACACGATTGACGCCTTCTATGCAGAAGTCGCGGCTTATGCTGGTGATGCCAGGATGCGGATTCGCGCGGCGAGCCAGGAGGATGCGCTAACCGAAGCTGTCCGAGCCAGGCATGGGCTAGACCCTGAGACGGCACCCAACCCGCTATTTGAGGAACTTGCTGACTTTGCGCTTCGGCATGAAGAACGTCTCCGTGTTTTTCGCAAGGATCTGATTCGATCCCTCCCCATTCAAGTTCTAGTTCTCATCATGCTGTGGGAGTGGCCTCGCCAAATTCGCTTCGTTGAGGGGTCCGCAGACTGGGTGAACCCAGTCGTATGGGTGCTCACCCTTTACCACTTCATGCTATTCATGGCGCTTACCATATTCTTCGAGTTCAGAGCAGGGCGAGTCCCTAAGGAGACGGGGAGGTGGCTCTGTATCATTGCGGGCAACTTTCTTTGGATTCCGATAATGGACCCTGACGGAGATGATGGGTGGTGGGGCACATTTTGGATTTATGCAGGATGGCTCGTGCCATCGTTCGGTCTCAAATTCCTGATTATTAGTTTCGTCGGGTTCGCTCGCGACCGCAAGAAAAAGCAGCTCGAAGCTGATATGTGAGCCAATTGTTTCCAGCGTGTGCGTACCCGTTGATTGCGGGCGGTCACGACCGTCCCTCGCAGCGCCGAACGGTCCCGAGAAAAGCGAAGGGGTAAGACTATGTATGACTGCGTGGGATGCGGAAGTCGCCGCCGGGAGGGGCTGTTCTTCGGCGCCGGGAATGAAGCGAAGTGGTGGTGCTCGCGGTGCCAGAGTGCCAGCCAGAAGAAGCTGATCAGCTCTCTCGATGACCGTTCCCGGGACGTCCTCACCCATGATGCCGAAGGTGTGGACTGGCCCTACGGCCCGAACGTCTACGTCCATATGCGAGCGGACCTGCTGAACTGGGCGGACCGGTACGACCTCAGGAGCGGCAGCACAGGGTGTTCGTCTGGACTGCACTGGCTTGACAAGGGCCGTTGCGCCAAGAGGGAGTGCCACAACAGGCCGGGGTTCTACGACCACACGACCACGTGGCTTTCTAGGACCACCGGCAAGCCTGCTCTGGTCTTCAACCAGCCGTACAGGCAGGTCGACCTGGCTGAGATTGGGAAGCTCATCAGCGAGTACCCGTCTCTCACGGCCGAGGTGGGGCCCGAGAGTTGGTACGGCTCAGGAACCTTCGCTGTCTACATCTGGAATGACAGCAACCGCGCCGATGCTGGTCGTCCGCACCGTTAACCGCACATCGAGGGGTTGACCGGATACGAGACCGTCGGTCAGTCGCAGCGTACGTGGCAACCTTGTTGCCGTTAGGTGCCCACCGGGCCACCGCCGAGGTCGAGGAAGGGAGCCCACGTGCCGCAGGGCAGTCCGCGAGGTACGTACCTGGAGGTCTCGGAATCCCTCCGCGAGAAGATCAGGGACGGCGAGATCACTGAAGCGCTGCCGTCCCAGTCGGCACTCGTGAGCGAGTACGGCGTGAGCCGCAGCACCATCGAGCGGGCGCTTGCCGCGCTCAAGGCCGATGGTGTGATCGAGTCGGTACAGGGCGCCGGATGGTTCGTAGTGGGGACCGGCGACCGCCGGCCGTTGGTCGAGCGAGTGACCGACCTGTTGCGCGGCGGGGAGGTGAAGGTGGGCGACCGCTTCCCCACCGAGAAGGAGCTGTGCGAGCGGTTCGGCGCGTCCCGGACCGCCGTGCGCTCTGCCATCGCGCAGATGGAAGGTCAAGGGCTGATCGGCAAGGGCGCAGGGCGAGGGCGGGAAGTCCTCACGCTGCCGACCGGACGGGAGACACAGACCGCATGACGACGACGGAGCGCACGGAGTTCGACGCGGACGCGGCAGAGGCCATCCTGCGCCGGGCATGCGCGGTCGCAGACCTGGAGCCGGACGGCATCGAGATCCTTCGGCTAGGCGACCATGCCGTGTTCCGTGTCGACGGCGGCCGGATCATCTCGCGGGTGGGGCGGGGCGCCGACCGGCTTGCCTCGGTGCGGCAAGAAGTAGCGGTGGCCCGGTGGCTTGCAGAACAGGGATATCCGGCCGCTCGTCTCGTCACGGACGCCGAACAGCCGATCGTGATCGAGGACCACCCGGTCACCTTTTGGCAAGGCCTCGCAGACGGCGACACGTACGCGAGTACGGCGGAAATGGGCGCGCTATTGCGGCGGCTCCATGAACTGGAGTCGCCGCCTTTTTCGCTGCCGCGACTCCAGCCGTTCGAAAAGGTCGCGAGCCGCTTGGAGCGTGCCTCCATTCCGGCGAGTACCCGATCATTCCTGCGTTCGATGGCGAGGGATTTGGAGGTCGAGTATGAGCGCCTCGAATTCTCGCTTCCCTCGGGGCATCTGCACGGTGACTTCAACGTGGGTAACGTTCTGCACGATGCGTCTGGCCATCCGCGCGTAATTGACCTGGACGGGTTTGCTACAGGCCCCCGCGAGTGGGACCTGATGCAAACAGCCATGTATTACGACAGCTTTGGATGGCATACGGAAGCGGAGTATGCGGATTTCGTGGCGGGCTACGGTTTCGACGTGCGCGAATGGGCCGGATACGGCGTGCTCCGGAGCGTGCGAGAACTGCTGATGGTCACGTGGCTCTCGCAGAACGCGGGCGCGAACCCCCGGGCCGCTGACGAGGTCGAGAAGCGGGTGGCAACTCTCCGGTCGGGAGGATCACGCCGAGATTGGGCGCCCTTCTAAGACGTCAAGCCGCATTGCTGCCAAAGTCGGTAGGTCCGCGCTTCTTCCATGAAGGTGCGGAAGTCCACAGCTCCTCGCATCGTAGGGGAAACGCGTTCGCGGAATTCTCGAACGTACTGGACGCAGCGCGCCGACTTCAAACCCTCGCCGAGTTGTAGGGCAGTCTTGGCAATTTCGCAGCCACGCCCAATCTCGCCTTGGTTGATATACGCTTCGGCCTGCACCATCGTCGCGAAGAAGTCGCTTCGATTGTTCAGGCCGTCGCCGAAGATCGATCCCACGCCCCGTTCTGCTGCTTCTGCGGACCGGCCCAAATCTCGGAAGCAATGGCCGATCTCGGCTGCAAGCTCCACGTCATCGAAATAAGCGATGTACGGCGGATCGCTGTCCGGGGTCCGCTGACTGAGCTTGCGCTCTGCCTCTACCAAGGCGAGGTCGCATCCCCGTTCGTCGCCGAGGCGGGCCAGGGCCCGCGCCTCCATCGCGCGGAACTGCGCGGACATCGTGGGGCCCAGCACGCCGGCCGGGCCCGTGTAGGCCGCCCGAGCCAGGGTGGCCGCGTCGTGGTAGCGCCCGAGGAACGTGGCCTGGTGGCTCATCGCGGAAAGGATGCTGCCTCCAAGAAGGCGGTCCCCTGCCGCTTGCGTCATGCGCAACGCCTGGATGAAGTACCGCTGAGCGATGCCGTGAAGGCCACTGTCGTACGACATCCAGCCAGCGAGCAGGAGCGCTTCCGCCGCGGCCGAGTAGAGCTGTTTGCCCACGTCGTCCGAGTACTTGCCGTCCAGCATCGGCCGGACGTCCGTGTGCAGGTACTGGATCAGCGCACGTCGGGCATGGCCGCCGCCGAACTTGCCATCGAGCATGCTGAAGGCGGCGGCAGTGGAGCGGATCATTTCCACGTCCACCATGCCGATCGCGCGGTTGCCCGCGCCCGTCAGCTCACCGTCCGGCGGGGCGACGATCCAGCGCAGGGACGCAGTGTTCCAGGCGGCCGAGTCTGGCTGTGCCCTGACTAGTACCTCAGCCTCAGCCAGGTCGGCACGCCAGAGGTCTGCGACGGTCTTGGTCGCCGCCTCGGCCCTGTCTGCGAACTCAAGTCCGAGGTCAGGCTGTACGGAAGACACGGCCGCGTCACCCATGCCGATGTCGTCCAGGGTGAGCCGGCGCCCGACCTTCTGCCCGATGGCGTCCGCGATGAACTGCGGCATGTTGCCACGCG
>NZ_JBIRKB010000041.1:0-4720 GCF_044329855.1 Streptomyces sp. NPDC017520
ACACCCGCGAGAAACTCACCCCGGTCACGGCCCACCACCACCGCACGGTGATCAAGAGACGCACGACCCGTCGCGAGAGAGAAACCGACATCGAGCGAGGTGAGGGCGGCGGCCTCGTCGGAGGCGTGGTCGTACAGGCGGCGGGCCTGGTCGCGCAGGGCCGCCTCCGTGCTGCCGGAGAGCAGCCAGGGCACGACGGGCAGGGCGACCGGCGCCCGGGTCTCCCCGGCCTCCGTCGCGTTCGCCGCCGCGTCGGTCGTCCTGTCGGCCGGCGGCTGCTCGATGATCACGTGGGCGTTGGTGCCGCTGACGCCGAAGGCGGAGACGGCGGCGCGGCGGGCGCGCTCGGTGACCGGCCAGTCGCGGGCCTCGGTGAGCAGTTCGACTGCGCCGGAGTTCCAGTCGGCCATCGGCGTGGGCGTCTGAACGTGGAGGGTGCGGGGCAGCACCCCGTGGTCCATCGCCAGGATCATCTTGATGACCCCGCCGACACCGGCGGCCGCGACGGTGTGCCCGATGTTCGACTTGAGGGAGCCGAGGTAGAGCGGGCGGTCCTCGGCGCGGCCCTGGCCGTACGTGGCGAGCAGCGCCTGCGCCTCGATCGGGTCGCCGAGCCGCGTCCCCGTACCGTGCGCCTCGACGGCGTCGACATCGGCGGGGGTCAGCCGGGCGTCGGCGAGGGCCTGGCGGATGACCCGCTCCTGCGCCGGACCCCTGGGGGCGGTCAGACCGTTCGACGCGCCGTCCTGGTTGACGGCCGAGCCGCGGATCACGGCAAGGACCTGGTGGCCGTTGCGGCGGGCGTCGGAGAGCTTCTCCACGAGGAGCATGCCCACGCCCTCGGCCCAGGAGGTGCCGTCCGCTTCGGCGGAGAAGGACTTGATGCGGCCGTCGGGGGCCAGGCCGCTCTGCCGGGAGAAGTCGACGAACCCTCCGGGGGTCGCGGTCACCGTGACGCCTCCGGCCAGGGCGAGGTCGGACTCGCCGGAGCGCAACGACTGGACCGCCAGGTGGAGGGCGACGAGCGAGGAGGAGCACGCGGTGTCGATGGAGACCGCCGGGCCCTCCAGGCCGAGGCTGTAGGCGATACGGCCGGAGGCGACGCTGCTGAGCTTGCTGGTCAGCAGGTAGCCCTCGAACTCCTCGGGGCCTTCCAGACCCAGGTAGCTCTGCTCGATGATGCCCGCGAAGACGCCGGTGCGGCTGCCGCGCAGGGTCTCGGGGTCGATGCCGGCCTGTTCGAGCGCCTCCCAGGAGGTCTCCAGGAGGAGACGCTGCTGCGGGTCCATGGAGAGGGCCTCGCGGGGCGAGATCCCGAAGAAGCCGGCGTCGAAGAGGGCGGCGTCGTGCAGGAAGCCCGCCTGGCGGGTGTACGAGGTGCCGGGGTGGGCCGGGTCGGGGTCGTAGAGGCGCTCCAGCTCCCAGCCCCGGTCGGTGGGGAAGTCGGTGATGGCGTCGGTGCCGTCGGCGACCAGCTGCCACAGGTCCTCGGGCGACGCGACGCCGCCGGGGAACCGGCAGGCCATGCCGACGACGGCGATCGGCTCGGACTCGGCCGCCTTGAGCTCGGCGATCTTCTGGTTCGCCGTCTGAAGGTCGACGGTGACCCGCTTCAGGTACTCGACCAGCTTCTCTTCGTTCGACGGGTTGGACATCGGGTTCGTGCTCTCCTCGGGCGAAGGGCGGAGTTGCGAAGGCGGAGTTGCGACGGCTGAGAGGCGGGCGACTGAGTGGCGGGCGACTGAGTGGCGGGGGCCGGGCCGTCCGGCGGGGAGGGGCCTCCGGACGGCCCGGCGTGATCCCGACAACGCGGCGAGGGATGGGGTCTCCCCTGCTCGAGCGAAGCCGAGAGCTTGGGGAAGTGCCAGACGCCGTCGAGCAGGGCGGGACTTTCGAAAAACGCCCTAGGACTTTCGAAAAACGCCCTAGCGGCCGAGTTGGCTGTCGATGAGGCTGAAGAGTTCGTCGATCGAGGCCGATTCGATGGCTTCGGACGCGTCGGCCTCGGGCCCCGCGGCCGACGCCTCGTCCGGCCCCTCGATCTGCGAGAGCAGCGCCCTCAGGCGGGCGGAGACGGTGGACCGGTCGGCGCCCGTGGAGACCGCTGCCAGCTTCCGTTCCACCTGGTCCAGTTCGTCGAGGAGCGCCTGGCCGGGGTCCGGGGCCTGCGGGACGAGGCACTCCCGCAGATGGGCGACGAGGGCGGCCGGGGTGGGATGGTCGAAGACGAGGGTGGCGGGAAGCTTGACGCCGGTGGCGGTGCCGATCCGGTTGCGCAGGTCGACCGCGGTGATCGAGTCGAAGCCCAGGTCCTGGAAGGCCCGTTCGGGGGCGATGGTCTCAGCGTCGCTGCGGCCGAGGACGGTGGCCACGTCGGTCAGCACGAGGGTCAGGATCAGTTGGTCCTGCTCGACCTCGCTGAGGTCGGCGAGGCGGGCGGTGAGTTCGGCCGCCCGGTCGACGGCAGGGCCGTTCGCCAGGCCGTCGGACTGGGCGACGCGGCGCCCGGGCAGGGCGACGAGCTCGGTCAGGAGGGCGGGGATCCGGGGCTGGGCCCGGACGGCGGAGACGCCGACCGGGGCGGCGACGAGCGCGGCCCGGCCGTCGGCGGTGGACCGGTCGAAGAGGGAGAGGCCCTCGACGCGGGCGATCGGGCGGAAGCCGTCGCGGGCGAGGCTGTTGAGGTCTGCCTCGGAGAGGTGGGCGTTGATGCCGCCGAGCTGCCACAGGCCCCAGGCGATGGAGGTCGCGGACAGGCCGTGGGCGCGGCGGTGGGCGGCGAGGCCGTCCAGGAAGGCGTTGGCGGCGGCGTAGTTGGCCTGGCCGGGGCCGCCGAGGACGCCGGCGGTGGAGGAGAAGAGCACGAACGCGTTGAGCTCCATGTCCCGGGTCAGGTCGTGCAGGTGCCAGGCGGCGTCCGCCTTGGACCGCAGTACGCCGTCGAGCCGGGCGTCGGTGAGCGCGGGTATCAGCCCGTCGTCGAGGACGCCCGCGGTGTGGACGACGGCGGTCAGCGGGTGTTCGGCCGGGATGCCGGCGAGGACGCGGGCCAGTGTGCCGCGGTCGCCGGCGTCGCCGGCGAGGACGGTGACGTGGGCGCCGATGCCCCGCAGGTCGTCCACGATCGGCTGTACATGCTCCGCCCGGTCTCCGGTGCGGGAGAGGAGCACGAGCCGGGAGGCGCCGTGCTCGGCGACGAGGTGGCGGGCGAACGTGGCGCCGAGGGTGCCGGTGCCGCCGGTGACCAGGACGGTGCCGCCGGCCTTCCAGTCGGGGGCCCGGCCGGCCGGGGTGACGGGGACGCGGCGCAGGCGCGGCAGGAGCACCGTGCCATCGCGGAGGGCGGCCTGCGGTTCGCCGGAGGAGGCGAGGGCGGCGAGCCGTTCGTGGGGGATGTCGGTGTCCGTACCGGCGTCGATGACGGCGATACGGTCCGGGGCCTCCGACTGGGCGGAGCGGAGCAGGCCCCAGACGGCGGCGCCCGGCAGGTCGGTGACGTCCTCCCCGTCGGCCGTGGCCACCGCGCCCGAGGTGACGACGGCGAGCCGGGTCCCCTCCAGACGCTCGTCGGCCAGCCACTCCCGCACCAGGGCGAGGACCTTCCGGGTGGCGGTGCGGGTGGCTGCGGTCTGGTCGGCGCCGGGGTCGGCGGGGGTCCACGGAACCAGCACGGTGTCGATACGGGTGCCGGATGCGAGGGCCGTGGCCACGGCGGCCGGGTCCGGGTAGTGGGGGTGGTCGGGGGCGCGGCCGGGGCCGTCCGGGTCCAGGACGGCCCAGACGGGCGGCTCGGCGGGACCGGGGAGGGAGGTGGCGGGGATCCAGTCGACGTGGAAGAGCGACTCGCGTCCGGTGCTGTCGCCGCCGACCGCGGCTCTGAACTGCTCGGTGGGTATGTCGCGGAAGACGACGGACTCGACCGAGACCACGAGGTCCCCGGCCGCGTCGGCCAGCTGGAGCGAGATGGAGTCGTCGTCGAGCTCGGTGACCTTGGCCTTGACGGCGGTGGCGCCGGTGGCGTGGAGCCGTACGCCGTACCAGTCGGCGGGGACCGGGATCGTACCGCCGGCGGGGTTGGCCGGGCGGGCGGGCAGGGCGGCCTGGAGCAGGACGGGGTGGAGGCCGTACCGGCCGGCGTCGGACCGGAGACCGTCGGGGAGCTGGATCTCGGTGGTACGGCCCGGGGCGCTCTCGTCCCAGGCGAGGGACGTGGCGGCCTCGGGCTCCTCGGTGAGGTACCAGCCCTCGGCGTGCATGGTCCACGGCGCGTCGAAGTCGTCGGGGCGGGAGTACAGGCAGAGGCAGTGGCGTCCGGTGTCGTCCGGGGTGCCGGCCCTGACCTGGAGCTGGATGTTGCCCTCCTCGGGGAGGACCAGCGGGACCTGGAGGTTGAGCTCGTCGAGGGCCGGGTGGCCGATCAGGTCGCCCGCGTGGATGGCGAGTTCGACGAGGGCGGAGGCGGGGAGGACGGGTGAGCCGAGGACGATGTGGTCGGCGAGCCACGGGTGGCTCTTGAGGGAGAGCCTGCTGGTGAAGAGGATCTGGTTGAAGCCGGCCACGGTGATGGGCGAGCCCAGGACGGGGTGGCCGGTGGTGGGGGCGCCGTTGCCGAAGGTCTCGGGGACGGTGCGGGGTTCGAGCCAGTAGCGCTGTCGTTGGAAGGCGTAGGTGGGCAGGGGCACCTGGCGGGCGCCCGTGCCTTCGTAGAAGGCCTCCCAGT
>NZ_JBIRKB010000043.1:0-1549 GCF_044329855.1 Streptomyces sp. NPDC017520
TGGATGGGTAGGGGAGCGTCGTGTGCCGGGTGAAGCAGCCGCGGAAGCGAGTTGTGGACGGTTCACGAGTGAGAATGCAGGCATGAGTAGCGATACACACGTGAGAAACGTGTGCGCCGATTGACTAAGGGTTCCTGGGTCAAGCTGATCTGCCCAGGGTAAGTCGGGACCTAAGGCGAGGCCGACAGGCGTAGTCGATGGACAACCGGTTGATATTCCGGTACCCGCTTTGAAACGCCCAGTACTGAATCAGGCGATGCTAAGTCCGTGAAGCCGGCCCGATCTCTTCGGAGTTGAGGGTAGTGGTGGAGCCGATGAACCAGACTTGTAGTAGGTAAGCGATGGGGTGACGCAGGAAGGTAGTCCAGCCCGGGCGGTGGTTGTCCCGGGGTAAGGGTGTAGCCCGTGTGGTAGGTAAATCCGTCACACGTTGAGGGTGAGACCTGATGCCGAGCCGATTGTGGTGAAGTGGATGATCCTATGCTGTCGAGAAAAGCCTCTAGCGAGTTTCATGGCGGCCCGTACCCTAAACCGACTCAGGTGGTCAGGTAGAGAATACCGAGGCGTTCGGGTGAACTATGGTTAAGGAACTCGGCAAAATGCCCCCGTAACTTCGGGAGAAGGGGGGCCATTCCTGGTGATAGCACTTGCTGCTTGAGCTGGGGGTGGCCGCAGAGACCAGCGAGAAGCGACTGTTTACTAAAAACACAGGTCCGTGCGAAGCCGTAAGGCGATGTATACGGACTGACGCCTGCCCGGTGCTGGAACGTTAAGGGGACCGGTTAGCTGCCTTTCGGGGTGGCGAAGCTGAGAACTTAAGCGCCAGTAAACGGCGGTGGTAACTATAACCATCCTAAGGTAGCGAAATTCCTTGTCGGGTAAGTTCCGACCTGCACGAATGGCGTAACGACTTCTCGACTGTCTCAACCATAGGCCCGGTGAAATTGCACTACGAGTAAAGATGCTCGTTTCGCGCAGCAGGACGGAAAGACCCCGGGACCTTTACTATAGTTTGATATTGGTGTTCGGTTCGGCTTGTGTAGGATAGGTGGGAGACTTTGAAGCGGCCACGCCAGTGGTTGTGGAGTCGTCGTTGAAATACCACTCTGGTCGTGCTGGATGTCTAACCTGGGTCCGTGATCCGGATCAGGGACAGTGTCTGATGGGTAGTTTAACTGGGGCGGTTGCCTCCTAAAGAGTAACGGAGGCGCCCAAAGGTTCCCTCAGCCTGGTTGGCAATCAGGTGTTGAGTGTAAGTGCACAAGGGAGCTTGACTGTGAGACCGACGGGTCGAGCAGGGACGAAAGTCGGGACTAGTGATCCGGCAGTGGCTTGTGGAAGCGCTGTCGCTCAACGGATAAAAGGTACCCCGGGGATAACAGGCTGATCTTCCCCAAGAGTCCATATCGACGGGATGGTTTGGCACCTCGATGTCGGCTCGTCGCATCCTGGGGCTGGAGTCGGTCCCAAGGGTTGGGCTGTTCGCCCATTAAAGCGGTACGCGAGCTGGGTTTAGAACGTCGTGAGACAGTTCGGTCCCTATCCGCTG
>NZ_JBIRKB010000044.1:0-1401 GCF_044329855.1 Streptomyces sp. NPDC017520
CCTTGCCGCCCTGCCGCTGCCCATGTCCCGTGTACGTCGCCATGCCCTCAGCTTGGCGGCCGGGAGGGCACCCCCAGTAGAAACAAGCGTCCGGAACCACCCGGGACAAATGTCAGTGCGACAGCAGATCGGCCAGTTCTCCCATGTCCTGGAAGAGCCGGGTGGCTCCCGCCAGCTTCCCGGCGGGTGTCATCGCCGTGAACCCGTACACGTCCATCCCGGCCGCGACGGCCGCCCGCACTCCCAGTGGACTGTCCTCCACCACGACGCACCGCTCCGGAGCCACCCCCATCCGCTCCGCGGCGTGGAGGAACAGGTCCGGCGCCGGCTTCCCCCGCCCCACGTCCTCGGAGCTGAAGATCCGCCCGTCGTCGAACCACCGGTCCAGCCCGGTCCTGCGATGCCCGACCCGGATCCGCTCATGGCTTCCCGAGGACGCCACACAGTACGGAATCCCGTCCAGGGCGAGCTTCTCGAGCAGGGCCGCCACCCCCGGCACGGCCTCCAGGTCCTCCTCGAAGGCGGCGAACACCCGCCGGTGGAACACGTCGTCGAAGTCGGCGGGCAGCCGGCGCCCGGTCCGCTCCCGCACGAGGTCATGCACCCGGTGCATCGCGGCACCCATGTAATCCCGCAGGGAGTCCTCGTACGTCGTCGGGTGCCCCAGCTCGGTCAGGTAGCCGGCCAGCAGACGATTCGAGATCGGCTCACTGTCGACGAGCACACCGTCGTTGTCGAAGACCACCAAGTCATAACGCATACAAAGACCCTAAACGCAGAATGCCCCGCACCGTTCCCGGTGCGGGGCATTCTCGCAATAATTGTTCGGCGGCGTCCTACTCTCCCACAGGGTCCCCCCTGCAGTACCATCGGCGCTGTAAGGCTTAGCTTCCGGGTTCGGAATGTAACCGGGCGTTTCCCCTACGCTATGACCACCGAAACACTATGAAACTGACAACCGCACCGTCCGTGACCATGGACGGGGTTGTTCGTGGTTTCAGAACCAACACAGTGGACGCGAGCAACTGAGGACAAGCCCTCGGCCTATTAGTACCAGTCAACTCCACCGGTTACCCGGCTTCCATATCTGGCCTATCAACCCAGTCGTCTACTGGGAGCCTTACCCTCTCTAGGAGGTGGGAGTCCTCATCTCGAAGCAGGCTTCCCGCTTAGATGCTTTCAGCGGTTATCCCTCCCGAACGTAGCCAACCAGCCATGCCCTTGGCAGAACAACTGGCACACCAGAGGTTCGTCCGTCCCGGTCCTCTCGTACTAGGGACAGCCCTTCTCAAGACTCCTACGCGCACAGCGGATAGGGACCGAACTGTCTCACGACGTTCTAAACCCAGCTCGCGTACCGCTTTAATGGGCGAACAGCCCAACCCTTGGGACCGACTCCAG
>NZ_JBIRKB010000045.1:0-1300 GCF_044329855.1 Streptomyces sp. NPDC017520
CGATGCGGCGGTTCATCTCCTCGACCAGGCTCTCGACCATCTCGGTCGCCTCGATCACCTGCTCATCGGCCGGGCCCTGGATCAGCACCGTGGCCAGGCCGTCGAACATGGCCCAGTCGCCGGCGCCCTTGAGGTCGGCGATCCGGAACTCCACCCGGCGGTCCAGGCACGCCCACAGGGCGAGCGCCCGCAGCGCGGCCGTCTTGCCCTGGTTCGACAACCCGGTGATGAGCAGGTGCCGCTGATAGAGGGACAGGGCGGCAGCGTCCCCGCGCAGGTCCTGACCCCACGGCGCCTTGCCCTTGGCGTAGTCGGCGGTCAGCGTCTCGTCCGTGGTCAACGGGGACGGGCCGATCGGCTCGTCCAACGCGCCCGAGTCGGCGATCCACAGCCGCACCGTCCGCGCGGCCTGCGGGATCGTGATGAACACCTCGTGCTCGTGCCGGGTCAGGTTCTCCGCGAGCTTCTTGCGCCGCTTCTGCACCTCATCGGTCGACACCCCGGAGGGAAGCGTCACGTCGACCTCGACACCGCATCCGGCGATGGTGATCGGCCCGAGCATCGAGGCACCGGCGTCGCCCATCTCCTTGATGGCGTTGCGCAGCGCGGGCACGCCGAGGTCGCGCAGGGCCTTGACCACGATGGACGGGGTGATCGGCTCACCCTCGCCCGAGCGGACGTTGGCGGGCAGGGCCCAGGCGGGGGCTGCGTGCTGCTTGCGACCGACCGACCACAGCGCGAGCAGGGCCAGGAACGGGCCGATGGTGAGGGCCGGGCCCCACACGATCTGCACGATCCGGATCAGCAGGGCGATGAAGTCGATCGTCGCCGACAGGGGCGTGATGACGTCCCCGACCTGGCCGGTGTTGATGGCCATCACGACCCCGAGCGCGACCAGCACGCCGATACTCATGCCGGCGCCGACGGCCACACCCTTGGCCGCCTCGACCGGGGAGTGGAGGAGGTCCATGCGGCGGTGGTGGCGGGCGGCGCGGAAGCGCTGCAACCGCTCCTCCCACTCCTCGGCCGCTTCCAGGTTCCCCGCGGCTTCCGCCGCCCGGATCATCCGCTCGTACCGCGAGCCGGTACGGCCGTCCCACGCCCGACGGGCCACGATCCGCCCGCCGTTGAAGGTGTAGAGGCCGTGCCGGGCCGTCGCACGGACGACCGTCCTCGTCCGCTCGTGCGTCACGGCCGTCTTCACCGCGTGTCCGGAGCGGACCCACAGCGGCACCGGCCGTGCGGGCGGCGCGTCGGGCACGACCGTGAGCACGGTGGGGGCCGTGTCCGGGGTCGGGGG
>NZ_JBIRKB010000046.1:0-1172 GCF_044329855.1 Streptomyces sp. NPDC017520
CTACTGAGGTTGCACGCGTGGTGTCGTAGGGGGTGACGGCTGGCCGGTGGCTGCGGTATCACCGGAGTCATGCGGTATCCACAAGGGGGCGGGCTGACCGCCGAACGGCAGCAGTTCCGCGAGGAGTTACGGCTCCAGGCGGCCGAGCGGTTCGCCCGGGGCGAGGGCAGTACCGCGATCGCCAGAGATCTGCGGGTCAGTGTCCGCTCGGTCCAGCGATGGCGTCACGCGTGGGCCGAGGGCGGCCCACGATCCCTGCGGTCGCAGGGGCCGGCGTCCCTGCCGAGGCTGAGCGAGAGGCAGTTCGCTCAGCTGGAGGCGGAGCTGGCCAAGGGGCCGGCCGCGCATGGCTGGGAGGACCAGCGCTGGACGCTGGCCCGGGTCAAGACGGTGATCGGCCGGCGCTTCCACCTCACGTACACGATCCAGGGTGTGCGGAAGCTGTTGGTGCGCAACGGCTGGTCCTGCCAGGTTCCGGCCCGCAGAGCGATGGAGCGGGACGACGAGGCGGTGGCCGGGTGGGTCAAGGAGGTGTGGCCCCGCGCGGAAGGTTAGCGGCGGCCCGTGGGGCCTGGCTGGTCTTCGAGGACGAAGCCGGCTTCTCCATGACGCCGCCGCACGCAAAAACATGGGCGCCACGCGGCCGCACCCCGGTGGTCCGGGTCCGCGGCCGTTCCCGCAGACGGATCTCCATAGCCGCGCTGACCTGCTACAAACCCGGCCACCGGTCGAGGCTGATCTACCGACCCCGCCGCGACGACAGCAACCGGGATGGCCGCAAGAGCTTCTCCTGGCGCGACTACCGGGACCTCCTGATCGCCGCCCACCAGCAGCTCGACGACCCTATCGTGCTCGTCTGGGACAACCTCAACGTCCATAAGGCCGCCGGACTGAGAGAGTTCGCCGAAACCCGGGACTGGCTGACCATCTACTACCTGCCGCCCTACGCACCCGACCTCAACCCCGTCGAAGGCATCTGGTCACTCCTACGGCGCGGATGGCTCTCGAACGTCGCTTTCAGCACCCCAGAACACCTCGTTCAGACCGTCCGGCGTGGCCTGCGGCACATCCAGTACCGCAGCCACCTCATAGACGGCTGTCTCACCGAGACCGGCCTGATCATCAGACCTGCCTGATCAGCAGCACGACATCACGAGTTCAGCCTCAGTAAC
>NZ_JBIRKB010000047.1:0-1106 GCF_044329855.1 Streptomyces sp. NPDC017520
ACCGCGTCGAACGCGGCCTGCAACGCGTCGACCTTCGGCACCACCAGGTAGTCCGCGAACTCCGGGGCATCCGCGGTCAGCACCCTCACCGCACCGTGCTCACCCAGCACCGGGGCGGTGGCCCCGGCACCGGCACCCAGCGCCACCGCGACCGGATCACCGATACGGCGGGCCAGCGTCAACAGCTCCAGGGTGGGCTTGCGGACCGCACCGTCCACGTGATCGACCAGAACAAGAACTTCAGCCATGACAACGCACTCCAGACGAGAAATGACGAGAGAGAGGAACAGCGGGAAAGGACATGCGGACTAGATGAACTTCTGGCCCACGAGGAACTCGGCGAGCTGCCTGCCGCCCTCACCCTCGTCCTTCACGATCGTGCCCGCCGTCCGCGCCGGACGCTCCGTGGCCGAATCGACCGCCGTCCACGCACCCGCCAGACCCACCTCGTCCGCCTCCAGCCCCAGATCATCCAGATCCCAGGACTCGACCGGCTTCTTCTTCGCCGCCATGATCCCCTTGAACGACGGGTAACGGGCCTCACCGGACTGGTCGGTCACCGACACCACCGCAGGGAGCGACGCCCGAAGCTGCTCGGACGCGGTGTCACCGTCACGACGCCCGGTCACCACACCACCGTCCACCGCGACCTCCGACAGCAGCGTCACCTGCGGCACACCCAGACGCTCCGCCAGCAGAGCCGGCAGCACACCCATCACACCGTCCGTGGAAGCCATCCCACAGACCACCAGGTCATACCCGGCCTTCTCCACAGCCTTCGCCAGCACCAGCGACGTACCCATCACATCACTGCCGTGCAGATCGTCGTCCTCGACGTGAACCGCCTTGTCCGCACCCATCGACAACGCCTTGCGCAACGCGTCCTTGGCATCCTCCGGACCCACCGTCACCACGGTGATCTCCGCATCGTCCGCCCCGTCAGCGATCTGCAACGCCTGCTCGACCGCGTACTCGTCCAGCTCCGACAACAGACCGTCGACATCCTCACGATCCAGCGTCAGGTCATCGGCGAAACGCCGGTCACCGGTCGCGTCGGGCACGTACTTCACACAGACAACGATCCTCAAGCTCACGCCGGCTCTCCT
>NZ_JBIRKB010000048.1:0-1091 GCF_044329855.1 Streptomyces sp. NPDC017520
TAGGGCGTGTATCGGGTCGCGATCAACATGCGCGTTTTGCCCTCACGGCGCGTGCGGATCCGGTAGTCCGTATCGCATGACACGGGCGCAACTGACGGACCTGGAATGGGAGTACGTCGAGCCGTACCTGCCGATCGGCGAGTACGGCCCGTATCCCGCACGCCTGCGGAAGCAGTTCGAGGGCGTGATCTGGAAGTTTCGCTCGGGAGCGCAGTGGCGGGAGATGCCGGCCGAGTTCGGCGCGTGGTCCACCGTGCACAACCGCTTCCGCCAGTGGCGGGATGCCGGAATCTTCGAGACCTTGCTGGAAGGGCTGATCGCGCAGGCGGCCGCGCGAGGCGAGGTGGACCTTTCCCTGGTCAGCGTGGACTCCACCACCGCCCGGGCCCACCATGACGCGGCTGGTATGCGTCTGGCACCCGGTGTGCTCGACGCACTGGAGAAGGCCGCACACGAGGAGAAGGCCCGGTCAAAGGGGGCACCGAGGAAGAACAATCCGGACCGGACACCGATGGCGTCGCCGGGCGAAGACGCCTCCGTCAGCGGCGCAGGCTCCGGCTGAAGGCCGCCCTGCTGGGGCGTTCGCGGGGCGGGCAGACCAGCAAGGTCCACGTCGCTTGCGACCGTCGATGCCGGCCGCTCGTGCTGACTTTGACCGCGGGACAGGCTGCTGACAGCCCGCAGTTCATCCCCGTCCTCGATCAGTTGCGGGTCCGCGGCCCGGCAGGCCGGCCCCGCACCCGGCCCGACGCGGTCGCCGGTGACAAGGCGTACTCCTCCCGCGGCAACCGCGCCTACCTGCGCAGACGGAACATCAAGGCCGTCATCCCGGAGAAGAAGGACCAGGCCGCCAACCGGAAGAAGAAGGGCCGCCGGGGCGGCCGACCCCTCACCCACGACACCGGCCTCTACAAGGAGCGCAACACGGTCGAGCGACTGATCAACAAGCTCAAGGCGTGGCGCGGCATCGCCACCCGCTTCGACAAGACACCCGAGAGCTACCTGGCCGGACTCCAACTCCGGGCCTCCATGATCTGGATCAAAGACCTCACGCGAACCACCCAGTGATCACGACCCGATACACGCCCTAG